>CABYXC010000035.1 GCA_902522865.1 uncultured Alphaproteobacteria bacterium | reverse complement strand
TTACTGATCTTTTTTGAATAAAAGATTCTCCTAGATCCCAATACAAGGTTAAATCTTTTACCCAATTAAAATATTGAATGTAAACTGGTTTATCTAATCCCAACTTTACCCTTAATTCATCTGCTTGAATTTGTGCCTCTTCTTCACTAATACCTCCAAGCATCATTGTTTGATTTTTCCATTGATCTGCATAATCACCAGGCATTGCTTGAAGAAGAGTAAAAGCAACTACAGTAATTGCAAATAGCAAAGGAATTGTTGCTAATGCTCTTTTTATAAAAAAAACTAGAAATCCCATTTCAAAAAAAAATATGGCCCATTAAAATGGGCCATATAAATTAAAATTATTTATATTCTGCCAGTACACCAGGCAAGAATTCGTCAAGTTGATCTGCTTTTGGTGTATAAAGTCTTTCTCTCATTACACCATCTTCAGCCCACTCATACATGTATACAGGTGCACCAGGATGATTGTTTTTAATCCTTTTATTAATTAGAAGTGCAGCAGGAGCTTGAATTAAACCCACTGTATATACGTTTTCAGTTCGAACTCTTTGGATATCTCTTGCAAGACTTGCAACTTCCGAAAGATCATTTGTTGCTAAAATACCTTTAGCTTTTTCTACTAATGTTTCTTCGAAAGGTAGAAGATCTCCACCATTGTCCCTATGCCATGCAGGGTTTTGAGTTGTAGTTGGTAATCTATCACCAATATTTTTTGTTGCTACAACCCAGTGCTCTCTAGCAATAAACATACTCCAATTACCATTATCGGTAAAGGCATCTGTATTATCACTTGGTTTAAGAACAGGTTTAATACCTATTGCTTCAAACATACTGACCGCTGCATCAGCAAGCTTAATGTCAGTAGATCTAGTACTTGAGTGAAGTATATCAATTACTAAATCAGCACCACCATTTGGTAAGTTTCTAATTCCATTACCATCAGAATCTTTTAGACCTAAACCATCAAGGATACTGTTTGCTCCTGAAGCATTATATCCATAATAAATTGAGTCTTCAAAATTATGAAATGGTGAACCAGCTACAAAACCACCAGCATGTGGATGGAAAAAAGGTCCTCTAGCAACAGATTGACCCATAGTGTCTCTGTCCATTGCATGAGAAATTGCTTTTCTAAATTCCACATTTCTGAATAATTGTCTTAGCTCTCTTTCATAATCACTACTAACACCAAAATCTGATGATAAATTCATCATAAGGTCCCAAGCAATTAATCTAGTTCCAAAAACTGATTTAACTGGAGAGTTCGGATCTTTATTCTGTTTTAATGCTTCAACATAATTTCCTGGGTTTTCCATATTTGAAAAATCTCCAGTTCCAGCTAAAGCTTGCGTGGTTCTATCATCCCAAGATGTTAACTTGTAGATAGTTTCATTGTAGTAAGGAAGTTGATTACACTCCTCATCAACTTTCCAATAGTATGGATTACGTTTCATTACCATTAGCTCATCAACTTTATGAACTACAGGCACATAAGCACCAAGTGTAACTATTGGTAAAACACTTGCCGGCATACCGTTTGCATAAGACTCATATGTAGCATCACTATTATGAGCTGGGTGAAGTGGCTTCATCACATGTGATGGTCCAGGTGCTCCTCCCATATATGCAAGTTGTGCTAAGACTGCATTACCTTTTGGTTCATCAAAATTAAATTTGAATGAATATGGTCCCAAAATTTCAAGTGTTGTTCCAGCACCTAATGCATCTTTTGGTAATCTAGATGCAACATTTGCATCTTGAACATTATCGTTCCACCAAAAATCTATATCTTCAGTATCAAAAATGTCTCCATCAGACCATCTTGCACCTTCAATTAGATTCATTGTTAATGATTTTCTATCAGAACTCCATTCCCAATCTTTAGCTAAATTTGGAAGTGGATTAGCTTCCTCTGGTTTAATTTGCCATAATGGACCAAGTCTTGTTAAAGACTCCATTAACTGAATGTTAATTCCACCCCAACCTTGACTTTGACCAGCTAACCAGTTGAAACCCTCTGGTCTTCCACCAATTACATGACGGAATGTTCCACCATATTCACCAATACCATCAACCATTTGATCTGTTTTTGCCATCCATGGCTCTTTTGGCATCCTTTCATTAACTGGTGGTAATTTGCCAGCATCAACATAAGACTTGGTTAATGGAGAT
>CABYXC010000034.1 GCA_902522865.1 uncultured Alphaproteobacteria bacterium | reverse complement strand
TTCCAGAATACTTAGAAGTTGATGTAAAAGAGTTGAAAGGTCGTTTTTTAAGAGCACCTCTAATTCATGATGTTCCTTATCCTGTAACTATGGAACCTAATTTAGTTATTGAGTATTATTCAAGATAATTTCTTTTTTATAACTATCATAAATATAAATTATTATTCCTATCCAAATAATTATAAATGATATTAACTTAATTTGTAAAATTTCTTCATTAAGAATAAATACTGAAGTTATAAAATGAAATGTTGGTGCTAAGTAAAATAAAACTCCAGCAAGACCTAATTGAATAAATTTTAAACCCAAATTAAAAAAAAATAATGGAAAAATTGTTACAGCTCCTGTTAGAATTAAAAATAATGATGTCTTTAAATCAATACTAAAAATACTATTTTCATTTTGCCAAAATAAATAAGCTAAATACGGGATAGATATTAAAGATATTATGAAAGTTTCATAAAGTAAACCAATTGAAGGATTGACATTAACTTGTTTTCTTAACAATCCATATATTGCCCATGAAGTTCCAATCCAAATTATTAGGAATGGAAATTGATTCAGGTTAATAAATAAGAATAATATACCTAAGAACATAAGACATACAGATGTAAATTTAGGCTTAGTTATTTTTTCATTTAAAAAAAAATAACCTAAAATAATACTGATCATTGGAGTAATAAAGTAACCCATTGATGCATCCTGAACTCTTTCTTGCCCTACAGAATAAATAAAACCTGCCCAGTTACCTGCAATAAGAAAAGCTGTAATTGTTAAAATAAAAATTCTTTTTCTAGATTTAAATATTTCAATAAAATCACTTAATTTTGAAACTAAAATTAATAATAAAAATAGAAAAATAAACGACCAAAAACCTCTATGAGCTACAACTTCAATAGTCTCAACGTGATTTAATTCATTAAAAAAAAGAGGTTGTGGAAGTCCCCAAAAAACTGCTGCAATACAGGAAAATATTACACCTTTAGAAAATTTATTATTTAACAAACTATGACGGGTTTACGTCTATTCCATTTGTATTGAATAATTCTAATAATTCACCACTTTCAAACATTTCAGTTATAATATCACACCCACCTATAAATTCTTTCTTAACATAAAGTTGTGGTATGGTTGGCCAATTAGAATATGTTTTAATACCTTCTCTCATTTCGTCACTCTCTAACACATTCACACTTCCAAATTTAACACCTACTTTATTTAATATTTCAACTACTCTTGCAGAAAATCCACACATTGGAAATACAGGGGTACCCTTCATGAAAAGCATTACATCATTTGAGTTAATTTCATTTTCTATATTTTGAGATACATGGTCGTTATTATTCATTATTACTCCGATACAGTTTTTAGCCTAAGTGCGTGCAAATCACTACCCATCTTACCATTAAAAGCATCATAAACCATCTTATGTTGTTCTACCCTTGTTTTTCCAGAAAAGGATTTTGACGTCACTGTAGCACTGTAATGATCACCGTCTCCTTTAAGATCTTCAATTTCAACAGTTGCGTCTGGTATAGCTTCTTTAATAAATTGTTCAATTTGTTCAACAGTCATTGGCATACCTATAAAATAGTTCAGATATTAAAAAAAATAAAGACTATTTAATTTTATTTTTAAAAATCCAATCTATTTTCTTTAGATCGTTATCATCTTTAATGATTTTTTCGATTTCTTTTGAATTTAATTTTTTGTTTAATTCTTTATTTTTTTGTAAAACTTGAGAAAAATTCTTATTATTATTCCATGATTCCATGGCACTTTCTTGAACAATTTTATAGGCTTGTTGTCTTTTCAATCCTTTTTCAATTAGTTTTAACATAATATTGTGAGTTCTATGTAAACCCCCAAGCATATTCAAATTTTTCAACATATTTTTTGGATAGACTTTTAAATTCTTTATAATGCCATTTAAACGACTCAGTGCAAAATCAGTTGCAATTGTAATATCTGGAGTTGTAATTCTTTCAACACTAGAATGACTAATATCTCTCTCGTGCCAAAGTACGACATTTTCTAGTGAAGGTATTACACCACTTCTAATATAACGTGAGATACCTGTTAAGTTCTCACTTAATACTGGATTACGTTTGTGAGGCATTGCAGAAGAACCCTTTTGCTTAGAAGAAAAACTTTCTTCAACTTCTAACACTTCTGTTTTTTGTAAATTTCGAATTTCCACAGCAAACCTCTCAATAGAAGACGCTAAAATTCCTAGTACTGAGAAAAAATACGCATGCCTATCTCTTGGAATTACTTGAGTTGATATATCTTCAGAATTTAGTTTAAGTTTTTTTGCTACATAATCTTGAACTCGTGGGTCTATAGAATTAAATGTTCCAACAGGCCCAGAAATAGCACAAACAGATATTTCGTTGATCGCTTGATCAAGTCTTTCTAAATTTCTTTTAAACTCAAAATAAAAGGAAGATAATTTTAATCCAAAAGTAATAGGTTCAGCATGTATACCATGACTCCTTCCAATCATTAATGTGTCTTTAT
>CABYXC010000033.1 GCA_902522865.1 uncultured Alphaproteobacteria bacterium | reverse complement strand
TTATCTATTAAGCTTTTTATTGCTTCATCTAATTCATCAATATCTTTTATTATTAAGCCTGTTTTATTGTGTATTACTGCTTCAGGAGTGCCACCTATATTAGATGCTATTGATGGTATTTTGAAATTTGCTGCTTCTATGTAGGCTATACCAAATCCTTCAATTGATTTCGCTGAACTCTCATCTAGAGTTGGCATTATCATTAAATCAGTATTAGAAAATATATAATTTTTTTGGTTTTCATTAACGGTGCCAACTAAATTTACATGATCTTGAAGATTGTATTCTTTAATTTTATTTTTAATACTATCTAGCTCCTCACCTTCTCCTGCAATTATGTATTGAATATCAGGAAAATATTTTTTTAAGTTCATTATAGATTTTAAAATTAAAGCATGACCTTTTCTCTTTTCAAGTCTTGCAAGAGTAAGTAATGTTGGCGAGCCTTGATTTAAATTTATATTTTCTTCAATATAATTTTTTTTAATATTAATACCTGGGTATATTATTTTAACATTTTTAAAATTATTACTTAATTTATTTAGTAAATTTTTCGTGTAGCTTGAATTTACTACTATTGCATTTACATATTCTAATATGTTTTTTACACGTTTATGATGTTTATCGTTTTTAATTATTATTTCATTACCATGAGCTAAGCTGATAACTGGTATTTTATTTTTCTTAAGAAAATCTATTGGTACTTCAAGGCTTTTCCAACTATCACTAATTACTGCATCAATTTTTGATGAAACATGTATTTTTTTAAGTTCATTAAATTTTTTTCTATTTCTTAAAAACTTTATACCTCGAAATCTTTTTGTAGAAAAATTTATTTCATTTTGATCAAAAATATTATCTTCTTTAAAATTTTGTTGATCTGCTAATACAATTACATCTTTGGAACGACTTAGATGCAACGCTAAATTGTACATTAGGGTTTCTATCCCTCCAACTCTTGATGGAAAACATTGTGTTAATATAATTATCATTAAAATTTAAAGAATTTAAAATTTACGATATATTAATATCGATTGGAGTACCTTTAGCAATTGATTCCTTCATTGCAAATACAACTCTTTCTGCTTCTAAAGCAGCCTGTAAATTTACTGCTGGTTTTTGATCAAAAACGCAATCCTCAATAAATTTATCTAAGCCTCTCTTTAAGCACCCATCAACTTTTGAGTCTATAGTTGGCCAATTAGCTATATCTGGCTTCATATAATTTGTTTCTGTTTGCATCTGCAAACCCATTGATGATCCTTCTATAATAATTGATCCTTTATCACCTACAACATGAAGTGCTGGGTCTAGTGGTTCTGGTTGATTTTTAGGCAAAACCCAAGATGTTTCAAAGGAAGCTAAACTTCCATCATCAAATTTCATGATTGCCATTACAGCATCATGCGAGTCATATTCCTTACATTCTCTAATAACTGCCTCTGCAAAAACTCTTACTGGCTTTGATTTATTAATGGACATAGTCATTTGAATATCATGAATCAAAGTTGAGGATAAAAGGTCAGTCCATGGAGCATAAATTTCAATTCCAAACCTGTTACCCCTTCTTCGTGCAAAACAAGATACAATATTGCCAATTTCATCATTTTTAACTTTCTCTTTCATTAATTTATATCGCGGATCTTCATGAAGAATGAAATTTACAGAAATAATTTTTTTATGATCTTTTATTTTATCGACTAACTCATGTATTTTTTCCAAATTTCTACCGAGAGGTTTTTCTAGTAAAATTTTTAAACCTTTTTTTACTGACATAACAGCAGGCTCTATTCTGATTTGTTCAGGTGTAGCAATACTAATAGCATCTAATGTTTCAGTGTTTATTAATTTTGTAAAATCTTCATAAGCTTTACAATTAAATGATTGTGCAACAGAATTAACCTTTTCTTTATCAACATCACAAACAGCAACAAGCTCAGAATTAGGATTTCTAAAAAAAGCTTCTGCATGAAATGTACCAACTAGACCAGTTCCAATAACTGCAATTTTTAATTTACTCATTATTTATCACTTCCCGATAATACTACTTTTGTAATATATTGTTGGAAAAAAATCATTAGTATTGTGACTGGAATTAAAGTAATTATTGCTGCTGCAGCTTGTTGACCAATTTTAATGTCTATAGTGCTCCTAAATAATCCAAGAGCTACAGTAGAAATTTTCAAATTATTAGTAAATATTAAAGGTGTTAAAAATTCAACCCAAGATAAAATAAATGCAAATATGAAGGCTGCTATTAAACCAGGTCTCAATAAAGGGAAAATGATGTGAATTAAAAGCTGTAGAGTAGAACAACCATCAATTTTTGCAGCTTCCTCCACCTCAACAGGTAGTTTATCAATAAATGATTTTAAAATCCAAATCACAAAAGGTAATGTAAAGGCAGTATAAGGAACAACTAGACTTAAAATAGTGTCATCTAGTTGATATGAAACTAATATTACAAATAAGGGAATTACAAAAAGTATTGTTGGAAGAAAATAAATAGAAATTAAAGTTCCAAGTATAATATTTTTGGCTGGTAAATTTAATCTTGCGAGTGAGTAGGCTGCTGGAAAAGCTAAAATTATGCAT
>CABYXC010000032.1 GCA_902522865.1 uncultured Alphaproteobacteria bacterium | reverse complement strand
GATTATTGCTTGCCATCTTCTACGTACTTTACGAATAGTAGCCATAATTTCTTCCTTTCTTAGTGTGATCAATTCGTGATCACTTAACATTTTAAAATTTAGTTATATAAATAATGAAGGAATTATATCGGTTCTTCGTTCTAAAGGACAAGCTTTCCAAGCGTGCTGATTAAACCGCTCTCACATCTCTCCTTTTTCAATTATCATTCATCTTTAAAGCATTTAAAAAAGTATTTTGTGGAATATCAACTTTTCCAAACTGCCTCATTCTTTTTTTACCTTTTTTTTGTTTATCTAAAAGTTTATTCTTTCTTGTTACATCTCCACCATATAGCTTTTGTGTTACGTCTTTTCTAAATGAAGCTACTGTTTCACGGGCAATGACCTTACCACCTATTGCAGCTTGAATTGCTACTTTAAATTGTTGTCTTGGAATTAAATCTTTTAATCTTTCACACAATGCTCTACCTCTTTGTTCAGATCTATCTTTATGAACAATTAAAGATAGTGCATCAACTGGATCTCCATTTATAAGTATACCTACTTTAACTAAATTATTAACTTCATAACCTGTAATTTCATAATCAAAACTCGCATACCCTTTAGTAATTGATTTTAATCTATCATAAAAATCAAATACGACTTCATTCAGTGGAAGTTTGTACTCTACTAAGGGTCTATTACCTGCATAACTCATGTTTAGTTGAATACCTCTTTTAGAAGTACATAATTCTAGCACTGATCCTAAAAATTCTTCAGGTACAATTATTGTAGCCTTTATCCAAGGCTCTGAAATATTTTCTACCTTTACTGGATCTGGCATATCTGTGGGATTATGTAGATTTACAGTTGACCCATCTTTCATTAAAATTTTGTAAACAACTGAAGGTGCAGTAGTTACGAGTTCTAAATTAAATTCCCTTTCAAACCGATCTCTAATAATTTCTAAATGTAGTAAACCTAAAAAACCACAGCGAAAACCATAACCTAAGGCAGGACTTACTTCAGGCTCGTAAGAAAAACTTGAATCATTCAAAGCAAGTTTAGACATACTATCACGCATATGTTCATAGTCGTCTGAGTCAACTGGAAACATTCCACAAAAAACTACCGGTTGGGATGGTTTAAAACCTGGAAGAACTTCTTCAGTTGGAAGTTTATCATCTGTTATTGTGTCACCAACTTTACAATCAGAAACACTTTTAATACCAGAATTTATAAAGCCAATTTCACCAGGTCCAAGTGTATCAACTTCAGTTGCCTTAGGAGAAAATATACCCACTCTATCAATTGTATATGTGGCACCTGTTGCCATAAATCTTATTTTCTGACCTTTTTTTAGCTCTCCATTTATAACTCTTACCAGTACCACAACACCAAGATAACTATCATACCAACTGTCAACTAACATGCATTTCAATTCTTTACTTATTTCACCTGATGGCGATGGGAGAAGTGTTATGATTTTATTTAATAAATCTTCTATCCCAACACCTGTTTTAGCTGAAACAAAAGAAGCATTATTTGTTTCAATACCTAGCACATCTTCAATTTGTGATTTTATCTTATCTGGCTCAGAAGAAGGAAGATCAATTTTATTAAGAACAGGTAAAATTTCATGATCATTATTAATCGCCTGATACGCATTAGCTAATGTTTGTGCCTCAACACCCTGTGTAGAATCAACTATTAATAAAGACCCCTCACATGCCGCTAAAGATCTTGATACCTCATATGAGAAATCAACATGCCCTGGAGTGTCCATAATATTAAGTATGTAGGTCGTGCCATCATTTGATTTGTAAGAAAGTCTAACTGTTTGAGCTTTAATAGTAATACCTCTTTCTCTTTCTAATTCCATAGAATCTAAAACCTGCTCTTTCATCTCCCTATCAGTTAAGCCACCACAAAACTGTATTAGTCTATCGGCTAACGTTGATTTACCATGATCTATGTGAGCAACAATTGAAAAATTACGAATAGAACTAAGTTCTGTCATTAGTTTCTTATAGAAGCATCAAGCGATTTAGATATTTCGTCAATTATTTTATTTGATAATTCCTCAATTTCTTGATCGTTGAATGTTTTATCTTGAGGTTGCAATAACACCCTAAAAGCAATACTTTTTTTATTTTCTGGAAGTTTATCACCATCATAAACATCAAATATTGTTACTTTTTGAATTATGTCTTTATCTATTTTTTTTACTTTTTTAATAATCTCACCAGCATTAATTTCTTTTGGAAACAGAAAAGCAAAATCTCTTTCAACCATTTGATAAGGATTGTTAGCAAACCCACCTTTAGAGTAAGATTTATTTTCTTGAAATTGTGAAATATTCTCCAAATATATTTCAAAACCAAATACCTTGAAATTAACATCCATTGTTTTTAGTAGAATTGGATGCAACTCACCAAAATTAGCTATTTTGTTTTTACCAAGTCTTAAAGAAGATGATTTGCCAGGATGATAAATTTGACCTTCAAGCTTTTCATATAACAAATTATCTATTGGTACATTTAAATTGGCTAAAATAGCAAATAAATCAGCCTTTATAGTAAAGACATCAATATTTTTTTTATTTGATAACCAGTTTTGTTCATCAGATGAGCCATAAGCTATAGCAGTAGCAATATTTTCTTGTTGGTCTGGTAATAATTTAGAAAAATTTGGACCGACTTCAAATATTTTAGCTCTCAAATACATTCTAGATTTAT
>CABYXC010000031.1 GCA_902522865.1 uncultured Alphaproteobacteria bacterium | reverse complement strand
TAATTTTCTTTTTAATATTTACTATATTTAACTTTTCAACAAAATTAAATGGTGGGCCCTCAGGGACTTGAACCCCGGACCACCCCGTTATGAGCGGGGCGCTCTAACCAACTGAGCTAAGAGCCCTAAAGCCCTTATAGATGATAATTAAAATTTTAATAATATTTATTTTTTAGAATTGATCATTTTTTTTACAGAAAGATAAAATTCATCCGTTACAGTAAAATAAAAGCCATTTTCTTCATGTAGAGAATTATTTCCAGCACCATTAACAGTATGAAAATTTGTAAGATGTTTAATAAATTTATTTATATCTGGAATAGCATATTCTCTTCCATCATCACTTTTTATTATAAAATCTTCTTTACTCACCAATTACCTCAAAAGCAGACTGAACAAGTTGTTTTGTGTATTCATTAATTGGATTATCAAGAACATCTTTTGTTATTCCTTCTTCAATAACTTTACCATCTTTCATGACTAAAGTGTAATGACACAAAGATCTGATTACCTTAAGATTATGACTTATAAATATATAAGATAAATTATGATTTCTTCTTAAAGATCTTAGTAAATCTATAATTTGTGCTTGTATTGATAGATCTAGAGCAGAAGTTGGTTCATCAAGCAAAATAAATTCTGGATTCATAATGATGGCTCTTGCTATAGCTATTCTTTGTCTTTGACCTCCTGAGAATTCGTGTGGAAATCTATGTAATGTACTTTCATCAAGATTGACTTCGTTTAGTGTTTTTTTAACAAGATTTTCTTTTTCTTCTTTAGATAAATCTTTTCGGTTAATCTCTAATCCTTCACCAATAATTTGCTTAACGGTATGTCTTGGATTTAAAGATGAGAAAGGATCTTGAAAAACAATTTGTAAATGTTGTCTAAGCTCTTTCATTTTTTGTGTATTATAATTTTGTATTTCTTGGTTTTTAAAAAAAATTTTACCAGAATTAATTTCTTGAAGTTTAATTAAAGACATACCTAAAGTACTTTTACCTGATCCACTCTCCCCTACTATGCCAATAGTTTCACCATATCTCGTTTTTATATCAACATTATTTACAGCAATAAGTTCTGATTTTTTTTGAGAAAGAAAATTACCTTTTTTAAGAATAAATTTGACCGTACACTTTTGACCTTCGATTATTAAATCTTTTTTAGTTTCATCAAATGGATCAGGTTCTCCACTTGGTTCTGAATTAATTAAATGCTTTGTGTATTCGTGTTGAGGATTTTTAAATACTTCTTCTGTATTTCCTCTTTCAACAATTTTGCCATATCGCATTACACATATTCGATCACTTGTTTTTCTTACAACAGTTAAATCATGAGTTATAAGCATAATAGCCATTCCATATTTTTTTTGTAATTCTTTTAACAATTTTAAAATTTGAGATTGAATTGTTACATCTAGTGCTGTGGTCGGTTCGTCAGCAATTAAAAGATCTGGTCTATTTGCTATAGCCATAGCAATCATAATTCTTTGTCTTTGCCCACCAGATAATTGATGTGGATATTGATTTAAACGTTCTTCAGGCTGAGGTATTTGAACTTCTTTCAATAATTCTAAGGCTCTTTTCTTAGCTTCAGATTTACTTATTTGATTATGTTCTTGCAAAACTTCGATAATTTGACTTCCAATTTTATGAAGAGGATTTAAACTTGTTAGAGGTTCTTGAAAGATCATTGTAATCGTGTCACCCCTTATTTGTCTCATTTGCTCTTGAGAAAAATTACTGATGTCTGATCCTTTAAATGAAACTTTTAGATTTGAACCTACAGATGAATTTTTTGGAAGCATTTTCATAATTGTTCTCGCTGTAACGGATTTCCCTGAACCTGATTCACCAACTATTGCTAAGGTTTCGCCTTTAATAATATCAAAAGAAATGTCATTAACTGCATTGACTATACCTCCTTCAACACTGAATTTAATTTCAGCATTTTTTATTTCTAAAAGTTTTTGATTATTTTGTGACTGCATATGGGTCAACTGCGTCTCTAATACCGTCTCCAAAAGCGTTGAATGCTAAGACTGTGAAAATAATCATTCCAACTGGTGCCATCATCCAAGGAGCATAAGCAAAACTTTGAATATCTAAAACTTGGTTCAGCATAACACCCCAAGAAACCATCGGATGTTGAACACCTACTCCTAAAAAACTAAGGAAAGTTTCAACTAAAATAATTGATGGTATTGTAAAGGATGTCCAAACAATAACATGAGACAATGTATTTGGAAAAATATGTTGAATCATTATACGAGATCTAGAAGCTCCAAGAGCTCTGGCTGCTCTCACAAACTCTAAGTTACGTACTAAGAAAGTCTTACCTCTAATTTCTCTTGCTATTGATGCCCAGTTTAATAGTACTATGATACCAGCAAAAAGTACGAATACTACTGTCTCGTCTGCCCTCCTTGGCAATAATGCCACTAAAGCAAAATACAAGGGATAAGCAGGGAATGATAATGCAAATTCTGTAACACGTTGAGCAATTAAATCGTAAGTTCCCCCATAATATCCTGAACTTATTCCAACTATTAATCCTAGAATTAATGATGCAAAGACTGCAATCATAGCAAACAACAATGTAATCTGTGTTCCAATAAGCATCCTAGATAATATATCCCTACCCATATTATCAGTGCCTAAGATATGGATCATTCCATTAGTGTTTCCAAATAAACGAATGTTCGATTTAATGCCAAAAAAAGAATATTCATCACCCTTAATAAAAAAATAAACTGGTATCATTTCTTCAGACTCTGTGAAAGTAAACTCAAATGTTTCCATATCCATTTCTTCAACAAGATCATAAACAAATGGTCTTAAGTGAAAATTACCTTCATTGTCTATAAAATTTAAAGCTTGAGGTG
>CABYXC010000030.1 GCA_902522865.1 uncultured Alphaproteobacteria bacterium | reverse complement strand
AAATGGACAAGGTGTAGTTCCTTACCTTCCATTGAATGAACTCAAAAAATCAGGAAATAATTAAGATGAGATTTAGTGCAAGAAATTTACTTATAGTTTTAGTTTTATTTATTCTTTTCCTTACTTTTACGGGAGCTTTTTTTATTGTAAATGAAACTAAGCAAGCTTTAGTGCTTCAATTTGGTGACCCAAGAAAAGTTGTTACAAAACCCGGTCTTCAATTTAAAATTCCATTTATTCAAGATGCTGTCTTTTTAGATTCTAGATTACTTAATCTCGATCCTCAACCGGAAGAAATGATACTTTCAGATCAAAAAAGAATTATTGTTGATTCATTTGCAAGATACAACATTGTAGATCCTCTAAAGTTTTATCAGACAGTTAGAAATGAAACTACTTTTTCGGATAGATTTGGTAGAATTATAAACGCAGCAGTAAGAGGTGTAATTGCACAATATTCTTTAACATCACTTCTGAGTGATGAACGTATTAATATTATGAATGAAATTGAAAAACAAATTAAGGTTAATGAAAATTCTTTTGGCGTTAAAATTGTCGACATTAGAATAGGAAGAACAGATTTAACAGAACAAGTATCTAATAACGTTTATCAAAGAATGCGTTCTGAACGTGAAAAAGAAGCAAATTTATTAAGAGCAGAAGGTGAAGAACTTTCTAAAGAAATTGTTGCATCAGCAGATAGACAACAAACAGTAATTTTAGCCGAAGCCGAAAGAACCTCCTCGATACTAAGAGGTGAAGGTGATGCTGCTAAAAATAGAATATTAGGCGATGCTTATAGTCGTGATGAGGAATTTTTTGATTTCTTAAGAACAATGCAAGCTTGTAAAGATACTTTTGGAGATACAGAGATGTCCATGGTAATTGCTCCTGGTGAAGTTTGTGAAAAATTTTTTGGTGAAATAGATATCCAAAATTAATGTTTGAAATATTACTAATAAGCATAGGTCTAGTGCTGATCATTGAAGGAATACTCTATTTTTTCTTAGCAAACAATTTAAAGAAATATCTCGATAAGCTTTCTCTTATTAATCCACAAACTGTAAAAAATATTAGTTTATTTTTTGCTCTTTTAGGACTGTGCCTTATTTATTTCACCTTCAAATACTATGATAATTAATATGAGAATTAAATTTATATTCTTAATTTCTATTTTATTTTCAAAACCATTACTTGCTGTACCTGAGAGTTTTGCTGATTTAGTAGAACAATTATCGCCTGCAGTAGTTAGTATTGCTTCAACTACTATTGTTGAAAATAATAACCAAAATCAAATACCACAATTTCCGGAGGGATCTCCCTTTGATGATTTTTTTAAAGAATATTTTGACCGTGATCAAAGACGGTCACAACGACCAATGACAGGACTTGGTTCTGGTTTTATAATAAGTGAAGACGGTATAGTTGTTACAAATAATCATGTAATTGAAGGAGCTGATGAAATAACTGTTATTCTAAATGATGAAACAGAGTTTACAGCTGAATTACTTGGAAGAGATCCCAAAGCAGACATAGCTGTATTGAAAATTGATCCAAAAAACAAAAAACTTACATATGTTGGCTGGGGTGATTCGGATAAGATGAGAGTTGGAGATTGGTCAATTGCAATTGGAAACCCTCTTGGTTTGGGAGGAACTGTCACAGCAGGAATTATATCTGCAATCTCAAGAGATTTAGGTAGTGGACCATATGTTAAATTTTTACAAACAGATGCATCTATTAACCGTGGTAATTCCGGTGGACCATTATTTAATTTAGATGGAGAAGTAATAGGAATTAATACGGCAATTGTTTCGCAAACAGGTGGAAGTATTGGTTTAGGATTTGCAATACCTGCGAACAGCGCCAAAAAAATAGTACAACAATTAAAAGATTTTGGAAAAACTAAAAGAGGTTGGTTAGGTGTACAAATTCAACCTGTAACTAAGGATTTTGCGGAAAGTCTTGGGTTGCCTGATCAAAAAGGTGCATTCATATCCAATGTCAATCCTAATGGTCCCTCTAAAACTGCTGGGTTAGAACCAGGCGATGTAATTTTAAAATTTAATAATATAGAAATTAAAAAGATGCCTGATCTACCAAGAGTTGTTGCAGAGTCAGATGTAGGTTCTACTGCAATATTAGAAGTTTGGAGAAAAAATGAAAAGATTAATATTGAGGTAATATTGGGTGAATTACCTGGAGAGGTAGTTACTGAAAGAAAAACAACTTTAAATATTGAAAGAAATTTAAAAATAGAATCTTTGGGAATTACTATTGAAGATCATGACAGTGGAGTTAAAGTAATTTCAATTGATGATGTTGATAGTAGTTTGCAAAATGGAGATATAATTACAGAAGTTAATAGAGAGATTATTAATAATATGAATTCATTTGAAGAATTAGTAAATTCTTTGGAAAAAACAGGTAGATCCTCATTATTACTAAAAATAATTAGAGGTGATGAGCAAAATTGGGTAACAATTAAATTTAAGAATAATTGAAAACTCAAATCTATTTTGTATTAGGACCCACTGCATCAGGAAAATCAAAATTTGCTTTAAGCTTAGCAAAAAAACTAAATGGTGAGATTATAAATGCAGATAGTATGCAGATTTATAAAGAGTTAAGTATTTTAACAGCTAGACCTACTATACATGATCAAAAAAAAATAAATCATCATCTTTATGGGTTTGTAAAAGGAGATATTAGATTTAATGTACAAAAATGGTGTGAGGAAGCATCAACAAAAATTAATTATTTGGTTGATAAAAACATAACTCCTATTTTAGTTGGAGGTACAGGTCTTTACATAGAGTCTTTAATTAATGGAATAGTTTCAATTCCATTTATTCCAGAAAAAGTAAAAAAAGAATCAGAAAAAATGATTTTAAAAATTGGTAAGGAAAATTTTTTTAATTTAGTTAAAGAACATGATGTTGATGCAATGAAAAATGTTTCACCCAATGATATTCAAAGAATAAGAAGAATTTGGGAAGTAAATTTTTTTACTAAGAAAAAATTTAGTGACTGGAAACAAAATAAAA
>CABYXC010000029.1 GCA_902522865.1 uncultured Alphaproteobacteria bacterium | reverse complement strand
AAAAAATAATATTGTGGTGACTAATACACCTAAGGTTTTAACTAAAGATGTTGCAGATTTAGCCTTAGGGTTAATGATAAGTTTATCGAGAAAGATTCATGATAGTCATAAGTTCATAATTGAAAATAAATGGATAGAAAAACCTTTTCCATTAACAATAAGTCTATCAGAAAAAATTGTGGGAATAGTAGGTTTAGGAGAGATAGGAAAGGCATTTTCCAAAAGAGCTAAATCTTTATCTATGAAGGTGGTTTATACGGGGCCTAATATAAAAAGATCTAAATTTAGATTCTACAAAAATTTAAATGAAATGGTAAAAAATGTAGATTATTTAGTGCTAACTTGTATTGGAGGTAAATCTACAAAAAACCTTATAAACAGAAAAATCCTTAAAAGTATGAAACGAACTAGCATGATAATCAATGTTTCAAGAGGTTCTGTAATAAATCAAGATGATTTAATACATTCACTACAAAATAAGAAAATCGCTGGAGCAGCTCTAGATGTTTTTGATAATGAGCCAAAAATTAATAATAAATTAAAAAAATTAAAAAATATTCTTCTTTCTCCACATAATGCAAGTGCAACATTGGAAACAAGAAAAAAAATGGCAACATTAAGTAAAAAAAATATAATAGATTTATTAGTAAAGAAACATAAAAAAAATTTTATAATTTAGAATTTCTAATCGTATAAAGAAACATCAAAAATAACATTATCCATATTATTGATATTGCCTGAGTATTTGAAGTAATGCTAAAAATCTCAGATGTATATCCAACAATTGCAGGTCCAATTAGTAATCCTAAAAAACCAATTGTTGAAAGATTTGCTGCTGCAGTATTTATATTATCTGTTGTTTTTCTTAATGCAATTCTAATAACTATAGGAAAAAAATTAGCTGTTGCAAATCCTAATAAAAAAAGACCAATTAAAATTAAATTTATATTTCCATAAAATATTATTAAGACATAAATTAGTGAACCAAATAAGGGTATATAAGCACCAATAATTTTTTCATTTGTAAGAATTATTATTTTTGCACCTAAAAACTTGCCTATTGTTTCTCCTCCTGACCAACTAACAATAGTCAAACTAGCTATGAGACTTGTAGTTAATAATTCTCTTTCAAACCATAATGGTGCCCAGTCAACTAGGGCCATGACTGTTCCCATAAAAATGAACATATACAGTCCATAAATTAAAATATTTTTTTCTGGTATTTTAATTTTCTCTATTTCATTATTTTCTTCTAAATTTGGTTTTAATCCAAAATAAAAAATAAAAAAAGTAGATCCAAGTGCAACAAAAATAAGTGTAAAAAATAAATTATGTGAATCAAAACTAAAATGCCTATAAATTCCAGAACATAAAGCACCACATAAAAATCCTAAAGTAAGAAAAGCACTTAAATATGTTTGTAATATTAAACCTGTCTTCTCTTCAGCATTTCTGGTTATAATTGTTGTGGTAGTTTGAACCATTCCAAAACCAATACCTGTAGGAAAACAACTTAACAAAAATAAAGTTTTAGAATTTGATAGTCCAAAAGTTATTGGAGAAATTGAAAATATAATAATACCAATAATTAATGTATTTCTTGTGCCTATCTTGGGTATAATTATTCTTCCTGCAGTTTGAGATGCTATTAATTGAATTATTGAGAAATACATCAACAAAAATCCAATTGTACTGTTTGTAAAGTTTAATTTTTCAATTATCCAAGGAAAATGTGAGACTGTATTCCCCCATATAAAAATAGGAATAAAAATAGCTATGGATGCGGCAATGAAACTATTAAAATGTAATTTCTTTTGCATTTTTTTTATTTATTTTTTTTTTATAAGTAATAAAATATCAAAAAATGATAATGATTAGAAACCAATGAAGAGCATAAGAAATACTATTTTTTTTGTTTTTTTTATAATATTAACTATAAACTTTTTATTGGACTTTTCATTTACTTACGATAGATTTGGAAAGAATGGAAAAGAATTCATAGCAAAATACTTAACTCCTCATAAAAATACTAATAATCTAGAAAAACAGATTAAGAACCTTAAAAGAGAGCGTAATCAATTTAGAGGACAAAAAGAATTATTTGAGGAAGCTTATAATGATTTATATGAAGAAAATATTGAAACTAAAAATGACTCAGAATTATTATATACAATTTTAGAACAATTTGATCCTTATGAATTTGATATGAGCATCAAAAAAAATAACAGCAATTTAGAATATTCAATTAATCCAGAACAGAGCTTTACTAACAATAAAATTCGAACTAGAATTTTTAGCCCACAAAATAATATATTATTATATGGTATATCTAATAATCTTCCTGGAAGTGGTTATTTGGAAATATATGAAGATAATTTAATCTTAATATCAGCTAGTGGTATTTTAGCTTATTCTAATAATCCGATTCAAAACATAAAAAAAGATTTACATTTTAAACAAATAAAAACAAATATTAATAAATTCATAGGCGAAGAGCAATTTAAAAAATCAAGAGTTCATGATTTTGACTGGTTACAAGGAGGTTGGTTTTCAATAAAAGATATTAATATTTATAAAGATCAAATTTATGTATCGTATACAAGAGAGGTTAAAGAAAATTGTTGGAATACAAGTTTATTACATGGGAAAATAAATTATAAACTTATTATATTTGATAATCTTTTTACATCTGATGAATGTGTTCATTTTTATGATAACATTGATGGTGAATTTAATGCCCATCAATCAGGAGGAAGAATATTTAATGTTGATGATCAAAAACTACTTTTTTCTACTGGTGATTTTAGAAGTAGATTTAGAGCTCAAAAAAAAGATAGTATATTTAGTAAAATAATTGAAATAAATAAAAATACCAAGGATTACAAAGTTGTAAGTATGGGGCATAGAAACCCGCAGGGCTTATATTACAATAAAAATAATAATTTCTTATTAGAAGCTGAGCACGGTCCTGAAGGTGGTGATGAAATTAATTTAATAGAATTGAATAATGATGAAATACCTAATTATGGATGGGCTATTTCTTCATACGGTGAACATTATGGTGGAAAAAAAGCCTCCTTTAACAAAAAAAAGTACTTAAAGTACCCACTTCATAAATCTCACTCTGAATATAATTTTATTGAACCTGTTATT
>CABYXC010000028.1 GCA_902522865.1 uncultured Alphaproteobacteria bacterium | reverse complement strand
AGAAAAATTATGAATAAGATTAGTAAATACTTATTTAGTTTAACATATAAGTATTTGTTAATTAATTTTATTATTATATCAATTTTTATTATTTTTATAAATTTATTGGAGTTATCTAGAGTAATCTCAGAAGAGAATAAAACTTTTTTTAATTTTTTTTATCTTTCTTTTTTAAAATACCCATCAGTACTAAATGAGATAATTCCATTTGTAACTATAATCAGTGTTTCGTTTCTAATTAGAAATTTAATTAATAATAACGAACTAGTTTCAATGAGAAATTTAGGATATTCCATGTTTGATATTTTTGTACCTATTGCTATATCTATTTTTTCATTAGGTTTAATTTTTTTGTTGTTAGTAAATCCATTGTCTGTTTTTATGGAAAAAATTTATGATCAAAAAATAAATAATAATGATGAGAGTCTATATTCTATAAAAATTTCTGAAAATCAAATGTGGATCAAAAATAATATTGATCAAAAAAATTCTAGTTTCATAGTTATTAAAAATATAAATATTAGAGATATGCAAGCATCTAATATTAAAATATTACTAGTAAATAATGTTGCAAATAAGTTTATATTAGCAGAGGAAGGTGAATTCATAAATAATATTTTTATTTTAAACAATGTTAAATATTATGATTTTGAAAAAGAAAATTTTAATAAATTAGAAAATTTGAAATTACCAATAAATTTTAATAAAGAAAATATTATTAATTCTATATCTAAATTTAAAAATATTCCATTTTATAAATACGTCAGTCATTCAAAAACATTATCTAAATTTAATTTATATTCTTCAGAAATAGGTTTGTATTATTTGTCTGAAATTCTTAAACCAATTTTTATTGTTGTCTTGGCTTTTGTGATTTTAGGTTTTACAGCTAAGTTTAAAAGAAATGAAAACTTTTTTAAAGTTTTATTTATTGCAATAGCTGTTGGTTTTATTATGTTTTTATTAAAGGAAATTGTAGAACAACTAACAATAAACCTATCAATTAATTTTTTTATATCTTATCTGATGATTTTTTTTGTTCCTTTTTTTGTTGGTTTGTATCAAATAATTAAAATTGAAAATGAATAACTTTTATAAATTAAAAATTTCGCAATTATTAGTTTTGTTGGTTGTTTTACTTTCACCAAGTTTTAATAATGCAAATGAATTACTTATTTTTGCCGATTCTATTTCATATGATGAGGATGATAATATTATTGCAAAAGGAAATGCTAAAATTTTTCAAAATGATGAAATTATTATTTCTGATTTGATTATTTATAATAAAACCGATGAAAAATTTATAATACCAGGTCAATTTACATTTAAAGATAATAACAAAAATTTTTTTGAAGGAGAAAATGGGCTATTTATTAAAAATTTAAATTTTGCCGAATTTGAAAATCCAAAAATTAGATTAAATGATGGATCAAGAATAATAGGAAAAAAAATAAAGAGGGATGGAAATATCGATATAATTTCCAAGGGTGTTTATTCACCATGTAAATCAAGAATTAAAATTGGAAATTTTATTTGTCCGACTTGGCAATTGGAAGCAGAGAAGATACTTCATGATAATCAAAATCTTTTTTTATATCAAAAACATTCTAAAATGAGAGTTCTAAATACGCCAGTATTTTATATACCTTATATTGTAACACCTTCACCTTTAAGAAAAGAGAGAAAATCAGGTTTTTTAACACCTTCAATTTCTTTAAATTTTTTTGATACTAAGACTTCACAATCTATTGCTTTTCCATATTATTTTAATATTTCTGTTGATAAAGAATTATTATTTACACCAATAATTAATTATGGCGGAGGTGTAGATTCATCTCAAAGATTTAATTTTGATTATAACCAAATTATATCAGGTGGTAATCTAAAAACTGATTTTACATTTGATACTAATCTTGAAAATCAAAATAATAATAAATGGATAAATGATGCAAGTTTAATAACAAAATATAATAAAAATTTAAATAATAATTATCGAATACAAATTGATTCGGCATTGGAAACATCAAAAAATTATATACAAAGAACAAAACCAAACGATAGCTTAAGTTATACAAACTCCCTTTCATCTAATATTATATTAGAAGGATTTAATTTAAATAGAATAGATGATTATTTAAAACTAAATATAAATTTTTATCAAACAAATCAAGAAAACGAAGATAACAAAACTACGCCTACTGTACTTCCAAAAATCTATTACTTTTCTGGTTATTCTAAAAAATTTGGGAATGTTTCAAGTTTTAATACTGAATTTTATAATATTTTTAGGGAGAAAAGTAGTGAAACACATGCAAAGAAACAACAAAAAATATCAAATCAATACAACCTGAGTAAAGAAATTATTGGATATAATTCTAAAATAATTTTTGAAACTGAAATTTATAATCAAATTTTTAATACTGAAACGAAACTTACAAACGGCAATGATTATCAAACTGGAAGTTATTATAGATTTTTTCCAATTTTAGGAATGGCTGTTGAGAGTCCTTTTAAATTCAAAAAATATTTAAAAAATTACACATTTAGTCCAAAAGTAAATTTAACAGTAACTCCAGGTTACTCAAATAGTAATAAAATATCTAATGAAGATTCAACAAATAATGATTTTAGTATTGATAACATATATCGTCTTAACAGATACTCTGGAAGTGATAAATTAGATAATTCAAAAAGGATAACATATGGATTCACTGGTTATTCTGATAAATTTAAATCATCAATTTTACAAACTTATGAATTTACAAATAATAGCAATTTTCATAAAGAACAAGGAAATGAAGACAATCTTAGTGATCTATTAGGTTCATTAGAATATTTTAACAAAAATGAATTATCATATAATTTTAGATATGATTTAAAAAATGAATATATGAAAAAACAAAATATTGATTCAAAATTTAAAACTCAAGTGGGTGAAATTAATATTTCTTATTTAGATCAAGCTTCCAAAGCAAATGAAATTATTACAAAGGACACTGAAACTTTAAATTATTCATTAAGTAGTAAAAAAATCTTTAATTTCTCAAAGATAAGTTTGAGTGGTTTATATGACTTGAAAAAGGAAATTAATACTGAATATAGTATAGGATATAGTTATTTTGATGAATGCTTTGGTATCAATTTAGATTTTATTAGAAAATCTTATGAAGAAGATAATCTTAAACCTCAAGATATTTTAACATTGACTTTTTCGTTTAAAAATATTGGAAGTTATAAATCAACTAATTTAGCAGTTTCTGAAATTGATAAACAAGATATAGAGTGGGACTCACAAACTTTAGATAACAACCAATTTTACAATGAAAAATAATATAATTATTTATTTAATTAAAGTTATATTACTGACATTTATATGTAATATTGGTTATTCATTAGAAAATAAAATTATTTTTAAAATTAATAATAAAGCATTTACAACTATAGATTATGATTTTAGAATTCAATATTTAGATTTTGTAGGCAATAATCAAAACTTAGATAAAGAAATAGTACTGAATGATTTTATATCAGCAAATTTATTTTATGAAAACTTTGTTGCAAGAAAAAATG
>CABYXC010000027.1 GCA_902522865.1 uncultured Alphaproteobacteria bacterium | reverse complement strand
TTTATTTATATCAAATGAAATGTTTATTTCATCATTTAAATCAAAATTTGAACTTCCTTCTAACCTAATAGATATTGGATTACCTTCAACACTAGTCCACACAAGAGTATCTGCCCCCATAGGTTCGACTAATTCAACTTTACATTGAATAGAATTTTCATTTTTTTCTATGTTTATATTTTCAGGCCTTATTCCAAAGACAACCTCTTGATCATTAATCAATTTATTTATGTTTTCATATTTAGAAATATCAATTTGTTTATTACCAACAATTATATTTTGATTAAATTTTTCAAATTTGGCATTTAAAAAATTCATGCTCGGAGATCCAATAAACCCAGCCACAAATAAATTAGCTGGTTTGTTATAAATTTGCTTAGGAGTATCTAATTGTTGTATTAATCCATCTTTCATAACAGATATACGGTCTGCAAGCGTCATAGCTTCTATTTGATCATGAGTAACGTAAATCATAGTATTTGATAAATCTCTATGAAGTTTTTTAATTTCATAGCGTAGTTCAGCTCTTAGTTTTGCATCAAGGTTACTTAAAGGCTCATCAAATAAAAAAACTTTCGCATCCCTAACCAAAGCTCTACCAATAGCTACGCGCTGTCTTTGACCCCCAGAGAGTTGAGAGGGTTTTCTTTTAAGTAATTCATTTATTTGTAGAAGATTTGCAGCTTTTTTAATTTTTTCATTAATTAAATCTTTTGCAGTACCCATCATTCTTAAACCAAATGATAAATTTTTCTCAACAGTCATACTTGGGTACAATGCGTAAGATTGGAATACCATTCCTATATGCCTATCTTTTGGTTCTTTCCATGTAACGTTATCATCTTCAATCCAAATCTGTCCATCCGTTAAATCTAAAAGACCGGCAATACAGTTTAATAGAGTAGTCTTTCCACAACCTGATGGACCAAGCAAAACCATGAATTCTCCTTCTTTAATATCAAGACTTAAATCATTTAATATTTCAGTTTTTCCATAACTGAAGGATATATTTTTTACTTCAACACTACTTTTCATACCTACCCTTTTATTGCCCCAGCTGCTATTCCACGCACAAACCATCTTCCAGAAATAAAGTATACAAAAAGAGGTACTAGAGAAGTTAAAATTGTTGCTGACATATCTACGTTGTATTCGGCAACACCATAATCTACTTGTACAATATTATTTAATTGAACTGTCATTGGTTGGTTGTCTCTTCCTGCAAAAACTAATCCTAGAAGAAAATCATTCCAAATTCCTGTAACTTGAAGAATAACAGCTACGATAGTTATAGGAGCAGACATTGGGATAATAACATACAGAAATATTTTTATAAAATTACCTCCGTCTATTCTTGCAGCTTTAAATAAATCTATTGGTAAACTGACATAAAAATTTCTAAAAATTAGTGTTAATATTGGCATACCAAAAATAGTATGTACTAAAATTATGCCTGGAAGAGTGGAATAAATACCCAATGCATCTTCTATTTTTAGCAGGGGATAAACCATTACCTGATAAGGAATAAAAGCGCCAAACATACACAAACCAAAAAAGAAATATGCTCCCTTAAATCGCCAAAAAGCTAAGGCATATCCATTTATTGCGCTTAGTCCAACAGACACAATAACACTTGGAACAGTAATTTTAATTGAGTTAAAAAAACCTGGTTTAAGACCTTCACATACAAATCCAGTACATGCTTGAGACCAAGCTTTTGGCCAAGAATAAAAACTAAGTTCTTTAGGTAAATTTAAAATATTTGCAGCTCTTATTTCATCCATATCTTTTAAGGATGTGATAACCATTACATATAACGGCATTAAAAAGAATAAAGCACACACTAAAATGAAACAATACATACCTATCCTTCCTACTGTTAAATATTTTGGACGAGGACCTGAAGGTATAGAACTCATTAGTTTGCTGCGTATTTATTTCTCAAATAAAATTCATAAAATGCCCATGGGGCAAGTATGCATACAACAGAAATAAACATAATTATCGATGCTGCAAATGCTTGTCCTAAATTAGCTCTACTAAAAAAATTTTCCATAACATACATAGCGGGTGTAGTTGTTGCATAACCAGGTCCACCAGATGTTAACGCTAAAATTAAGTCATAAACTTTAACTACTCCGGCAGCAATTAGAACTATAGCTGTAACAACCATTGGTCTAAGCATTGGTAAAATTACAAATAAATAAGATTTCCACTTTGCTACTCCTTCAATACTTAATGATTTCCAGATATCTTCATCTATACCTCTGAGACCTGCTAACATTAAAACCATCACAAAACCTGCGCCCTGCCAAACAGCTGCAATACAAACAGCATATATTGCTAAATCTCTATTTACTAACCAATCAAGTTCAAACCAAGAAAAACCCCACATATGCATTGAATTTTCTAATCCAAAGGTTGGGTTTAGAACCCACTTCCAGACTAAACCAGTTACAACAAAAGACATTGCATAAGGATATAAAAAAATAGTTCTAAATAGACTTTCTCCTCTAATTTTTTGATCAATTAATACTGCAAGAAGAAAACCAATAATTAGACAACCAATTGTGAATACAAAACCGTAGATAAAAATATTTTCAACTGCAACATCCCATTTTCTTTGTTTAAATAATCTTTCATATTGATCAAAACCTACAAAATTTGTGACAGGAATTAATTTAGAGTTCGTAAGAGAATAAACAAATGAATAAATTATACATCCTACAAATACTGTTAAAGATATTATGATCATAGGAAGTAATGCAATTATTGATGCAATGTTTCTAAATAAAGGCATAAATTTTTTGTATAATTAGGGCAGGTAAACCCTGCCCTAAGATAATTGTAAGTTATAGACCACTTGTTAAAACACCTTCAAGATCATCCATCACTTGAGCAACGGTGTAATTAGGATCATTTCTGAATTCAGAAATGATATCATCCCAAGCACTTGTAAATGCAGGTGTATTCCAATCATCACTTTCTCTCATAATTGCATCAGGATTTTGAATTAAATCTAAACCCATTTGCATACAAGCATCAGCTGCAGAAGTATCTACATCTAGTCTCATTGGTAATGATCCCTTAGCATTATTAAATTTAGCTTGTACTGTTGGATTTACCATCATACTAGCCATAGCTAATTGTACATCCTTCACTTTTGGATCGTCGTTTTTTGGGAATACAAATACATCACCACCAAGTGCAACATATTTTTCTTTTCCTGGAATAACACAAGAATAATCTACCATAGCTTCTTTACCTGCTACAGCAAACTCACCTCTTGCCCAGTCTCCCATAACTTGCATTGCAGCTTTACCTTCGATAACCATTGCTGTTGTATCATTCCACAATCTTCCAGGTGATCCTTCATCAGTAAATGTATTTAGTTCTCTGAAAGTATTTAAAACTGATTCAAATCTACCATCTCTAAATGCATCAACATCTTTATCTCTATAAATTGATTGCATTAACGGAAAGCCCATTATTGAAGACGCAACAACATCAAACATTCCAGATTCTTGCCATCCTTGTCCACCAAGTGCTAAAGGAATAATTCCTGCATCTTGTATAGTTGGAGCACCAGCTAAAAATTCTTCAAATGTTTGAGGTACTGGTAGACCAACTTGTTTATATACATCGTTGTTAATCCACATCCATTGCCAACTGTGAATGTTTACTGGTACACAATAAAATTCACCTTCAAATTCGCAAGTTTCGATTAGTTCAGGTGGATAAATAAAATCTCTCCATCCTTCAGCAGATGCAACTTCTTCAAGTGATTGAAGTAAGCCCTGCTCGACTAAGTCTACAAATTGTTTTGAAATATTAAACTGTGCTGCAGTTGGTGGATTTCCACCAATAATTCTGTTTACAGTTGTTCCTCTTGCATTGTCACCACCAGTAATAGCAGTATCAATCCAAGTGTTGCCCATCTCTTGCCAAGCTTCTGCAAATTGAGAAATAGCAGCTTGTTCTCCACCAGATGTCCACCAGTGAATAACTTCAGCTTCCATATGCCCTGCAGCTTTAGAAACATTAGTGAAAGATAGGGGTAAAAATAAAGTTAAAAGTATTGAAAAAAATTTTTTCATTTTTCCTCCTTTTGATTAATTATAATATGACATTCATTATCTAAACAACAAAGTCAACCAGTTAAATTAACGCAATTTGTTAGTAATATTAGAGAAGATTCAACCAATTAATTTCTTCTTGGCTCAATTCAATATCAAGACAAGGAAGAGTTGTATCTAACTCTTTAACAGATCTAGGGCCAATTAATGCAAAAGAGGGAAAAGACTGGTTTATAGTCCAGCTTGCTGCAATATTATGAGCAGAACAGCCTTTTTTATCAGCTAGTTCCATAGCTCTTTTTTTTCTTTCTCTATTATCTTCACTATCATAGCAACTAATAGGACCACTTGAATTCTCACCTGGTGCTCGGTATGTTTCAGCCTTAGTAATTTTATCTTCAATTTCTTGTGTTATATTATCTGGTAAAAAATAACCTCTTGCTTGACTAGACCAAGACATATGAGATTTTTGTGAAGAATTTAGGTATGCCAATATCTCTTCAGTATTAGATGATAAGCAACCATTCCAAAGAGGCTTAATCATTTTAGCTAG
>CABYXC010000026.1 GCA_902522865.1 uncultured Alphaproteobacteria bacterium | reverse complement strand
AAATAAAGTTCCGTATGCGAAAGCAACAACATAAAGATAATAATGATAGTGGTAAAAAATTAGATAGATAAAAGTTAAGTGGAAAAGTACATAAAATGCATTATTAATATTTGGGAATAAAATAAAAGAATTTACAGAAATTGAAAAACTTATAATTAAAATAATATTTAGTTTTAAAGAGGAATTAAGGAATTTGTAAAACTCCATTATTTTGAAGTAACAATTTGAAGATAATCAATATTTTCAAAATCAACAAATGGAAGTACAAAAAATCTATTTTTTTCAACTTTAGCCACTTTACCAACTAATAAATCTACAGGGAAAATTTGCGCTGTACCACTTGTCACTACAATATCTCCTAATCTTGGCATTTTATTTTCTTTCACAAAAGAGCTTACTAGATATTTGCCATCTCCATTGCCAGTAAGTAAGGAAAAAATTCCATCAGATATAGATTTTACTGAAATAGATAAATTAGGATCAGTTAAAAGTATTACTCTTGAATTTTTAGCAGTTGTGTCAATTATTTTGCCAACTAATCCTCTTTCGTTGATAGCTGACATATTTTTTTTAATTTTATCTTCATAACCAGCATTCAAGTTGATCAATTTACTATAAATAGTATCATTTCTGTTAATAAGAGATGCAGTTTTAATTAAGATTAAATTATTATCTGTTGCATTTAAGAATTTTTTTAAAACTTTGTTCTCTCTTGAATTTTGTATTGCTAATGTTTGCCATTTTTTTAAACGTATTATTTCCTCTTGAAGAATTTTGTTTTCAAATTTTAAACTTCTAAATTGATTATATTCGTCAACAAAATTTGAAAAGGCATTTACAGGTGCAGAAATAAATCTTGTAACAGGAACAACTACAGAACTCGATATATTTTTTATACCATAAATAACATAATAATCAGTTTTTGAAAAAAAGACTAAAAGAAATGAAAGTGTGACTACAGAAATAATTGTAAAGTTTTTTAAAAATCTTGATAATTGAAAAACCTTTATTTGGAACTTAGGTGCCATTTTAATATTTAATCAGAGGCAAATACATCACTTAGTCGTGATTTTTCTTCAAGCGCCATACCAGTTCCCATTACAACACATAAAAGTGGATCCTCAGCAATTGAAACCGGGAGACTTGTTGATCTTCTTAATACCTTATCAAGATTATGTAAAAGAGATCCACCTCCTGTTAACATTATACCTCTCTCAACAATATCTGCAGATAATTCTGCTGGTGTTTGTTCTAAAGCTCTTTTTATCGTATCAATTATTTGAGCAACTGGTTCGGCAAGAGCTTCTGCAATTTGTCTTTGTGAAATAGTAATCTCTTTTGGAAGTCCTGTAATGAGATCTCTTCCTTTAACACTCATAGTTCTACCATCTCCATCATCAGGTGGACTTGCAGAGCCTATATCCTTTTTCATTCTTTCGGCAGTAGTTTCTCCAATTGCTAGTTTGTGAGTTGTCCTCATATATTCCATTATTGCTTCATCAAATCTATCTCCAGCAGCTTTTACAGAAGTAGAATTAACTACGCCTCCAAGAGATAAGACGGCTACTTCAGATGTACCTCCCCCAATATCTACAACCATCGAACCTGTTGGCTCTGCTACTGGTAAACCTGCTCCAATTGCAGCAGCAACTGGCTCCTCAATTAAATAAACTCTTCTAGCACCAGCTGCATCAGCTGACTCTCTAATTGCTCTTCTTTCAACATTCGTTGCACCAGATGGCACACAAATTACAATTTGTGGATTTGATATAGATCTACCTTTATGAACTTTTTTAATAAAACTTTTGATCATCTGTTCGGCAACATCAAAATCTGCTATTACACCATCTTTCATAGGACGAATGGCTTGAATTTTCCCTGGTGTTCTTCCCAGCATTTGCTTTGCCTCATTACCAACAGCTAAAACCTGAGTTCTACCATCATTTTCAATTGTTGCAACAACTGAAGGTTCATTAAGAATTACACCCTCGCCTTTTACATATACTAAAGTGTTTGCCGTACCCAAATCAATAGCCATATCTTTAGAAAATAAATTAAAAAAACGATCGATAACCATTAGTTAAACTCCTTCTATTTTTAAACTTGCTGAATTTTCTTTAATAGATTTAGTTTTTTTAAAGATCAGTCTGTTTAATGCATTTATATAAGCTTTTGCAGACGCGACAATTATATCGGGATCACTACCTTTTGCTTGTGCGGATAGATTATCATCTTCAAGTCTGACAGTCACCTCTCCCTGTGCATCAGTCCCAGCTGTAATTGCATTTACTTGGTAAAGTTTAAGTTTAAATTCAGTATTAGTAAGTTTTTTTATTGCATTAAATGTAGCATCAACTGGACCATTACCATTAATTTTAATATTTTCCAATTTATCGTTAATTTCTATCTTTAATTTTGCCTCAGCTTTTTCAACAGATCCAGCATTTACTTCCAAGGATACAAATTTAATGTGTTCATCATATGACGAGGTTCTATCTTCTGCTAAAGCAATTAAATCTTCTTCAAATATTTCTTTTTTCTTATCGGCTAAATCTTTAAATCTTCCAAATAATTCCATCAAAGCATTATCACCTACTTCATATCCAAGTTCTTTTAACTTTTCTGAAAACGCATGTTTTCCAGAATGTTTACCAAGAACTAGTGAAGATTTGTTAAGTCCTATTGATTCAGGGGTCATAATTTCATACGTTCCAGCATGTTTAAGCATGCCATCTTGATGTATTCCTGCCTCATGAGCAAAAGCATTTGCACCAACTATCGCTTTATTTGGCTGAACCGGAAAACCTGTTATTGATGATACTAATCTAGAAGCTTTCATAATGGACTCTGTTTTAATATCTGTATGAAAAGGCATTAGATCTTTTTTTACTTTTAAAGTCATTACAATTTCTTCTAATGATGAATTTCCAGCTCTTTCACCCATACCATTAATTGTACACTCTACTTGTCTTGCACCTCCTTTGATAGCTGCAACATTATTTGCTGTCGCTAAACCTAAATCATTATGTGTATGAGTAGAAAGAATTGCTTTATCAATATTTGGAACATTATTTTTTACATTTTTGAAAATTTTACCGAACTCTTCTGGTAGTGTGTAACCAACAGTATCAGGTATATTAATAGTTGAAGCACCAGAGTTGATGGCGAGCTCGATACATTGATATAAAAATTCTAACTCTGACCTTCCGCCATCTTCACAACTCCACTCAATATTATCACAAAGATTTCTTGCGTGAGACACAGTTTTTTGAATAGCTTCTAAAACTTCTTCTTCAGTTTTCTTTAATTTATATTTCATATGTAGAGGACTGGTTGCAATAAAAGTATGAATTCTAGGAGACTTAGCATGTTGTACTGCTTCCCAAGTGCGGTCAATATCTTTAAAGCTTGCTCTTGCTAAACCGGCAATCGTTGAATTTTTGACATGCTTGCTAACTTCAGAGACTGCTTCAAAATCTCCATTGGAAGCAATTGGAAACCCTGCTTCAATAATATCAACATTCATAGAGTCGAGCACTTCAGCAATTTGAAGTTTTTCATCTAAATTCATAGATGCGCCAGGAGATTGTTCTCCATCCCGAAGAGTTGTATCAAAAATATAAATTTTTTCAGTCATTTTTTAATTATACACTAATCAATATTTTATTAAACTTTCATCTAGTTTTTTGATTTATCAACCATTTTTCCTTCAGCAATCCAAGGCATTAAAGTTCGCAACTTTTCTCCAACTGCTTCAATTGGATGTTCAGCTTGTTCTTTTCTCATTACTTTAAATTTAGTTTGACCACTCTGATGCTCTTGCATCCATTCTTTAGCAAATTGACCAGATTGAATTTCTGAAAGAATTTTTTTCATTTCTTTTTTTGTTTCATCTGTAATAAGTCTTGGACCTCTTGAATAATCCCCGTACTCAGCTGTGTTTGAAATTGAGTATCTCATATTTGCCATTCCACCTTCATATAAAAGATCAACGATAAGTTTGACCTCATGAAGACATTCAAAATATGCCATTTCAGGTGCATATCCTGCTTCAACTAGAGTTTCATAACCTGCCAAAATTAAATGTGTTAAACCTCCACATAAAACAGATTGCTCTCCAAAAAGATCCGTTTCACATTCTTCTTTAAAAGTTGTTTCAATTATTCCAGCACGTCCTCCACCTATTGCTGATGCATACGCAATACCTATTTCAAGAGCATTACCTGACGGATTTTTATCTACAGCAACTAAACAAGGCACTCCAGCACCTCTCACATATTCAGCTCTTACTGTATGACCAGGACCTTTAGGTGCAACCATTATTATATCTATACCTTCTTTAGGTTTGATTAAATTAAAATGAATATTTAATCCGTGAGCAAATGCAATTGTTGTCCCTTCTTTAATATTTTCAGCAATATCATTTTTATATATTTCAGATTGAAGTTCATCAGGTGTTAACATCATAATCACGTCAGCCCAACTTGCAGCTTCTGAAGGTGTCATTACTTTAAAATTAGCTTGCTCTGCTTTACTTCTTGAATTTGAACCTTCTCTTAAAGCAATTGAAACATTTTCTATTCCAGAATCTCTCAAATTCATTGCATGGGCATGACCTTGACTTCCATATCCAACAATTGTTATTTTTTTATCCTTTATTAAATTTAAATCTGCATCTCTATCGTAATATACTCTCATTATTCCTCCTCATTTTTTTTTATTGATGATATTGCAACGGGACCACTTCTAACAATTTCTACTTTCGTAATTTCATTAATTTCTTTAATAAATCTATTTACTCTTTCTGAGGCACCAGCAATTTCAAAAATTGTGGTATTATTTTCGTTTTCAATTTTTCTAGCCCTATAAAAATCACAAAGTTGATAAACTTTCTTTTTATTTGTGTCAGAAATATAAATATAAACTAAAGCAACTTCAGCTTCTACAGAACTACCTTCTTGATCTAAATTTGTAACACTGTGAACAGGAACAATTCTAAGTAATTGTTTTTCAATTTGACTAACAACCTCCGAAGTACCGTGTGTTACAATAGTAATTCTTGAAATATTTTCATCATTACTAACTTCAGCTACATTTAAACTATCAATATTATATCCTCTTCCAGAAAACATACCTATAACTCTTGCTAAAACACCTGGCTCATTGTCAACTAATACAGTTAATATATGTCTTTTGGTCTCTGATACTTGATCAGGAGAAGCATAAACAGATTTATTCATTAAACTAAAATTTTTCCTTTTTCGGCTGATTTTTTATCTTGTTTTTGATCTTTACTTAACATCATTTCATTATGAGCAGATCCACTTTGAATCATTGGAAAGCAATTTTCTTCTTTAGTTACCCAAATATCTGCAATTACTGTATTTTTAGTTTCAATCATTTCAGTTATAACATCATCAAGTTCATCAGTTGTTTTTGCTCTTAAACCAACAGCTTTATAACTTTCAGCTAATTTTACAAAATCAGGTAAACTATCAGTATAACTTTCGGAATATCTTCCACCATGTAAAAGTTCTTGCCATTGCCTTACCATTCCCATGTATTCATTGTTTAGAATAAATATTTTTACAGGCAATCTATACTGAACTGCTGTGCTCATTTCTTGAATGTTCATAAGTATGGACGCGTCTCCAGCAATATCAACTACCAATGCATCGGGATGTCCAACTTGAGCTCCGATTGCAGCAGGAAATCCATATCCCATAGTACCTAAACCGCCTGATGTGAGCCATCTGTTTGGTTCCTCAAATTTATAAAATTGAGCAGCCCACATCTGATGTTGACCTACTTCAGTTGTAATAAATGTTTTTGTATTTTTTGTTAACTCATAAAGTCTTTGAACCGCATACTGCGGTTTAATCTGCTTGCCTTCATTATTGTAGTTTAAACAATCTACTTCTTTCCATTTATTTATTTTATCCCACCATAAATTTAATGAATTAGTATCAATTTTATATTTTTTGTCTTTCCAGACTGAAATCATTTTTTCAACAACTTGTTTAACATCACCTATTATTGGAACATCAACGTTTATTGTTTTGTTGATATTACTTTCATCAATATCAATATGAATTTTCTTTGAGTTAGGTGAGAAAGCATCAAGTCTTCCTGTCACTCTATCATCAAATCTTGCACCGATATTAATCATAACATCACATTCATGCATTGCCATATTAGCTTCATACATTCCATGCATACCAAGCATGCCAAGTGAATTTTTATCTGATGAACCTACTACACCGAGACCCATTAAAGTCATTGTAACTGGTGATCCAACCATATTTATGAATTCTCTAACTAATGTTGAAGCTTTTGGACCAGAGTTAATACATCCACCACCAATATAAAAAATTGGTTTTTTTGCTTTTGAAATTAATTCTACTGCTTCTTCAATTTTATTTTTTTCAAAATCAGGACTTGGCTCAAACAATCTATGTGAAGGAATAATAATTTTATTTTTTTCTTCATAAGTTCCTGAAGCAAATTGAACATCTTTAGGTATATCAATTAATACAGGACCTGGTCTTCCATTTTGAGCAATAGTAAATGCCTCATGAAACACAGAAGATAATTTATTTACATCCTTAACTAAGTAATTATGTTTAGTACAAGGTCTTGTAATACCCGTTGTGTCACATTCTTGAAATGCATCACTACCAATTAAGTGTTGTGGAACTTGTCCGGTAATACATACAATCGGAACACTATCCATCATAGCGTCAGTTAAACCAGTTACAACATTTGTTGCTCCAGGTCCTGACGTTACAAGAACTACTCCAGTTTTACCAGTAGACCTAGCATAACCTTCAGCTGCATGAATTGCACCACCTTCTTGTCTTACTAAAACGTGCTTAATTGAATTCTGTTTAAATAAAGTATCGTATATGGGTAATACTGCTCCGCCAGGGTATCCAAATACAACTTCTACGCCTTGTTCAGCTAAGCTTTTTAAGACAATTTCAGCGCCTGTAATTTCATTATTCATTGCCTTTAGCTCATAGGCTGTGGATAAAATAAAATCAATAAATTAGTTTAAATTTGGTCTAAATTAATGGATTTTATGTCAATTTCGTCCGGAAATTGATCAAATTTTTTAAAAATATTAAGATTTGAAGATCTCCACCAAGTGTGTTGTCTTTTTACATAGTTTCTTGTGACCTGCTGAATTTTAGAAATACATTCTTCAATTGATACTTCGT
>CABYXC010000025.1 GCA_902522865.1 uncultured Alphaproteobacteria bacterium | reverse complement strand
CCAACATCTTTATCTGTAAACCCTTTTTCAATTAAGAATGATGGAAAGAGAGAACTCCAACCTGCATCACTAATTCCTAAAAAAAATACACAAATCAAAATAAATTTAATATTATTAATCACATTATAAGATAATGAAAACTCAACCTTTTCAACTTTCGTTAAGAGTATGCTCGATTTAGAAATAAAAATTGGTAACAATTGCAATACAATAAGTAGTATAGCGATTACATAACTTAAATAATTAACTCCATTAAATGCAATAATCAGAGAACCCAGTATTGCTCCAAATCCCCCACTAGACCAAAACAAAGAAATATAAAAACCTGATTTATTTTTAAATTCTGAACTAATGTATGTTTCAATCGTCAAAAAATTGATATGATTTGTAAATCCCATTACAAATGTAAAAATAAAAGTAAAAAAAATAATAATTGAATAAAAATAGAACAAACTAAAGTAAAAAATAAACTATACTTTTCTCTAATAATATTATGTAAAAATGAAGAAACAATAACTCCAAGCGCAAAAAAGGATAAAGAAAAGCCAATTAAAGATTCATTATAATTTTTTAATTTAAGATCTATTGCCAGAGTAGAAGATAGAAAACTTGCTGCAAGAGCAAAAGAAAATACGATTATTGAATAATTAATAATATTCCTCATTATTTTCTTGAATAATCTTTTTATACAATTATTAAAGTCTTAATTACATGGCATTAATTTCACTTAGACAACTGTTGGATCACGCTGCTGAAAACAACTATGGTGTTCCTGCATTTAATGTAAATAACTTAGAGGCAATTAGAGCCATCATGGAAGGGGCTAAGGAATTAAATAGCCCGGTTATTTTACAAGCTTCTGGTGCAGCAAGAAAATATGCTGGGCCAGTATTTGTTAAAAAACTTGTAGAAGCAGCAATGGAAGAATTTTCTGAAATTCCAACTGTATTGCATCAAGATCATGGCGGATCTCCATCAGACTGTAAAAATTGTATCGAACTTGGATTTACCTCTGTCATGATGGATGGCTCCTTAATGGACGATCAAAAAACACCTTCAGACTTTGATTACAATGTTAGAGTTACCAAAGAAACTACTGATATGGCACATTCTTTAGGTGTTTCCGTTGAAGGAGAAATTGGATGCTTAGGTTCTTTGGAAACTGGAACTGGCGAAAAAGAAGATGGTGTTGGAGCAGAAGGTAAACTTGATCATGATCAATTGTTAACAGATCCAAATGAGGCTTCAGATTTTGTTAAAGCAACAAATGTTGATGCTCTCGCAATTGCTATAGGAACAAGTCATGGTGCATATAAATTTTCTAGACCACCTACAGGTGATATTTTAGCAATCGATAGAATTAAAGAAATACACTCAAGACTCCCAAATACCCATTTAGTTATGCATGGATCATCTTCTGTACCACAAGATTTAATAAAAACTATTAATGAATACGGTGGAAAAATAAAAAAAACATATGGTGTACCTGTTTCTGAGATTCAAGAAGGTATTAAACATGGTGTTAGAAAAGTAAATGTTGATACAGATTTACGATTAGCAGCCACAGCTGCAGTAAGAAAATATTTTCATGAGAATCCTTCTCAGTTTGATCCTCGAAAATATTTATTACTTTCAAAAGACGCTATGAAAGAAGTTGTAAAAAGTAGATTACAAGAATTTGGAACAGCAGGGAATGCCTCTTCTATTAATACCATATCCCTGGGAGAAATGGCTACAAGATATAAATCTGGTGAATTTAGAGCAGTCATTAACTAATTTTTATTGAAAAAAAATAAATTATATTTCAAATAATAAATATGAAAAAAGTTTCAAAGCTTGATGAATATTTGTTTGATCTAAATGGATATTTAATAATTAAAAATGCATTAAGTAAAAAAGAACTAAAAGATCTTAATAAAATTTTAGATAAATTAAAAAATTTAAAAAATAATGAATGGTCTGGATATGTTCATGGTCATAATTATGGTGGAAAAGAAGGTTTAAATCTTCAACAAATTTATGAAGCTGGAAAACCTTTTGAAAAATTAATTGATCATCCTTCATGGATATATCATATGCTTCATTTTGTTGGAGGTAAAAATACTTTTGATCAACATCACGGCCCTTTATTTATTGATGAAAATTTTGCTAATATAAGAGGGCCGGGTGAAGCTATAGGAATTCACTCTGGTCATCATGAAGGACTTCAAAGAAATCATTTTAGATTTCAAGAAGGTAAGTTTCATTGCGGACAAGTAAATATTTTATTAGCACTAAAAGATATTGGTCCAGGTGATGGTGGTACAGTTATTATACCTTCTTCTCATAAATCAAATATACGTCATCCAGAATTTGAAAAAAATTCTATGAAAAAAGGAAAAGTTACATCTGCAGAGAAAATGACAGCTTCAAAAGAAATTTATTTAAAAGCTGGTGACGGGCTATTATTTGTTGATTCACTTTGTCATGGTTCTGCAAAAAGAACAAATAAGGGAGAAAGAAGAATTGTTGTTTACAGATACGGACCTTCTTGGGGTTTTTTCAGACACCCTTATAGACCTTCAAAAAAACTACTTTCAAATCTCACTGAATTTCAAAAAAAAATAGTAATGCCTCACGAGCAAGTTCTTTCACCAAATAACAAAGAGAACAAGATAATTTAACAGTAAATACCTTTTTTTTATCTTGATTTTTCGATCAATATAACTTTTAAAAGATATATTAAAGGGAGGAATAGATGAAATTAATTAAATCCTTAATTTTGTCTCTTGCATTTTTAGTTGGGTTTTCATCAACTTCAAATGCTAGAGATATTACACTTTCAATGTGGACGCATAACCAGCTCTATGTTGATTATTTCAATACTTATCTTGAAGAAGTGCAAGCTGCATTTCCAGATGATAATATTACTTTTGATTTTCAAGTTACGCCCGATATGGCTACAAACAGTTTAACGGCGATTGCTTCAGGTTCTGAACATACTGATCTTTTAGGAATTGAGATAAGCGGTTTTGGTTTATTTATGGTTGATGATATTATTTCAGATAACTTTGTACCACTAACAGATATGTACGGTGACATGTCTCAATGGAATCCAGGAAAAGTAGCTGCTTGGACTCACACTAATGGTGAGATATATGGAATTGAAAGTGAAGGCTGTTATATGGTCTATTACTACAACCCAAGCATTCTTGAAAGTTATGGTAAATCAGTACCAAAAACTTGGGATGAGTTTATGGAAACTGGAAAAATTTTAGCAAAAGATGGAATTTCAATGATGCTATCTGAGTTAAGATTTATTGGAATGTACCAACAAGCTGGCGGTAAATTCTTCAATGAAGATGGTGAATTTGAAATGGATGAAGATCTTTTCATGGAGGTTTTAAAATTCCAAGAAGAAGCTTTTGCATCTGGAGTAATTAATTATACTACTGACTATTGGGGTCAAACACCTGGTGTTCTTTACAATTCAAAGCAAACTGTAGGAACTATGGCGCCTGACTGGTATAACAACTGTTGTTTACAACCTACAGTTAAAGATACACAATCTGGTGAGTGGAGAGTTGCCCCTCTTCCTACTTGGGGAGATAAAGGATATAAAACTTTTCACTGGGGTGGAACTGGTTTTGCCATTCATAAATCTTCAGAAGCTGTAGACGTTGCTAAAAAGTTACTTGAACTCGCTTACTTCTCGTATGAAGGTCAAATTGCAAAATATGATTTCTTCGGAGGAATGCCTACTTTATTGGCTGCTCTTGAAGATCCAAGAATTGCAGATAAAAAATTTGATTTTTATGGAGGTCAAAAATTTGCAGAGCCATTTATTTCTGTAGCAGGATCAAGTGCTGATGACTATCAGCACGTTGGTCGAGCTATTATTGATAGTGTTTCTCGTGATTTAACAACATTACTAGCTAATGGAGAAATCACGGCTGAAGAAGCACATGAAAGGTTCATTACAACTGTTCAAGACGAACTTGATTTCTTATAAAATATAATTTTTAAAGCAGGGTTTTACCCTGCTTTTTAAAATTAAAAAAAATAATAATATGTCAGTTGTGAGTAATAGTCGAAGATTAAGACCTGAAAAGGTTGCACCTTATTTTTTTATATCTCCATTTTATATTATTTTTACAATTTTTTTTCTTTTACCAACAATAGCTTCATTTATTTTGGCTTTCTACAAATGGAAGGGTGTAAAAGCACCAAAACCAAGAGGTTGGGGAAATTATGAATATTTGTTTTTTAAAGACCAAGCATTTTGGGAAATTTTTCAAAATACAATTTTTTATTCAGCTGGAAGTGTTTTTATTACAATCCCACTTGCTCTATTGTTGGCGCTAGCCTTAAATAACCAAAGTCTAAAATTAAAACCTTTTTGGCGATTAGTTTTCTTTTCTCCAATTGTAACTTCTGTAGTAGCTGCAGCATTATCTTTTAAAATGATTCTTAATAGTGATTTTGGACTTTTGAATTATGCTATCGGTTTTATAGGTATTGATCCAATCAATTGGGTTGAATCTTCAGCTACTTCAAAGTGGTCTGTTATGATGTTGGTAGTTTGGAGATGGACAGGCTTGACATGTATTTACTTTTTAGCTGGTTTACAATTTATTGATAGGACATTGTATGAGGCAGCAAAAATTGATGGAGCAACACCATGGCATCAATTTTGGTATGTGACACTTCCACAATTAGCACCTGTAACATTGTTTGTTTGTATTATTGTTTCAATTGGGTCATTTCAAATCTTTGAAGATGTTTTTGTCATGTATAGTGGGAACGATGTGCCAACTCATGCCAAATCAATGGTTGTTTACATATTAGAAAGAGGTTTCCAACAATTAAAATTAGGATTCGGATCTTCTATTGGTGTCTTTATGTTTGTTTGTATTTTTATAATTTCCCTACTTCAATTTAGATCTTTTGCATCAAATTTAGATCAAGACGCAAAAAAAAGTATTATAGAAAGAATTTTATCTCCAATTATTGATTTCATTGCTAATATTTTTCCTGTACAATCTAGTCTTTCAAATAAAAAACAATTATCTCCAATAATTGGGAAAATCTCTCTAAATATTATAATCACTGTAGTAGGTATTATTACACTTGTTCCATATTTTTTTATGGTTACATCTTCTTTAAAATCAACTGCTGAAATTATGGCTTGGCCTCCTATTATTTGGTCAAAAAATCCAAACTGGGAAAATGTAACTGCTTTATTTACAGAGTTTCCTGCAAATTTATGGATATTAAATTCTTTTGTTGTTGCAATAGCAGTGACTTTAGCAACTATTTTTTTATGTACTCTAGCAGGATATGCATTTGCAAAATATAATTTTAAAGGAAAAAATAAACTATTTATATTCATGGTTGCTACAGCCATGATTCCTTTTCCAATTATAATGATTCCACTTTACGTATTAGTTGGAAGAATGGGTATGAACGATACACTACTTGGATTGATAGTTCCATTTGTAGCTCCAGCCATAGGAATTTTTATGATGAGACAATTTATAACTGCTGTTCCTGATGAGCTAATTCAAGCAGCTAGAGCAGATGGTGCTGGTGAATTTAGAATATTTTGGCAAATAGTTGTTCCTTTAGTTTGGCCCGGAATAGCAACTCTGTCAATCATCACTTATGTAGGTTCATGGAACAGTTTTTTATGGCCACTTATTATTTTAAGGGACGATTTGAATTACACTATTCCTTTAGGTATGACTGAAGTATTTGCTTTAAGTGTTGGACAAGAACCACAGTATGGTCAAGCAATGGCTTTTGCAGCAATTACTACTATTCCAATTATTTTTATTTTTTCATTTGTACAAAAATATTATATTGCTGGATTATCAGCAGGTGCAGTTAAGGGTTAGCTATGGAAAAAATTAAATGGGGAATTATTGGACCAGGCAATATAGCTAATAATTTTGCAGATGGGTTAAAAGACTCTTACTCGGGTCAACTCGTAAGTATAGCAAGTAAAAATGAAGATCGTCGAAAAACCTTTGGTGATAAATATGATATTCATCCTGATTTTAGATTTGATAATTATGATGATATTATAAATTCAGAACATATCGATGCTATTTATATTTCCACACCACATACTTTACATGCTGAATGGACAATCAAAGCTGCAGGTAAAGGAAAGCATGTTCTTTGTGAAAAACCAGGCGCTGTCAATTTTAACGAAGGTAAAAAAATAATAGAGTCAGTAAAAGAAGCTGGAGTTTTTTATATGGAAGGCTTTATGTATCGTTGTCATCCTCAAATTCCAAAACTTTTAGAGGTAATTAAAAATAAAACAATAGGGGATATAACATCTATTGAAGCTTCTTTTGGATTTGATATGGGTAAAACAATTCCTGAACACAGACTGTTTAATAAAAGTCTTGCAGGAGGCGGTATACTTGATGTTGGTCTCTATCCTATTTCCTTTTCTAGGTTAATTGCAGGCGTCGCAACTGGTGAAAAATTTTTAGAGCCTAATTTTATAGATGCTGAAGCAAGAATAGGGGAAACAGGCGTTGATGAAGTTGCTCATGCTAATTTAGAATTTAAAAATGGAATTAAAGCAAAACTTTCAACTGGAATTAGGGAAAGTATGAAAAATAATGCTGTTATTACAGGCTCTGAAGGTACTATCGAATTACCCGATCCGTGGATGCCAGGAAGACAAGGAGGCCCTTATCATGCAAAAATCATTATTAGTAAAAATGGTAATGAAGAAGTAACTGATGTTAAAGGACCAGAACATTTATTTTTCTTTGAAGGAGAACTTGCAAGCCAGTGCATTGCAAAGGAAAAGACTCAACCACCTCACCCAGCAATGACTTGGGAAGATACATTAGGTAATCTTCAAGCTCTTGATGCATGGAGAGAAAAAGTAAATTATAAATTGCCACAGGATGAAATATGAAATACGGCAGAATAGAAGGAATAAATAAGGAAATTTCAAAACTTGTTATGGGATGTGATAACCAAGATGATATCAATGAGGCTTCAAAGTTATGGGATCATTGGATTGAGGTTGGTGGCAATATCTTTGATACAGCATTTATTTATGGCGGTGGTAATCACGAAAAAGTTTTTGGCGAATGGTTAAAAAATAATAATAGACAAGATATTTTAATACTTGGCAAAGGTGCTCATTCACCTGAATGTAATCCTGAAGCAATTTCAAAACAACTATCTATCTCTCTTGAACGAATGAATACAGATTATG
>CABYXC010000024.1 GCA_902522865.1 uncultured Alphaproteobacteria bacterium | reverse complement strand
ATAAATAAACATGAAGTCCAAATTGCAGTCAAAATTGAATGAATTTTTAATATTCCCTTAATTTTTAGTATGGTAAATACAATGTATGAAAATGATAAAAGAAAATATCCTAATAAAAAATTAAGAAAAATTTCATTTGCTAGAATCAAATTTGTACTATCCTTTAGTAAATAATTCCAAAAAACCTCTCCAAATAATTGATAAGTAATTAAACATACAAACATGAAGATAATGCAAATTTTTATTAATAAGTTAATAGTTTGTTTAAATGTTTTTATTTTTCCACTATGATACAAGTTGTTTAAATTGGGGAAAGCAGCCTCAAATATTGGCACAAACAATAATAATGGAAGTATTGATAAGGTAGTAATAATTGTATAGGCTCCATAAATGTCAATACTAATATAATTTACAAAAAAAACTTTATCTAAATTTGAAGTAACCAGCCACAAAAAACTTGTAAAGGCTATATTTAATGCAAAATATTTATTATTATATAATATTTTAAATCCATTTAAAAAAGATGTGGAATGAAAAAAATATAATTTTTTATTAATTATTAATTTGTACAAAATAGTTTCAATAAAGACAAAAAAAAGGAAATTAAAATATAACAAAAGAATTGATTTAAAAAAATAATATATTGATACACATGATAATAAAATTATTAATTCAAAAAAAAATCTAATTACATTAAACAGAGGTTGTTCTCCAATCCCATACAATACTCCTCTATACAACGTAGAAAGTAACTTAAAAAATAAAATCGCAGAAAAAATAATAAGAATTAAACTATATATTTTTAAATTAGATTGATCAAAATCTACTGATTTAAATTTATCAAAATTAATCCAAAAACTTACTACATAGTTATTAAATTTTAAAAAAAAAACCAAAACTATTAAAGATATAAATAATAGTAAAACCTCACAAATTTTAATTAAATTTTTTGATTTAATTTGCCATAGTTCTGAATTATAGACTTGTGAAATATATCTAGTTGAAGTAGCAGAAAATCCAAAATCAAAAATTTTAAAAATTATAAGTAAAACATATACAAAACAAAAAAAACCAAAATCATTAACATCCATTATTTGTAAATAGATAGGTAATGATATAAAAATAAGAATTGACGTTAATAAATTTGAAATTAAGTTATAAGAAATATATTTTGGTAAGTAAAAAAAATCTAATTTATTCATAAATTTAATTAATTTTTTAATTCAACTGAATTGATTAGGATTTTTGTAATTTTTAATAAATTATTTTTGTTTAATTCTTGCGATATTGGTAAGCAAATTATTCTTTTAGCTATATTATTAGAGTTTATACATTTACCATACTTTCTGCTGAAAAATATTTTATCCAAAGAAGGGTAAAAATATCTTCGTACGTATACTTTATTTTTATTTAATAATTTTATTGCTTTAATCAAACTTTTTTCAGTTTTAAAAATAATTGGAAAATAAGAGTAGTTTGGGATTGAATGTTTGCTAAATATTTGAAAACTAAAATGGTTTTTGAGATTTAAATAGTAAAAATTCCAAATTTTTTTTCTAAATTTTTTAATTTTGGAAAATTCATGAAGGTTACATAGACCCATAGCTGCTTCAAATTCATTCATTTTAGCATTTATTCCCAAGATTTCATACTTATCATTATCATTTTTACCAAAATTACTAATCATCCTTATTCTTTTCGCAAGAGTATTGTTGTTTGTTATTATTGCACCACCTTCAATCGTATGAAATATTTTTGTAGCATGTAAGCTCATAATTGAAGCATCACCATAACTTAAAATACTTTTGCCTTTGTAATTAGTATTAAAACAATGAGATGCATCATATATAACTTTTAATTTATTTTTTTTTGCTATTTTATTAATCTCCTCAATATCACATGGATTGCCGAATACATGTACTGGTAAAATCGCTGAAGTAGAATTATTAATATTAGAAGAAATCTTGGTTACATCAATATTAAGGGTATCTTTGTCAATATCAACAAAATTTGGACTCAAACCTTCCCAAATTAAAGTATTTGAAGTAGCGACATAAGAAAATGGTGTTGTAATTACATTTCCTTTTAAGCTAAGAGCTCTATAAAGTATTTGGAGTGCAACTGTTCCGTTTGAAACTAAAATAACATTTTTAACTTTAAGAAATTCTTTGAGTTTTTTCTCTAATTTGATTTTTAATTTACCATTATTAGTTATCCAAGAAGTTTTGTAAATTTTATCAATATATCTTTTGTATTTTATTTTATCAGGTAAATAAACTTTTGAATAAATTGCCATTTTATCTTAAAATTTTCAAAAGATAGTTAGCATATTCGTTTTCACCATATTTTTTTATAATGTTTTTTACATGTTTTTTTGTTACCCATTTTTTTAAGTAAGCTATTTCTTCTAAGCAAGCAATTTTATATCCTTGTCTTTTTTCTATACTTTCTATTAAATTACTTACTTTAAGCAAATCGTTATATGTTCCTGCATCGTACCACACAACACCTCTTCCAAGTTTTACTATCTTTGTTTTTTTTTCATTTATTAAATAATTATTAATATCAGTTATCTCAAGTTCATTTCTTGAAGAAGGTTTTATTTTTGCAATTATTTTAAAAATTTCATGATCGTATAAATACATTCCTGTAATAATTTCATTTCCCAAATTTTTTTTTGGTTTTTCAACTATCCTATTCTTTTTATTTAAAACAGCAAAATTGTTGGGATTATTTACAAAGTAAGAAAATAAAGTTGCATTTTTGTTGTTGTTAAATTCCTTAATTATGGTTTTTTGGATACCGTCACCCCAAAAAATATTATCACCTAGTATAAAAAGAAATTTATCTTTTTTAATGAATTTTTTAGACTTCAAAAGTCCATCTGCTATACCATTTGGTTGATTTTGGAATGAGTAAGATATTTTAATTCCAAATTTTTTTCCATTACCAAGAAGTTTGTAGTACATACTATAATCAGTAGCTTTTATTACTATCATTACATCTTTTATATTAACTAACATAAGAATAGACAAAGGATAATAAATCATTGGTTTGTTATAAACATGTAACAAATGTTTTGAGACCGAAAATGTTGTCGGATATAATCTTGAGCCGTTACCTCCAGCTAAAATAATTCCCTTCATTTTACTTATCTAAATACCAATTTATAGTTTCTTTAATACCATCAGCAATAGTTGTCTTGCTATTCCATTTCAGGTCACTTTTAATTTTTTTATTATCAATGGAATATCTAAAATCATGACCTAATCTATCTGGGACATGATTTACAAAGCTTTTATAATTTTTGTTTGTAACTAATCCTCTTTTAGATAATTGATCATGAATTAATTTTATTAATTTTAGATTTTCTATTTCAAAATCAGAAGATACATTATAAATTTTCCCTATTTTCGACTTATTCATTACTTTAATTAAAGCCTTAACTGTATCTTTTACAAAAATCCAATTTCTTATCTGTTTACCACTACCATATACTGGAATTTTAGTATTTTGTAAAAAGTTAGAAATAACTAATGGTATAAATTTTTCCTTATTTTGAAAAGGTCCGTAATTATTTGAGGGTCTGCAAATTATTGCTGGTAATTTAAAAGTCCTATTCCATGCATTAATAATCATTTCACTAGAGGCTTTTGTAGATGAATATGGGGAACTTGGTAGAAGTCTATCATTTTCGAAATTTCTATATTTTTTTTTTAAAAAATTGTCGCCGTAGACCTCATCTGTTGAAACATATATAAATTTAAAATTATTATTATTATTGTTATTTGATTTTTGAGTTGAAGAAATATATTTGCTAAAACACTCTGCTAAACTATAAGTCCCAATAATATTAGTACTTATAAAATTATTTGATTTGAAAATTGATCTATCAACATGACTTTCTGCAGCAAGATGAAAGATTATATTGGGTTTAAATTTTTTTAAAATATTAGCTATTTTATTTTTAAAAATTATATTTTCTTTAATAAAACTATAATTCGAATATTTTCTGAGCATATAATCATCGTTACTTGCATATGTTAAATTATCAATATTTAAGATAATATTATTTTTATTTTGTAATAATTCTAAAGCTAGATTTATACCAATAAAACCACTACCACCTGTAATAATAATTCTATTTTTTTTCATTAAAAAGATTTTTATAAAAAATTATATTGTCAGAGCAAATTCCACCATATTTTTTATCTAGGATGTCATTAAATTTATTAATATCAGATAATTCAGGTAGAGTTAAAATAGTTTTTTTTGAAAAAGTAAAATTATTATTTTTTAGTTCAGAATTTTTATTAAAGTGAGTCCACACATATCCCTTAGAAGTGATTGTATATGAGTCTTCTTCATGCCAAAAAAAATTTAAATCTTCATTCGTATCTGATAAATATTTCAATGACTCATCATTTTTTGCATGTATCCAAATTTTGGATCTATATTTTGTTAAAAAATTTTGATCAATTAAATACTGATTTTTGTCATGACCTAAATATAAATTGTTGTTATGAACTCTCAAATCAATCTCAACTTCAAAACCTAATTCAATAGCTTTTTCTATATAATTAGGATTATTTTCTTCATTTAAATTAGTAGATTGAGTGTTTCCTCTATGGGAGATAAATTTCATTTTATATTTGTATATTGATCAATAGTATCCCTCATTAATTTAGCACCTTTGGTAGAGCCTTCTGGATTTGAATGAACAGCTCCTCCAACGTTGGCTAAATAATCAGTTCCAATTGCTTTATTAATTAAAGGTATAGATTTTGAATTAAGTCCACAACTTAAAGCAGGAATTGTATTTTTTTTTGATAAATCAATGCTAATTTTTTTCAACTTAGTCTCATCATCATTAAGATATCCACCTAACATTCCAACATGAATTGAATCAACTCCACTTAAAGCTGCAATTGAACATATAACTTTCCAGTCTATTCCAAAATTATGATTTTCATGTGTAATAACTTTATCTCCACTTTTTTGAAAATGTATAAATAAAGGTAAGTTTAATTTTTTTATAGATTTATAAACTCCAAGACCAGCCCACCAATTAATATGGATTCCATGTCCTCCTTCATTTACAATAAATCTAGATCTATTTATTATTTCATCGTGATCACTGTTAATACAAAATGTATATATTATTTTAATATTATTTTTTTCTAAATAGTTTGTTATTAAAGGGACTCTTTCTTTTAAAGAGCAAAAATGTGGATTAGATAATATTTCATCTTCTTTTATAAAATCAACTCCTCCATCAATTAATTGCTTTACCATATCCAATAATTTAATTTTGTTGATGCCTGTTTTAGGTTTTATTATACTTCCAAAAAGAGGTTTATCATAAGAATTGACTTTATTTCTCATACCGGAAAGACCGTATACTGGTTTATAAAAAAATCTTTCGATATTTTTAGAAAATTTAATATCTACAAGCCTACATTTTTCAAATGTTTCAATATCCATTTGTCCGCCCATCAACATACAAAGTAACTGAGAAATACCATCGTTTTTAAAATCAATATTAATATTTGGAAAAGCTATATTAATAATCATTTCATATTTATTTTCTAATTCATTTGGATCATGTAAAATTATACAACTATTATTAGTTATGAGACTACTTTCCTCATGAATACTTCTTGAATAAGGGTTGCCTATACTTTGACCAATTGCTAATTCATACGAAGCTTGAAGAACGTCACCTTTTTGAGGATTAGTTTTTATTTCATATGTAGCAATAAAATAATCTTCGTAACTTTTAAAATTAGTAGAAAAAATATCTAAAAAATTATTTTTATTTAATTTCAATTTTGTCTCCAATAATAGAAGGTACCTTTATACATAAAATTTTACAATCTTCCAAAAAAACAGGTTCTGCGACCTCTTTTGGTTCAAGAACAAATATATCATTTTTATTAATTTCAATTTTATTAATTATCATCTTGCCATCAAGTAACAAGTTATATTCAGTGATTTCATTATGATAGTGAGTTGGCCATTTTTGATTTTTGAAGTGATTTAAAATGGCAATCTCAAAACCTTTAGTCTTTAGAATACTTGGCTCAAAGTTTCCAATTATCCATCCATCTTTAAATTCATTAAGTTTATATTTTTTCATTTTTAAGAAAATAATTTAGATCTTTTATATTGCCTAAAGAAAAATGTGTTTTTGGTTTTAAATGAAAGTAACCTACACTTAAACCTTTTTTTATCATATAATTATATGAAGGTGCTACATAATATTCACCATTCGGTGCTTTATCTTTACTTTTAATCATATCTTCTACTGAATTAAAAAAAAAAATAGCTTTTCTCCAATAATGCACACCGTTTAATGAATATTTGCTAACAAACTCTTTTTCTCTAATAAGAACAACTTCATTTTTATTTACCTTAGCATAAGAGTTATGTTTAACATTTGTGGTGTAAGTTACAACTATACCATCATTAGGTTTAGTCTTTGTCCTTCTTATAAAATCCTTATAATTCCATTTTATATATTGATCACAATTAGCTATTATCAATTCTTTATTCATGTCTATAAATTTTTTTGATAACAGCACTGTAGAAGCAGGTCCAGAAGTATATTTTTTTGTAGTTATAAACTTACTATTTTTAAATTTTTTTTTTAATAAGTTGATAATACTTGATGAGTATCTACTTTCCTTTAGAATAAAAAAAAAATTAGAATTTTTATCAAAAGTTTCAACTGCTCTTAGTATCATTGGTTTGCCAAAAATGTCTATGAGTGGTTTTGGCTCTTTATACTTTTCTTTAAATCGAATTCCTTTACCTGCTAGGGGAATGATGACTTGCATATACTAATTATTTAACCTAAAAATTAAAAATTCATATATAAAATTTAATAGTAAATTAAATTGTTTGCTTAAGCTTTTACTCCATGATGACTCTCCAAATACTCTTTCGTGTTCTGTAACGAAATAATCTTGACTAAATTTAATTCTATTCTTTATTAAAAAAAAAAGAATAGCAGCATCAAAAGAAAAACCACTAGGTAAACAATTAATTTGATTTATATTTTCTTTAATTAAAAATTTTGGATGCCCCCCATAATCTTTGAAAAACTTGAGAGAAATTATTGATAAAATCATTCTTACAATAAAAGTTCTTAGATTAGCTACAAATGATCTATTTGTTCTTATTGGAAAAATATTAATATTATTTTTTAGATCTGCCGTAACTTTATCAGAATATTTTTTCAAAAATTTATCTAACCTAAATTGATTATCAGAATGAAGAGTAATCACATAACTATTTGTTGTTTCGTTAAGAGCTTTTGCAAAACCATCTCCATATCCCGAGTTAGCATCGTTTTTAAATACAAAGATATTGATACCTGAAATTTTTTGATCATTTAATAATTCTAATGTGTTATCTGTTGATCCGTTATCAACTACGATTATTTCAGAAATATTAATGTATTTCTTACACTCGGATATTATTTTAAAAAAATCTTTACAATTTGCACTTTCATTCTTAAACGATGAAATTATTGAAAACATTATATGTTAATAATAGAATATTTTACTAAAATCTATAATTATAAATTAATTATCTTGTTATTTTCTTTGTCATTACTTTGTGAAGAATTAATTAATTTTAGCATCTATAG
>CABYXC010000023.1 GCA_902522865.1 uncultured Alphaproteobacteria bacterium | reverse complement strand
TAGAAAATTTAGAGTTCCTTGAAGATAAACTCATACCTGTTTTATCTCGTACAGATGGGCATTGAATTATTTTAATATTGTGATGATTAATTTTTACTAAATCTTGTATTATTTTTACTTGCTGAAAATCCTTCTCACCAAAATAACTATTCGTTGGTTTAATCATATTAAAAAAAAGATCCACAACAGTAGTAACTCCATCAAAATGGCCAGGTCGAAATTTATCACATAAAATATTTCTAAAATTGTTTACAATTTTTTTCTTTGCCAATCCTTTAGGGTATATCTCTTGAATGTCAGGTAAGAAGAGTGCATTACAACCAATATTTTCTAATTTAGAAATATCTTCATCAATTGTCTTTGGATAAGAATTGAAATCATTTTCATTGTTAAATTGAGTAGGATTAATAAATATTGAACAGATCACAAATTCGTTATGTAATTGTGCTTCTCTAATGAGAGATAAATGTCCATCGTGTAAGTTTCCCATTGTTAAAACTAAACCAATAGACTGACCCTTGTCTTTGATTGAAACTAAATTTGGCTCTAATTCACTAGCTTTTTTGAAAATTTTCATCGATTACATAAGTAAATATTTGACTTATATATAATGAATTCGTATTAGGCCCAGAGATTTATTATGAAACGCACTTACCAACCTAGTAGAGTAATTAGAAAAAGAAGACACGGTTTTAGAGCTAGAATGGCAACTAAAGCAGGTCGTCAAATCATTAATAGAAGACGTGCGAAAGGAAGAGCTCAATTAAGCGCTTAAAAAGGCCAAATGGCCCAAAAATTATTTACAATTAAGAAAAGATCGACTTTCGTTATGATACGAAACCAGGGAGAATTTATAAAAGGTAAAAATATGAATATCCAAATTTTACACAATCAAGATCTAGAAAATTCTATAGGTGTAGGATACACAGCTTCCAAAAAAATTGGCAACGCAGTAAAAAGAAATAGAGCAAAGAGAATAATGAGAGAATTAGCTAGAAAAATTATTATTAATGGTAAAATTAATTCATATTATGTGTTAATAGCTAAAACGTCATTGCTCGAAGAGAAATTTGATAAACTTTTATTAGAACTTACGGGAAAGATAAATGGTTAGTAAATATATTTCATTACCTTTAATCATAATAATTAGATTATACCAGTTATTGATTTCCCCAATACTTGGGCAGAATTGTCGGTATTTACCAACCTGCTCTGAGTATTCTATTAAAGCATTAAAGGAACATGGGTTATTTAAAGGATCAATTTTATCGGTGAAAAGAGTTTCAAAATGTCATCCCTGGGGTTCCCACGGATTTGATCCAGTACCAAAAAAATCTGAGTTAAATAAATGAACGAACAAAGAAATTTATATTTGGCTATTGGTATTTCAATTGCGATAATTATTTTTTTTCAATTATTATTTCCAACTCAACCAATTCAAACAACATCCTTTGAAGAAGATGAAGTATTAGAGCCTGCAACATCCATTGACGGACAAAGCAGCCAAGTTGTTTCAGAAATACAAAGTAGAGATGAAGCTTTAATTCAAACCGACAGAGTTATTTTTGAAAATGCATCTATTAAAGGTTCTATAAATTTAAAAGGAGCAATTTTAGATGACCTCATATTATCAAAATATAAAACTAGCTTAGAACCTGATTCGAATAATATACAGCTTTTGTTACCGGATGGGACTGCTAATCCATATTATATTGAAACAGGTTGGAAAGAGCTAAAAAATTCTAACATTGAATTACCTAATTTAGAAACAAATTGGAAAACTAACTCTACCACTCTAAGCCCCTCAAGCCCTGTTACACTTAGTTGGACGAATAATAAAAATATAACTTTCAAAATCAACTATCAAGTTGATGATGAGTATATGTTTACAATTACACAGGAAATAGAAAATAACAGTGGTGAAGATATTGAAGTTTTTCCATACAGATTAATCAAAAGAATAAACACACCAGATACAATTAATTTTTTTATACTTCACGAGGGTTTAATTAGTCTAATAAACGACGAATTATTGGAAAAAAATTATGATGATATTGCCGATGATTGTAATTCATCCATGCAAACAAAAAAAGAGTTTTGCGATAATAAAACACAAGGAGGCTGGTTAGGTTTTACAGACAAATATTGGATGTCTGCTTTAATTCCTGACGCTGATCAATCTATTAACGTCAATTATAGATACGGTAATAATGGTCGTGATAGCTATAGAGCAGGTTATGTTGGTCAAATATATAAAATTAACTCGGGTGAAAATATATCTTACGGCGGAAAATTATTTGTGGGTGCAAAAAAATTAAATGTCTTAAGTGCTTATGACGAAAATCTCTCTATACCAAGATTTACTGATGCAATTGACTGGGGTTGGTTTAGTTTTTTAACTAAACCTGTTTCTTATGCTATTAATTGGTTTTTTGGTTATGCAGGTAATTTTGGTCTAGCAATAATTGCCTTTACCATTTTAATGCGTTTAATTTTATTTCCACTAGCGCAGGCATCTTTTAAATCTATGGCGAAGATGAAAAAACTTCAGCCTGATATGCAAAGATTAAAAGAAACCTACCCAAATGACAGACAAAAAATGCAGCAAGAACTAATGGCCTTGTATAAAAGAGAAGGTGCTAATCCTGTTGCAGGTTGTCTACCAATTTTAGTACAAATACCAATTTTCTTCTCTTTGTATAAAGTGTTGTTTGTTACGATAGAGATGTATCACGCTCCTTTTTATGGATGGATTCATGATCTATCTGCACCAGACCCATTAGGCTTAATGACAATATTTGGATTAATTCCTTGGGATGTGCCGCCTATACTGTCAATAATTGATATTGGTATTCTTCCTATCATTATGGGCTTTACTATGTGGTTACAACAAAAACTAAATCCTGCTCCCGCTGATCCAACACAAGCTAGAATTTTTGCATTACTTCCATTTGTATTTACTTTTGTACTAGCTGGTTTTGCAGCTGGTTTAGTTTTATATTGGTCAGTGAACAATATTTTATCAATTGCGCAGCAATGGTATATTCAAAGAAGAATTTTAGCCAAAAATGGCTAGCTTAAATAAAAATTTAAATAACTTTTTTAATAATAATAAGTTTTTAGGCTCCTTTCAGTCATTTAAAGACATTCCTTATTCAGATATAAAAAAAGAATGTTGTTTTATAGGTAGATCGAATGTTGGAAAATCTAGTTTAATGAATTCATTAACTAAAACAAAAAAACTAGCGAAAACTAGTAAAACTCCAGGAAGAACACAGGCTATAAATGTTTTTTTAATTAGTGAAAAAATAAATATGATTGATTTACCCGGTTATGGTTTTGCCAAAGTATCAAAAGTTGCACGAGAAAACTTAATGATCTTGATTGAAGAATATATAGAAAATAGAGATACACTTGATCATGTTTTTTTACTAATTGACTCAAAAGTTGGTATCAAAAATTCTGATATTGATATGTTGGATTTATTGAGCGATTGCTCAAGAAAATTTTCCATAATTTTAACTAAAATAGATAAAATATCTAATAACCATTTAGAATATCAAAAAAAATCAATTTTAAGTTTAATGCAAAATTATAAAAAATCATTTACGAAAATATATCAATCTGAGACCAAAAAAAATAATGGTATTACAGAGATTCAAAGATCTATATACGGGTTATCACAATAAATATGAAATTTGATTTTTTATCAGAGAGTGATCAGGCTTATTTTATACATAAAGCCTCAACCTTAGTTGAAGCTCTTCCATACATTCGAGAACATAGTGGTGATACCATTGTAATAAAATACGGTGGACATGCAATGGGAGATAAAAAACTGTCTGAGAGTTTTTCAAGAGATATTGGATTATTAAAAGAAGTAGGTGTGTCACCAATTATTATTCATGGTGGAGGACCTCAAATTGGCGAGAGACTTAAATCAAAAAATATATCAACACAATTTGTTGAAGGATTAAGAGTTACTGATAAAGAAACAATTAAGGTAGTTGAAGAAGTATTATCCAAGGATATCAATTCAGAAATAGTAGAATCTATAAGTGCCTCAGGAGGAAAAGCGATAGGAGTATCTGGTAATGATAACTTAGTCACTGCAACTAAATTGAATGTGGAAATTAAAGATAGTGATTCAAATATTGAAAAAATAGTTGATATTGGTTTTGTTGGACAACCAAAAAAATTAAACAAAGATATGCTAACTAGCTTTATAAAAAATGGTCAAATACCTGTCATATCTCCTTTAGGTAAGGATGAAAATAATTTTACATATAATATTAATGCTGACACTGTTGCGGGTTTTATAGCAGGTGAGTTACAGGCAAGTAAATTATTATTACTAACCGATGTACCTGGAATTTTAGACAAAGATGAAAAATTAATCTCATCAATAACTTTAGAAGAAGCTAAAAGTATTGCTAATAAAGAATATATTTCTGGAGGTATGAAGCCGAAAATTAATACATGTATTGATGCAATGAAAAAAGGTGTTAAAAAATCTACAATTTTAGATGGAAGAATTCCTCATTCAGTAATATTAGAGTTATTCACTGAACATGGAATTGGTACACAAATAACAAGTAATTAAATGAGCTTTAAAGATAACATCAATACCTGGATATTTGATCTAGACAACACACTTTACTCTGCAGACAGTGGAATTTTTCAGCAAGTACATAAGTTAATGGGTGAATTTGTAGCTAAAAATTTAAATATGGAATTAGCTGAAGCAAAAAAACTACAAGCAAAATATTACAAGCAACATGGCACAACTCTAAGAGGTATGATGGATAATCATGGCGTAGATCCTGATTATTTTTTAGAAGAAGTTCATAAGTTAGATTACTCAATTGTTGGTCCAAATCAAAATCTTAATGATGAATTATATAAACTTGAGGGAAGAAAAATTATTTATACAAATGCAAATAAGAAACATGTCTTAGATGTGTTAGAAAAAATAAATCTAACAAATTTTTTTGATGAAATATATGATATTAAAATGGCTGATTATATTCCTAAGCCAGAAATTTCTCCCTATGAAAAAATTATCGACTTATTTAATATCGAACCAAAAAAATCAGCAATGTTTGATGATATCGCAAAAAATTTAGTTCCAGCAAAAAAAGTTGGTTTTACACCTGTCTGGGTTGATGCTGGTTATGAGAATTTTTCCGATGATATTGAAGCATCTAAAGAATATTTAGATTTTCAAACAAGAGATTTGAGTTTATTTTTAAAAGATGTAAATGAGGGTAAAATATGAGTGATCTCGAAAAAATTATAAATGATGCCTTTGAGGATAGAGATAGTATTAATGTTAATACTGCAGGTGATATTAGAAATGCAGTAGATGAAACTTTAAACAAACTTGATAGTGGAAACTTAAGGGTTTGTGAAAAAATTAATAATGAATGGCAAGTTAATCAATGGATTAAAAAGGCAATTCTTTTAAGTTTCAGATTAAATGATAATGAAATAATTAAAGCATCGCATGCCACTTGGTTTGACAAAGTAGAAAGTAAAACTGCAAATTGGACAAAAGATGATCATCTAAAAGCAGGATTTCGATATGTACCAGACGCAGTTGTAAGAAAATCTGCATTTATTGCTAAAGGTGTGGTTTTAATGCCTTCTTTTGTAAATCTTGGTGCATATGTTGACGAAGGAACAATGATTGATACTTGGGCAACAGTTGGTTCATGTGCGCAAATTGGTAAAAATTGTCATATTTCTGGAGGCGCTGGTATTGGCGGTGTACTTGAACCACTTCAAGCAAATCCAGTAATTATTGAAGACAATTGTTTTATTGGAGCAAGAAGTGAAGTGGCTGAAGGTGTTATTATTGGTGAAGGTGCGGTTTTATCAATGGGTGTATTTATTGGAGCGTCTACAAAAATAGTCGATCGATCGACTGGTGAAATTCATATGGGAAAAGTTCCAGCGTATTCAGTTGTGGTACCAGGAACGTTACCAGGAAAAAAACAAGGGGATATTAATCCTTCTTTATACTGTGCTGTTATTGTTAAAAGAGTTGATGAAAAAACTAGAAGCAAAACATCAATCAATGATCTTTTAAGAGATTAATGTCAGAAATTAATTTTGATCCAGTTACTCTTACACAATCCTTAGTTAAATGTGCAAGTGTAACTCCAAAAGATAAGGGCGCTTTAACAGTCGTTGAAAATCATCTAAGTGCTATAGGATGTGATTGTCATCCATTAACTTTCTCTGGAAACAATTCTTATCAAGTAAAAAATTTATTTGCAACGATAGGAAATGAAGGAAAGCATTTTGCTTATGCTGGTCACACAGATGTAGTTCCAGTAGGAAATGAAAGTTCTTGGAAATACCCACCCTTTTCAGCAAAAATAGACGAAGGTAAACTTTATGGAAGAGGTAGTGAAGATATGAAAAGCAGTGTTGCTTGTTTCATTAGTGCCGCTAAAAGATTTGTAGATAAATATAAAAATATTCCAGGTAAGATTTCATTTATTATTACAGGAGATGAAGAAAGAGATTCTGTAAACGGCACACCAAGAATTCTAGAATGGGCAAGTAAACAAAATTATAAATTTGATCATTGTCTTGTTGGTGAACCAACTTCAAAAAGTGAGGTCGGCGATAAAGTAAAAATTGGAAGAAGAGGATCAGTTAGTTTCTTTTTTCAGGTAAAAGGTATTCAAGGACATACGGCGAATTCTCATTTAGCTGAAAATTCTTCACATCACTTAGTGAATTTATTAAATAGTATATTAGAAGAGCCGCTAGATGAAGGCAATGAAAATTTTTTACCAACATCAGTTCAAATCGCTACTATTGATATTGGCAATCCTGTTCAAAACGTAATTCCGGAATTAGCTAGAGCAACAGTTAATATTAGATTTAATGATATGCACTCATCTGACTCACTTATTAAATGGATTGATAATAAAATAGAAAAGATTTTCTCTAAACTGGAAAACGCTAGTTGCACTTATACATATGATGCAACAGCTGAGTCATTTTTAAATAAAGCCGGTGATTTATATAATATTATTTCAAAATCAATTTCTGATGTTACAGGCAGAAATAGCCCACCTGAGCAAGCAACCGATGGTGGTACTTCTGATGCAAGATATATAAAGAACTATTGTGAAGTAGTAGAGCTAGGTCTAAGAAATCAAACTCTTCATAAAGTAGATGAATTTGTTTTTGTTGAAGATATTATGAAACTAGAAAGTATTTATTTTAGAATTTTAGAAAATTATTTTGATGTCAATTAATATCCATTAGATGGATTAACATCTGATTTTACGTTTTTATTTTTCCTTAGTTTTTTATATTTGGAGTGCATGTATTTAACAGAAGGCTCTATGGCGGTCACACCTGCTACATGTGGTGTAATTGTTACATTTGGTAATTTCCAAAATTGACTACTTGATTTTAAAGGTTCATTTTTAAAGACATCCAAATAAGCATAAAAATTTTTGTTTTTCTTTAAATGATTTAGAAGATCTTTCTCTTCAATTGCATTACCTCTGCCTATATTTATTAAGCAAGAATTTGTTTTCATATTCTTTAAAAACTTTTTATCTATTATATTATTCGTTTGAGGTGTTGATGGTAAAATAGATACGATAACATCAGAGCTTTTAATAAAACTTAGAATATTTTTACCGGTATATATTTTTATATTTTTTACTTTTTTTTGATTTTTTTTATACGCAATAACATTATAATTTAATTTATTTAGTAATCTTGCAATATGATTACCAAGAAAGCCTAGACCTAAAATACCTACTGTTAAATTTTTATTATCAATTGGCGTCCTTTCGCCAGACCAGTAATGTTTACTTTGAGAATTTTGAAAAATTTTAAAATTTAATTGATAATTTAGTATTTGAGCTAGAGAATAATTAGCTATTCTCTCCCCCATTTCTTCGTCTTTTATTCTGATTACAGGAATTTTCTTATTATAATTCTTTAGTTTTAAAATGTGATC
>CABYXC010000022.1 GCA_902522865.1 uncultured Alphaproteobacteria bacterium | reverse complement strand
CTAGAGAAAAAATTATTGCATTTATTGTAATTACATGAATGCTTGTTTCTCCAGGGCTGTCTGTAAAGACATATCTCCAAAAATTTAATGAAGCAAGAAGTTGTAAGATAAAAATTGAAAAAATAAATGGTAACTGCTTTTCTATCCCTTTAAAAAAAATAATGATAAAACCAATAACAAAAGTAAAAAAAATTATTCCTAATACTTCTGATAATCCAGCCACAGCGTGGTTAAAAAAACCTAAATTATTTAAAGCAAATTCATCAGTAAAAATTAATAATTGAATAGAATAATAACTAAAAAATAATAAGTTTACTAGAATAATGGAAATATCTATTATTTTCATCATAAGTGTGTATCATATAATTGCATGAATTTATCAATATGGAAATAACCTTATACTATTTTAAAATACCTTTTTGGAGAGCTGAGGTTGCGCGTTTAGCCTTATTTATTGGTGATATTCCTTTCAAAGATTATCGCTTTGAAAGTCAAGATACGGAAGAGCTAAAAAAAGATGGGAAACTTCCCAACGGGCTAATAGCACCATTTAAGCAGTTACCAGTTTTAGATGTAGATGGTAAAATATTTGCGCAAACTGGAGCAATTGCAAGATTTTGTGGCAAGCTATCTGGTTTGTATCCAAAAAATAATGAATTTGAAGCAGCACAAATTGATCAAATTATTGAAGCGGCGCAAGACATTAACTATCTAGTAACTCTTTCTGGTAGAGATAAAGAAAAGGAACGATTAGAATTAGCGAGAAAAATATTAGCAACAAAACATTTACCAAAATGGTTTCAATTTCTTGAAAATTTACTTTTAGAAAATAAAGATTCTAATTTCTTTGTTGGTAACAAAATTTCTATTGCTGATTTAGCAATTTGGAGATTACTTGGATGGTTAAGTTCGGGGCTTTTAGATGGTGTTCCAGCTAACATATTAGAACCCTATGAGAAATTAAATAAATTGAGAGAAGAAGTATATAAGCATCCAAAAGTTAATGAATGGATGCTTAAAACGTATGGAAAAATAATTTAAAGTAATTCTTAAGTTTTTTTATAAGTTCCAGAGGCTTCCACTGCTTTTTTTACAGTACTAACCATATCAAATTTGGTATCTAAAATGATTAATTCATTTAACATTCCTGATTGTAAAGCTGTAACCTTCATGGCAAGCATTGATTCATAATCACCTTCTGCTGTAGCAATCATGTCAAAGTCACCTCTTACAAATTCTAAACTATGTAATTTACCTCCAGCTTTTTCAGCAGCACTTCCAACAATCGCTGTTCTATCTTGATCTGGATTACTCATATAACCTTTAACGTATTCTGGACTTAATTTTCCGATTAAATAAAATTTATTCATATTACTCCTTTCAATTTGATGTTATTGACAAATAAAAATAATAAGTGAAGTTAAAATAAAAAAATTAATAAATTATGACAGCTTTAAGCGTAAATGTGAATAAATTTGCTTTAGTGAGAAATGCAAGAGGTGCTGACTTGCCAAACTTGATTGATATTAGTAATAAATGTTTAAACTTTGGTGCTGATGGAATTACAGTACACCCTCGCCCTGATGAAAGACATGCAAAATTTTCTGACCTAGAGCCATTAAAAAATTTATTGGCAAAATTTGAAAATAAAGAGTTCAATATTGAAGGATATCCATCAGATTTTTTTGTTAAAAAAGTAATAGAGGTTAAACCAGATCAAGTCACGTTAGTGCCAGATCCACCTGGTGCATTAACCTCTTCATTTGGTTGGGATTGTCATGAAAATAAAGAATTTCTTCGAGATATTGTTAGTGAATTTAAAAAAAATAAAATTCGTGTTTCAATTTTTGTAAATCCATCGATTAAAACACTTGAAAATTTAGAAGTTATACAAACTGATAGAGTTGAACTTTATACATACGATTATGCTCATAATTTTGTAGAGAATAAAGATACTGCCATAAAATCCTATAAAGATGTATCAACATATTTAAAAAAAGAATTTCCTGAAATTAAATTAAATGCAGGCCATGATTTAAATTTGGAAAATTTAAAATTTTTCTTAGAAAATATTAATGATATCGAAGAAGTTTCAATAGGTCATGCTCTGATCTGTGATACCTTTGAATTTGGTTTAGAAAAAACAATAAAAAAATATTTATCTCTAACAAAAAATTAAATGACTTTTATCTTTTGGCTTCAATTTGCCTTAGTATGTATTGCTGGCGCTATGTCTCCTGGGCCTAGTTTGGCATTAATTATCAGAAACAGTGTTACAATTAATAGATATGCTGGCATTCTGACTTCTATTGGTCACGGGATTGGTATGGGGGTGTACGCAATTTTTGCAGTAACTGGACTAATAATTATTTTAACAACAAATGAAATACTATTTCAATTTATACAAATTATTGGAATTATATTTTTGTTATTTATAGGCTTCCAATTTCTTTTTAAAAAAAATCAAGAAATTGACCATATAAATAATAAAAAACATTTTAATTCATTCTTTCAGGGCTTTTCTATAGCAATTTTAAATCCTAAAATTCTCATATGGTTTTCTGCAGTATTTTCACAATTTGTAAAAATAGATGCATCTTTTTTTTCACACTCAATTCTTGTCATTACTGCATCTGTAATAGATGGCATTTGGTATATTATAGTTACAGTTATAGTAACAAGTTACGGAATGGGAAATTTTTTTCAGAGAAGAAAAAAATTTATTCAAAAAACATCGGGAATAATTTTAGTTTTAATTGGTATACTTCTAATTATAGATTTCTTCCAAAACTCTTAAGATATTTTTACCCATAATTTTTTCAATTTCAGTATTTTTATATCCTCTTTTTTCTAAACTTTCTTGAATAATCATGTGATCTAGACAATCATTCCATTTATTTGGCAAACAATCAAGACCATCATAATCACTGCCTATTCCAACATAATCAATACCTATTTGATTAATTACATACTCAATATGATCAACAAATATTTCAATACTCGGACATATATTTGCTAATTTTTTTTGAAGAAAATGTTGTTTTGCGATCCATTGAGATGTTTTGTTTGAATATTTTCTTTCAATAGAATTTAATTCATCAATATATTTTTTTCTTTCTTTGGTTTCTCTTTCTTTAAAAGATTTATCAATAAAGAAAGGGTATGGATTAAGACCAATCAACCCTTTTACTTTTTTAATAGCTTCAATTTGATCATCTTTTAAATTACGAAAATGAGGACACAAATTATACACACTAGAATGCGAGGCTATAAAAGGTTTGGTACTTATTGAGGCAATATCCCAAAAACTTTTCTCTCCAATGTGCGAAACATCAACTAACACATTATTATCTTGGCAAATAGAAATGACTTCTTTCCCGAATTCGTTTAAACCATGACTTTTAAGTTTTGACAAATTGTATGCCTCATCATAATTTGATGAAACCCATTCCAAAGAATGATTCCAAGTTGGGCCGAAATAGAAAAGACCTCTTTCAATAAAATGATATAAATTATTAATATCATTTTCTAAACCCTCTCCACCTTCCATTGAAATTGGAAGTATTAACTTATTTTTTTCTATTGCTTCATTAATGTCTGAGATTTTTTTGGGGATGACAATTTCTTCATGTGATGAAATTCTTTCAATCTCATCATACATTTTATCAGCTCTTTTAAAAAAATTTGGTTCTTTAGAATTGCTTGAGACCCAAATAATTAAAATTTCTAAATCAATGTCAGATTTTAATAATCTTGGTATGTCCGTATGCCCGTGCGATGTAAGTTTTGTAACATCTTCACCTTCGATAACTCTTTGCACAAGATCATTATGCAAGTCAGCTACAAACATTTAATTATTTAATAATCTCCATTTTAATTATTTTATCTGGATCGGCAGGTGGTTCACCTCTTGTGATATTATCTACATATTCCATACCTTCGGTAACTTGAGCCCAAACAGTATATTGACCATCTAGAAAAGAGCAGTCATTAAAACAAATAAAAAATTGACTGTTAGCACTATTTGGGTTTTGTGCTCTTGCCATTGACACGGCACCTCTTCCGTGGTTTTCTGAGGAAAATTCAGCCTCTATATCGGGAAGTTTTGATCCACCTGTACCAGCCCTTGATAAGTTAAAACTATCATTACTTGAATTCCCAAATTCTACATCTCCTGTCTGAGCCATAAACCCATCTATAACTCTATGAAAAACAACTCCGTCATACTGTCCTTCTTCTATAAGTTGCTTAATTTGTTTGACATGTTTTGGTGCTACATCTGGTTTTGTCTCTATTACAACAACACCATCTTTAAGTGTCATGTGTATAATATCTTTTTTTTCATCAGCCATTAAAATCTCTCCTTTAAAAAATATTGAGAAAATGAAGATGAAAATAAATAGTTTTTTAAATTTAATCATATTTGTTTTCTTTACCTTCACCCAAATTGTTTTATATATATGTAATGCACATCTTTGAAGAAAATATCAAGAAATTAGATTTAAATATTCCTGATATGCCAACACCCCTAGCTAATTACGTTCCTTATAAAATTTCAAATAGTACTGTTTATGTGTCAGGTCAAGGACCCGTAATGGATGGAAAAATTCTCTATAGTGGAAAAGTTGGGGTAGATATTTCCGAAGAAGATGGAATTAAAGCGGCTGAAATTTGCTGCATTAATATTATTGCAGCTCTAAAAACATCTATAAATGGCGATTGGGATAGATTAGACAGCTTTTTAAAACTTGGAGGTTTTGTTAATTGTAATGACAACTTTACTGATCAACCTAAAATTATAAATGGAGCATCAGATCTATTAGTTAATATTTTTGGTGACAAAGGAAGACATGCGCGTTTCGCAGTTGGTTCAAATGCTCTTCCACTCAATATTTCTGTTGAAATAGACGCAATAATTAAAATTAAATAAATACTCCAAATGAGTGAACATTTTTTTTGCTCTTCGCTCAGTAACATCAAAAGTTCTAATTGGAACGAATGTGTTGGTAATGATCATCCATTTTTACAATATGAATTTCTTTATGCTTTAGAAAAAAGTAATAGCGCAAATTCCAAAACAGGTTGGCAGCCATATCATTATATTGAACAAGAAAATGATAAAATTATTGCATTATGTCCTCTTTACATAAAGAATCATTCTTTTGGAGAATATATTTTTGATCATTCTTGGGCTGATGCCTATCATCGATATGGAATAAACTATTACCCAAAACTTCAATCTGCAATACCATTTACACCAGTAACTGGTGATAGAATTGTTTTAAACAAATCAGTAAAAGATAAAAAGGGAAAGCAAGTTCAGATAATTAATAATATGATAGAAGAGGCAAAAAAAATAAATGTTTCTTCTCTTCATTTTAATTTTGTCAATGATGCATCTAATTGGAATGAAATTAATAATATTATGGTTAGATCAGGAATACAATTTCATTGGAACAATAATGAATATAAAAATTTTAATGATTTCTTAAATGACTTATCCTCAAGAAAAAGAAAAATTATTAGACGAGAAAGACAATGTATTGAAAATAATAATTTAACTGTAAAATTACTTAATGGAGATGATATTAAAGAAGAGCATATAAATTTTTTTTACGATTGTTATTTAGATACTACAGGAAGAAAATGGGGCTCTACTTATTTAACTAAAGAATTTTTCTTTGAAATATTACATAATTTTAGAAACAAAATATTACTTATAATGGCTTATCAAGAAGATAAAATGGTTGCCTCTGCAATCAATTTTCTAAGTAAAACTCATTTGTATGGACGATTATGGGGATCAAAATATGAAGTCCCATTTTTACATTTTGAACTCTGTTATTATCAAGCAATTGAATATGCAATTCAAAATAAGATTCAAATTGTAGAAGCAGGCGCTCAAGGTGAACATAAATTGCAAAGAGGTTATGCGCCTACAAAAACATGGAGTGCTCATTGGATAAAGGATCAAGAGTTTAGCAAAGCTATTCAAAATTTTCTTGATAATGAAAGTCAGCTAATTGATAATCAAAAAGAAAAATTAGAAGATTATCTTCCTTTCAAAAATTAGGCTAATTCTTTTTTTACTTCTTGTTTATTAGAAAATTCAAAGTTAATTTTTTTATCTTTGCATGTAATTTCAACATGACCACCTTTAGCAAGTTTACCAAAGATAAGTTCTTCAGCCATCGGTTTTTTAACTTTTTCTTGTATTACTCTACCTAACTCTCTAGCACCGTAGACTTCATCATAACCTTCTTCAGCTAAAAACTCTTTTGCTTCTTTATTGATCGATAATGAAACTCCTTTATCTTCGAGTTGAGCTTCAATTTCTATAATAAATTTATCTACTATCGAAAGTACAATATTTTTAGATAAATGATTAAAATGAATAATTGAGTCTATACGATTTCTAAATTCTGGTGAAAAAATTCTATTTATTGCATCGCTACTATCATCGTTAGATCTTTTTGCATTAAAGCCAATTTTGTTCTTAGATACATCAATTGCACCAGCGTTAGTTGTCATAATTAATATAACGTTTCTGAAATCTATCGTCTTACCATTGTGATCGGTTAGTTTTCCATAATCCATAACTTGTAAAAGAATATTAAATAAATCATAGTGAGCTTTTTCAATTTCATCCAATAACAATACACAATGAGGATTTTGATCAACGCCATCAGTTAATAACCCACCTTGGTCAAAACCTACATAACCAGGAGGAGCTCCAATAAGTCTACTCACAGTATGACGCTCCATATATTCTGACATATCAAATCTAAGCAGTTTAATACCAAGTGTATTACTTAGCTGTTTAGCTACCTCAGTCTTCCCTACCCCTGTAGGCCCAGAAAATAGATATGAACCAATTGGCTTTCCATCTTCTCTTAGTCCAGCTCTTGCCAACTTAATGGAAGATGATAATTCTTCGATGGCTTTGTCTTGACCAAAGACGAAATTTTTCAAATCTCTCTCTAAATTTTTTAAACTGTTTTTATCGCTTTGATTAACAGATTTTGTTGGAATTCTTGCCATTAAAGCAACTACTGCTTCAATATCTTTAGAAAGAATAATTTTTTTTCTCTTTTCTTCTGGTAATAAATATTGAGATGCTCCTGCTTCATCGATAACATCAATAGCTTTATCTGGAAGCTTTCTATCACCTATATATTTATTAGATAACTCAACCGCGCTAATAATTGCTTCTGGTGAATATTTAATATTATGGTGTTCTTCATAGTAAGTTTTTAAACCCTCAAGAATTTTAACAGTCTCATCTTTTGATGGTTCCTTAACATCAATTTTTTGGAATCTTCTTACTAAAGCTCTATCTTTTTCAAAATAATTTTTAAATTCCTTGTATGTTGTTGATCCAATACATTTAAGGGTGCCATTTCCTAGAGATGGTTTTAATAAATTACTTGCATCCATTGAACCTCCACTCGTTGCCCCAGCCCCGATAACTGTGTGGATTTCATCAATAAATAAGACGGCTTTGTCTTTTTTTTGTAATTCTTTAAGAACAGCCTTCAATCTTTCTTCAAAATCACCTCTGTATCTTGTGCCTGCTAGTAATGCGCCCATATCCAAAGAATAAATTACTGCATCCTCCATAATTTTAGGAACTTTTTTTTCTGTAATTCTTTTTGCTAAACCTTCAGCAATGGCTGTTTTTCCAACACCAGGATCTCCAACGAATAAAGGATTATTTTTTTGTCTTCTGCATAAAATTTGAATTGTTCTATCTAGTTCTTTGCTTCTTCCGATTAGCTTATCAATTTTACCATCTTTAGATTTTTCATTTAGGTTTATACAAAATTGACCTAAAGCACTTTTGGGTTTTTGTTGTTCAGTATTTTCATTTGTTTGACTATCTACAAATTCTTCATTTTCAAAACTTTCATTACTTTTAGAAATACCGTGTGAAATATATTGAACAGCATCTAATCTGCTCATATTTTGTTGATGAAGAAAATATACTGCATGACTTTCTTTCTCAGAAAATAAAGCTACAATCATGTTAGCCCCTGTAACACTCTCTCTTCCACTCGATTGCACGTGAATAGCAGCTCTTTGTAAAACTCTTTGAAAACCATTTGTTAATTTTGGCTCTCCAGTAAAGTTCTCTTTAAGATTTTCTAAATCATTAATAATAAATTTTTCAACACTTTCTTTTAAGTTTGAAATATCTACTGCACACGCTTTAAGAACACTAATTGCATCTTGGTCTTCCAAAAGAGAAAATAATAAATGCTCTAGAGTTACATACTCATGCTTGTATGTTGTTGCTAGTTGG
>CABYXC010000021.1 GCA_902522865.1 uncultured Alphaproteobacteria bacterium | reverse complement strand
ATTTTAGCAAAATTAAAAAAAAATTCGCAAATAACAACTATAACCAATAATAAAAAATTTGATATTTTAACAAAAGATTTACTTAAAGGATCTGTTTCTTTTAATTTAGGAGAAATAGATACACCAGCGATTTTATTTAATAAAATTCCTAACTTCAAAGAATGGAATTTTCAAAAAAAAATTACACTACCATTAAAAAAAGATGATAATGTTTATATAAAAATAAAGCAAAAAAATAATCAAATATGTTGGACCTCACCCTTTTTTATTAAATGAAGAATATAAATATAGTTTTAATACATACACATGATACTGGAAGATATATTTCTCCATATGGATACAACGCTAAAACAAATAATATTCAAAAAATAGCAAATAAGGGTAGCGTATATAGAAATTTTTTTACTGCTGCACCCACTTGCTCGCCAAGCAGAAGTTCATTAATGACCGGTTTATATCCTCATCAAAATGGGATGTATGGTTTGGCTCATAGAGGTAGTAGATTACATGATTACAGTCTACACTTATCAAATTATTTAAAGAATAAAGATTTTGAAACAGCATTATTTGGTATTCAGCATGAAATAGATAAAAAAAAACTTAATGAGCTTGGATATAATAAAACATTTTGTACAACTACAACTGACTCAGTCAAAATATCTTCAACTGCTTCAAATTGGATTAAAAAATATAATTCTAAAAAACCGTTTTTTATTTCAATAGGATATTTTGATACTCATAGAGAGTATATAAAAAAAATATCAGAAAATTTTAATCCTAATTGGATTAGACCGCCTGAGCTTTTTTTAGATAATAAACAAATGAGAGAAGATATGGCAAAATTTTATTCTTCTTTAGAAAAAATAGATAGAGGTATAGGAAACATATATGATACTCTTAAAGAAAAGAAAAAGTTAAATAATACACTAATACTTTTAACGACCGATCATGGTATTGCTTGGCCAGGAATGAAATGTAATTTAAATGATCATGGAACTGGAATATTTCTTATAGCATATCTTAAAAATGTATTTGAAGGTGGTGTAGTCTATGATGATTTAACTTCTAATATAGATGTTTTTCCAACAATATGTAAAATTTTAGATATTAAAAAACCAAAATACTTAAACCCTTACATTCTACCAAATAAAAAATATAAAACAAAAAAAAGAAAATATGTTTATTCTGAAGTTAATATTCATACATCAGTAGAGCCTTGCAGAAGTATAAGATCAAAAAGATTTAGATTATTAAAAAGATTAAATAATAGGAAAAAACTAAATCTATCTAATATTGATGAAAGTGTATCCAAAAGTTTTTATTAAAACATGGTTTGAAAAAAACGAGAAAAAATAAAGAAGAATTTTTTGATTTATTTCTAGATCCATTGGAAAGAAATCCAATTAAAGATTATAAAAGATTAAAAAGTTATAAAGAACTAAATAAAGATCTAAAAAAATTTATGGAAAATACAAATGATCCATTATTAAAAAAGAATTTTAAGTGGCCAAAAGAAATTAAATTAACACCAGAAAACGCAGAAAACCCAGAAATTATTATAAACTGTCAGGATTAAATAGTAAAATTTGTTAAATTTTATTAATTATTTCTTGATTATTTTTTATTTCGAAATTACCGTTTTTTTATATTTGAAAAATCAAATTTAGGAGGAAAACATTATGAAAAATATAGTATTATCCTTATTTGCTTCGTTAGCTTTTCTTTTTTCATTAAACGCTACTGCGATTGAATTAAACTTCGCTCAAGGTGGTGGTTCTCAGGGACAAATGACAATGGAGTTAACAGCTGAATGGGAAAAAAAGACAGGACATAAAGTTAATTTTTTAGAAATGCCTGCAAGTACTTCTGATCAATATGTACAATATAAAACTTGGCTATCAGCACAAAATAGTGATGTTGATATATATAAAGTTGATAATGTATGGGCTGGAGAGTTTGGAACACAGCTAATTGATCTGAAACCATATTTAGATGAGCAATTAGAAATAATGCCTAATGTTCTTTCAGCATATACTACAGCTAAAGGTGAAATAATTGGTTTACCTTATAGTGTAGGTATACCAATGTTATATTATAGAACAGATCTATTAGAAAAATATAATAGAGATGTTCCTGAAACTTGGGATGAAATGACTGAAACAGCTCAATTTATTCAAGATAAAGAAAGAGCTGCTGGCAATGACAAAATGTGGGGTTTTGTATGGCAAGGTAATGCCTATGAAGGTCTAACATGTGATGCATTAGAGTGGGTTGCGAGTCATGGCGGTGGAATGATTGTTGAGAAAGATGGAACAATCTCTATTAACAATCCTGATGCTGCTGCAGCTTTAGATATGGCTGCTAAATGGGTAGGAACTATTTCTCCAGAAGGTGTTATTGGTTACAAAGAAGAAGATGCAAGAGGTATCTGGGACCAAGGTAATGCTGTTTTCATGAGAAATTGGCCTTATGCATGGAGCTTAAGTAACAAAGATGAGTCAGCTGTAAAAGGTAAATTTGATGTTGTCCAACTACCAAGAGGACCTAATGGTAAATCTACAAGTACTATGGGTGGCTGGGGTTACGCAGTGTCAAAATATTCTGAAAAACAAGAAGTTGCTATTGATCTAGTTAAATTTCTATCAAATAGAGATGCGCAGCATGCAACTATTGCAGAATATTCAATGCCTCCAGTATATATAGAGATTTATGACAATAAAGAGCATGCTGAAACGTATACTCTTTTACCTCTTCTAAAGGGTCCGTCTCAAGCTCTATTACCTAGACCATCGGCACAAACTTCAGGTAAATGGCCTCAAGTAACAGTAGCATTTTATACTGCTGCACATGAAGTTATTACTGGTAAAAAAGATGGTACTACAGCTGTTGCTGAGCTTGAAAAAGCTTTGAAAAAAATTAAAGGCAAAGGCTGGTAGTAATTATATATAAAAAAATTAAGGGGATTTTATATCCCCTTTTTTTTAATGTTGAAGTATGAAATCAGTTAGTCAATTAAGAAAAAGAACAGCATTAATTTTTTTAATACCTGTAACAATAGTATTATTATCTTCTGCTTTATATCCATTAATTAGTACGCTTTATTTAAGCCTTACTGATGCAGAGTTAGAAAATTTTCTAGATCCAAATTATGTTGGCTTCATAAACTATTTAGAAAACTATGAGGGTATGTGGTACGGGGTTCTCGCAGACAGTTTATTTTGGAACTCTGTAAGAAACACTATAGTTTTCAGTGTTTTTTCAGTAAGTCTAGAAGTTATTTTAGGAATTAGCTTTGCACTCATTATGCTAATTGAAAATAAATTAAAATGGTTTGTTAGAGCTGCAGTTTTAATACCGTGGGCAATACCAACAATAGTTAGTGCAAGAATGTTTGAGTGGATGTTGCAAGATCAGTTTGGTATATTTAATTATATTCTAATTGGAATAGGCATTATTGAACAGGGTAAAGCTTGGACAACTGATCCCCAGACATCCATGATTGTTATTATCATTATTGATGCATGGAAAACATCTCCATTTGTTGCAATTTTAGTTTATGCTGGACTAAAAGCACTTCCAAACGAAGTATTAGAGGCAGGAAAAGTTGACGGAACTAATGGAATTACACAATTTTACTATATAATTTTTCCTTTAATACTTCCTGCAATTGCAGTAGCTATAGTATTTAGAGGATTGGATGCATTACGAGTATTTGATTTAATCTACTTAATTAATGCTGGCAGCAAAGATATTATGTCGATGACAGTATATGCAAGAAGAGAAATGTTTGAATATTCTCATTTCGGATTTGGTGCAGCCGCCTCTACAATGTTGACACTAATTATTGGCGTAATAGCAGTTATATTTATACAAAGAACAAGATTACATAAATTGGATGAAATGGAATAATGAATAAAGTTTACGATAAAATATTTAAATACAGTCTTCAAATGATAGTAATTATATTTTGTGTTTTTCCATTTTATTATTCTGTAATGACATCATTAGAGGGAAGTTCAGCAGTTTTTGAACCAAATTTTTTCCCTACAGAAATAAATCCAAAAAATTATAATTATCTTTTATTTGAGCATAATTTCCCTCAGACAATTCTAAATTCATTATTTGTTGCAACTGTAACTGTTTCAATCTCAATTACAATTTCATATTTTGCTGCTTGGTCATTAAGTAGAGTAAATTTTAAAGGCAGAAGCATGTTTTTATTTGTAATTCTAGCTATTTCAATGTTTCCTCAAATAGCTGTTCTAACAGGCATGTACCAGCTATTTTTAAATTTTAAAGATTTCTATTTTAATATTTTTGATCTAAGGGTCAAGGGTGTGACTTCTCTGTTATGGTTATGTTTTACATATACTATGTTTAATATACCTTTTACAGTATGGGTGTTAACTACTTTTATGAAAGGAGTCCCTAAGGAAATTGAAGAGGCAGCAATTGTAGATGGTGCATCTTCGTTTCTTATTTTAAGAAAAATTTTTCTCCCAATTATGACCCCAGCGATCTTTACTACAGCAATTATGGCAATGATTGCAGTGTGGAATGAATTTCTTTTTGCTCTTACCTTTACCGCTACTAATAGTGATAGAACTATTACTGTAGGTATAGCTCTTATCAATGGAACTATAGAGTATGAGGTGCCATGGGGAAGTATTATGGCTGCTTCAGTTATAGTCACAGTTCCTTTGGTAATAATTACCCTTCTTTTACAAGGTAGAATTATGTCTGGATTAACAGCTGGTAGTATAAAAGGTTAAATTTTTTATAGATTTAAAATTTATTTTATTCTAAGATATATCAAGATTATAGTGATCTTAGCACTTGAAAAATCGCTCAAAGGAGGATGAAGTGGCAGATATAAATATAAATACTGTAAATAAATATTTTGGAGACGTCCATGTAATTAAGGATGTTTCTCTAGATATCAAAAGTCAATCATTCACAGTTCTAGTTGGCCCAAGTGGTTGTGGAAAATCAACTATGTTAAGAATGATAGCAGGACTTGAAGATATAAATTCAGGTACAATTTCTATTGATGGTCAAGTAGTTAATGATTTACCACCAAAGCAAAGAAATATTGCAATGGTGTTTCAATCTTATGCATTATACCCACATATGACTGTATTTGATAATATGGCTTTTGGTTTGAAATTAGAAAAAAGATCAAAAGATGAAATTAATGAAAGAGTAAATGAGGCAGCAAGAATTCTTCAAATAGAAGATTATCTTCAAAGAAAGCCAAAACAACTTTCAGGTGGTCAAAGACAACGTGTTGCTATTGGAAGAGCAATTACAAGAAAGCCAAAAGTTTTCTTATTTGATGAGCCGCTTTCTAACCTTGATGCTGCATTAAGGGTTCAAATGAGAGTTGAGTTAGCAAAACTTCATAATGAACTAGAAGCAACAATGATCTACGTTACACACGATCAGACAGAAGCAATGACTTTAGCTGATGATATTGTTGTTCTTGATACCGGTATTGTTTCACAAAAAGGATCCCCATTAGAACTTTATGATAGACCAAATAATATGTTCGTAGGTGGATTTATTGGATCACCAAAAATGAACTTTATTTCAAGTAAGATCTTAAGCAAAAGTTCTGATGCCACTGAAGTTGATATTATGGGAATGTCAAAAATATCAATTCCTAAAATGTCTGCATCATCATCAGAGGGTGATTCAGTCAGTCTAGGTATTAGACCTGAACACTTAGTAGTAAATGGTGATTCAGATGGATCATGGGAAAGTAAAGTATTTGTTGTCGAAAAACTCGGTGACGTTACTTACCTATACCTCGAAAAAGATGGAGAGCCTCTAGTTGCTGAAACTGAAGGACATTCAGAAATTAAAGTTGGTGATACTGTAAAAGTTGGTTTCCCTGCTGGAAGATGCCAATTATTTGATAGTTCAGGACAAGCATTTAAATAATAGAATCGTATTAATTATTGCCCCTAATATAAGGGGCAATACATCCTTTTTTTAAAAATTTTTAATAAATATTTTAAATTTAAACTAATATAATATTGGGCAGAGGGTTCATATTATTTCCTCCTATAAGAAGTATTCCTCTTATAAAACTTTTCTGCCCACCAAATTTGGAAAGTTATTTAAGAGGGATACCAATTATAGTTTTTGCTTGGCAGTCCAGGAATTTTTTTTATTTACTGGAATATATTTATTAAGAGCGAGAAGAACATTTTCAGCTAATTTTCTATATGTCGTGAGCTTTCCTCCATAAATATTTAATAGCGGGGCTTTAGAATCATCCTCATTTAAGTCAAATATATAATCTCTCGTAACTTTTGTAGCCTCTTTGAAATCTTCAATTAAAGGACGTATTCCAGAGTAAGTCTCGACTATATCTTCTCGAGAGATTTGCTTAATAAAATGATTATTAATAGTATTAATTAAATAAATTTTTTCTTCATTTGATATAGCGGGGTTATCTGGTGTATCAACATCAACTTCAGTTGTGCCGATAAGAGAATACTCAGCTTTATAAGGAATTACAAAAACAATTCTATTATCCTCATTTTGTAAAGTAAACGCAACTTCCTCATCATATAATTTTTTAGTAATGATGTGACTACCTCTGACTAATCTAATAGATTTTTTTACATTAATTTTAAGAACATTATTGACAATTTCATTAATCCAAGGCCCTGCAGCATTAATTAATATTTTTGATTTAATTTTTTCATTATTATTGAGCGTTATCTCCCAATAATTATCTATTCTGTTAGCATTTATTACTTTTGTATCTTCTGCAATAATGGCACCCTTTTTTTTTGCATCATCAATATTCATTTCTACTAATTTCTTATCATCTACTTGAACATCATAATACCGAAAACCTTCTGAAAACTTAGGTTGTAAAATATTTTGATATTGCTTAGCAAAAATGATTTTGGATGATTTAGGTATTTTTGTTTTACCTCCAAGGTTATCATATAAAAATAATCCAAGTCTAATTAACAATTTAGATCTTAATTTTTTAGTATGCGGAATAACAAATGGTAGAGGCTTTGTAATTGCTGGGGCAATTTGTGTAATTACTTCCCTTTCTCTAAGAGACTCGGCTACAAGTTTAAACTCATAATTTTCTAAATATCTTAATCCACCATGTATTAACTTTGAAGACCAAGAAGACGTGGCAGATCCCACCTTACCCTTTTCTGCTAAATAAACTTTAAGACCTCTGCCACTTGCATCTCGTGCAATTCCTGCTCCATTAATACCTCCGCCAATAATAAAAATGTCAAACATATTTTTCATATTTTAAAAAAACCTCTGAAGTATTAAACTAGAAATTTTTTAATTTCCATTTCAATATTTTTTGGATTTGTTAAATGTATCGTCTTAAAATTCATTTTTTGAGCAGCCTCTATATTTTCTAACTTATCATCAATAAATACAGTTTCTTCTGGATCTAAATTAAAGCGTTTTTTCACTAATTCATAAATAGCCTGATCAGGCTTTATAAGTTTATCTTCGCCTGATATAAGAAGTCCATCAAATAACTGCATGAAAGGATAATCTGTTGGTATTCCTTCAAACGTTTCTGCTGACCAATTAGATAAAACATAGCATTTATAATTTTTATCTTTAAGCTGTCTTAATACCTCTATTGACTCTTCAAAAGTATCCCTAATCATTTTACGATGGTTTTTGTAATACATTTTAATTTGATTTTCATAATGTGGAAATTTAGGAATAAGCTCTAATTCAGCTTCTGCAATAGATCTACCAGCATCTTGTTGCAAGTTCCATTGATCATTACACACCTTAGTTAAAAAATATTTTCTTTCTTCATCATCATCAAACACATTTTTAAAGAAATAATTGGGGTCCCAATCAAAAAAAACACCACCTAAATCAAAAAGAAATTTCATGTAAAAGTATTTTGTTTATAAATAAATATTAAATGAATGCACTAATAGACTATATTCAAGTAGAAATACACAAAACTTATGATAAAAAATATTCTAAAAAGTACATAGAAGATAAATTAATTCCAATCATAAATTATATTTGCTCTAGTAAATCGAAAAAATTTCTATTTGGAGGCTCTCAGGGTATTGGAAAGTCATCATTTATTAATATTATCTCTAAAACTATAGAAAAATTTTATAATAAGAAAATTCTTTTGCTTAGTTTAGATAATTATTATTTATCAAAAAAACAACGATTACAATTATCAAAAAAAATACATCAATTGTTAAAAACTCGAGGTGTTCCAGGAACACATGATATTGAAAAACTTATTAAAAATATAAAAAAATTCAATAAAGGTAAATACCCCATTACAACCCCCCTATTTGATAAATTGATTGATGACACATCAAAATC
>CABYXC010000020.1 GCA_902522865.1 uncultured Alphaproteobacteria bacterium | reverse complement strand
AAATTAATAAATAAATTTTCAAAAATGTATAATCTTATTTTGATAAATGCGTAATTTTATAGGCGTTACTATAGGAGACATTCAAGGAATAGGAATTCATATTTTATTAAAGAATTGGAAAAAAAACAAATTAAAAAATATTATTTTATTTAGTAATACTAATATTATCAAAAAATATTTAAAAAAAAATAATTTAAAAATTAAAATAAATTTAATTAATTTTGAAGTTAATAATTATAAAACAGAATGCTTAAATATATATTCATATTCATGCAATAATTTAGTAGAAAATACATTTAAATCACTGCAAGTTGCATACAAATTTTGCATTAAGAAAAAATGTATTGGAGTTATTACTTTGCCATTAAGGAAAGATTTAATAAAGAAAAATATAGATAAAAAATTTATAGGACATACTGAATTTTTTCAAAAACTTGATAAAAAAAAATATTCCAATATGATTTTATATCACGAAAAAATAATTATTTCTCCTTTAACAACTCATGTTCCAATAAATAAGTTGTGTAAATTAATATCTAATAAAAAATATATTATCAATCAATTATTAAATCTAAATAATTCATTAAAAAAAGATTTTAATTATAAAAAACCTAAAATTATACTTTCAGGATTAAATCCACATGCGGGAGAAAATGGGGAGATTGGTAGAGAAGAAATAGATTATATTATACCTGCAGTAAAAGAATTAAAAAACAAAGGTGTTAATATTAAAGGTCCTTTTTCAGGTGATAGTATATTAATTAAAAAAAATTTAAAACAGTATGATTGTTTTGTTTTTTTATTTCATGATCAGGCATTAATACCATTTAAATTTATTAGTCAATTTTCTGGAATAAATTATACTGGTAATTTAGATATTATAAGAACTTCCCCAGATCATGGCACAGCCTACGAATTAATTGGTTCAAACAAAATTTCTGATCAATCTCTATTAAATTGTTATAAATTAATAAAAAAAATTTATAGAAATAGAAATATCAATGATAAATGCTAAAAAATCACTGAGTCAAAATTTTTTAATTGACAAGAATATATCAAAAAAGATTGTCGAACAAACAAATTTGAAGAACAAAACTGTTCTTGAAATTGGCCCAGGTTATGGTTTCTTAACTGATAGCATTTTAATAAAAAAACCCAAAAAAATTATTTTAGTTGAAAAAGATACGAATTTAAAAAGCAAATTATATCAAAAATATAAGAATAATAAAAAAATAGAAATTATTGGAGATGATATACTTAATTTTAATTTTAATAAGTTTAAAAATCTAATAATTCTTTCAAATTTACCATACAATATTAGTACAAAAATTATTTTATATTTATTTAATTTCAATGAAAATATAAGTGAAATGATTTTAATGATTCAAAAAGAAGTGGCGCAGAAATTCGACTACAAGTTGCCAAATATGAACAAATATAAATTTTTAACAAAAATTGTATCAGATTTTACAAAATGTTTTGATGTATCACCTCAAGTTTTCATTCCTAAACCAAAAGTATATTCAACTGTTGTAAAATTTAAATTAAATAAAAAAAAAAATAATTTAAAAAAAGCAACTAATTTTTCAAACATTATATTTAAAAATGTTCGAAAAAAAATTTATAATAATACTAAAGTGAAAGTTAACAATGAATTAGAAAATAAAAGAGTTAATCAATTAACAATAGATGAATTACTAACTATTTATGATTTTTTTTAACTTTGAATTAAGTATTTGTTTTTTCTTAAAAATCAATTCATGATATTCAATAATCTTTTTTATTTCATTAACGGTATTTTGGACTTTTTCATTTATTAGTACATATTTATATTCTTTGTAATGTTTCATTTCATCAATTGCATATGAAAGTCTTAAATTTATTTCTTGGTTATTATCTCTACCTCTTTTAACTAATCTTCTTTTAAGTTCAGTTTTTGAGGGTGGTAAAATAAAAAAATCAATTACATCTTCTTTTTTATAATTTTTTCTGATTTTCCTTGCACCCTTCCAGTCAATATCAAATAAAATATGCTGATTTCTTTTTCTCGATAAACTTATATTTTTAAATGGAGACCCATATAAATTATTAAAATTTGTAGCTGTTTCGATAAAAAAATTTTTATTTTTAAGCATCACAAATTTTTTTTTACTAATAAAAAAATAGTCCTTACCATTGATTTCATTTAATCTTTTACTTCTTGATGTATACGAAATAGATAAATTTATATTTCTCATTTTTTTTATCAATAACTTACATAATGTAGTTTTGCCTGCCCCTGATGGAGAAGATATAATTATTAATTTGCTATTTGCTTCTAAACTCATTTAATTTTTCTTTATGTTCTTTAAAAGTTTTAGAGAATATATGCCTATTTAAAGAATTATTAAAAAAATAAAACAAAAAATCTGAATTATAATTTTCAAATAAAATATCTAAAGTTTTCTTACCAACATATGATATTGGTGATGGAGGTAAACCTTTGTAAATATATGTATTAAATGGATGATCGATTTTTAAATCATTTATTAGTAATTTTCTATCGAGATCATAATTTCCATCAGTAATAGAGTATATTACAGTTGCATCTATTTGTAATTTCATATTTTTATTTAATCTATTAAAAATTACTGAAGAAACTAATTTTTTATCTTCATAATCTAAACCCTCTTTTTCTAATAATGATCCCATAATCATAATCTCACTTTGATTAAAATTAGTAAGCAATTTATTATTTTTATATTTATTAAAATAACTTGCTTTATTTTTTTTAATTTGTTCAATAAATAAATTATAATCACTATTTTTTTCAAAATAATATGTATCTGCTATGATATCAGCATAGGGTATAGGATAATAATCTCTAAAATATTTAGACAATTCCAAATTTAATTTTTTTTGGGACCAACCTTCAATTATAGTAATCTTTGTTAATAGATTACTTGATTTTGAAATTATGTTTATGAAATCTAAATATGAAGAATTTTTTGGCACATTAAAATCTCCATAATGAATTAAATTACTTTTAATTAGATTATTTATTTTTAAATAAGATTTCACAATATTAATATCCAATAATGAATAATTATTGATATTTTTTATTATAATTTCTTCTAAACTTTCACCTTTATCAATGCTCAAAGGATTATTTTTAAGTTCAATATTTTTATTTAAAATATTGTAAGCATAAATAAAAAGGAAGAGTAAAATTAAAAATAAAGTAAAACTAAATACCTTTAAATAATAACGCAGTGTTTGTTCCTCCAAATCCAAATGAATTGCTTAAAGCATATGTAATTTTTTTATCTACAGGTGCTTTTGGAATTAGATTTATATTATCGGTCAATATAGGATCATCCAAATTTAGAGTTGCAGGTAAAACATTTTTATTTAAAGACATAATTGAAAAAATTGCCTCTACACTACCTGCTGCACCCAGTAAATGACCTATTGAGGATTTAGTTGAGCTTACAAAAATATTATGACTAAATAGTTTTGAAATTGCATTCAGTTCTATTTCATCGCCTTTAATGGTAGATGTACCATGTGCATTTATATAATCAACATTATCTGAAGATATTTTCGCCATACTTATTGCCTCTTTCATTGCTCTAAAACCACCATCGCCATCTTCTGCAGGAGCAGTTATGTGATGTGCGTCTCCAGACATACCATAACCTATAAGTTCAGCATAAATTTTTGCTCCTCTTTTTTTTGCATATTCCATTTCTTCAAGCACAACAATACCAGCACCCTCTCCCATAACAAATCCATCTCTATTTTTATCCCATGGCCTAGATGCTTCATTTGGTGTCTCATTATAGGATGTACTTAAACTTCTTGCTGCACAAAAACCTGCAATACCTAACTTACAAACAGCTGCTTCAGATCCTCCAGCTATCATTATATCTGCTGCACCTCTCTTAATCATTTCTCCAGAATCCCCAATAGAATGTGCACCAGTTGCACAAGCTGTTACTACTGAATGATTAGGCCCTTTAAAACCATATTTGATTGAAATTTGCCCGGATAAAAGATTAACTAATGAAGAAGGTATAAAAAAAGGAGATAATTTTTTAGGTTCTTTATTGTTAATAGTTAATGATCCCTCATAAATTGTTTCTAAACCTCCTATTCCTGAACCTACAGAAACACCAATTCTTAATTTTTGCTCTTCACTCATTTTTTCTAATCCAGCATCGTCTATTGCCATCTTAGCTGCTACAAGCCCGTATTGAATGAATCTGTCGTTTCTGTTTAAATCTCTTGTCTCTAATATTGAAAGTTTATTAAAATAATTTTCATCCTCAGGATCGTTATTAATATATCCAGCAATTTTCGCAGGTAAATTTGATACGTCGAAGTGAGAAATTTTTTTTATTCCAGATTGTGTATTAATTAAGTTACTCCATGTGGTATCTAAGTTGTTACCTAGGGATGTAAGCAATCCCATTCCAGTAATTACTACCCTTCTCATACCTAATTTAAAATTTATTTCTTGCTTTGAATATAATCTATAGCGTTTTGAACTGTTTGAATTGTCTCAGCAGCATCATCAGGTATTTCAATTCCAAATTTCTCCTCAAAAGCCATAACCAATTCAACAGTGTCTAAACTATCAGCACCTAAATCATCTATAAATTTTGCTTCAGGAATTACCTTAGATTCATCAATTCCTAAATGATCTACAACAATTTTTTTTACCTGATCTTGAATTTCACTCATAAATATTTCTCCTTTTAAATCTTTTAGATTATTTTTTGAATGTATGTCAACATATTAAACCATTAACATTCCACCATTAATATGCAAATTCTGACCAGTAATATAAGCCGAATCATCTGTTGATAAAAAATAGGCTAAATTTGCAACATCTTCAGGATTACCAAATCTCATCATTGGAATTTTTGATAAGTAAGCCTTCTTTTGATCGTCATTAAGTTTTTCAGTCATTGAAGTAGAAATGAATCCCGGTGAAATTACATTTACATTTATATTTCTCCTAGCTACCTCAATTGCAATTGATTTATATAAACCTACTAGTCCAGATTTTGAAGCTACATAATTTGCTTGTCCTGGGTTACCAGTTGACCCAACAATTGATGCAATACCAATAATTCTTCCATATTTATTAGTTAACATATTAGGCAGTAATGATTTAATGATTTGATAGTTTGAATTAAGATTTGTTTGAATTACTTCAGACCATTGTTCTTTTTTCATTCTAAAAATTAAGTTGTCATGGGTTTTACCAGCATTATTTACTATGACAGAGATATCTTTATGATCTTGAGATATTTCATCTAAGCTATTTTGAAGAGTTTCTGAATTTGATAAATCTATTTCATAATAATAATGAGATGTTCCATATTTATCTTTTAATTTTTGGAGTTTCTCAGTAGAAGATGAAGTTAGAATTAAAGAATATTTTTCATTTAGAAATTTATCACAAATTGCAGATCCTATACCGCCTGAGGCACCAGTAAGAAAAATTTTTTTACTTATAGTCATTCTATTTCAAATCTAAAACTTGATTAATTGATTTAATATCAAAGTTATTTGAGATTCTCCTTATTAATCCACTTAAAACCTTACCAGGGCCAATTTCTATTATTTTGTTTTCTCCAGTCGCTTCAAGATTCTTTATACTTTGTGTCCAATTAACTTTATTTGCCATTTGATTTTGAAGATTTTTTTTTATTAATACATTATTGTTGTAAATCTTTGCGTCATAATTTGATACAATTTTTATACTATTTTCTCTAAATTTCAGTTTATTGATTTCTTCAGCTAATTTTTTTTGCGCATCAATCATATAGTTACTATGAAATGCAGCTGAGACATTTAACAAAACAAATTTTTTTATATCATTATTTAAAAATATTTCTTTGCTTTGTTTTAAATCTTCAATTTTTCCAGAAATTACTATTTGTATTTCTGAATTATCATTCGCAATTTCTAATTTTAGATTATTACTATCTATTATTTTTTGAACACTATCTGCGGTTAGTCCTATTAAAGCAGCCATTCCTGTAGCATTGGGAGTTACCGCAGAATTCATTAATTCACCTCTTTTTTTTAATATTAAGCTACATTCTTTTAAACTAATTTTATCACTACAGGCTAAAGCTGTATATTCACCAAGTGAATGACCCAACATTATATTTATGTTTTTACTATTTAGATCTTTTTCAGAATCTAAAGTTTTAAAAATAACATAAGATGCAGTAAATATAGATATTTGAGTAAATTGGGTTAAATTTAATTTATTTTCATGATTTTCAAATATTATTTTTCTCAAGTCTAAGCGCGTATATTCCTCTATTTCCTCAAAAATTAATCTTGCTATTTTGAAATTATCGTAATAATCCTTTGCCATACCGACAGTTTGACTGCCTTGCCCTGGGAATACTATAGATGTCATAAAAGCTTGATTTATTTTAAAAATTTAATATATGCAAGTTCAACTTCTCTTATATTAAAAATATAAGATAAACCATGGAGTTATATGAATAAATTTGAGGTAGTACTAATTTTTAATCCTGATTTGGCAACAAGTACTCTTAATACTGAAATAGAAAAATTTAAATCAAATATTAAATCTAAATCTGCTAAAATAATAAACGAAGAAAATTGGGGATTGAGGGATTTAAGTTATAATATTAATAAATTTAAGAAAGCTTTCTACAATTTTTTTCAAATCGAAGCTTCAGGCAAATTAATAAAAGATCTAAATAATGAATTAAATCAATCAGAAAATCTTTTAAGATATTTATTTATAAAAGTAGATGAACACCAAGAATTACCAACAATACTTAACAATGAAAAAAAATAAATTTAAATCTAGACGAGAGGAAAAATCAAATTCTCCCTTCGAGAATAAAAGAAAATTCTGCCCCTTTAGTCAACCTGGCTCTCCAAAAATTGATTATAAAGATATTAGACTTTTATCCAGGTATATTACAGAAAAAGGCAAAATAATTCCAAGCAGGATAACAGGTGTTTCAAGAAAAAAACAAAGAGAGCTATCAAAAGCAATTAAAAGAGCTAGATTTTTGTCTCTTATGTCATACACAAATAAATCATATTCATCATGAAGGTTATACTAACTACTACTATTAAAAAATTAGGTAAAATGGGAGAAAAGGTATCAGTTAAGCCTGGTTACGCAAGAAATTTTTTATTTCCAAATAATATGGCATTAAGAGATAATAAAAAAAATCTTGAATATTATGAAAAAATTAAAGATGAAATAAAAAAGAATGAAGAAGATAAAATAAACAATGCAGAACATTTAATTGAAAAATTGAAAAAAATAAAAATTACTTTTAATAGAGAAGCTGATGAGAAAAATCAGCTATATGGATCTATATCAAAAAAAGAAATCATAGATTATTTGTTAGAAAACGACATAAAAGTTAAATCTGACGACCTTCTAATTAAAGATCAAATAAAATCAATAGGCGAACATAAAATTGAAATAAGTCCTTATGAGAACATTACCGAAGAAATTTCAATTTTAGTAAATAAGAATTAATTTATTCACACTATTAATATCTTATTAACTATTTTTTAATTCTTATTCTTGTCGATTTTTTTAAGATAGTTTAATTTATATAAATGTCAGTTGAATTAGTAAATTCAAAACAAAACTCACCAAAAGAAGATGATAATTTTTCTAATATTGATGCTGAAATAGCAGTTATTGGATGTATTTTATGGGATAATAAAAATTATGAAAAAGTTTCAGATTTTCTTAATGAAAATCATTTTGTAGATGAAACAAATAAATTAATTTTTTCATCAATAAAAAATTTATTAGATAAAAATATTTTAGTTTCGCCAATAACATTAAAAAATTATCTTCCAGAAGATAATGATAAAATAAATAAGATTAATTATTTAAATCAACTAAAAGACAGCACACCGTCAACACAAAACACTTATAATTATGGAAAAATTATTTATGACTTATATGTCAAAAGAAATTTAATTGGAGTTGCACATAATTTAATTCAGGAAACAAATTCAAATAGCAATATATCATCTGAAAATCTTATAGAAAATGCAGAAAATGATTTATATAATCTTTCACAAAGTGGAAATACTGATAGATCATTTATAAATTTTGGCAATGCATTGCAAGGTGCTGTAGAAATAATAAGTGAGGCATATAAAAGAGAGGGTAAGATTGCCGGTGTTCCAACAGGTTTTAAAGATCTGGATAATAAATTAGGCGGATTGCATAAATCCGATCTAATAATTATTGCTGGTCGACCCTCTATGGGCAAAACTGCCCTAGGTACAAATATAGCTTTTAATTCTGCAATTAAATATAAAGAAGAAAAAGATGAATTTGAAAATAAAAAAATTATAGATGGTGGAAAAGTTGCTTTTTTTTCTCTTGAAATGTCATCTGAGCAATTAGCAACAAGAATTTTAGCAGAGCAAACAAAAATATCTGGAGACAAAATGAGGAAAGCTGAACTTAATAAAAATGATTTTAATAAAATTGCAAAAACTTCCTCTGATTTAGAAAACTTAAATTTGATAATAGATGATAATCCTGTATTAACAATCCCAACTCTTAGAGCAAGAGCTAGAAGGCTAAAAAGATTACATGATATTAATTTAATAATTATAGATTACCTTCAATTAATGTCATCTGGCAACACTAATAGGAACGATGGTAGGGTTCAGGAAATATCTGAAATTACTAGAGGATTAAAATCAATAGCAAAGGAACTAAATATACCAATTGTTGCTTTATCTCAACTTTCTAGACAAGTAGAGCAAAGAGAAGATAAAAGACCTCAACTTTCAGATTTAAGAGAAAGTGGTACAATTGAACAAGACTCCGATGTTGTAATGTTTATTTATAGAGAAAGTTATTATTTAGAAAGATTAGAACCAATTAGAAAATCTGAGGAAGACGATTTGAAATATAATGAAAGAGTATCTAGATGGCAGCAATTAACAAATGATAATTATAATAAAGCTGAAATAATTATTGCAAAACAAAGACATGGACCAATTGGGTCAATAAAAATGCATTTTGATGCTAATTATACAAAATTCAGTGACTTAACAACGAAAGATTATGATAATATTATTGAGTGATTAACGAAACTGGTATTCTAAATATAAATACAAAAAACTTAATTTATAATTACAATTTTTTTAAAAAACTTAAGAAGAACTTAATAGTAGCCCCAACAATAAAAGCTAATGCTTATGGGTTA
>CABYXC010000019.1 GCA_902522865.1 uncultured Alphaproteobacteria bacterium | reverse complement strand
TTTAAATATATATTTGGAATAATTTTATCACCAGTTAAAGCAAATGTTTTTCTTTCATTTATTGATTTAAATATCGAGTTTCTATTTTTTGATTTAACGAAAACACCAAATCTTCCATGGCCATAACTTCCAGGAGATGCGCTATGGTGATCAGTATTAGCAATAAATCCCAGTTTAATTTTCTTTTCCAAAGCATATTTAATGGTATTTTTATAATTTCTAGGACCCATTGAATGTAAAAAAGGATATTCTGATTGATCACTCTCTGAACATCCATGCATTGAATAAAGCTCAACAACTGGTGAAATATTTTCCTCAAATATTTTCCAGTTCACACCTCGTCTTCCCTGCTTATAGGATAAATGATGTGGCATAAAAATATAGTTTGTTAATTTTTTTTCTACAAATTTCTTTTTTAAAATATCAATTTGATCAACTAAGAGCTCATGTTTTTTTATATCCTTAAATACAATTGTTTGATCACCATATTTATTTGAATGCACTTCATATCCTGGATATATAATGATCCCGCTCTCTTTTTTGATCGTTTCTAAAATTTTATTCCAATTTTTTTTTAGTTTTTGAAAACCAACTTTATGAAAATCAATGATATGTTTTATTGAAGGATCTTTAGTATTCATATCAGGCCAACCAGCATGACCTGTAATTGAGACAAAATCTAGGGATAATTTTGAAAATGCAATTGCTCTTTCTAAACTTCCATGAGCATAAGAGATATTGCAATGATTATGTAAATCACCAAAAAGAATTAATTCAGTATTTTTTGATTTTGTTTTCAATTAATTTTCCTTTTTTTGCAATCGATTTATTTATCATATCTATTATTTTCAAAGATTTGATACCGTTTTCTGCTGAAACTTCTGATTTTCCATTTTTTAAATAGTTTATATAACTTTTCAGCAATCTTATATCTGCACCAAAATGTGAAGTTTGATGATAATTATCTTTCGCATCAATACGTTTAAATTTTTTTCCATTATCATATGTTAATTCAATTATACCTGTAGATCTAATCAGTTTTAATTTGCCTTTTATGCCTACAACTTCAAGTGTTTCTTGATCTTCAGAAGCTGGACCAAAACAGGAAAAATTTATATTTCCAATAACTTCATTTTCAAAATCAAAATTACAAGTAAAATGAGAAAGAATATCACTTCCATCAGCCCACACACAATGATCATCTATTTGCCTTTTATCATTTAGAGATGAATAATTATTTTTGAATTTTTTTAAGTTTTCTCTGGCATCACCTAATGCATCATATCTTCGATAGCTACATTTTTCATCACAATCTTTACATCTAATATTTTTATTTTTTTTTGAGGTAAAATGTGAATGTCTACTTCCAAAACTTGAAAGAGATACAACTTCTGAATTTGCAAACCATCTTAAAACATCAACATGATGAGAGCATTTATCATTTATGCCACCACCTGAATACTTATTGTATCTGTGCCAAGTCTGAAAATATCTTGTATAGGGAACTATAGAATTAAGTTGAACTAAATACACATCTCCAATTAGTTTTTTATTGTAAATTAAATTCCAAGCTTTAATCCATGAAGTTTCATATCTTCTAGTAAATGACATTAAAAATTGAAATTTGTTTCTTTTTTCAAGCTCAACAATTCCTTTAGCGTGTTTTAAACTTACAGATATTGGCTTATCTAAAATAGATTTAATTTTTTTTTCTGCTGCAAGTTTTGCGTGTTTGAAATGTTGGTCTGTATGGGAAGTAATAATTAAACCATCCAATTTTTCATTATTAACTAGACTCTTTGCATTTTTATAAATATTTATTTTATTATCATTAATTTCTTTTTTTACTTTGTTGCATTTTTCTTCAATTAAATCACACAAAGCGACTATCTTTAAGTGTTTTTTGAAATACTTATTAATAAGAAAAGAAAGGCTTGCGCCTCTTACTCCAACACCAATTATACCAATTTTCAATGACATCATTTTTTATAAACTCAAAAAAAAAATGAATAAATAAAAAAGTAAAAAAAGATTATATATTTGGTACTTCTTTTTGAATAAAATAATTATTATCTTTGTGTTGCTTTATTATTGCAGGAATTATTTCTTTATAAGCATCAAAGAGACTTGAATTAGCTTTAGGCAGTTGATTTTTAATTAAATTACTTAGCTTTGGTAAGTTATATGATGGTACAGAGGGAAACATGTGATGTTCAACATGATATTCCATGTGCCAATATAAAAAACTAAAGATCGGATTAAAGCGTACTGATCTTGTTGTATACCTATGATCTTTTACATCTTCTGGAAGACCAATATGTTGTGTTTGATTGAAAAGTTCAATTATATTTCCCCAGTATCTTGGAAAGAAAATTAATAACGCAGGTAGTGGATTCATTAAATATAAAGACATTACAAAAGATGCTATCCATATTGCAACGTGAAACCTTGATATAAGTCTACATTTCCAAATTTCATTTTGAGGTATGCAGTCTCTCATAACTGGGGTAGTAAGTCCCATAGCATGTTTAATTGTTTCAAATTTCCATGAGTCTTTAAACTTTATTAACTCAGCAAATGGTACGAAACTAAAGAGAAAACTTTGTAAGCTTGGATATTGATGGAATAATGCAGCTTCGTAATCATGAGGGTCTGCTACTGAAGCAGTGTTACTATGATGTCTGAAATGACTCCATGTCCACCTTGTAGGTTCAAAATCAGTCATAAAAGAACCTATTTGATAAAAAATTTCATTTAAATATTTTGATTTGAAAGCTGTTCTATGACCACATTCGTGCCAGATTGGATTACTTGCATAGAATAAAACTCCATACAACCATAACCATAGAACCGTCCACCATGTACCCCAAGTTGCGATAGACATGTATCCAAAGAAAAATAGTAATATGAAATATAAAGTAACGTGCTGTAATCCCTTAAGATCACTTTTTTTTGATAATAATTTTAAGTCCTTTTTACTTATTTCGGCTCTAAACCATTTATCATTTACATTATCGAGCTTTTCTACCATTTCTTTTTATACAATTAATTTAGGAATATTTTAATACAAAATTAGCTATTTTTTGTCACAATGAATAATTTCCAAATTTATTGATTTTTTTGTCTTTTTAGATACGATATTTAAAAATCATTATGCAAATAGATAAAACACATTTTGAACTAAATGGATATCTTGTTTTACCAAACATTGTTCCTAAGTCGACTTTAATTAAACTTAATAAAAATGCAGATCAAATGATAAAGGATTTTAAAAAAAGAATTAATAGAGAACAATCAAATAACAATAGAAAAAAATTTGGTGATATTAGTCAAAATGGAAAAATATTTTTTGCTAATCAATGTGAATATTATTCTCATATAAACGCTTACACTAAAGGTAAATTTATGAAAAAAATTGCCTCGAAACTTTTAGGTAATAAAATTTATTTGTTTAATGAGCAGTTAGTAAATAAAAATCCTAATACTCCTAGTTCATTTAGCTGGCATCAAGATTCAGGTTATATTCATTTCAAACATAAACCATATATATCTGTTTGGCTTGCCCTGACAGATACTACAGAAAAAAATGGAGCATTAAGTATTATCCCAATAAACTTAAAAAAAATTAAGAATGCGAAGACACATGTATGGCAAAACAAATCAAAAGATTTAGGTATCAAAGTTAATGAGAAAAAAGCTATCCAGCTTTGTGTAAGTGCTGGAACATTAGTAATTTTTTCAAGTCTAACACCTCATTCTTCTGGAGCAAACATTACTAAAAAAAATCGTAAAGCTTATTTATCTCAATATTCATCTGAGCATATCATAGATCCTTTTAATGGAATTCAAAGAGGTAGAGCATATTTAATGTAGTATCATTGTAATTTGAAAGCTTTTATTATTTATAGAAATTATAAATTTAGTTTTTTGAATTTGTAAAAAGGTTAATCAATATCAATCCAATGACCTAATTCACTACTTTCATAACATTTATCAAGTATATTTTGAATTTCAGCACCTCGATTAAAATCAGGTTCGTGGTTCTTATTATTTTTAATTGATTTTATAAATTTTTCAAAATTAGTTAAAGAAGGTTCACATTTAATTTTTTCCCATCTAAGTTTATCTTCTTTACCTGATAACTCTCTTTGTATATCTTGAGTAAACATAAACTCATTTCCTTCATTTATTGCATCATCAAATTCGATTTTTACTGCTCCTTTATCGCCAAATATTCTTAACTCTAATCTATTTTTATAACCTGTAGCAAATCTAGTTGCATTAACAGTTCCAATAGCACCATTTTCAAATTCAACCATAGAAATAAAAGTGTCATTAGCATCTAATACATAATCTCTAATTTTTTCACCCTTAGATTTAAATGTTTTTAAATGAGCATTTAATTTTTTTATTTTACCAATTGGAAATGAGGCAAAATCAAATATATGAACACCAATATCACCAAGAGTACCCTTACTGCCATGCTTTGTGGATAATCGCCATAGCCATTTGTCTTCTTCTTTCCAATTACCCCAGTAATTTGAAGTTAACCATGATTGATAATAATTTGCATCCATGTGAAATACATTTCCAATTTTGCCAGATTTGACCATTTTACATAATTCTTGGTACCCAGATGAATTACGGTAACTAAAATTAACCATATTAATTAGATTTTTTCCTTCAAGTGCTTCACACATTAATTTTGCATCATTGAAATTTTCAGCTAGTGGCTTTTCACAAAAAATGTGTTTATTTTTTTTAATTGCCTTGATCGATATTTCTTTATGAAAAGCATCTGGTGTTGTATTTGATACAGCATCTACATCGTCATTTTCTAGAAGTTCATCAACGTTATTGTATCTATTTTTAATACCAAATTTATTACAAAACTCATTCAGTCTATCATTATTAACATCGCATGCTGCAATCACATCTGAGTTCTTATCATTTTTAAAAGCGGATGCATGCCATTCGGCAATACCGCCTGTTCCAACTATAGCGACTTTAATCATTTTTTATAGGTATGATCAGTCTGAGGTCCTTTAATTTCAATGGGTTCTACTGGTTCTTTTCTTTCCATATTATTAATTCCTCTTCCAAAGTAATCAATCCAATTACCAGATGTTTTTTCTGGGCTTACCCAATGAACTGCATTTTTAATCACTCTTTGTACATCTTTGTTATGATAAACAGGATATGCTTCGTGACCTGGTCTAAAATAAAAAATTTTACCATTTCCTCTTTTATAGCATAAACCAGATCGAAATACTTCACCACCTTCAAACCAACTTACGAATACCGTTTCATCAGGGGCTGGAACTTGAAATGGCTCACCATACATTTCAGTCATTTCTATTTCAAAATATTCACCCAGACCATCCGCAATTGGATGCCCTGGATTACAAACCCAAATTCTTTCTTTTTCTCCTCTTTCCGCCCAACGAAGATTAGCAGTAGTTCCCATCATTCTTTTAAATATTTTTGAATGATGACCCGAATGTAAAACTAAAAGTCCCATACCTTCTAATACTCGTTGTTGAATTCTATCTACTATTTTATCTTCAACCAATTTATGTGCTTTATGACCCCACCAAATTAATACATCGGTTTTTTCTAATAACTCTTCGGATAAGCCATGATCTTTTTCTTCAAGCGTTGCAGTGGATATACTAAGCTCTTTATCTTTTGATAAAAATGCCTTTATGCATTCATGTATACCTTTTGGGTAGATAGACTTAACTTGATCATTTTCTTTTTCATGAAGAAATTCATTCCAAATTACTAAATTTATCATTATCTAACTCTTTCTCCATGAAGACGATGTCCTAATAATGCTAACAATATAATTAAACCATTAAAAAATTGTCTCCACTCTCCACTCCAACCAATGGCAATGATACCTATTTCCATATAGGCAATTATACCAACGCCAAATACCGCTCCAATAATGGTTCCTAACCCTCCCCAGTAAGGAGTGCCTCCAACAAAAACAGCTGCTAGAGCAAGCAATAAATAACCAAATCCTTGAGTAGGAAAAAATGTATAAGTAATCATCGTTGTAAAAATTCCACCAATTGCAGAGCCAATACCTACAAACATGAATGCTTTAATCTTTACGGCATTAACATTAATACCCATCTGTTCTGCACTAACAGAATTATCTCCTACATGTTGAATATGAATACCAAAAACATGTTTATTAAAAAAATAGTAACAAAAAATTACAAAGATTGCTGCCCAAAAAATTTGCATTGGGAAGCCATAAAAATTTCCAACTAAAAGAGGGTAGATCCAGTGATTCTCTACTTCCATAATCGTAATGGATCTGCTGTTAGATAATAAAAGAATTACACCTCTCAATAAAAACAATACTCCAAGTGATGCAACAAGAGAGGAAAGTCTAAATACAACAATTAATGTTCCAACGAGAGCACCAATAGCTGCTCCAGTAAAAATACCAAGAACTAAACAAATAGCTGGATCAATTCCATTTTTAACAAGTAAAGCAAATACATAAGCTGCTACAGCGTAAGTAGATGCAAAGGAAAGATCTATTTCACCAGAAGCAACTAGAAAAACTAATGGTATAGTTAAAAATATCAAAGTTGGCATCATTACAAATACTGATTGATGAAGGTTGGGCCTTATCCAAGCTTCTGGTGCGCCAATTAAAAAAATTACCATTAAAAGTACAAAGTATCCTATGCTTCCTAAAGCTCTTCCATTTCTGTGAAAGTAATTACTTAAAAATGAATTATTATTGCTCATTAATGTGCCCCTATAGTATCTCTCATTATTTTCATGAGTTCTTCAGGAGTAGATATGTCATCCTTATTGAGTTGATGAACGACTTCTCCTCTATCTAAAATTACAAATCTATCTGATATGTCGTATACATGATAAATATTATGACCAATAAATAAAACAGATCTATTTGATTTTTTTACATTTAAGACAAAATCAAAAACTTTCTGTGTTTCATTAAGAGATAAGTTATTTGTTGGCTCATCAAGAACAATTAATTCTGCTTTATTGTAAATTGCTCTTGCAATTGCTACGCCTTGTCTTTCACCCCCGGATAAATTTCCAACTGGAGATTCAGCATTGATTAATTTTGAAGTAAAACCTATTTCTCTTATTAATCTATTTGCTTCAATAATTTGTTCTTTTTCTTTTATAAAACCAAACGGATATCGAAGTTCCTTACCCATAAAAATATTTTTAACTATCGATTGTTGTGGTGTTAAAGCTCTATCTTGAAAAACAGTTTCTATACCAGACTCTCTAGCCTTGAGTGCATTCCAAGCGTTTACTTTTTTTCCTCTTATAATTATGTCACCTTCGTCAGGACTATAAACACCTACTAGTGTCTTAATTAATGTTGATTTACCTGCACCATTATCACCAATTAAACCTACCACTTCACCCCTGGTTACTTTTAATGATGCTTTGTTTAAAGCAGTAATACCGCCAAATCTTTTTGTAACATTATCTAATTCAATGATATTTTCCATAAATTTTGAAATGCTAACCCATTAAAATGGGTTAGCAATATATTTACCTATCTTAAACCTGCGTCAGCAAGAGCTTTAACAGCTTGATAATTATTTGTATCAACAAATCCTGCACCAGTATCTTGGTTTATTGCACCAGTACCAAGTACAGCTGTTTGACAAAGTGATAACACTGGAAGATACCCTTGAAGGAAAGGTTGTTGATCAGATGTTAGATGAACATATCCTTTTTCAAACGCCGACATAATTTGCGGACTTGTATCAAATCCAATTTGAAGTAACTCTCCTGGTCCATAACCAGCAGCTTTGGCAATACCTTCTGCAACATTCATTACATCACTTCCAGAGTGAACAATTACTTTTGTTTCAGGATTGGCATTTAATGCAGCTGAGAAAACCGGAATAGTCATATTAGGGTCGGAAGCATAAGCTGGTTGTCCATCAAGAACAGTAACTGTCATTCCGTGTTCTTCAAATATGATTCTAGCACCATCTTCTCTTTGAGCTCTAGCGTAATCCCCAATAGGAACCATTACTATAGCGTGATCTCCAGCTTTGAAACCAAATTGCCTAATTGCTTCTCTTGCAAGAGCTTTACCTTGAGTTGCTAAATTTGCTCCTACGTATCCACCACCAAATTTTGCTCTTACACCTGATGGATCAACGTTTTGATATGTCATTAGAATACCTTTTTCGGCAGCTTGTTTTGCTAAAGGCATTAGAGCTTCATCTCCCGGATGCCCCATCATTGCAATAGCATCTACTCCAAGTCCAACTGATTCTCTAAGTTGACGGACCATTTTTTCAAAATCCCATTCTGAGTAAATAATTTCAGCATCTGCGCCCGTATCTCTTATTGCATTCATTGCTCCTGCTGCAACTATTCCAGCAAAGCCACCAGCTTCAGGACCCCCAGCATAGAAATGCATTTTTACGTCTGAGCACCATTTATCACCAAGATCTTGTCCAGTTGGAGCAGCATATGCGTGCATAGAAACTGGAAGAAGAAATACAGTGATTAAAAATAATTTAATAAATTTCATAATTCCTCCCATGAATTAATTTAAAAGTATTATTACAATATTGTTAAGATAATATTTGTGAATGTCAACTAGTAGAGTCTTTTACTTATTCGCTTTGTTTGACCATGGCTATAAACACCGTCAACTCCTCCATCTCTTCCATAACCAGATCTTTTGTAACCGCCTCCAGGAAGATTGTTTCCATCAACAAACCAATCATTTTGCCAAATAATTCCAGCTTGAATGCGATCAGCTGTCCATTTAGCTTTTTGATCATCTGAAGTGAATACGCCAGAAGCTAGACCATACTTAGTTGAGTTGGCTATATTTATTGCTTCTTCTTCATCTTCAAAATCAAATACTGATGTTACAGGACCAAAAATTTCTTCTTGAGCAATTGTAGCATCAACTTTAACATTATCAAAAATAGTTGGTTGATAGAAATTTCCATCATCTCTTTCAGCTTTGTCTCCACCTATTGTTAAAGTAGCTCCAGATTGTATTCCTGATTTAACATAATTTGATACTTTTTGCATTTGATCAGTCGATATTAAAGGTGTCACTTCAGTTCCATCTTCGTCCCCAGCACCAATTTTTAGTTTTTGCGTTTTGGCAACTAACTTTGTCATATATTCATCTTTTATTTGTGGATGAACAATTACCCTAGACATTGCAACACATATCTGACCAGCATTAGGTTTAAAAATTCCTTTAACTGTACTATCAACAGCTTTGTCGATATCGGCATCAGGATAGATTATAGCTGCAGACTTTCCGCCTAATTCAAAATGAGTAGGAATAATTCTATCTGCGGTTTCTTTTAGAATTTCAGATGCAACTTCAGGAGATCCTGTAA
>CABYXC010000018.1 GCA_902522865.1 uncultured Alphaproteobacteria bacterium | reverse complement strand
TTCTTTAACAAGTGTGTTTTTAATTTTTTATCTTGTTGTTCTTTTAATTGGTTCAATTTCTAGTTTAACTTATACTTTAGAAACTAATCAAAGATTATTTACAGCATGGGCACCTTATGTTTGGCCCATCAAATCTATAATGACTTTTGGTATTTTATTAATGCTTCTTCAATCAATTGCAATTTTTTTCAAAGATATTGCAAAAGTATTAAATAGAGAAATTTGATGATTGCAGACCTAGTAAGTTACGAAACAATTGCAATAACTATGTTTGCAACAATGTTGCTAATGTTATTGACTGGCCAAAGAGTATTTGGAGCAATAGGATTTGTTGCAGCAATGGCCGCATTATTATTATGGGGTGATGGCGCAGTTGAAATGCCTTACACCGCAGCATGGAAACTATTCAAATGGTATCCCATGCTTACATTACCATTATTTATATACATGGGATATATGATCTCTGAATCTGGTATTGCAGATGATCTTTACAGAATGTTTCATGTTTATTTCGGAGGTATAAAAGGTGGTTTAGCAATTGGTACAATGGGAATGATGGTCGCTATATCTGCAATGAATGGTCTGAGTGTTGCAGGAATGGCAATTGGAGCCACCATTGCTTTACCAGCAATGTTAAAACTTGGTTATGATAAAAGAATGATAACTGGTGTCGTTCAAGCAGGAAGTTCTCTAGGAATTTTAGTTCCACCTAGCGTTGTTCTTGTATTATATGGAATGATTGCAAGGCAACCTGTAAGTAAATTATGGCTAGCGGGTATTATTCCTGGAATAATGATGGCAACATTATTTATTTTATACATTTACATAAGATGTAAGCTTCAACCTGAATTAGGCCCAGCCCTTCCAAAAGAAGAAAGACAAATTTCAAAAACTGAAAAAATGAAATTGCTACAGGCGGGCTTAATACCTTTTGCAATTTTCTTTTCAATGACTGGATTATTTTTAATGGGTATCGCAAGTCTAGTAGAATGTTCTGCAGTGGGTGCATTTGGTGCAACTCTTGCAGCATTATTTAAAGGTAAATTAAATTGGCCTGTGATTGAAAATACTTTGAAAAAAACTTTAGGTGTTTCTTGTATGTTTATGTGGATAATCTTAGCTGCTCTAAGTTTTGGAGCCGTATTTGATGGTATAGGTGCTGTAAGAGCTATTGAAACTCTATTCATAGAAAGATGGAACCTAAGTCCCTGGGGTGTGTTAATAATGATGCAACTATCTTACATTTTAATGGGAATGTTTTTAGATGATACAGCAATGTTGGTAATTGTTGCGCCTTTATATGTTCCTCTTATAATTGCTTTGGGTTTTAATCCAATTTGGTATGGTGTTTTGTATACAATTACATGTCAAATTGCATATATGACTCCACCATTTGGATATAATTTATTTTTAATGCGAGCAATGGCACCAAAAGAAATCGACTTGATAGACATATATAGATCAATTATTCCATTTGTATTAGTTATGTGTTTAGGCTTGGCTATAGTAATGATTTTTCCTGAAATTGCGACTTGGCTTCCTGATTATGTCTCTAGACGATAACTAATTTGTTTATAAAGTATTCCTAATTTTCTTGATTTATTTTTTTTAAAATAGTTAAATCACCTATTATTTCTATTTACTTTTGAAAGGGGGTATTATGAAAAATAAAAAAAATCTTACTAAAAGACGTGAGTTTTTAAAAAAAGCTGGATTAATATCTGCAGGTGCAATTGGTGCTTCAACTCTAGCAGCTCCTTATGGTTATGCAGCAACTAATCCTATTAAATGGAGATTACAAACATATTCAGGTGCACCATTAGGAGCACATGTTGTACTTCCTCAAATTGAAGCATTTAATAAAGCAGCGCATGGTGAAATGGAGATTGAACTTTTTTATGCAGATCAATTAGTTCCTACAGATGAGCTATTCAGAGCTATGCAAGCTGGAACCATTGATGCCGTTCAGAGTGATGATGCAACTATGGGATCGCCAGTCGATATATCTGTTTTTGGAGGTTATTTTCCATTTGCGACAAGATATAGTTTGGATGTCCCAGCAATGTTTAAATATTATGGTTTAGATGGAATTTGGGCAGAGGCATACGGAGAAGTTAGAGATGTAACATGGCTCAGTACTTCCGCTTGGGATCCATGTCATTTATTTACGGTAAATAAAAAAATTACTTCACTGGCTGATATGAAAGGTTTAAGAGTTTTTGGTGTTCCAACAGCTGGACGTTTCTTAGCACAATATGGTTTAATTCCTGTAATTGTCCCTTGGGATGATGTTGAAGTTGCAATGCAAACAGGAGAACTTGACGGTGTATGTTGGTGTGGATTTACTGAAGCTTATGAAGTTGGCTGGGCTGATATTTGTAATTATGCGTTGACTAATTCTGTTACAGGTGCTTGGTTTGGTTCATATTTTGCTAATTCTAAAAGTTGGGAAAAACTATCACCTAAACTTCAAGAATTATTTAAGATGTCTATTGATCAATCTCATTACTATAGACAAGTATGGTATTGGGGAGGAGAGGCAGACTTAAGGGTAAATGGTAAAAAAATGGAACTTACTAGTCTACCAGCAAATGAATGGTCAGGTGTTGTAAAAGACGCTGAAAAATTCTGGGATGATGTAGCTAGCTCAAGCCCTAGAAGTGGTAAAGTTGTTGAAGCATTCAAATTATATGCAGCAACAATGGATAAAGCAGGATATCCTTACAGATAATATTTTTTAATCCAGCACTTTTAGAGTGCTGGATTTTTTAAAGGCTAATTTAATGACAATTACTTTCAAAGATCTAAAAAAAGCTATCAAAAATGATGAAATTGATACAGTTTTAGTTTGTGTCTCTGATATGCAGGGAAGATTAAATGGTAAAAGAGTTACTGGCAAAGCATTTATAGACTACGTTCATAAGGAAACTCATATGTGTGATTATCTTTATACAGTAGATATGGATATGTTTACTGTTCCTGGGTATAAATCCTCTTCATGGGAAACTGGGTATGGTGACATGACTGTAATCCCTGACTTGAAATCAATAAAAATTGCAACTTGGTTAGAAAAAACAGCTATTGTGATTTGTGATTGCCTTGACCATCATGGAAAAAAACCACTTGTTCATTCAACTAGACAAATTTTAAAAGATGTTATTGCTAAGGCAAATAACATGGGGTTTGATCCAATGATTGGATCAGAATTAGAATTTTTTTTATTTGATCAAACCTATGATGAAATTCACAATAATAATTACAAAAATTTAAAAGAGTCATCTTGGTACATACAAGATTATATGATTTTCCAAACAACTAAGGAAGAAGATGTAATGAGAGAGTTAAGAAATTCTCTCCTCAAATCTGGAATTTATGTTGAATGTTCAAAGGGTGAGGCAGCTCCTGGACAAGAAGAAATAAATGTTGTCTTCACAGACGCATTAAATATGGCAGATAATCATATTTTGATTAAAAATGCTGCTAAAGAAATTGCTTATAAGAAAAATAAAGCAGTGACATTTATGGCAAAATATAAAGAAAATGTAGGCGGTAGTTCCTGTCATGTTCATAACTCACTATTTGATAAGAAAACAAAAAAAAATATTTTTTATAATCCAAAGGATAAATTTGGAATGTCAGATATATTCAAAAGTTATGTTGCTGGTCAGATAAAATTTTTATCTGATATTTCTATTTTTTTAGCACCAAATATAAATTCTTATAAAAGATTCCAAGAGGGTTCTTTCGCTCCAACAAAGTCAGTTTGGGGTATAGATAATAGAACTGCTGGTTTTAGATTAGCGGGTCATGGTTCTTCAATTAGAATAGAGTGTAGAGTACCAGGTGCAGATGTTAATCCTTATTTAGCTTTTGCTGCACTTGTCGGTGCTGGATTGTATGGAATAAAAAATAAACTTAAACTAGAGGAACCTTACAGTGGGAATATCTACGAAAAGAAAGTAAGGGAAGTTCCAAAGACATTAAATGAAGCAATTCAATTAGCAAAAAAATCTAAATTATTACCAGAAATTTTTCAATCTGATGTTTTAGATCATTATATCCATGCAGCTGAGTGGGAGCAAAAAGATTATGATTTATCAGTTAACGACTGGCAGCTTAGAAGATATTTTGAAAGAGGATAAAATTAAGGTTTAGCCCTAAGACCCCCGTCGACAATTAATTCAGTACCGGTAATAAAACTACTTTCATCGCTTAGAAGAAACATTGTTGAGTTTGCTATATCACTAGGTTTTCCAACTCTTCTAAGAGGTATAAAGTTAGATAGAATTTTTTTCGATTCTGGATTTTTTTTCCATCTTTCCTGCATTGGAGTCTCTATTGGTCCTGGCAATATAGAATTTGATCTTATATTTTTGCCTGCAAACTGAATAGATATTGATTTAGAAAGTCGTAATAAAGCTGCCTTTGAAGATCCATAAGCATCTTGAGGCTTATTGTCTCCAGATAAAGCATCAATAGATGAAATGTGAACTATAGATCCAAATTTATTTTTTTTCATTTGAGGGAGTATATTTTGTAAAACAATTACAATTGAATTAAGATTTATAGAAAAAACTTTATCCCATGTGTTGATTTCAATTTTTTCTAAACTTACATCTTTATCAAACCACAAAACACCTGCAGCATTAATTACATATTCAATTTTTTTATATTTTTTCTTTAGTTCTGTTAAACATAATTGTAAATTTTTATAGTCTGATAAATCTATTTTTTTAAATTCAATAAATTTATTTAATAGTATTTTTTTACTTGGAGTATTGATGTCTAAAATTATGACTTTAATTTTATTTTTGATTAATTTTTTTACTATTGATAATCCAATTCCACCAGAACCACCTGTAATAAGAGCTGTTCTTCCTGAGAAATTTAATTTCATAAACAAACTATATATATAATTTAAAAAAATTTAATTGATTTAATTAATTAAAGTAACTAAACCAATTATAATGCTTAAAACCGTTACTCCAATTGACAATTCTATATTGGTAGAGAGAAATTTTGCGACTGAAAGTGAAATAGAAACTGTTCTTCAAAATGCTTACGACGCTAGGAAAGAGTGGAGAGAAACTTCTTTACGTGAAAGAAAAGAAATAATTAGTAATTTTGTAAAATCATTCCTTTCGAATGATGAAGAAATCATTGAAAATTTATGCAAACAAATTGGTAGACCAATTATTCAATGTCCAGGTGAAATGAGAGGTTTTGAGGAAAGAGCAAATTATATGGTTGATAATTCTGATAGAGCTTTAGAGGATTTGGTATCTAGAAAAGACTCAGAATTTGATAATTATATAAAAAAGGAACCACTTGGTACAATTTTTGTAATTGCACCTTGGAATTATCCTTTTAATACATCTGTTAACTCTATTGTTCCAAGTCTGCTATCAGGTAATACTGTTATTTTAAAACATTCATCTCAAACACCATTATGTGCTGAACAATTATTTGATGCTGCTACTAAAGCATCATTGCCAAAGAATATATTTCAATTTCTACATTTAGATCATTCATCTACGTCAAAAGTTATTTCTGACAATAGAATAAATCATGTTTTATTTACTGGTTCAGTAAGTGGAGGAATAGAAATAAAAAAATCTATTGGCACAAGATTTATTGGTGCAGGATTAGAACTTGGAGGAAAAGATCCAGCATACGTGAGAAGTGATTGTAATCTTGAACATGCAATCGAAAATTTAGTTGATGGCTCCTATTTTAATTCAGGTCAATCATGTTGTGGCATTGAAAGAATATATGTTGATGAAAATATATATAACAAATTTGTAGATGGTTTTAAATCAATCACAGAAAAATATATTTTGGGCAATCCACTTGAAGAAAATACCAATTTAGGTCCTGTTGTTAGAATGAATGCAGCAAAATATATAAGAGCACAAGTTTCCCAAGCATTAAATAAGGGTGCTAAAAATATAATTGACTCAAATAAATTTAAGGCTGATGATGGAACTAATTGCTATGTCAGTCCTTCAGCTCTTATACAAGTAGATCATTCAATGGAATTTATGAAAGAGGAAACTTTCGGGCCAACTGTTGGAATAATGAAAGTTAAAAATGAAGAAGATGCTATTAATCTAATGAATGATAGTGCTTATGGATTAACTGCTAGTATATGGACTTCTGATAAAGAGTTTGCACAAAGTATGGGCTCTAAAATAGAGACCGGCACTTTTTTTATGAATAGATGCGATTATTTGGATCCAGGTCTTGCTTGGACGGGTGTGAAAGATACTGGCATTGGTGTTACTCTTTCAGTTTTAGGTTTTGATCATCTTACTCGAGCAAAAAGTTATCACATACGGACACTTTAATGGAAATACAAAATATAAATTGGAATTATCCAACAAATATCTGGTTTGGTTTAAATAGAATTAAAGAAATTCAAAAAGCATGTGATAATTTAAATATTAAAAATCCTTTGATAGTTACTGACCCAGGTATTCTCCAAACTGATATAATTAATAAAATTAATGGCTCTCTCAATCAAAAAGCAAATATATTTAGTAAAGTAAAATCAAATCCTACAGGTCAAAATGTAGAGGAGGGAGTTAAACAATTTAATCAAAATAATCACGATGGAGTAATAGCCGTAGGAGGTGGTTCTGGTATGGATACAGGAAAGGGTATCGCTTTTATGTCTAAACAAGAAAGACCATTATGGGATTTTGAAGATATTGGTGATTGGTGGACAAGAGCAATTAGTGATGCGATATTTCCTATTATTGCTGTTCCAACAACGGCAGGAACAGGCTCAGAGACTGGAAGAGCATCAGTTTTTACTAATGAACTAACAAAAGAAAAAAAAATAATTTTTCATCCTAAAATACTACCTTCTGTAGTTATACTTGATCCTGATTTAACAATACCATTACCCTCATCATTGACAGCATATACCGGTATGGATGCTTTGGCCCATTGTCTTGAGGCTTATTTATCTAATAATTTTCATCCTCTTTCTCAAGGAATCGCTTTAGAAGGGATAAAGATGATCAAGGATAATTTAATTCTAGCCTATAAAGATGGGAAAAATAAAAAAGCTCGAGCTAATATGCTTGCAACATCTTCTATGGGTTCAATTGCTTTCCAAAAAGGTTTGGGCGCTATTCATTCTTTAAGTCATCCTGTTGGTGCAATTTATAATACACATCATGGATTAACCAATGCAGTATTTATGCCATATGTTTTACAATATAATAAAAAAGGAATTGAAGAAAAAATTATTGATGTTTCAAGATATATAAATTTAAAATCAGCAACATTTAATAATTTTATGGATTGGATTTTAGAGCTTAGATCTAATTTAAATATTCCTCATACTTTAAGTGAAATAATTGATGATGACAAAAATTTAGAAAAAATGAGTTTAATGGCTTTTAATGATCCATCAACAAGTACAAATCCTATACCAGTTAACGCAGAAGATTTTTTAAAAATGTATATTAACGCCTTTAAAGGTGATTTATAAATTTATAGCGTTGCTCCAATTATCCAAGGATTAAATTCGTCATCACCATAATCATTTATTTCACTCTTTGATTTTTCACCTGATGCAACTGAAATTATTTTATCAAATATTTCTTTGCCAACCTCATTAACGCTTGCAACGTTATCCATAATTGTACCAGCATTGATATCCATATCTTCACTAAGTTTATTATACATATTTGTATTTGTTGCTATTTTAATACTTGGAGTGGGTTTAAATCCAAAGCACGAACCTCGACCAGTAGTAAAACAAATAACATTAGCACCAGAAGCAACTTGACCAGTTACAGATACAGGATCGTAACCTGGAGAATTCATAAAGTTAAAACCTTTGGTTTTTACCTGTTCAGCATAATCGAGAACATCAACCATATTTCTATTACCAGCTTTGGATACTGCACCTAATGATTTTTCCAGAATTGTAGTTAAACCTCCTTTTTTATTACCAGGACTTGGATTATTATCTAATGTGCTGTCGTTGCTAGCAACATATTTTTTCCACCATTCAATTTGTTTGTTTAGTTTTTCTATATTTTTCTCGTTTGATGATTTTTCAAATAATAAATGTTCTGCCCCATATATTTCTGGAGTCTCTGATAGTAATGTTGTTCCACCATGATCAATAATCATATCTGAAGCAAAGCCTAGTGCGGGATTTGCAGTTATACCAGAATACGAATCTGAACCACCACATTGCAAAGCAACTGTTAGTTCTGAAACGGGAATAATTGTTCTAGAAATACTATTAATTTGATTTAGTTGATTAATAATTTTTGAAGTTACTTTCGTTATTATTTCATTTGTTCCACCTTCATCTTGTATATTCAAATATTCAATATTTCTTTTTTCCTGATAATTGTTGTACAAACTTATTTGAGCACATTCGCATCCAAGTCCGATAACAAAAACTTTTCCAAAGTTTGGATGAATTTTAAAACCTTCAATAGTTCTGTTGAATACATTCATGGCGTATCCAGAAGTATTCATGCCACAACCTGATGAATGTTTTAAACAAACCGCTCCATCAATATTTTCAAAATTATTATCTTTTAAATAATTATTTATTTTATCTGATATTTTTTTAACAACAGTTGCAGAACAATTAACTGTACTAATTAAACCTATATAATTCCTAGTACCTGATGATCCATTATTTCTTTTGAAACCTTTAAAATATTCTGTTTTTTCATTTTTGATAATATCATTTTTAAAATTATTACGTGTATATTCCCTTTTAAAATCACTATACCCCATATTATGTGAATGTACATGCTCGCCTGGTTCTATATTTTGGTTAGATACTCCAATTATTTGTCCATACTTAAAAATAAAATCACCACTTTTAATTTTTTTTAAAGAAATTTTATGGCCATAGGGAATGTTATCAATTGATCTAATTCCATAATTTATATTAACATTCTGAGGAATATCCATTGGAGCAATTCCAATATTATCTTTTTCATTTAATTTGATTATGTTAAACATATTATTGTTAAACATATAACATAAATAATCATGAACGAAATTGCAACTTATCCATCACTTAAAAATAGAGTAGTTCTTATTACGGGGGGCGCCTCAGGAATAGGGGAAAGTATCGTCGAACAATTTGTTTCTCAAAAATCAAAAGTGGCATTTTTAGACATAAATAATGATTTAGGTAATGAGTTAACAAAAAAAATCAAAAACAAATATGATGTTGATAGTCTATTTGTAAAATGTGATTTAAAAAATATAGAACAACTTAAAAGTTCATTAGAAAAAGTAAAAAAAGAAATTGGTCCAATTTCAATTCTAGTAAATAATGCTGCAAATGATGAAAGACATGACTTAGATAGTGTCACTCCTGAATATTGGGATGATAGAATGAATATTAATTTGAGACATTATTTTTTTGCTACTCAAGCTGTCTACAAAGACATGAAAGATTTAGGTAAAGGTTCCATTGTAAATATAGGAAGTTTTTCATGGATGATTTCACAAGGCGGTATGGCTGGATATACCACTGCAAAATCTGCCATTATGGGTTTAACAAGAACTTTAGCAAGAGATTTAGGAATCTATAATATTAGAGTAAATTGTATTGTTCCTGGCTGGATCATTACGGAGAGGCAAAAAAAATTATGGCTTACTCCAGAAATTGAAAAAACCCAACTTGAGAGACAATGTATAAAGAGAATGCTTATGCCAGAAGATATATCAAAACCAGTTTTGTTTTTTGCATCTGATCAAAGTTCTGGTTGTACTGCACAGAATTATGTAATTGATGGCGGCATAGTTAATTGATGAAAAAAAAATCCAAAATTGCTTTTGGTAGATTAGACTTACTCAGAAATGATACTTTAAATAATAAAAGAAAAATCCGAATTGGTTTTATTGGTGGAGGCCCTAATTCATTTATTGGATACACGCATAGGTTATCAGCGAGATTTGATAATAAATTTGAATTTGTTGCTGGAATATTTTCAAAAGACAAAAAAAAATCTAAATCTTTTGGTTCATCGTTAGGGTTAACTGATGATCGTTGTTACAGTGATTATAAGTCTATGGCTGCATCAGAGTCAAAAAGAAATGATGGCATTCAAGCTCTTGGAATTATGACTCCATCGGGTGATCATTATAAGATAGCAAAAGAATTTATTGAAAAAGGTATACATATTATTTGTGAAAAGCCTTTAACTGCAACAGTTGAGGATGCTGTTAAATTAAAAAAAGTTATTTTAAAAAATAAAATTGTATTTGCAATAACACACAATTACTCAAGTTACCCAATGCTAAGAGAAGCAAAAAATATTATTTCTAATCATAAATTAGGAAAAATTAATTTAATTAATGTTGAGTATCCTCAAGGTTATACAGTTGGGGTAAAAAAGAAAGATGAAAAGGCAACATTAAAATGGAGATTAGATAAAAAACAATCTGGCCCGTCAATGATATTATCTGAAATTGGAACTCATGCGTATCATTTGTTGAGATATGTGACTGGATTAGAAGCAAATGAAATATCAGCAGAAGTAAATTCATTATCTTCAGAAATTTCAGTAGATGATAATGCTTTTGTATTATTAAGAATGCGAAATAAGGCAAGAGGAATAATCTGGGTATCGTCTGCTGCAACTGGTGGAGAAAATGGTCTAAAAATAAGAGTGTATGGAACAAAAGGTTCAATAGAGTGGTTACAAGATGATCCAAATAATCTAAAGTTTACAGAACTAGATAAGCCAATGAAAGTTATAACAAGAGCAAGTAAATTAGTATCTAATTTTTCACTTTCCTCTTCAAGAATAGCTGCTGGTCATCCGGAGGGTTTTTTTGAAGCTTTTGCTAATATTTATTCAGAATTTGCTAATCAGATTCACAATAAAAATAAAAAATATTCCTTCCCAACGATTGATGATGGTGTTGCTGGTATTAAATTTATTTATGCCGCAAAAAAATCATCTAATTTGAATTCTCGATGGGTAAAACTCTAAAATGATTAATTTTGCCTTATTAGGAACAGGAAGAATTGGGAAATTGCATGCACAAATCATAAATTCTCATCCTGAGGCAAACCTTAAATATGTTTATGATATTGATACAAGCTCTGCCAAAAAAATTGCAAAAAAATATAGTTGTGAAGTTGCAAAGACTGCAAAGGAAGCAATTTCTTCAGATCAAATAAATGCTATTTTAATTGCTTCTGCCACCCCGACTCATACAGATTATATTTCTCTAGGAGCAGAATGTAACAAAGCTATATTATGTGAAAAGCCAATTGATTTAGATATAAATAAAGTAAATAAATGTTGGCAAAAAATTAAAAAATATAAACCAACTATTCAAATTGGGTTTAATCGAAGATTTGATCCTAATCATAATAAAGTTCAAAGTGAGGTTCTATCAGGAAAGATTGGAAACATTGAAATGATTGTAATCACAAGTAGGGATCCTTCTCCTCCTGGCATTGATTATTTAAAACAATCTGGAGGTATTTTCAGAGATTGTTCAATTCATGATTTTGATTTAGCACGATTTATTCTAAATAATGATCCAATTGTAGAAGTTTTTGCACAAGGTTCAGTAAATGTTTCAAATGATTTTAAGGTTACAAATGATTATGATACAACTATGTGTTTTATGAAATCTAAAAAAGGGGTTTTAGTTCATATAAATAATTCAAGAAGAGCTGTATATGGTTATGATCAAAGACTCGAAGTATTTGGAAGTAATGGTATGCTAATTTCTGATAATGTTCCTAATAATGATATCAATTATTATAATCAAAATTTATCATTTGCAAAAAAACCAATTAAAAATTTTTTTATAGAAAGATA
>CABYXC010000017.1 GCA_902522865.1 uncultured Alphaproteobacteria bacterium | reverse complement strand
TAAATTTTAACTAGAAAAAAATCCATCTTTTAACCGAATTACAATATCTTTCAAACTCATCGCCAAATTTATCTTGTAAGTATTTTTCCTCTTCATATATTACAAAATTATTTAACCAAAAAAATAATCCTATTGAACAAAGGAAATACATAATGTTTTCGAAAGTAAGAAACATACCAAAATGAAATAAAACAAAACATAGATAAATAGGATTTCTAGAGTAAGCATAAATTCCAGTTTTTATAATTTTATTTGTTTCAGTTTGGGGAAGTAATTTTTCTTCATGTGCATTAAATGCGTTTCTTGAGGAAAAAAATACAATCGGCATTAAAATAATAATTAATAATCCAAAAAGATTAAGAATATATAGAAGTGGATATTTAGGAAAGATAAATTCTCCAATAATATAAGAGGCTATCAAAAGATAAACTGAAATATACAATGGATTTCCTTTTACATCTGGCCCCATTTAAAGCTCCTCTATTGCCCTACCTAGACTTTCATAATCACTAAATACATTCAAAGCACCATTGTCAAATAATTCATTTGTATCTCTATTTGAATGCCAATGTTTGCCTGCGGTAAGCCCAAATACCCTTACTCCTGCAGCAGTAGCTGCTTTAACACCTACTCCACTATCTTCAATAATGACTGACTCTTCTCGAATAAGTGAATTATCATTTAAAACCTTTAAGTATATATCGGGATCAGGTTTTGGTCTTTTAACCATATCGAATGAATAAACCTGATCACTTAAAAAAAATTTATCTAACCCAACAAGCTTCAATCCATCAAGAATTCTATCCTTATTACTGTTAGATCCAATAAAGTGATTTCTATCTGATTTAGTAATATAATCTTTTGCTCCATCAACTAGTTTTAAATCCTTGGAATAAACTTCTGAAACAATATTAAATATTTCATTTGTAAATTTTTCTTTGTTTTCAATCTTATATTTAGAAGACAATAAATCTATTACTTCGACTGTTTTTTTTCCAGCATATTTATAAAATTGCTCCTCTTTAATTGATTGATCAAATTTACTAAAATATTTGGAAAATGCCTTAGAAGCTAAGACCTCACTATCAACTATTACTCCATCAAAATCAAAAATTATATTTTTAATCATTTTTTTATATTTCTGTCTTTTTATATTCTGATTTCTCTAACCAATCAGGATTAATTTCAATACCCCAACCAGGAGTATCTTCAATTTTAACCATTCCATTAGATATTTTAAAAGGATCACCTAAAAATAAATTCTGTTGCCATGGATAATAATCTTTACCTTCAATTGAAAATTCAAGATAGGGACCTGAATTATTTATTGCTTTTAAAAAATGCATTGTACAAATTGTTACTAAAGATAAATTAGCCGTATGTGGAGTACATATAAAACCACCCTTTTCAATGATTTTCGCAACCTTCAAAGCTTTTGTTAATCCTCCCATATACATAACATCTGGCTGAAAAATATTTACAATTTTTCTGTTAACCATATCTCGCCAAATTCTCAGATCACAATCTTGTTCTCCCCCAGTAACATCTATCTTCAAACTATCAGTAACTTTTTTGGTTTCTTCTGGTTTCCAATAAGGACAAGGTTCTTCAAAATGAGTAACATCATTATCTTCTAAAAGTTTCCCAATTTCTATTGCTTGAACAGAACTATAACAACTGTTTGCATCAACCATTTTAATTACACTTTTATCTAAAGTCGAATTTATTGTTTTTACTATACTAGGCGTTCTTCCTTCCCATTCATCGATACCTCTTCCACATTCAGAACCAACTCTAAATTTAAATGCATTAACACCTTTTTCATCAAAGAGTTTTTTAAATCTATTTGCTTCATCATTCGGTGTAATATCTCTTTTCATTGATGAACCATAAATTCTTAAATTTCCTGGAGATCCTCCTATCAATGAAACGACAGGTTTACTTTCTATTTTACCTTTTAAATCCCACAACGCTGTATCTAAACCAGCTACTGCACGTAAAAGATATGATCCTGGAAATTTATGCTCTCTTTCAAAGATAAAATCTTCCAAATCATCAAAATCAAAATATTCTTTTCCTAAAACCCAAGGTGCAACTTGTTTATGAAAAATTTGAGCTGTGATATCTGCATGATAAGTTGACATTTGACCATAACCAATTGAACCATCCTCAACTGTTATTTTTACAAAACTTACATATGGTTTTGTGAATGTTTCAAGTTTAACTATTTTCATAAATTAAATTTTTTTTAAATCCTCAATAATAAATTTACTTCCAAGATTAGCAAGCATCATTACAGGGGCATTTATATTGCCAGAAGTAATATTTGGAAAAACAGATGCATCAGCAATCCAAAGATTCTCCATTCCATGAACTTTTAATCTTTCAGAGACAACTCCCTTTTTAGGATCTTCATCCATTTTACAAGTGCCACAAGGGTGATAGATAGAAACTGCATTAGATTTAAAGTGGTCAACCATTTCTTCTTCAGTAGCATTTAAAAGATCATGCGTAACACTTTCATTTCTTATTCTTTTAATACTATTTGTGTTTGCCAAAACTTTAGAAAAATTAATTGCACACTTAACATCATATATATCTTCTTCATGTGATAGAAAATTTGGATCTATCAATGGAGAATCATCAAAATTAGGAGAATTTAATGTAATCGTTCCTAAACTTTTTGGTCGACAAGAATTATAACCAATAATAAAACCATTAAATTTATCAGTTTTTAGTAAAGGTCTTTTATTTTTATGAGTGATAGAATAAGTTAAAGGATTAAAATATATCTGTAAGTTGGGATAATGATGTTTTGAATTCCAATTTACATATCCCCCAGACTGATTAATACTTAATGATAATGGTCCTTTCCTATTATAAAGATATCTTAATACAGAAGTAATTCTGCCTGGCCAAGTTCCTAAAGATTTATTTAGTGAATAATGATGTGTTTTAAATAAATAATCTAACCCAAGATGATCCTGGAGATTTCTTCCAACATTAGAATTATCAATTATTATTTCTTTATCAAATTGTTTTAAATGCTCTTTATCACCAATACCAGAATGCATTAACAAGTAAGGTGTCATTATAGAGCCAGAACATAAAATTGCTCCAAGAGATAGATTTATTATTTTTTCTGTTGATTTATTTTGAATTTTAATTCCAGTAATTTTTTTATTTTTAGTTATTAAATGTTTTACTTGAGTATTGTCTAATATAGTCAGCCTAGGGTTTTTTAATATAGGCTTTAAAAATACTTTTGATGATGAATGTCTAGTACCGTTGTAAGTATTAATATTATAATGACCTACTTGATTTTCTATTGATGTAGTTAAATTTGTATTTTTTTTAATACCAATTTCATTACTAGCATTAAAAAAATATTCTAAAATTGAATGATGATGCTTACTTACATTATTTACTGGAATCTTTTCTTTTGTAAGAAATTCTTTATCATGATTTATTTGTTGCTCCATAGAACTGTATACTTTTTTTATATTTTCAAAACTCCATTCCTTATTGCTACCCCAATTTTCATAATCTGTTTCTAATCCTCTTGCATAGACCATTGCATTTATTGAGCCAGAGCCACCTAAAACTTTACCTCTTGGATAATATATTTGCCTATTGAATAAATTATCTTGTTTTTCCGAGTAGAAGTTCCAATTAATTTTTTTATTATAAAATGTCATTCCATAACCAAGAGGAACGTCAATGATAGGATTGTTATCTTTAGGCCCAGCCTCAATAAGGACTATATTAAAATTAGTTTTAGTCAGAAGTTTATTTGCTATTATACTTCCTGCAGAACCTGCTCCAATAATTGCTATATCAATATTATTCAAATTAGAATGTTTGTGTTACTTTAGTTAAATATCTAGGATTGTCTGGATCTAATCCCTTTTGAAAAGAGTAATTAACTATCCATGGATAAAATTTTGATAGAACTATAATTGGATCTAACTCTATCATATCATTAGGGCTATATAGAAGTTCAGTGTTAGATTTTTTATCATAGGTTATTTCATAGTGAAGATTGGTTAATGAAATAATTTGACTAGCATCTTTTGCTACTATCATCCCACTTTTATCTCTAAGTGATATAGTAAATAACTTGAATGAGTTTTCTATCAAGCTCTTTGGTCCATGCATTACTTCAGCGCTACTAAATGGTTCTATCATTTCTTGACATAACTCTTTAAACTTTAAAGATATTTCATTAGAAATTGCATATCCAACACCTCTACTAATTATGTATCCATTACTTATAGTTTTATCTAATATATTTGGATTCCATTGATTTTGATTATCTAAAATTAAATGATCACTTAACTTTTCAATTTGTTTATTAATATCTTTTTTATTAAGAGTATTAAAAACAAGCTTTAAAATTATCAATAAAGACAAAACAAAAGTTTTTGTCGCTGCAACACTTTTTTCTTCTCCAGCATTTATATCAAAAAAATAATTGGATGTGTTTGCAATTGGGCTATTTAAGTTATTACTTATTAATATAGTCTTTGCTCCCATTTTTTGTACCATTTTATGACATTCAACCAAATCTTCACTTTTTCCTGATTGAGAAATAATGAAAACTAATGCTCTCGAAAAATTAAATTTTGATTCTTCTAAAGTTATTATAGATGGAGGCATGCTGTACGTTGGTAGACCAAGATATTTTGCAAACATATAAGATAAATAAAGAGCAGCACAATCTGAAGTACCTCTTGCGACAGTAACAACATAATCAATTTTTTTTTCTGATATTAAACTTGATATTTCCTGATAATTATTTTTATCATTCAAGATAAAATGATTAATTTTATTTGGAATAGAGAGTGCTTCAGATAAAACTTGGGAATTAGACATTAATTTTTTTTCCTCTTAAATAAACTTCTTTAAGATTAAATTCTTTATCTAAAATAAGAAAATTACTTAAAAAATTTTTTTGAATTACACCGACATTGTCTAGATTCATATATTTAGAAGCATTATAACTAGTTAAAGCGACTGCTTCTTCTAATGAAAAATTCATTGATATTAAATTTTTAAAAGTTTGATCCATAGTAACAATACTTCCTGCTAAAGTACCGTCAGACTTAATTTTTACTGAATGATTTTCTTTTTTTATATTATTTTTTGCAAAAATATATTCTCCATCATTCATTCCGCTAGCGTTAATAGAATCTGTTATCGCATAAAGACCAGGAATACATTTTTTTGCAATTTTTATTGCTTCTTTACTAACATGAATATTATCACAGATTATTTCAGCATATTTTCCTTTTGAAAGAGCAGCTGATAAAACTCCTGGGGATCTATGATGATTACCAGACATAGCATTATACAAATGTGAAAAACCAATTTCATGATCTTTCATAATTTTTTCACAGCAATCAAAGTCTGCCAAAGTGTGGCCAAATTGAATCTTAATATTTAGCTCCACTAAATCATTTATAAATTCTTGCATTCCATCAATTTCTGGGGCTAAGGTAATGATTTTTACATCGGCAATTTCAAGAATTTTTTTTATAAACTCTAAAGATGGTTTCTCAGTTAAATTTGGTTGAGCGCCAAGTTTATTAGGATTAATAAAAGGTCCTTCTAAATGAACTCCAAGGATATTATTACCATTATCTTTCTTTATTTCATTAAATCCTTTTAACGCTGAAATAGTATTTTCTAAGGTATTGGTCCAAGTAGTTGGCATTATTGAAGTGGTTCCATGTCGTAAATGATACTTAGACATTTCAATAATTGATTGTGAGCCCTCCATTACATCAAAACCATTACCACCATGACAATGGAGATCAATAAAACCAGGAATTATAATATTATTATAATCATCAGAGTCCTTTATTTTTAAGTCACTAATTTTTTCACTAAAATATACATCACCAATATAGGAAGAATTAAAATTAATAATTTTTCCACTAACTTTATTTTGATCAGTCATCTAAACTTATTATCTTATATAGTAATTTGTTGGTTTTTAAAAAAATTAAAAAAACTTATAAATGAGGATTAATCTTACTAAATTTTTTCTCTAATTTGTCATTATTTCTTTTAGCATTTGGCATATTTACACTGATATAGAATGGAAACAATTTTTCATTTTTTAAGATATTTGCAACTTCAATTAAAATTGAATTTAAAATAAAAGATCCTGTAATTGTTGAAGCTGGTCCAACCATGTTATCTTTAATATTTATAATTGCATCACCAGGTGGAATCTTATTATCGATGAATATATCCGTTATTTCAAATAATCTTTTATTCAATTTAGATAGAGGAGCTTGTTTTGAGTATTTTACAGATGTTAGTGAAATAGTTTTTATTTTCTTTTTCTTAGCAATCAAAGCTGCTTCAACTGGAGCGTGATTGACACCTGAATTAGATACAATCATCAATATATCTTTGCTAGTAATTTTATATTTAGCTAGAGCTTTTTTTGCAATATTTGGAGTTCTTTCTAAAGCAGTGGCCTTTCTTGCTCCTTTTTTAAAACTGAGATCATCATCTCTTATTGGACATGCAGCAGCAAAACCACCTGCTCTATGAAATGATTCTTCTCCGAGTAATCTAGAGTGTCCAGTTCCAAAAATATATAACTGCCCGCCCTTTTTATATGATTTACTAATTAACTTAGCACACTGTAAAAATTTTTTTTCTTCTTCTTTTAATATCTTCTTTAAAATTGAATTAATTTTTGAGGAATAAGATCTTGTTAATTTACTCATTTAGATTTTATATTAGATGCTAGGGCAAATATTGCCCTAGCAAAATAATGTAATTATTTGTATTCTTCTAACTCTTCAGCTGCTTCAGCTACTAAATCCGCAGCATCTCCTTCACCAAGAATTGCCCCTTGAATCATAGAGTTCATAACAGTTTGAAAAGCTTTGTAGTCTACAAATAGTGGCTCTGGTCCACCATCGCCAATCGCATCAATAAACATCATCCAATAATCTTCATTGTATGGAGCTTCATTTCCAATTTGAGGATATTGCATAATTGGTGTTAGACCCCAATCAGTATCGAGACTGTATTGAGAGTCACCTGATGTGATTATGCTAGCTAATTCCATTGCTTCTTTTTCAACACCTGTGTTTGAGAAAACTGCAACACTATCAGTGATTAAAAGAGTACCTTGATTTCCTTGTGGTCCAGCAGGAATTCTAACTGTTTTAACATCTAGACCTTCCTTATGCTGACCTCTACCCCAAGGTCCATTAATATACATAGCAATTTTTTCATCATTAAATAGTTCTGTTAACTGAGATCTCTCCCAAGCTAAAGGACCTTCCTGAGCAACGTTTGCTAACTTTCCATAAAATTCTAATGTTTCAACAGTATTAGATGAATTCAAAGTTATTTCGTTTGACATTGGATCAATAACTTGTCCTCCATTACTGTATAGGTAGTTTAAGAATTGGTGCATAGTATTATCAAAATCTTTACCAGCTAGTCCAATTCCTGCTGCTCCATCAACATTTTTTGTTACAGCTTCAGCCATTGAATATAGTTCGTCCCAAGTTTGAGGGCCTTCACATGCAACGCCAGCTTTTTCTAAAAGACCACAATTCATGAAAAGTGCTTTAGTAGAAAACGCATGAGGGAAACCCCAAGTTTTACCCATGTGTGTTACTGTGTTTAAGATACCTGGTTGATACATTGCTTGTTGTGAAGCAGGAATATTTGTTTCTAAAATATGTCCATTTTCTGCAAGACCTTTTAGAGTTCTTGATCCAACATATGAAAATGCAACAGGATCACCCGCGATAGCAAGATTAATTACTTTATCCTGACATGTTCCCCAAGGAACAGCCTCTAGAGTTACGTTCACTCCAGGATTGTCTTCCATGTACTTATCAGCTATTTCAACATAATTAGGTCGAAGATCACTACCACAGAATACACCGTGTACGTCAGCAGCATATGCCTTAAAGCCAACAAGTGAAAGTATAGCAATTGTAAGAAATGAAGATAGTTTTTTGAAATTCATATTTCCTCCATTTAAATTATAAATAAGAGATAACATTATCTGGCTCTATGAAGCAAGTTAGATTTTAAGTATTTCTCTAGTTTTTTACAGCTCCAGAAGTCAAACCAGCAACAATATATTTCTGTAGAAAAAGAAAAATGATTAATACAGGTGCTATCCCAACAAGAGAAGCCGCCATCATTTCATTCCATTTAACTGTCGTGTAACCAATAAATTCATAGAGTCCTGAGGGAATAGGCATGTACTCTTTTTTCTGATTAAACGTTATTGCAAATAAGAACTGTTGTGCATATGATCCTATAAAAGCATATATCCCAACAACTACTAAGCCAGGAGTACTAAGTGGTGCTATAATGTGTCTTAAAATTTGAACCCTTGAAGCTCCATCAACAAATGCAGCCTCTTCCAAATCAATCGGGATTTTTTCAAAGTATGATTTTAATAACCATATTGCGGTAGGTATTAAGAAGGCGACACCTGGTACTATCATTGCTTGGTATGTATTAAGAAGACCAAAAGTTCTTAAAACTTTATATAAAGGAATTAAAAGTACAGCACCTGAAAACATATTTATTGCTAGTAAAATATATAAAGATGAATTCTTAAAAGGAAATTTGAAACGAGCATAAGAATAAGCTGCTGGGATTACAAAAATAAGTGTTATTACTGCAACTGAAGTTGCTAAAAAAAAACTATTAAAAATATATCGTGGCAACATTGGAACGGTTTTCCACATTTCTCTATATGCCCAAAAAGATAAATCATCAGAATAAAATTGATATGGTGAACGAAATAAATGATCCAAAGGACGAAGAGATGCATAGAACATTTCTACAAATGGTAGAAGTATAAAAGTCATGAAAACTAGTATACCTAAATATAAGATTATCTTTTCGTATAAATTATATTTATCCAATTTAGTTTTTAACTGCTCCTGCAGTTAGTCCTTCAACAATATATTTTTGTAAAAAAATAAAAACTAATAAAACAGGTGCTATCCCAACAAGAGAAGCCGCCATCATTTCATTCCATTTAACACTTTGATATCCTATAAATTCATATAATCCTGAAGGAATAGGCATATATTCTTTTTTTTGATTAAACGTTATTGCAAATAAGAACTGTTGTGCATAAGCGCCAATAAATGCATATATTCCAACTACAACCAATCCAGGAGTACTAAGTGGAGCTATTATATGACGTAGGATCTGTACTCTTGAAGCCCCATCTACAAAAGCAGCTTCTTCTAAATCAATTGGTATTTTTTCAAAGTATGATTTTAATAACCAAATAGATGTAGGTATTAAAAATGCTACTCCAGGTACAATCATTGCTTGATAACTATTCAACAAACCAAAAGTTCTTAAAACTTTATATAAAGGAATTAAAAGAACTGCCCCTGAGAACATATTTATTGCTAGTAAAATATATAAAGATGAATTCTTAAAAGGAAATTTGAAACGAGCATAAGAATATGCTGCTGGGATTACAAAAATAAGTGTTATTACTGCAACTGAAGTTGCTAAAAAAAAACTATTAAATATATATCTTCCAAGCATTGGAACTGTATTCCACATTTCTCTATATGCCCAAAAAGATAAATCATCAGAATAAAATTGATATGGTGAACGAAATAAATGATCCAAAGGACGAAGAGATGCATAGAACATTTCTACAAATGGTAGAAGTATAAAAGTCATAAAGACTAAAATACCTGAATAGATAAGTATTTTTTCAAAAGTATTATATTTATTCATGAGAAATTTTCTTATTTATTCTTGCAAGAAGAGCTAGGTAGAAACCAGCAAATAAAGTTAATAAAATCATGACAACTACAGCTCTTGCTGCTCCTCTTCCAAATTTATAATTTCCTAAAGCTTGTTTGTATGTATCTATTATTAATGTTGTTGTTGCACCCCTTGGCCCACCCTCAGTTAATATCCAAATTATTTCAAATGAATTGAAAGTCCAAATCGCAGACAGTAATGACATTGTAATTATTACTGGAGTTATTTGAGGAAGGGTAATTTTAAAAAATCTATCCCATCTTGAAGCACCATCGCAATAAGCTGCCTCGTATAAATCTCTTGGAACACCTTGCATTGCGGCGAGAAAAAAAACTGTTACCATTGGCGTTCCAACCCAAACATCCGCTATTATTGTAGAAATAAAAGCACTTTGCTTGTATGCAAGAAAACCAAATGGACCATCTAAAATGCCAGTTCTCATTCCAACACCAGCAATTATTCCAAAATATCCATTGTATAACCATAACCAACCCAACATTCCAATTGCAATCGGCACTACCCAGGGAGGCATTACAAGAACTCTAAATATTGATCTTCCTTTTAAATTAGCATTTAGTAAAACAGCTCCAATTAAACCAATAATAAGTTTTAAAGACACTGAAAAAAACATCCAAACAAAAGTTCTAGTTACTATCCCATTAAATTTTTTACTTGAAAGCATTTTTTGATAATTTTCAAATCCAACATAATCTTCTCCAGCTAAACTTGAATTTGTGAATGAAAGTCTGATTGTTTCCAATAACGGCCAGGCAACAATGAGAACTATATAAAGGGCAGCTGGAGCAATCAAAGCATATGCTAAATAAGTCTGGGCATTATATGATTTTAATTTTTGTTTCATATGCTAGTTTAATAAAGAGTCAAATTTATCCCAAGTACTTTTTAAGTCAATTACTTTACCTGTATTTCTAGACTCATCAATTTTCATTGCTACAATTCCTGCTTCCATACACTCTATTACACCAACTGGTAATTCTTTATTATTTTTTAACAAATAATTATTAATGTCTTTAGCCATTAAACTGTCTGCACCATAATGACCTTTTATTTCTTTTCCAAAGGCTGCTCCATAATCTTCGTCAATAAGTACATTATTATTTTCATCATGAGCTTTCATAAATCCTCTAACAAAATCCCCTTCAATCATTCCTGTAGATCCTATAACTGCAAATCTTCTAAATTCGTCTGGAACCTTCATATTAGTGTGAAAAGATAATACTGCTTTATTTTCATATTCTATTATTGCTACTTGATGATCGACGATATCAGCATCACTATCAAAGACATTTGATTTTGACTCCCAACCTTTCAGTCTATCTTTTGTATATTGTTCATGAGAACCCTCTGGAAGATTATCTGGTATAAAAGATCTTCTTGAACCAAAACTAGCAACTTTAATAGGTCTACTCTTCGTAATCATTGAATAGAAGTCAATATCATGGCAACATTTTTCCAGCATAAAGCCTCCTGAATATTTTTGTTTTCTTCTCCAATTTCGCATAAAAAAAGCACCATGCGAGGGTACAATATGTTCTGAAGCTTCAATTGATATTATATTTCCAATAGCATTTTGATCTAATAATTTTCTTACAGATCTTGCTTGTTGCGAATATCTTAGAACTAAGCCAACTATAATTCTTTCTTTGCCATATTCTTTTATTAATTTAGCTAACTCAAAAGTTTCTTGTTCATTTATTACTATTGGTTTTTCGGCAAAAATTTGTAATCCAGCTTTTAATCCAAGCTTGATATGATCTAAATGTAAATGATTAGGAGAACCAATCATTAACATATCTAGTTTCTCTCGATTCAACATTTCGTTTAAACTTGAATATGATTTATTTGGAAAAAAATTATTTTTCTCAGCAAAATCTTTACCTATTGGCTGAGGATCTACATAGGCAATCATTTCAAAATTTGGATTAACTTTTGAAAATTCATTATAAACACTAGCTGTTCTACTCCCAAAACCTACTGCGCCTATTTTCATATTTATTTTACTTTAACATTAAAAATTGTGATATCGCCAGCCTAATTTTTTTAAAAAATCCATAGAATTTAGAAGTGCTGAACGAAATTCTATCCATTTTCTTGAAATTTTTCCTTTCCATGCAACTTCTGATAAAGTTGCTAATCTTGGGTTGATCATTTGATCAAAAAATTTTTTATCTGTAATTGTCTCTGACCACAGTTGACCTTGTAACCCTTTTATCAATTCTGATTTATTTATATCTTTTATTGGGTCCCATTCATGAATATCTTTTACTTCTATAGTTGCAGCCCAACAAATACCTCTTTCTTCAGTTGAATTGTTATAAGCCATATCAAAATATGTTTTTTGACCAGGACAAAGTATTGTTTCAAATCCCTTATTTGTAGTTTCTTTTGCAACATCTGAATGCTCCCATGAAAAGATCAAACATGATTTATCAATTTTTCCTGCACTTCCACCCACCCCGTGATCGATATGAGGAGACACTGCCGCCTCGTTCCATGCAGCTGTTCTTTTATTTTTTAATTTTAGAAAATCTATTAAAAAATTCATATAGTAATCTTGATATTCCTCTTGTGATTTAATATTATTTTTTTTCATAAACTCGATAATTGCTGGAGAACCTTCCCACGCATTACTTGGTCTTTCATCAACGCCAACATGAATTACATCATATGAGAAAATATCACTTACTTCATTCAACATATCTTTTAAAAAAGTTACAGTTTTTTCTAAGGAAGGATTTATTGTATTATTCTTATACGAACCAACATCTTCACTAACTATATTTGAAGACTGTTCTCTAAGTTCTGGCATGATTTCTAGTAATGCCCAAGAATGTGCTGGTAAATCAATTTCAGGCATAATCTCGATATTTAATTTTTTTGCATATATAATTAAATCTTTAATATCTTCCTGTGAGTAATATCCGCCATATTTATCATAACCACTTCCATACAATGGTGGTATTTTAAAATTATATCCTCTGTATCCTCCATTTAATGCTAGATCTGGATATTTTTTAATTTCAATTCTCCACGCTTCGTTATCTGTTAAATGCCAGTGAAATCTATTAAGCTTAAATAATGCCATGTAATTAAATAAACGTTTGATTTCATCAATAGTATAAAATTGTCTTGCACAATCAAGATGCATTCCTCTCCATTGATATTTTGGATTATCGTGTATTGTACAAATTGGAAGCTTTGTTTGATAGAAATCAATTAAATGAACTAAAGATATAAGACCATATAGCTTTCCACCATAAGTATTATATTTAATCTCAATATTATCTTTTGTTATCTGCATAAAATATTGATCGTTTAATAACTGATCATCTTTTTTAAAGAAAATTGGAAATCCTTTTTCAGAAGTAAAATTAATATCCAATTTGGAAATAATATTTTGCAAATTAGAAATAATTTCAATTTCCGTATTTAGATTAAATGTTTTATTTTCAATATTTATAAATTTATTTTGTAAATGAATTTTTTCTGGCTCAGGAATAATAGGTATAAAATTTTTTGTTTTTAAATCTTCATAAGTTTTCTTTTTAATTGGTTTTTCAAATATCAAATCTGAAACATTTATATTTAATTTACTATTGTTTAATGTATCAATAATGAAAACACCTTCCGGACCACACGAAAGGTTGAAGTTACCAATTTTAGGAATTTGTAAATCTAATAAAATTGTATTTTTTTTTATAGATAACTCATAATAACGTCCAATTTGCTTAGTTATTTCGCCTCCTGATATAGATTTTATTGAATAAACTAATGAGAAACACAGTTTCAAATTTGAATCTACTAATTTATTATCAAGAACAATTTTTAATTTATTTTCATTTGTAAAAGATATATTAATTTGATTAGTCATAACTAGAAATTATATGAGTTTTAAAGATATATTTAATATAGACGCAGAAGTAAAGGAAAGTGCTCATGCAAGAGTAAATTTAATTGGTGAACATACCGATTATACTGGTGGATATGTCATGCCTACACTTCTATATTTTAAAAATAACATTGAGATATCTCAAAATATTTCTAATGAATTCACAGTTTATTCTCAACATTTTGAAGAAAAAAAAACATTCAATGATTTCAAAAAATCAACCAGCAATGAGTGGGTTGATTATATAAAAGGTTGTTTACATATTTTTTTTAATGAAAATAAGATTTCATCTAAATTTTTGAACATTTTTATTTCATCTGATATACCTTTAGAAAGAGGTATTTCATCATCTTCAGCATTGTGTGTTGCTACACTAAAAGCACTTAATACTTTTTTTGGAACAAAAATCAAAGATCCAGAAATTGCAAAATTAGCAAAGAAAGTAGAATTCAACTATATAGGTGTTTCTGGTGGAATAATGGATCAAATGGTTTCTTCTATTGGTATTCATGGCAAAGCATTTTTTATGAATTGTAAGAATTTAGAATACGAACTTATTAATTTTCCAGAAAATTGGAAATTTTGTTTGATTGACTCTGAAGTACAACGTAATTTAAGAGATAGCTCTTATAATGAAAGATTTGCTGAACTCCAAGAGGCTGAGAAAAAACTTGGTGTAGAATATTTAGGTGAAGTTAAAAAAGAAAATTTTCAAACAAATAAATTTGACAATAATACTATAGCAAAAAGAGCAAAGCACGTAGTTTTTGAAAATGATAGAGTGATTAATGCGAAAAAAAATTTAATAGAAAATAATATTCAGGAGTTTGGAAAATTAATGAATGAAAGTCACGAATCATATTCTAAAGATTTTGAAGCATCTACTTTAGATGTTGATTTAATTGTTCAGAGATCAGTTGAATGTGGTGCTCTAGGCGCCAGATTGACTGGTGGTGGATTTGGTGGTTTTACAGTTTCATTAATTGAAGGAAATAATTTTAGTAATTGGTATAGTAAAATATTAAATTTTTATCCTGCTGAAAAGATCTTCGAAGTCAATTAGGGTTTTAATAACCTTCTAAGCTTACCTTCAGTTACATCATGGTCAACATAACATCCTTGTAGATGTCTAAAGCCAGTATTTGGATCAAATTTAGTTCTTCCATGTAATAATCTCAAGTTATCAAACATTGCAATCATTCCTTTAGATAATCTAAATTTAATTTTGAAATCATCAGAATTACAAAGTTTAAACATATATTTTCTAGCTCTATAAAAAAGATCAAGATTATTTTCGTCTAATAATGGGACATAATCAAGTCTTCCACTAAATCGTATTTGTCTAAAATTATTATTATGATCAAGTTCAATTAATTTTGCTTCATCAACTAAAATAGTATCAATATCTGTAAATTTAAAAGTAACATTAGTTTTAGATAATACTTCATAAAATTCAGGTTGATTAAGTTTTAAAAAATTTGCAACACTAAAACCATCAACTAAACTTGAATCGCCTCCTGAAGATTCATTAGCAATACAATGAAGTAATTGAATTCCAGGAACAGGCTTTCTATATGGGTTATCTGAATGCGATGTTAACTCTAATGCAGTATAAGCAAGATCATTTGGATTTGGTTTTGAGACAACGTTAAATAATTTTCCAAAATTTGTTGCTCGGACTGGGCCTAATTTTTCAGCAAAATTTATAACTTCATTTTCTTCTGCTTTTGTATTTTCGATTATTACGTAACCATATTGATAAAATACTTTAAGCATCTTGATAAGTTCATTTTTATTTTCAAAGATTTTATTATTATCAAAAATTTCCAAATTATGTTCACTGACATCCCATATTTTTTTTTCAGGTATGACATCTATATTGTTGATTTCATTATAAAGATCATCGATATTAAAAGATCCTTTTGCTCCATCACTAAATTCAACATTTAATATATTTTCATTAACACTATGAGTATTTATTAATAAATCATCATCTAATAGGCTTGGTTCATACAATCGTTGTAGATTATTTTGGTCTACAAATTCACTCCCATTTAATCTCTCACGAAGCCAAATACTATGAAGTTTAAAATCTGATAATTTTCCTTCATTAATAGAAATGATTTTTTTTCCCATTTTTAGTTTTTTAATTAATATTTAAATTTGTGTAAATTATAAAATATAGTTAAAAATTAAAAAAAGGTTGAAAAATAAAAAACTAATTATTCTCCTAATAAAGAATCATCCAATAATCTTGTTTCATATGCCGAATAAGAGTGCCAACCATGTACTGTTTGATCAAAATCAATTACACTGCCTGTCATTAATCCAGATTCTTCTGAGCACATAAATGCTAATCCTTTTGCTACATCAATAGGTTTAATCAATCTATTAAAAGGAACTTTTTTTTCTTCATCTTTCAACCAATTAGGATTTTTTTTGTGAACTCTTGTCTGTATATCATGTTCAGCAGGAGTATCTGTCCATCCAATATTTAACGCATTTACTCTTATTTGATAACTAGCAACAGAATTTGCAATATTTTTTGTCATTGTAGCTAAAGCAGCTTTTGACCCACTGTAAGCAACAATAAATGGCATACCACTATACATTGCCATAGATAATACATTTGCAATTGTTCCTTTGTTCTTATCTCTAATCATTATTTTAATTGTCTCTTGCATTAATATGAAAGGCGCACGGGTATTTATATTATAATTATTTTCATAATTTTCTAGAGTAGCACTTAAAATTGTACCTCTTTCTGTATATCCAGCAACATTAATTAAAGAATTTATCGTTCCAAATTTTTTATCAGTTTCTGAAACAATTTTTTTGCAATCATCAACATTTTTAAGGTCTGCTTTTATATACAAACACTCAGTGCCTAATTTTTCAATCTGATTTTTAACTTCAAGACCTTTATTTTCTTGTCTCCCACAAATTGTAATTGCTTTAGCACCTCTGCCAGCTAATAATCTCGCTGTTTCAGCACCACTACCTTGTGTACTTCCTGTTACTATAATGACCTTATCTTTAAATTGTTCATTCATAAAA
>CABYXC010000016.1 GCA_902522865.1 uncultured Alphaproteobacteria bacterium | reverse complement strand
TTTTCAATTTTTTCTATTTCTTTAATATTAAATTTTGCTTTATTTCTTATTTCTTTTGCTGCTTTTTTTGGAATAACGCCGAGTATTGCTTGTTTTTCTGCAATCAAACACTCAATCTCTGTCCAAATTGTAAATTTATTTTCTAATGACCAAATCTTTTCAATTTTAGGTCTATTATATCTAGGTATCATTTTTTCTACTTATACATCCTTTATTGGAAAAGCTGTATTATTTTTAGACAATGTAAATATTTCATTTCCTTCTTCTGTTATTCCAATTGTATGCTCGAATTGAGCAGATAAAGATTTATCTTTTGTTACAGCTGTCCATCCATCATTTAGTATTTTTGTTTGCCATCCACCTAAATTAATCATTGGTTCAATTGTTAAAAACATTCCAGGTTCTAACATTGGTCCTTCACCTGGTTCTCCAAAATGTAAAACACTAGGCGGAGTATGAAATTCTTTTCCAATTCCATGACCACAAAAATCTCTTACTACAGAATAACCTTTTCCTTCTGCAAGTTTCTGAATTTTATTTCCAATATCACCAATATGCTTACCAGGTTTAGCTTCACTAATACCAATTAATAAAGATTCATAAGTTGTTTTTAAAAATTCATAATTTTTTTTATTTGTCTTGCCTGCAACAAACATTCTCGAACTATCACCATACCAACCATTTAGAATAACTGTTACATCTACATTTACTATATCACCATCAGATAGAATTTTTCTTTCAGAAGGAATTCCGTGACACACAACATGATTAACAGATGTACAAACTGATTTTGGAAAACCTTTATAATTTAAAGGAGCAGGTATTGCTTTGTTTTGAATAATTTGATCATGACATATGTCATTTATTTCTTGAGTGCTTATACCTGGAACAATCTTTTTATTTAAAGAATCTAGAACATCAGCAGCTAAAGAACCAGCTTCTCTCATGCCTTCAAAATCTTTTTTCGTATGTATAGGGATATTGTTATTTCTCATTTAAAAAATAATTACTTACGATTAATAAATAATATATAGAAAATATCAATTAATCATATGAGTTCTTTTACTGCAGGTGTTATTGTTATTGGCGATGAAATACTTTCTGGTAGAACTCAAGATACAAACTCAAATTATATTGCAAAAAAATTATTAGAAGCTGGTATAAAGTTAGTAGAAGTTATTGTTATTCAGGATGATAAAAAAACAATAATTGAAAATGTTTTAAAGTATAGCTCAAAATATTCTTATGTTTTTACTACTGGAGGAATTGGACCAACACATGATGATATAACTTCAGAAAGTATATCTGCAGCCTTTAATTTACAATATGAAACAAATAAAATGGCTTTTGAAATTCTTGAAAATTATTATCCAAAAGGTGAATTTAATGAAAGCAGGCAAAGGATGGCAAAAATGCCATTTGGTTCAGAGCTTATTTTAAATCCAATGACCGCTGCACCAGGATTTATTGTAAAAAATATTTATGTTTTACCCGGTGTGCCAGAAATAATGCAAGTTATGTTTGAGGAATTAATTAAAAAAATTAAAAAAGGTAACCCAAAACTTGTTACAACAATTAATACTAATTTATATGAAAGTAAAATTGCAAAAAATTTAAAAAATATTCAAAACAATTATGCAAATGCATCAATCGGTAGTTACCCATATTTTAATCTTGCAGCTAAGACAGGTGGCGTTAACATAGTTGTTTCATCATGGGATATGAAATCTATCCAACCAATAGTTGATGATATAACAAAGATGATTGAATTAAATGGTGGAAAAAGTTCTATAGTTTGATATTAGTCCAGAAATAGGCCTCGTGGTGGAATGGTAGACACAAAGGACTTAAAATCCTTGCCCTTTTGGGAGTGCCGGTTCAAGTCCGGCCGAGGCTACCAATGTCTAAATTATGTTTGCTTTTATTACCATTGGAACAAATAATTTAAAAAAATCTTCTAAATTTTATAGTAAAATTTTAAAACCTCTAAAAATTAAAAAAGTATTATCTCATAATCGTTATTTTGGTTATGCTAAAAAAGAAACTCCTAAAAAAATAGAATTATATTTGATTAGACCTCATAACAAAAAAAAAGCAACCATAGGAAATGGTACAATGATTACTTTTAAAGCTAATTCTAAAAAAACTGTTAATGAATTTTATAAAATTGGAATTAGTCTTGGAGCAAAAGATGAAGGGATGCCAGGGCCCAGACATGGTAAAGATTATTATGCATATCTAAGGGATTTAGATGGCAACAAGATTTGTATTTTTAAAAAAATTTGATTTTAAAAATTAAACTGCTCATTCAAAATTTTATCCTCAATAGAGTGCTTACTGTCAAACAATACAGTACATTTATTTTCATCTGAAGAAACAACATTAACTTTACTAATATCTCTAAACTCAACATTGTCTGCTGTTACGCTAGATAAGCGTTCATCATTATTTAACACTTCAAAATCAATTTTACTAATTTCAGATAACAGAGCACCTCTCCATCTCCTTGGTCTAAAGGCACTAATTGGAGTTAATGCAAGTATATTTGAGTCTAAAGGTAGAATACTACCGTGTGCGGATAGATTATAAGCCGTACTTCCTGCTGAAGTAGATAATAAAACGCCATCACATATCAACTCTTCCATTTTTACTTTCTCATTTATTTTAATTTTAATTTTTGATGCCAAATGAGTCTGTCTCATAAGAGAAACTTCATTATAAGCATATGCCTCAAAGATTTCATTATTTACACTTTGTGCAGTCATTTTTAATGGTTTAAATGTAGATTTTTTAGCATTGGCAATCATATCATTTAAATTTTCATTACTAAGATTATTCATTAAAAAACCAATAGAACCAAAGTTTATTCCAAAAAACGGTTTGTTTAGTTTATTAAAATTATGAAGCGATTTTAAAAGTAATCCATCGCCTCCAATTGGAATAATGTAGTCGGCATCTTCAACAGAATTTTGTCCAAATAATTCTGTTAGTTTTTTTTCTGTATTTTTTGCTTCAGGATTGTTTGATGATAAAAAATGAAATTTCATTACCCACCTGTTACATTCATATGTCTTTTCATATATTTATTAATCTTTTCTCCAATCATAAAATCATGTTGTTTTGGTTTAATATTAAGGGCAAACTTAATTTTTTCTTTTATATAATCATCACTATAATCTTTTCTCATTATATCTCTAAAATCAACAAAGCCATTCTGACCAAGACACATGAAAAGTTTACCAGTGCTTGATATTCTTACTCTATTGCAAGAGGCACAAAAATTATTTGTTAAAGGACTTATAAACCCAATTTTATTAGAAACTAAATCACTAGTATAAAATCTTGCTGGACCTCCAGTACTATAATCAATTTTAGAAAAATTATATATTTTGTCTAGTTTTGAAAAAGTATCAGATAATGAGATAAACTGATATTCTCTTGATATATCTGTTTCTTCCATTGGCATTACTTCGATAAATGTAAGATCAATTTTTTTATTACTAGTCCAATTTATTAATCCTTCAATTTCATTTTCATTAAAATCTTTAATTACTACAGTATTAATTTTAATTTTAATATTGTTATCAAGTGCTTCATTAATTCCGTCAAAAACTTTTTCAATATTTCCAAATCTTGTTATTTTATTATATTTTTCAGGATTAATTGTATCTAGAGAAACATTAATCCTATTAATACCATTTAGCTTCAGTAGTTTGGCATATTTTTTTAATAATGTACCATTTGTTGTCAGTGTTATTTCCTTTAGATTTGTTTTTTCTTTTTTGTTATTAAGTTTTTCAATTAATTTTACAATATCATTTCTTACCAAAGGCTCACCCCCAGTTAATCTAATTTTTTCAACTCCGAGTTCTATAAAGTTGTCACATAATCTTTCAATTTCTTCTAAAGTAAGTATGTCTTTTCGTGGGAGAAATTGCATTTTTTCTTTCATACAATAAACACATCTCAGATCACATCTATCTGTAACAGATACTCTGAGATAATTTACTTTTCTTAAATACTGATCAATTAGTTGCATTTATATTAATTATTTTTAATTCAACTTCTCTAGGGTTAATAGTTTTTTTTCCAACATTTTCAAAATTAATTGTAACTATATTATTAATACATGATTGTACTTGACCAATTCCCCATTCTTTTTCTTTGCTGGCATTTACAACAAAAGTACCTGGTGTAAGATCACCTATATAAAAATCTGACATTAAAAAAAATTAACTAATTCTTTTTTCTGCTTTTTCATGCATTTCTTGAGCTTCTAAGCTCAATGTTGCAACTGGTCTTGCTTCTAATCTTTTGATGCTAATTGGATCACCTGTTTCATCGCAATAACCATATGAACCATCTTCAATTCTTTGAAGGGCGGCATCAATTTTATTAATTAGCTTTCTTTCTCTATCTCTAGTTCTAAGTTCGAAAGATCTATCTATTTCTTCAGATGCTCTATCTGTTATGTCGGGTTTTGCTTCATTCTCATTCTGAAGATTATTTAAAGTTTGAGATGACTCCTTAAGTAAATCTTGTTTCCAATTAACTAATTTTTGCCTAAAATATTCTTTCATTTTGGCATTCATGAATTTTTCTTTCTGAGTTGGTTTATAATTTTTAGGTATTTTAGTCATAATTTTAAAAAGCTGCTGATTTATCAAATGATTTTATTTATTCAAGAAATATTGAAATTTTATTAATTATAAATAATTCATATTTTTCAATATTTTAATCAAATTTTCATAAAAGAACAAAAATAGAACTTTTAAAAATAGAACAAAACGTGTACAAGTAAACATGATTTGCAAGAATCTTAATAAAAACATAGGAAATTAATGGAGAAATGTAATGTCTCAAGCTAAATTAAAAGTAGTAAATAACGAAAATTCAATGGATAAAGAAAACAGAAGTAAATCTCTAGAAGCTGCTGTAAGCCTAATAGAGAAAAATTATGGAAAAGGCTCAATAATGAAATTGGGCTCTAAAACAAACGTAGATATCGAAGCAATATCTACCGGTTCATTAGGGCTTGATATAGCTCTTGGTATTGGAGGAGTTCCAAAAGGGAGAATTATTGAAATTTATGGACCTGAAAGTTCTGGTAAAACTACTTTAGCTACTCATATTGTTGCAGAGTCACAAAAACAAGGCGGTAACTGCGCATTTATAGATGCAGAGCATGCTTTAGATCCAGCATATGCAAAGAAATTAGGTGTAAATTTAGAAGAATTATTAATTTCTCAGCCTGATACAGGAGAACAAGGTTTAGAAATTGCTGATTCTTTAATTAAATCTGGAGGTATTGATGTGCTAATTATAGACTCAGTTGCAGCACTTGTACCAAGAGCTGAATTAGAAGGCGATATGGGAGATTCATTACCTGGTTTACAAGCTAGATTGATGAGTCAGGCTTTAAGAAAACTCACAAGTTCTATCGCCCAATCAAACACTTTAGTTGTATTCATAAATCAACTTAGAATGAAAATTGGCGTTATGTTTGGTAGTCCTGAGACAACTACAGGCGGTAATGCTTTAAAATTTTATTCTTCTGTAAGAATGGACATTAGAAGAATTGGTGCAATTAAAGATAAAGATGAAATCATTGGAAATCAAACTAGAGTAAAGATAGTTAAAAATAAAGTTGCGCCTCCATTCAAAGTTGTTGAATTTGATATAATGTACGGAGAGGGTATATCTAAATTAGGTGAATTAGTTGATTTAGGTGTCAAAGCAGAAATTATTGATAAATCTGGATCATGGTTTGCATACAAAAATACTAAAATAGGACAAGGTAGAGAAAACGTTAAAAACTTTCTTAATGACAATCCTACTATAGCTAAAGAAATTGAAAATCAAATTCTACAAAATGCTGGAATAGTTGAAAAAGCTATGATGGAAGGAAAAGTAGAGAATAAAGAAAAAGAAAAAGAAGCTGAAGAAATAAAAGAATAGTAAATATTATTTTTGTTTGGCGCCTATTTCAAAATAGGCGCTTTTTTATTTAGACAATAGAGTTTTCAAGTTATAATACCTTTTCATGAATTCAAATCAGATAAGGTCAGCATTTCTCAATTATTTTAAAAAAAATGGACATAAGGTTATTCATTCTAGTTCTCTAGTGCCAGATAATGATCCTACTCTAATGTTTGCTAACTCTGGAATGGTACAATTTAAAAATATTTTTACAGGTAAAGAGACAAGAGATTACAACAGAGCGACTACTGCTCAGAAATGTGTAAGAGCAGGCGGCAAGCACAATGATTTAGAAAATGTAGGATACACGACAAGACACCATACTTTTTTTGAAATGTTAGGAAATTTCTCTTTTGGAGATTATTTTAAAGAGTTGGCCATAGAACTAGCATGGAATCTAATTACTAAAGAATATGCAATAAATAAAGATAGATTATTAGTAACTGTTTATTCTGATGATCAGGAAGCTTTTGATTTATGGAAAAAAATAGCTGGATTGTCTGAAAATAAAATCATTAAAATAAGTACTTCTGATAATTTTTGGTCAATGGGTGAAACTGGTCCTTGCGGTCCATGTTCTGAAATATTTTATGATCATGGTGATAAATACGAAGGAGGCCCTCCAGGTTCTCCAAACGAAGATGGTGATAGATTTATAGAAATATGGAATTTAGTATTTATGCAATATGAGCAAATATCTAAATCTGAGAGAATAAACCTACCAAAACCCTCCATAGATACTGGAATGGGATTAGAGAGAATGACAGCTCTTCTAGATGGTTCTAACGATAATTATTCAACAGATTTATTTCAACCAATTATAAATGAATCAACAAAACTATGCGGCGATGAAAGTTCAATAACAAATCCTAGTCACAGAGTAATAGCAGATCACTTAAAATCTTCTTCTTTTTTAATTGCTGATGGAGTAATGCCTTCAAATGAAGGTAGAGGTTACGTCTTACGAAGAATAATGAGAAGGGGAATGCGACACGCTCATTCTTTAGGTAATAAAGAACCTGTATTTCATAAGCTATTCCCTATTTTTTTAGATGGAATTAAAAATTCATATCCTGAATTAGATAGAGCAAAAGATCTCATTACTAATACATTAATGAATGAAGAAACTAAATTCAAGGAAACTGTTGAAAAAGGAATAAAAATTTTAGATGAGGAAATTTCTAACTCATCAAATATATTTAATGGAGAAGTAGCATTTAAATTATACGACACCTATGGATTTCCCTTAGATTTAACACAAGATTATTTGAAAAGTAAAAATATTGAAGTCGATATAAAAACATTTGAACAAAAAATGTTAGATCAAAAGGAAAGAGCGAGACAAAGCTGGAAAGGCACAGGAGACATAGAGGATGAAGGCATTTGGTTTGAAATAACTTCTAAAATAGAGCCAACAGAATTTTTAGGATATTCTGATATGGAAGCTGATTGTAAAATAATTTCAATTATATCAGAAAGTAAGTCAGTAGATAAAATTAAAAAAGATCAAGAAGCAATTATAATATTAAATCAAACACCTTTTTATGGAGAAAGTGGTGGTCAAGTGGGAGATCATGGTTTTTTTGAAAATGATAACTTTAAATTTGAAGTAAACAATACTACAAAAATATTTGGAAACTATTTTCTTCACAAAGGTAAAGTAATTAGTGGTGAATGCGAAATTGAAGATACCATTAAAGCAAGCATTAATACAGTGAATAGAGATTTTATTAAATATAATCATTCTTCAACTCATTTATTACATGCTGCTCTAAGAAAAATACTGGGCAAGCATGTCACGCAAAAGGGCTCACTTGTAAATTCAGAAAAACTTAGATTTGATTTTAGCCACAATAATCCAATTGAAAAAGATCAACTCATGAATATTGAAGAAATTGTAAATGATCAAATTCAAAAAAATGGAATTGTTAAAATTAAAATTGTGGATCAAAAAAAAGCTATTGAAGAAGGTGCGATGGCATTGTTTGGAGAAAAATATAGCGATGAAGTAAGAGTAGTAACAATGGGTCAAGAAAATGAATCATTCTTTTCAAAAGAATTATGCGGAGGAACTCATGTTGTTAAATTAGGGGAAATAAGTAAATTTAAAATAACTAATCAATCTAGTGTTGCATCTGGAATAAGAAGAATAGAGGCCGTATCTAATGTTGCAGTGGATAAATATATTAAAGAAATAGAAAGAAATTTATTAGAAAAAAATAAAAACCAAGATAATCAAATTGAAGATTTAAAGAATAAAATTAAAAATATTAATGCTGATTATAATTTTAAAAATCAGTCTGAAGACAAAGGTTTGTTAATTAAAGAATTAATTCAGATACACGAAAAATTAAAAAAAAATATGTCTATATCAAAAAATATTGATAATATTGTTGTAAAAAAAATCAAAGAATTAAATTTTATATACTTGATTGCTGAAGACTACCCTAATAAATCTTTGAAAACATTTATTGATGAGCAAAAAAAACAATATAACAAAAATAGTGTTTCGTTAATAATTTCAAATAATGATAACAAACTATCTATAGTGCTAGGAGTTACTGAAGATATTACAGACCTTTTTGATGCTTCAAAAGAAATAAGAGAAATTTCGATTATTCTAGGTGGCAAGGGTGGTGGTGGTAGAAAAGATCTTGCTCAAGGAGGAGGATCAGATGTTAGTCAAATTAATGAAAGTATAAAATACGTAGAAGATAAATTAAATTCTATTAATTAATTTGAAAATTGTTTTTTATTGCACTTAAAAAATCTTGAGTGTTTAACCATTTCTGATCTTTGTTTATTAATATTGCTAGATCTTTTGTCATTTCGCCACTTTCTACAGTTTTGATACACGTTTCTTCTAATTTTTTAGCAAAATTTATTAATTCATTATTACCATCAAATTCTCCTCTAAAACTTAAACCTCTTGTCCAAGCAAAGATTGATGCAATAGGATTAGTTGAAGTTTCTATACCTTTCTGATGATTTCTATAATGTCTTGTAACAGTTCCATGTGCAGCCTCAGCTTCTACTGTTTTACCATCTGGGGTCATTAACACACTTGTCATTAAACCTAGTGATCCAAATCCTTGAGCAACAGAATCTGATTGAACATCTCCATCATAATTTTTACAAGCCCAAATAAAATTACCTTCCCACTTTAAAGCTGAGGCCACCATATCATCGATTAATCTATGCTCATAAACTATATCTTTTTCATTAAACTTATTTTTAAATTCAGTATCAAATACATCCTGAAATAAATCTTTAAATCTTCCATCGTAGACTTTTAAAATAGTATTTTTAGTAGAAAGGTAAACTGGCCAACCAAGGTTAAGCCCATAATTAAAACAAGCTCTAGCAAAGTCTTTAATTGAATTATCTAAGTTATACATTGATAGGGCTACGCCAGATTTTTCAAATTCATATACATCTTTTGTAAATCCTTCAGATCCATCTTTAGGTTCAAAAACCATTTTAAGTGTCCCTGGTTTATTAATTAATGTGTCAGTAGCTCTATATTGATCACCAAAGGCATGTCTAGCAACTACAATTGGATGGTTCCAGTTCGTAATTATTCTTGGAACATTTTTGCATATAATTGGCTGTCTAAATATTGTTCCTCCTAGTATATTTCTTATTGTTCCATTCGGAGAACGCCACATTTGTTTTAATTTGAATTCCTCTACTCGATTTTCATCAGGAGTAATTGTTGCGCATTTTATTCCTACACCATATTTTTTCACTGCTTCAGCAGCATCTATGGTGATTTGATCATTTGTCTCATCTCTTTTAATCACTCCAAGATCAAAATATTTAATGTCTATATCAAGATAGGGCAAAATTAATTGTTCTTTGATATACTCCCAGATAATTCTGGTCATTTCATCTCCATCCATTTCAACTACAGGATTTTTAACTTTTATTTTTGCCATTTAATTAATATATTTTTTAATTGATCAACCGTATCTATAATGTGAAAACTGTTTTGTAAATTTTTATTTGAAAATTTTTCATCTTCAAAAAATTTAAATTGCTGAAATAGATTATCCCAGAAATTATTTTTATTAAAAAATATTATTGGCTTATTATGAATCCCCATTATTTTCCAAGATACAACTTCTACTATTTCTTCTAAAGTTCCTGTTCCCCCTGGTAATGCTAAATATGCATCACCAAACTCAAAGAGTAATTTTTTTCTTTCAGACATATTATCCACTATTTTTAATTCATCTATATTTTCAAAAATTATTTCTCTATCAGATAAAAAATTTGGAATTACTCCCATAACTCTATTTTTATATTTTTTTGCTGTCTTAGCAATCACACCCATAATACCAACTTTTGCCCCACCGTAGACAATATTTATTTTAAATGATGATATTAATTTGCTAATTTCTTCTGCATCTTGATAATATTTATTACTTAATTTATCTGAAGATGAACAATAGATAGTAATTGATTTAATTGTCATATATTTAAAAGTTTATTTAAAAAAAATTTAATTAGAAATTTTTTTCTTATACCAATTCTTCATGTTTTCTCTAAACATTAAAGCAGATGGTGTAACAACTAATGTTAGAAATGTTGCAAAGAGAAGTCCAAATACTATAGCTGTTGATAATTGAACCCACCACTGAGTGTCAGGTGACCCTCTTGTTATTTCTCTAGATATAAAGTCAACATTTGTCATTGTTACCATAGGTAATAAACCTAGTACTGTTGTAGTTGTTGTAAGTAAAACTGGTCTCAGTCTCTGTGCTCCTGTTTTGATAATAGCTTCTCTAATATTTGATGTTTTAGTCTTTAAAAAATCAAATGTATCAATTAATATAATATTATTATTTACCACTATTCCGGCTAGAGCAATAACTCCAACTCCTGACATAACAATACCAAATGGCTGTGCTGTCACCATTAAACCTATAAATACACCAGCTGTGGACATAACTACTGCAAAAAGAATTAAGAATGCACTATAAAAGCTATTAAACTGTAAAAGAAGTATCATTAGCATTAAAAATAAAGCTACACCAAAAGCTCCTGTTAAAAACTCTTGAGCTTCTTTTTGGTCTTCGTTTTCTCCAATAAGTTCTGCCCTTACTTTATTATCTAATTCATAACGTGGTAAATCTAATGTTCTTCCTCTCCAAGACGGAGCAGTATCTGAAATTCCTAATACGTACTCAAGTTCTTTTACTTTTCCATCCGGATAAGTTCCAGGCTCTACATCTGCCTGAATATTTATTGCATTTTTTGAGTCTACTCTAATTATATTTCCTGTTCTACTATTTGGAACAATTTCCACAAAATTGGATATTGGAACTAAACCATTTGAAGTAGTTACTCTTAAGTTATCAATTCTATCTAATGTTCTTCCTTCGTTTGGATAACGCAGATAAAGTGGTATACTTTCATTACTATCATCAGGTCTATATTCGCCAAGTTTAAGACCATTTGTTGCAAGTTTAATCACATTACCAATTGATGTAATGTTAGCTCCAAATTTAGATGCTTGTTTTCTATCTACATTAATTTCCCATTCAATCCCAGGTGCTGGTAAATTATCTTCAACATTCATTAAATTTGGATAACTATCCATAAATTTTTTAAGCTTAATTCCTTCAGCAATTAAAAGTTGTTTGTTATCACTTGTTAATTTAATGTTAATTGGTTTACCTTCACCAGGACCACCTTGTTGCTCTCTTGATTCTACTTTGATTCCATTTATACTTTTTGTGGCTTCCAAAATTTCTGCTAGAATTACTTTAGATTTTCTTCTTTTATCCCAATCTGTATATTCTAAACTTATTGATCCTATAAAGTCTTCTGATGCCTCTGATTGTTCACTTACATTTCCACTTAAAGAATAAATATTTTTAAATTCTTGTCTTTCCGATTGAAGCTTTAAAATAATATTCTCGACTCTTGATACATAATCTTTTTTTTCTTCAACTGAGAGATTACCTCTTGCAAAAACTACGATTTTTGCGAGATCTGGCTCAACATCAGGGAAAAATTCTACACCTTCTCCAACTTTAGTATAGGTGTAGTTTACAGCAATTAAAATTACTAAAGCACTAATCATCACCTTTAAAGGATGAAATAATAAGAAGTTTAATACTTTTGCATAAAATCCAACAAAACCAGTTACGTTTAAAACAGGTTCATTTGATTCTGAAGATAAGATTTTTGCATTTTTAGAAACTAATTTATCTGTAGAATTTACATTTTCTGAAATTTTATAAACTCTTGGTATAATTCTTATAAATACAAATATAAACAAAGCAAAGCTGAGTAAATATTTTCCAATTGTTATAAATAAACTAAATCTTTCAAGATTTAATAATCCAAATCCATAAGATAATAGATTGTAAAAAATTAATGATATTAGTAATGGTACAATAAATTGTAAAAGTATTCTTGAAACAGTATTTAAAATAGATCCTAAAACTGGGACAAACAGTAATGCCATAAACAAAGAAGAAATAAGAACACATATAAGTGTTATTGGTAAATATTTCATAAATTCACCAGCTATACCAGGCCAGAATATTAAAGGTAAAAAGGCTGCCAGGGTAGTTGCAGTCGATGATATAATTGGTAGTGACATTTTTTTTGATGCATTTGCGAAAGCATCTTTTACACCAAGTCCTTCTTTCATTTTTCTATCTGCATATTCAACAACAACAATTGCTCCATCGACTAATAGTCCTACAGATAAAATTAGAGCAAATAATACAACTATATTAATAGTAAAACCCATTACAGAAAGAGCTAATAAACCTGATAAAAACGATCCTGGAATAGATACACCAACTAATAAACCAGATCTAACACCTAAAGCTCCTAAAATAATAATTAAAACAAGGATTATAGCTGCTATGACGTTATTTTGCAGACTATTTAACATAGTTTTAATTCCTTTTGATTGATCATTTCCAAAAGAGATTTCAACATTTTCCGGAAAACTTTTAGCAGTAACTGCAGTTATTCTTTTTACTTCTTCAATAGTATTGATAATATTTTCACCAATTCTTTTGGAAACATCAATAGTTATTGAATTAGATCCATTTACATTTGCGTAAGATTGCCTATCTTCGAATGTTCTTTTAACTTCAGCAATATCTCTGAAAGTTATAACTGAATCTCCATTAGTTTTAACTGGAGTATTTAATACATCTTCAATAGTTTCGTATAAACCTGGAACTTTAATATCAAAACTTCCGTCACCAGTGTCTTGACCACCAGCAGATACCATTTTATTATTTTCTCTAACAATATTAATTAGACTCTCAAGATTGATGCCATAGCTATCAACTGCAGTTGGATTAATTAATATGTCAACCTGCTCATTTCTTTTACCGCCTATTTTAGCTTCTAAAACACTAGGAATTGTTTCTATATCATCTTGCAAAATATCTGCTAAATCTTGAAGAGTTCTATTAGGCACGTCTCCGCTTAAAGAAATAGATAAGATAGGAAATGTACTTATATTAACTTCGTTAACAGTTGGTTCATCTGCTTCACTAGGTAGGTCACCCTTAGCTCTATCAACTTTATCTCTAATATCAACCATAGCTTGATCAGAATTAAATCCAGCATCAAATTCTAATAAAACATTACCCCCACCTGAATAAGCCGTTGATCTTACCTCTCTTACTCCTTCAACAGTTTTAACTTCGTCTTCAATTGGTTTAACTAAAAGCCTTTCAGAGTCTTGTGCAGAAATACCATTTTGACTTAGTGAAATATAAACTATTGGTATGCTTACATCAGGAGATGATTCTTTCGGCATTGTGATGTAAGTAGATGCACCTGAAAAAATAATAAAAATAAGTATTCCCATGAAAACTCGGGAATGGCTAATTGCATAGTCTATAATATCAATCTTCATTTAGATTAGTTTATTGTTTCACCAATACTTATATATTCTTGACCACTTACAATTAAATTTACTGTTTCTGGTAATCCAGAAACCCACATGCCATCTATTGTATCTTTAATTGTTTTGGTTGGATAGAAAGTAACTTTATTATCATTATCTACAGCTTTAACACCTACAGTTCCGTCATCTAATAAAGTTAATATAGAAGGTGGTATTTTGTGAGCTTTAAGTTCTGAGCCTTTGATAACAATTTTAGTTGTTATACCACTTTTATAAGAAAGATCTTTGTTATCAGCTTCAATAGTAATTTCGAATGTTCTAGTACTAGTTTCAGCCGATGGAGAAATAAAAGATATTATTCCATTTTTTTTAATACCATTACTATCTTCGATTAAAGCTTTAGTACCAACACTCACTTTATTTACATCAAATTCAGATAAATAACCTTCAATCTTGATAGGATCTAAATCAATTATAGTAAATAGGGGAGTTCCTATTGATATGAATTCAGTTTCCTCAACCATTTTTTCTGAAATAATTCCATCAAATGGTGCCTTGATAGCAGTTTTTTCTATATCAAGTTTTATGTTCTTTAAAATTGATTTTACATTTGAAATTTGAGCTTCAAGGTTGGCTAAGGTAGATTCAAATTTTATTTTAATATCTTCTCTATCAGCTTGAGCATTGGCAAGATTAAAAGATGCTAAACTTAATTTTGATTTTGAGCTTAAACCTTTGTCAATTAATTGTTTTGCAGATGCATATTCAATTTCGTACAATTCAATTCTTTCAACATTTTGTCTAAGTAGATTATCTCTGTTTTTTTCATTTAAAATTAATTCTTTATTAAGTCTTTCTAAATCTTTTTTTGCACTAGAAAGCTTTTCATTTCTATCCTCTAGTGAGATTGTAATCATTTCAGCATTTTGAGATACTCTATCTCCTCTTGCAAATTCAATATTATCTATGTTGCCAGATGTTTCAGATTTAACATCAATTTTTTTATTATGAATAGTTTGACCTTGTAATTCAATAGATTGATCTATTAAACTGGAAGTAAATACCTTTGTTTCAACAGAAAATCTAAATTCTTCATTATCATTATTTTCTGTATCTTGAGAAGATGAAGTTTCTGTTTCAGTGCTTGATTCTGTATTATCATCTTGTGCAACAACATTGTTTGAAAATTGACCGGAACCAATCCATCCAACAACGGCAGCAAGTATTATGAAAGCTATAAATATTGATCTTTTCATTAAATATCGTACATAACATATATATTAAAGTTACTAAAAAACAATTTTTTGTTAACTTTATTATCTTTTATGAAATCAAAAAACTGGGTTAATAGACAAAAAAATGATCAGTTTGTAAAGAAAGCTAAACAGTTAGGGTATATTAATCGAGCATCGTTTAAACTAGAAGAGATTGAGCAAAAATATAAAATTATTGAAAATTCTAAAGAAATACTAGAACTTGGATCTTCTCCAGGAGGTTGGACTCAAGTTATCTTAAATTACAATCCAAAGACTAATATAACCTGTTTTGATTTATTAGATATGAAAATAAATAATCAATCTATAACTTTCTATAGAGAAGATTTTTTAAAATATAATTTTATTAATTTAAAAAATAAATTTGATTTAGTTTTATCTGATGTAGCTCCTAATACAACTGGTCATCAATCAACAGATCATCTGAGGATAAGTCAATTAATATATGAAGTTATAGACAGATTAGAAATAATATTAAAAAATCAGGGATCATTTATATTCAAAATTTGGAAGGGAGAGGAAGAAAAGGAAATTATAAAGATACTTAAAAAAATGTTTGATAAAATTGAGTATTTTAAGCCAAAATCTTCAAGACAAGAATCAAGTGAAATATTTATAATATCGAGAGGATTTAGATTGAATGAAGAGTAGATTAGAAACTATTTTAATTGTAGATTATGGATCACAATATACACAATTAATTGCAAGAAGAATCAGGGAGTTAGAAGTCTTCTGTCTTGTCTATCCTTTTAATAAAATTACAAAAAAAATTTTAAATGAAATCAAACCATCTGCATTCATATTATCTGGAGGACCTAGATCAGTACTAGACAAAAATGCCCCAAAATTAAATCAAGAAATTTTAAAAATGAAAAAACCAGTTTTAGCAATTTGTTATGGTATGCAATTAGTAACAATAAATTTGAAAGGTTTAGTAAAACGTTCTACGCATAGAGAGTATGGTCACACTATTATAAATATTAAGAAAAAATCACTTTTATTTAAGGGAATTATTAAACAAAAAATCAAAGTATGGATGTCTCATGGAGATAATATCAATAAAATACCAAAACTTTTTTCAATAACTTCTTTATCAAATAATAGAATTATTTCATCTATTGAAAATTATAAAAATAAAATTTATTGCCTTCAATTTCATCCTGAGGTCTATCATACAGATTTTGGTTCAAGAATAATTCATAATTTTGTTTTCAATATTGTAAATATAAAAAATAAATTCAAAATTCAAAAATTTATTGAAAATAAAGTATCAGAATTAAAAAATGAAATTAAGAATAAAAAAATAATCTGTGGTTTATCTGGAGGTGTAGATTCTACAGTTACTGCATATTTATTAAGCAAAGCCGTTAACAAAAATCTCTATTGTATTTTTGTTGATCACGGTCTTCTTAGAAAAAATGAAGCTTATGAAGTTTCAAAAATATTTTCCAAAAAATTTGGCAAAAACTTTACTAAAATAAATGCTTCTAATATTTTTTTAAAAAATTTAAAAAATGTTTCTGATCCTGAGAAAAAAAGAAAAATTATTGGCAAAACATTTATAGAAGTTTTTGATAAAGCAGCCAAAAAAATAACAAATGTAGATTATTTGGGGCAGGGGACTCTTTATCCTGATATTATAGAAAGCATTCCATTTTTTGGAGGTCCAACAGCTAAAATAAAAAGTCACCATAATGTAGGGGGCTTACCAAAAAAAATGAAATTAAAAATTGTGGAGCCATTAAGAGAATTATTTAAAGACGAGGTAAGAAATGTTGGAAAGCAATTAAAAATAGATAAACATTTACTTTTAAGACATCCATTTCCAGGACCAGGTTTAGCAATTCGAATACCGGGAGTAATTGATAAAAAAAAGATCTTAATTCTTCAGGAAGCAGATCATATTTTTATTCAGTATTTAAAAGAGAAAAAACTTTATAATAAAATTTGGCAAGCATTTGTAGTCCTCTTACCAGTAAAATCAGTAGGCGTTATGGGAGATGAAAGAACATACAATTACTCGGTTTCACTTAGAGCTATTACTTCTGTTGATGGAATGACAGCTGATTTTTATATGTTTAAAAATAATCAACTAAAAGAAATATCATCTCGCATAATTAATAAAGTAAAAGGCATCAATAGAGTATTATATGACTTTACTTCAAAACCTCCTGGAACAATTGAATGGGAGTAGTATTATGATAAATTTAAAAGATAAAATAAAATTTCCATGTGGCTTATCAATGAAAAATAGATTTATGCTTGCCCCATTAACAAATACTCAAAGCCATGAAAATGGAATACTTTCAGAAGATGAATTTAATTGGTTAACTATGAGAGCTAAAGGAAATTTTGGACTTACCATGTCTTGTGCTTCACATGTTCAATCTATTGGTAAAGGTTTTCCTGGTCAATTAGGTATTTTTGGTGATGAACATATAGAAGGTTTAAAACGATTAACTGATAAAATTAAA
>CABYXC010000015.1 GCA_902522865.1 uncultured Alphaproteobacteria bacterium | reverse complement strand
TTTAATTGAATGAGATATACCTAAAATATTAAGTAACTGTAGATCATTTTCTAATTTTTTTGATTCATATAATTTAAGACCATATTTAATTGTTTCTTGATAATTTTGAATCTTAAAACTTGATATTGTTAAAATTTTTAAAATATCTTCATTTAGTTGTTTCTCATCTAATTTTTTTGAAAGATTATAAGATTTATGAAAATTTAAATTATTAAATTCATTTATAATTTTTTGATTTAATTCAAGACTCATTTTATATTAAATTCTTTTTTTAATTGTTTTACATTTATAACCTCATTAACTAATTTATCCCATCTAATACGATGAATTCTTGGAAAACGCATGGCTACACCTGATTTATGTCTCTTACTTGGGAATAGATCGTCAAAAGCTACTTCTAAAATAATTTCTTTTTTTACTTCTCTAACTGGTCCATATTTATTGATAGTGTTGTTTCTAATGAATTTATCTAATATTAATAATTCTTTGTCAGTGTAGCCTGAATATGCTTTTCCAATTGGCACTAATTCATTTTCATTCCAAACACCAAAAGTAAAATCTGAATAATATGATGATCTTTTACCGTGACCTCGTTGAGCATACATTAAAATAGCATCAACTAGTTTTGGATTTTTTTTCCATTTGTACCAATATCCTCTTTTTCTACCTGGTAAATATTCACTATTTTTAAGTTTAATCATTACGCCTTCATTTAAATCATCATTAAAATTATTTTTAAAATTGGTTAATTCTTTCCAGGTTGTAAAATTAATGATGGAAGATAAATCAATTTTATTAGTTTTATTTTCTTTTTGAAATTTTTCTAAATATTTTCGTCTTTCAACAAGAGATAATTTTCTTAAATCTTTTCCTTTATAAAAAAGGATATCATAGGCTCTTATAAAAACAGGAAATTTTTTCTGAAGATCTTTTGAAGCTTTTTTTCTATTTAACCTTTGTTGTAGATCATTAAAACCTGCGGGTTTAAAATTTTTCCCTACAAGTAATTCTCCATCAATAATTGCATCACCTTTAGTAGTTTCAATTATTTCTGGGAATGCAGATGATATATTATCACCTGTTCTTGAGTATAGTGAAACACTTTTTGATGAAACCATAAGCTGAACTCTAATTCCATCCCATTTATATTCTGCTTGAAATTCATTTGCGTCTAATTTTTTAAAATCTTTTTCCTCATCAATAGGGTTAGCAAGCATCATAGGATGAAATAATTTTTTAAAATCTATTTTTGGTTTTGATGTTTCATTTTTTAACCATTGAAATAAATTTTCATATGGAAATTCTAAACCATGCCAAATTTCTTCAATCTCATTTACAGGTTTGTTATACAGATCAGCTAATGCCGTTTTTACTAATCTTTCCGAGACTCCAATTCGTAACCCACCTGTGCAAATTTTAATTAAAGTCCACCTTTCGTTATTAGATAGCTCGTTCAAAATTTTACTAAACTCTTTATTAATTTCAGACTTTTTAATTTTTTTAATATTTTCTATTAAGGTAGATAAATTTTGTGATTTCCCCTCTTTTTTTGTCGGCCAAATTAATGATATTGTTTCTGCTAAATCCCCAACATAGTCATATGAGTAATCAAATAAATGTTGATCTACTTGTTCATAGACAAGCTCTCTAAGTTTAGATGCTTTAATAAATTGAAATGAAAGCTGATCAGATAAAATTGCAAGCGCATATGAGCGGTTGATATCAAGTATTTTAAAATAATCTTGAAGTAATTTAATTTTGATATTTCTACTTGGTGTTAAAATCAAATTGTGAAGTAAGGAAGAAAATTTTTTCATTCTATTTCCTCATCACTTCTTCCTTGGATGGAAAGGGGCTTTGAAACAAGATTTTGTTTCTTACAATAATAAACTAATGCATCTTCTTGACCATGCGTAATAAGAATATTTTTCGCTTTTGATTTTTTAATTGTATCTAGTAATTCATTCCAATCGCTATGATCACTAATAACTAAAGGTAATTCAATACCTTGTTGTTTTGCTCTTTGCTTAACTGTCATCCATCCACTTGCCATGCAAATAATAGGATTAGGAAATCGTCTTGACCAACGATCCTTTAATGCTGAAGGAGGAGCAATAATTATTTTACCCTCATAAAAACTTCTATCTTTTGAAGAGACTTTTTCAAACTTCCCAATATTAATTTTTTCTTTTGAATAATATTGGCATAATTTTTCTAGAGAGCCATGAATATAAATTGTTTCATTATAATTCTGTTGGCGTAAAAGATTCATTACTCTTTGTGCTTTGCCAAGCGCATACGCACCAACAATATGACAATTATTTTTATTTATCTTTACAGATCGTATAAGTTTTTGAATTTCATCTTTGGGATCTGGATGTTGAAATATAGGTAAACCAAATGTTGCTTCGGTAATTAAAGTATCACATTTAACCAGTTTGAAATTTCTACATGTTTCATCTTTTCCTACTTTATAATCACCTGTGATGACTAAACGGTGATTATTTTTTTCAATTAAAACTTGAGCACTCCCTAAAATATGTCCGGCAGGGTAAAGTGTAAAATCATAGTTTTTAATTGAGTATTTTTGTCCGTATCTAAGAGGAGTAAATTTCTTCGCACATTTATCTCCGTAGCGAATTTTCATTATGTCTATTGTTTGCTTAGTAGCAATAACATGATCATGTCCAAACCTAGCATGATCTGCGTGACCATGTGTAATAATTGCTGTTTTTTTTGGCAATATTGGATCTATATGTACATTTATATCTTTGATAAATAGCTGATGGTTAATGAAATCCATATGAATATAAATAAATCGAATCCCTTATTATTACACCCCTTAAACAAGTGGATGAAGAAAAAAAAATGGTCCTGGTTTCCTCATCAAATTGAAACCTTTTATCATGTTCGAACTGGGTCTGATGTTGTTGTATTTGCTCCTACTGGTGCTGGCAAAACATTAACAGGGTTTATTAATCCAATAGATGATTTAATAAAATTAAAAAAATTTAAAGGTCTTCATACTCTCTATATTTCTCCATTAAAATCTCTTGCCAACGATATTGTGAGAAATTTAGAGAAACCTATTAAAGAGCTTGATTTAAATATTTCATTTCAAGTAAGAACAGGAGATACAACACCATATAAAAAACAAAAACAAAAACAAAAACCTCCTAACATTCTTATTACAACTCCAGAGTCACTTGCATTGTTAAATTCGTATGAGAATGCAAAAGAATTTTTTCACAATCTAAAATATATAATTATTGATGAGATACACACTTTTTTGGATAATAAAAGAGCCGATCTTCTAAGTTTAAATATTGAAAGACTACAAACTTTCTCTCCAAATTTACAACGAATAGGTTTGTCAGCAACTCTCAAGAATAAACAAGACGCCAAAAAATGGCTTTGCCGCAAAAAACCAAAAATAGTTTCTTATGAAAATTCAGTTTTACCTAAGATTAAAATTTTAGAATCAAAAGAACGTATTCCTTGGTCTGGTCATATGGCTACGTATTCTATTAATGAAATCTATAAAGAAATAATGAAATCAAAATTAACTATTATTTTTGTTAATACAAGGGCGCAAGCCGAATATATGTTTAAAAACTTATGGTTAATTAATAAGAAAAAATTAAAAATTGCTGTTCATCATGGCTCATTAGAAAAAAACTTACGTTTAAAAGTCGAAAATAATCTTAGCAAAGGATTAGTTGACTGTGTTGTTGCGACCTCTTCTTTAGAGCTTGGATTAGATTATGGGGATGTAAAAAAAATTATTCAAGTTGGGGCACCAAAGGGAATTAATAGATTATTACAGCGCGTGGGTAGATCAAATCATAATTTAAATACACCTTCAAAAGCAATTTTAGTGCCAACTAATCGTTTTGAATTTATCGAAGCAAAGGCTGCTATTGAAGAAATAAAAAATAACAACTTAGATAAAATAGATTTAAAAGAAGGAAGTTTAGATGTTGTAGCTCAACATATTTTTGCAACAGCCTGTGCGGGGCAATTTAATATAAATAATCTCTATTCAGAAATTATCAAAGCCTATCCATACAAAAAACTAAAATTTAATGATTTTAAACAATTGATTAATCTCATACAAGATGGAGGATATGTTTTAAAAAATTATGATCAATTTAAGAGAATCTTCCAACTGAGAGAAAATAAAAATATTTATAAGCTAGTAAATAAAAAAGAAACACGAAAATACCGCATGAATGTTGGAACAATAATTGAAAATCCGATGTTAAAAATAAAACTTGGAACAAAAACGTTAGGGAATATAGAAGAAGTTTTTATTCAAAATCTCTCTCAAGGTGATTCATTTATATTTGCTGGTCAAGTATTAGAGTTTCAATCAATGAAAAATAATTTAGTACAAGTTAAAAGAAGTAAATCTTTAATTTCAAAAATTCCATCATACTCTGGAGGCAGAATGCCATTATCAACAAATTTGGCTAACTCAGTTAGAGCTTTATTGGCAAAAAGTAATATGTGGGATTTATATCCAGAGCAAATTACTGAATGGTTAAAAAGACAAAAAAATATATCTACAATTCCTAAAAATGATGAATATCTAGTGGAACAATTCCTAAGAAAAAAAAATTTTTATACTGTTATCTATACCTTTGCAGGATGGCATGCCAATCAAACACTAGGATTTTTATTGCTTAGAGGCTTCAAGGAATTTAACTTTAAACCTCTAGGTTTTGTCGCAAATGATTATGCTATTGTTTTATGGTCTTTAAAAGAAGTAAAAGAAATTAAAACAATTCTAAATTTAGGATTGTTAGATAAACATTTAGATAATTATCTTGAAGAAACTTCAATAGTTAAAAGATTATTTAGAGATAATGCAATTATATCTTGTTTAATAGAAAGAAGGTTGCCAGGAATGGAAAAAACGGGAAAGCAAGTTTTATTTAGTTCTGATCTAATTTATACAGTTCTCAAAAAAAATGAACCAGATCACATTCTTCTAAAATCATCATATGAAGATGCAAAAAAGAATATGATTGATTATGATAGACTTAGAGAAATCTTAAAAAAAATTGATAAAAAAATCATATTAAAGAAACTAACAAGTATCTCACCATTGGCTGTTCCGATTATTCTTGAAATAAATAGAGAAAATTTATCAAAAAAGGAAACTGATGAATATATTTTAGAGGATTTAGAAAATGAAATATTAAAAGAGGCTAATGTACTATCAATTAATTAATTTTGGTAATGAAGAATTTCATGCTTACCCAAATAAATCTCTTTATTGGAAAAGACTAAATACCCTTATCGTGTCAGATTTGCATATTGGAAAATCTATTAGTTATGCAAAAAATAAGCAATTCTTACCTCCATATGATACCAAAGAAATATTAAACAAAATTTTTGTTAGTTTAGATAGGATTAAGCCAAGTAATTTAATTATAGTTGGCGATTTATTACACGATCTTTTTTCAATTTTGAGTTTAAAAGATCAAGATCATAAAACTCTTAGTCAATATATGAAAAATACTGATTTCATATGGATCAAGGGTAATCATGATAAAAATATACAAATTGAAGGTTTTAAAAATTTTACAAATTATAAAATTGATAAATTTTTATTTACACACATACCTATCGAAACATCTTTATTTCAAATTTGTGGTCACTATCATCCAAAAGTAAAAATTGTACACAGAGGCAAAACTATTTTTAAAACATGTTTCGTGCATAATAAAAAAATATTGATTTTACCAAGTTTTGGAATTTTAACAGGTGGGTTAGATATCAATTCTAAAGAAATAAGTTATGTATTGGGTAAGAAAAATTTGAATATTTATCCAGTGGGAGAGGATAAAGTTTATAAATTATAATTAAAGTAGTTATTAATTACGATCCCAATTAAAATAATAAAATTCAATACAAATAATAAAACTGAAAGCAAATGCATATATTTGAAACTGGAAGATGCTTTTTTATCACCTTCTAATTCTTTATCTCTAAAATCATTAATTTTAGGTGTTAAATAATTTCTATTAATAATAAAACTTATGGCCACTATTATTAATAAAATAGAATTTAAACTATTACTTGAAATATAACAAAGGACTAAAGATAAAATGGCTATTATAAATCCAAATAAAAACATTCGAGGAAAAATTGTTCTTAACAATTTACTGCTACCATTAGTGCTTAAAGTCGCAAAGACTGAGGGTGAGACAACAGCCATAAAGAAAATCATAGATCCTATTAAAACTGCTAATAAAAAATTAAGTGTATAAATTATCATAGGTTAAATTGCTCTTCATAAAGAGCAATTGTAATAGTTATGAATTATCAATTGCTGATTTTAATTTTCTATATTCCATGGAATTAGTTCCTGCCAAAGTTTCTAACTTTAACAACATTTCATTTGCTTTATTCATCTTTCCAAGTGTGATGTAAAGCTCACCTAGATATTCATGTGCTCCTAAATGTTCAGGGTTTGCTTCTAATGCAATTTGATATGCATCGAAAGCTTTATCTAAATTTGGCTCACTATGTTTTCTGTAACTAAATCCAAGCAAATTATACACATCCGCTTTTTTATCACCAAGATCTTTACGCTTAGCTATTTTTTCAAGCAATTTGATCGATTTATCAAATTTCTTGTAATAGACTAATTCGTATGCTTTATCGTAAAGCTTAGTAACTTGTTCACCTGCAGACATACTTGAGCTACTGTCGTCTGAACTTGCAGCAGCAAATACACCAGAACTAATAAATAATAATGTAAGTAATATTCTAATCATCAAAATCAGATATGTTTGTTTAAACTAATTTCAATATTCATTTGTGAATTAATTTAATTAATGGCAGGCAATATTATATTTTTTTAATCTGTAATAATTATATGGCCACGGCGTTAGAAAGCCTGCAAGAAGCATTATAGGTATTACCCACCATACAAGTTTAGCTTCACCCATAATGATCCAGTCAACTGCATTCATGGCTATTTCCATAGAAACCATTGAAATTAAACTCATTCCTATGGCTGTTTTAAAAGCTTTGCTGATAATCATTTGTCTTGATAAAACGACAGTCTCTAAAATGATGCTAGTAATAATACCATTAATGATTGCTAGGATCATAATATAAAGAGTAGGCCAAGGAATGCCAGTTGATTGAAAATAGAGTATGGTTCCAAAATCACCAATACTACATCCTAGCAAACACCAAGCAGTATTTTTAGCACTTCTTCTCCATGTATGTTTACATTTCCAATGAAAACGTGAACCTGGTTTTTTTAATGTTTCAGCAACAGACATTAAATTATATTCCTTGTTTAAATTCAAAAATATTATTTATATCATTAATTTCATAACTATCAATTGTACCATTCGTCCATTTGATTGTTATATTTTTAATGATTTCACCTTCACGTAAACCGTAATGTGCTACTGGTTCCATTTGACATAAATATCCTGAGCCTGCATCAATAGTCTTGGCATGATTTCTTAAATTTGTATGTAAGGTAACAGTTGCACCTCTAGCTGGAGCACCAAAAGTGTTTAGAGGCTTGATTCTAATAAAATTTGTATTTGATACATTTGCCTTAAATAAACTGAGTGGCTGAGCTCCAGATTCACCATGAGAAATAAGTAATTCTAGAATTCCATCACCATCAATATCAGCAACAGCAGCTCCAGTTCCTAAACCCTGAGCTTCAAGTGCTTCGTCTAATTTAATTTCTTCTAGGTTTCCTCCATCAAGAATACGAAAGAGTTTATTTGGTTGACCGATATTATTTAAAAAAATTTCATCATAACCATCATTATCAAAATCAGCTGATATAACTGTTCGTATTCTACTTGGTGATCTAAATTCTAATGAAGACATATCCAGAAAAGATTCTTTTTGTTTTACAAAAATACGATGATAACCTTCCCAATTACTGGTTATAATATCAAGTTCACCTCTATATAAAAAATCAGTTAGAGCTGTTCCTCGACCATTTTGAAAAGTATCTTGGACATTCTTTTCAATGGCAATATCATTAAAACTACCATTTGAGTTTTTATATAAAAAATTTGGACCCCTCTCATTAGCAGCAAATATATCCATATTATCAGAAACTATATGTCCTGAGATAACAGCTCTTCCTCCAGTTATTTGATCAATTCCAAGCATAGGAGCTAAATCTTTAACTTCATTTTCATCAATTTCATAAAATCTAGTAGGACCTCCATAATTAGCAACATATATGCCGTACTTTCCCGATCCATTTCTGTCTACACAAACAACAGATCTGCCTGCAGTTAAATTTAAATTTTTTAGATTTTTTTCTGACTCAAAATAATCGAATATTTTGTTATTATTATCCAGTAATCTATCAGAGTATTTTTTTTCTCCACTATAAGTATCAGTATTTAAAAAGTAAATTTCTTCAAAACCATCTTGATCTATATCGCAAGCTGATACACCAATAGTATTTCTATCTTCATCAATGAATAAAGGATCTTGAATTGTATTAATTAGTTTTCCATTTTTATAACTAAGAGCTAGATTAGAGTATCCAAAGCCAGCAACAATAAATTCGAAGTTTCCATCTTTATCAAAGTCAGTTACTGATACTCCATAGCTTAATCTATCGTTATTGTTTTCAATTATTTCTGAAATATTAGAGAAAAATTCTGCCTTAGCCATACTTGATATTAATATTATAAAAATAAAAACTAACTTACTCATTTCAAGTATTATCAATTTGCCAATCTGATAAAAATATCACCCATACCAAAATTTAGCTCTTCAAGAGGCATACTATTTCGAGCTTCACACATGGGTCCAGTTATTTGATCATTTTTAATATAATCAATATCGTAAGCATCACATTTTTTTGCATTATGTAATAAACCAATAACTAGTTTATTATCTATTGAGTAAGTATATTCTCTATTTAATTCATTACCTTCACAAAAATAATTTCGATTAACAAGTTCAGGAAAATCATTTTTATCACAAGGATTATCAATAACAATTGCATAAATTTCTTTTGATTGATCTTTAAAATTAATATTTATTTTTTTTGTTTCTGAATATCTCATCACATCACATAAACATGGCCAACAACATTTATAATATTGACCACAAATTTTTTCATCATTTTCTAAATTAGTTAGAAAAATTTCATCTGGTTGAGCATCTGGAGGAATTAGAGAGCCTGAAACAGCACAATATAACTTGTTAAATTGCATGAACTCTTCATAATCTAAGTTTTGATCTAAAATATATTTAAAAAATCTTGGTCCTGCTGCATTTCTATTCCCATCAGGAAATATTATAGACCAATCATTTACAAGTCTCTCATAAAATTTTTCTGTATTTGCATTGACTTGAGAAATGGATAAAAATATTGATAAAAATATAATTGTAGAAAGTAATTTTCTCATAAAAATTAAATAGTTTTAGCTTTAAAAATGTAAATCCCTTGCTTTGAATCAATACTGATCACTTTTTCTGCTTTTTGTTACTTTTTATGGTAATGTCGCACTTGAAGAATTTGACTTATTTTAAGCTAAATACTAGAGAGTAATCATAATTTGGGGCGTCGCCAAGCGGTAAGGCACCGGTTTTTGGAGTCGGCATTCGTAGGTTCGAATCCTACCGCCCCAGCCAATTTTAAATACCTTTGCGAATTTTATTTAGATAATTAATACTTTTCCAATATAAATCTTCAAATCTTTGGAAAATATTTATTTTGAATATTTCTTTTTCTTTTACACCCCAAATATAATTTTTATCCATCCAACCTTCAAAATTTCCTATTGAAACTAAACACCAATCAATTTTACATTTTTCTAAAAAAACAATATTTCCATTTCCTATTTCTCCAATAACATTACCGTCTAAAGTGTTGAATAATTTTATTTTTTTACTGTCATTTGATAAAACAATGCCTGTTCTAATACCTGATATTAAACTTTTATGAATCCATCCAGTATTTCTATTAAAGTCTTCTACTTTTCTCCATTCTTCATATTCATCTAATACTTTTAAGGGATAATTTTTTTTTATGTATTTTATTTCTATAGGATAATTCTTACTTGGACCAACTCGAATATTTGCATCATCAGATTTTAAAGATATGTATCTTGGAATTTCTAGACCAGTTTCTTTACCAATATTTGCGTTGCTTACTTGGGAGAACATTATAATTGAAATTAATACTATTACTATTTGCATGCTAATATTTTTATAAAGTAGCATACGATTTACTTAAAGTGTATAATATTATGAGCGCCTGTAGCTCAATTGGATAGAGCGTATGACTACGGATCAGAATTATACGATCTCTCTAGACTTTGATCTATTTGTCATAGCTACTAAGAATGTTTTAATTTCTTAACTTTTTTCATTTTTCTTTTATCACTAATACTATTCGTTTGGAAACCTGGTGGTACCATGGTGGTACCATGCAATAGGAACGTATTATGAAACTAACAAATAAAAAAGTTGAACAACTAATCACTAATACAAAAAGTTATATTGTCTGGGATAGCGATGTTAGAGGTTTTGGAGTTAGAGTTAACTTAAATGCAAAAAAAACATTCATCTTAAAGTACCGAGTAGGTTTTGGCCGATCGGCTAAAGTTAGAAAGCCTGTCATTGGTACAGCTGGAATAATGAAAGTAGAAGAGGCTCGTAGAATAGCCAGAAAATGGCTTTTAGAAGCCTCTGAAGGTAAAGACCCTAAGGAGGTAGATGAAACTAATATACTGTTGAAAGACTTCTTTGATCTTTATTTAAAACAAGATGAGTTTGATCCTTATTAAATCTTAAATAGTTTAATTTCAAAATCATTTATTTTGTAATTGTTGCCTTTAGAAACTATTTTATGACCTTCTTTTTGTAGTATTTTTTTTTGAGCATTAATACCGCCAGGATATTTTTCATTAACATAACCATTAGTTTTAATAGTTCGCCAATAAGGAGTAACTCTTTTTTTCCCCTCTCTCAATTCCTCTTCTGCTGCTCTAGCAACTACATTAACAAATATCCCAGTTACAATTGGACAAGCTGTTGTTGTTTTATATTTTGTAGCAAATTTTTCTCTGATCTGATTAATGGTCATTAATTTTCCTTTGGGTACTTTTTTCATTAAATCATTTACCTCTAAAGGAGTAGGCATGACAAACTTCCCTATCCCCCAAGATTTTTCTAGCTTCTTAGGAATTGTTTTTATTTTAGGAAAATCCTTTTTATCATTAAGTCTCTTTCTATACTTAAATGAATCTTCTATTTCTTTCATTAGGACAAATTTTTAGGACTCATAAATTAATTATACTCCTCGTAAATCTTTTCTCTTTCTAGTTTATTCATACCTTTGGTTCGTTCAATAAATTCATTTCTAAGTTCTCGTGTTTTAAATCAGTTTAAGTTGATAACATAGGATTGTTTTATTTGTTTTTATTCAGTAGTTTAATTAATAATTTTGAATATTCTCTGGCATCATCTATGGCTTTATGTGTATGTTTTGTATTATCATGCAATTCTAGAGAGTAATCATCTCTACCTATGTCTTTATAATCTTTTTGCAGCACAGCAGCAGCATAGGATTTGATATCAAAGGCTGCTTGTCCATTCTTATCAAAAAAAGGCATAGAGAAAGGAATTTTTTCTAATCGTTCTACAAGAAAAGTTTGAATATACCAATTGATCCACATAAAATCTAATGGAGCTGGATGAGCAGCCATAATTCGTGGGGTTGGTAACGTAAGAAGCCAATCACCAAATTTGTTCATTCCTTCTTTGGGTGAGACTTGATGATGTTGAGTATATTTTAAAGCTTCTGGCGCTTCTGTTGTAAACCAATGCATAGTAGCGGGGTGAGGTTTGGCATTTTCTAGTGGCAAGAAATTAATTTCACATTCTCCAAATTTTTTTCCTGCTTTATTAACGGCTACAGCACCAAGGCTTATCATAGAATGTGGTCCAGGAATAGGTCCGTCTGCTTCTATGTCACACACAACATAAGTAGTCATAGTTGAATTATTACCACTAACCACGGAGATTGTTAAGTGATATGATTATCCAAAAGATTTCATACACGTATAATTGACATTTTAATATAACTATATTACTAGTTATATCATTATGAAAAAAATTGATTTAATAGCTAAGGGATTTAAGGCTATTGGTTCCACTCCACGTTTAGCTGTTTTTCTAGAACTCGTAAAAGCTGGGAACACCGGATTATCGGTTGGAGAAATACAAGAGCAGCTAGATATTCCTCTATCCACGCTTGCTCATCATCTACGATTTTTGGAGAATGCTGAACTCATCCATCAAGAAAAAAAAGGACGATCCATTTTTACATACGCAAATTTTCATCAAGCAGAATTACTTGCAAGCTATGTATTAAAGGAATGTTGTCGTAATGAAAAACAAACTCCAAAAAGAAAAACTGCATGAACTACGCAAACTTCATCTCAGCTAATTTTTTTCATTCAAATTATAAAAAAATCAAATCAGTCTGGTTGATTACCTTATCTATTGTTTTGATTATTGGCATCATGGATATAAGTAATTTGCCGTCCATCATCACCAAAGCATTATCTGCTCTAATGGGAACTATTCCTTTTATCTTGATTGCTATTTTATTAATTGCTTCTCTTAAAGCATCGGGTGCTGAACGTATTATTTCCAAATCGTTTCAAGGAAGAGAAATTAATATGATTTTTTTGGCCACTATAGTTGGCGGGCTTGCCCCTTTTTGTTCTTGTGAAGTTATTCCATTTATTGCCAGTATGTTAGCATTAGGTGTACCTCTCTCAGCGGTTATGGCATTTTGGTTGTCATCTCCTTTAATAGACCCGCCTGCATTATTAATCACTGCCTCTGCGCTTGGCTGGGAATTCGCAATAGCCAAAACTCTCTCAGCTCTCTTTCTAGGTTTATTAGGAGGTTTTGGTATTTTTATATTTTCAAAAATGGGATTATTTAGCTCTCCATTAAAAGTAATGAATAATGCACAAAGTTGCTGTTCGGTAAAACCTTTTACGAACAAAACTATTTGGAAGTTTTGGCAAGACAAACAACGCATGCAATTTTTCTGGTCTGAGTTTTCCTCAAATGGAATATTTCTACTTAAATGGTTAACACTAGCCTATCTGCTTGAAGCAATCATGATTATTTATATTCCCACACAACTAATCGGAAGTATCGTGGGAGGAGATGGATTATTTTCTATTGTTGTCGGAGCATTCATCGGTGTTCCCGCCTACCTGAATTCCTATGCAGCTCCCGCTGTAGTATCAGGATTGCTAGAACAAGGATTAAGTGCAGGTGGGGCATTAGCCTTTCTTGTGGGAGGTGCTATTTCTAGTATACCAGCTATGACTGCTGTTTGGTCACTGGTCAATAGAGCAACTTTTACGGCATATTTATTTTTTGGTTTAGGAGGCGCTATAATGTGCGGTATATTTTTTCAAATATATGCTGTTACTTTTTAGTTCTAAAACCAACCAAGGAGATTGTTTAGTTCTAATCAGTGTAAAAACATCTAGAATATGTTAAAATGAATAAATGGTGATACCATGGTGGTACCATGCAATAGGGACGTATTATGAAACTAACAAATAAAATAGTTGAACAACATATTTAAAAACTACATATCTCTTTTTTAACAATCTTCCATTGACCATCTAACTTGCCAGTTTTTTTATTACACCAATTATTTTTAAAAGGAAAAACTAAGAAAAGATAATCTTTATTATTTTGATTTATTTTACCAAAATATAAATTTTTGTCTAAATTAGAAGGTAATTTATCCTTTGATTTTACTTTTTCTCCACTTAATCTTAGAATATGGGTAAGTAGTTTATAATCATCTTCATTATAATTCTCAAATTCTTGTAATTGCCAGGTGAATTTCTTTAGATCAATTATTTTATTAAAATTGGTTATTCTACTTAAAGAACTCTCTGAGCTTTCTAATAGTAAATTTGCATAAATATAAAATTTATTTTTACCCAAAGCGATGAAAGATGGATTATTTGTATTATCCCATTGTCTATTAGTTGTTTTTTTATTTCCTCCACCAACTATTTTAAAAACATTATTAGTTTTTTGAATAATATAGAGTCCACGTGGGTATGCCTTTTCATCATCTTTAACAATAATAGAAAGGATATATTTATTATTTTCTATATCATTAATTTTTATAGCAGGATTTTTATTAAATATGTCAATTTGAGAATTTATTATTCCTTTTTTAGATAAAAAACATTGAGTATTTAATCCCATATGCTGACTATTTGCTTCTTCTAGAAAAGACAAAGGAAAATATTTTGATAGTTTTGTTACATTTTCATGATTTGGAAAACGTGAAGCATAAGCATAAAACCAAAGCATACGGCTACCATATCCATTTATTACTTGATTATAATAAGTTAAATCTTTCCAATTTTGAGTGCGACCCTCTTGTCCAATTAATTCTTTAGCATAGTTGAACATTAAATTTTTATCTGACAATGCATCAGCAAAGAATTTTACGGCATCATGAATATTTTTATTATTTTTTTTTGATTTATAGGAATAAAGATCATAACCTTGAATATAATACGCTTCAGCTATTCCAATTATATCATTTAAATTATGAGCATAATACTTCCAAGAATGAGACCCTCGCACCGCTTCTTTCCATAATGCTCCATCTTTTTTTAAATCATCAATTATAAATTTATAATATTTAGAACCATCAATAAAATCGTTATTATTGTTTTTTAATATTGAATAAAGAGTTTTTACTTGAATACCTGAAGAAGTATGATTTTGACATCCACCGGTGTCTTTATTTTCTATGAATTTATCATTATGTATACATTGTTTAGTATTCATAGTTTTATGAGATCTATAGGGCTTATATACTTTATCTATCCATTTTAATATTTTATCAAAATCACTACTATTAATTTGATTATTAATTTTTAAAACAGACAAAGAATATAAAATAATATCTAAATTATCTTTTGTATTCAAAAGCGTGTTCATAAAGTAAACATCATTTTTATTCTTAGTTTTTGTCATATAATTATTTTTTGCTAAATGCAAAATTGCTTCTTTAATATTTTTTGCATCTAAATCACTTTGAGTTTGATAATATTTTGACATGTATGAAAAAAGACTGAATGGAATAAAATTCCATTCTTTTATATTTTCATCATCTGTGTTTTTTGGAATCTTCTTATTTAAAAATTGATTAATAGAAATTGTATTTTTGTTTCTAGATACACAAAGGCTTTTAATTATTTCTTTATTATTTATTTCACTAAACCTTTCATCAATTGATGGAACTAATTTATATGGTTTATTAATTATATAATCATCAGCATATAATTTTAGTGAAAAAAAAATAATTAATAAATAAAAGATATTTTTCATTAAATAACTTTTAGAACAAAAAAAAATTAAATTATTATTACAAAATTGTAGTTATATATTTTACCAACAATAAAAAGTCCTGTTGAAACGGAAAACACTATTCCAATAGCATAAATTAAAGTCCCTATTCCTACTTCACTAAGCTCTAGAGAAGTTCTAATTAAAGCAAAATTTATCACTACTGCAAAGAGTATTTAGTGAACACTCTACTAAACATTCTTCATATTTAAATTTAAATAGGTTCACTGTCTTAACCTATTAATTTATCCCATCACTAACTAAAGAAATTGTTCAGTTCTAATAAGTGTAAAATTAATTGAAATATGTTAAAATAAATAAATGGTGGTACCATGAACATTGTATGTTCAATAGTAAGTTGATAAAAGGTTGAAAAATAAGAAGCGCCTGTAGCTCAATTGGATAGAGCGTATGACTACGGATCATAAGGTTAGGAGTTCGACTCTTCTCAGGCGCGCCAAAAATAAAAATGTTATTATATAAATTTGTATAAATCTATATTAGTTGAAATAATAAAATGATAATTGATATTAATTCGTCCAAAATAAAAAATGATAAACGTTTATCAAATTTATTTGTTAATGCTAATTTTAGTAATTTATCAATTAATTGTAATATACTTAAAGGTAATTTTTTTTCAGATTCATTTTACTATTTTCCAATTACAGAGAATAATGAAACATTTTCATCGTTATTTACCAGAGATCTTAACAATATCTCTCATTTTTATTCGCAAAAATTTTTTGATAATTTTAAAGATAATAAAAATTCATTAAAAAAGTTTACAGAATTATATGTTCTTGGATCAAATGCGGGTAATAATTATTACTCAAATTTACTACAATTTCTTCCAAGGATTTTTTTTAATAAAAAGACAAATCTAAAACTAGCAATTCATAGAAACTCATCAAACAAATATAGAAACTTTATAGGAAGTATTTTAAAAGCTCTTAATATTGAATTTACATTTGTGTTTCTAGACGACGATTTTTATCATTTTTTTGATTCTGAATTTCCTCAGTTCTTGAGTATAAATAATTCAATTGATATTTTAAAAAAATTTATAAATCCCAAGACTGGTATTGAATTAAGTAAAAAAATATATGTAACTAGAGAAGACTCTAATTATAGAAAAATTTTAAATGAAGGTGACGTTGTTACTATTTTGAGAGAAAGAGGGTATAAGGTTATTAATCCTCAATTATATGAAATAGATGAGCAAATAGAAATCTTCTCAAATGCTGAAAAAATTATAGCACCACATGGCTCTAATTTAGCAAATATAATTTTTTGCAAACCTGGAACTGAAATTTTTGAGATTACACCTTCTTTTCAAGATAACGAAAAAATTCTTGAAGACAGATATTTAAATTTATCTCTAATCAATAATCTTAAGCATACTAAAATTATTTCTGACACAGTTGATGTTGAAAATCATTCTAATTCAGCTAAAAAATATATTCACACAAATGTTTTGTCACAAAGTAATTACTATAAAAATCTAATTGTTAAAATTCAGGAGCTAAGTAATATAATTTAAACTAACAATTTTTTAAAAAAACTGGAATTACAACACTAATATTACTTTCTAAATTTCTGCAAATATTTTCAAGAGAATATTTATGATCAGTTTGATTTTCATACTTAACTAATAGATTTGTTAATATTGAATTGCTAACTTTATTTTCATAAATTTTGTAATCGTCAAATTTATTTTCCCTAGCAATTAATTTGATAAGTGTTTCGTAATTCAAAATATCGTCAATCAAAAAATTATTTTTTGCCTGATTACTACTGTAGATTAAAGCTCCAATATCATTTTTTAAATTTGAAATTTCAATTTTACGACTTTTTGAAACTTTTGTTATAAAATCATTATAAACATCATCAACGATATTTTGTAAGTGTTTGATTTCATCACTTCTAGGTCGTCTAAATGGATTAAACAAATCTTTTCCTTCTCCTGCATTCTGGTTAAAAACTTCTATTCCTTCTTTAGTTTCAATTGTCTGACCAAAAATTCCTGAAGATAGACTTGTCGGTGTATTATAGTAAAACCAACTCGGTCCACTGACTCCTATACTGCCAATAATAGATCCATAAGATGCAAATATCTTATCAGCTGTGGTTGCAACCCAATATCCCCCAGATGCTAAAATTTCCTTTGTATAAAAATATATTTCAGTGTCTGTGTTTTTCTTAAATTCATAAATAATTTGTTCCAACTCAGCGGTAGCACTTACTGTTCCACCTGGAGAATTAATGTTTATAATTAGAGCCTTGATTTCTAGTTCTTTTAATTCTTCTAAATAAGATTTTACCTGCGAAGGATTGATGTAATCGTAAAGATTATTTCCTAAAACATTGCTGTTATTATTAAATATTGGCCCATTTAAATTAATATTAGCTATAATATTATTTGAGCTAGGTATACCGTCAGTCATTACAAACTGTTTTTTTTCTAGTTCATTCGAAAAATGAAGTAACAAATTAATAATTATTAAGAAAATTAATAATGCACTCAAAAAACCAAGAGTTCTAAAAAAAATACCGAAAAATATCATTTTTTTTCAAAATATCATAACTTTGGCTAATTCGAATTTTTTTTTGTTTTCTTCTTGAATAGACTTTAATAATGCTTAAATAACTAGCACTCTTATAATGAGAGTGCTAATAAAAAATTATTTAATTTCAATTAGTTAACAAAAGAGGAAATATGAAATTTAGACCTTTACATGATAGAGTCTTAGTCAAAAGAGTAGACTCTGATCAAAAAACAGCAGGGGGAATAATTATCCCTGATACTGCCCAAGAAAAACCAATGGAAGGTGAAGTATTAGAAATTGGTTCTGGAGCAAGAGATGAAACAGGAAAACTAGTACCTTTGGATGTCAAAAAAGGAGATAAAATACTTTTTGGAAAATGGTCTGGTACTGAAGTAAAAATGAATGGTGACGACTTTCTGATAATGAAAGAGTCTGACATCATGGGAATTATAACTTCAGGAAAGAAAAAGAAATAGTAATTAAGAGAGGATAAAAAAATGTCTGCAAAAAATATATTTTTTGGATCAGATGCTAGATCGAAAATGTTAACTGGTGTTAACAAGCTAGCTGATGCAGTAAAGGTTACATTAGGACCTAAAGGTAGAAATGTTGTTATGGATAAATCTTTTGGTGCACCTAGAATTACAAAGGATGGTGTAAGTGTTGCTAAAGAAATAGAGTTAAAAGATAAATTTGAAAATATGGGCGCTCAAATGGTTAGAGACGTTGCTAGTAAAACTAATGATATTGCTGGTGATGGAACAACTACTGCTACTGTATTAACACAAGCAATTGCCACTGAAGGAATGAAAGCTGTTGCTGCTGGAATGAATCCTATGGATTTAAAAAGAGGAGTTGATTTAGCTGTAGATGCTGTAGTTAATGAAATTAGAAAAAAATCTAAAGTAATTAAAACTGATAAGGAAGTTGCACAAGTAGGCACTATCGCTTCAAATGGTGATGCTGAAGTAGGTAAAATGATTTCAAGTGCAATGCAAAAAGTTGGTAAAGAAGGTGTTATTACCGTAGAGGAAGCAAAGAGCTTAGATACAGAACTTGATGTTGTTGAAGGTATGATGTTCGATAGAGGTTATCTTTCTCCATATTTTGTAACTAATGCAGAAAAAATGATCACCGAACTTGGTGACTGCTATGTATTACTTCATGAGAAAAAATTATCAAGTTTACAACCAATGTTACCTTTACTTGAATCTATTGTTCAATCTACTAAGCCACTATTAATTATAGCTGAAGATATTGAAGGTGAAGCTTTAGCTACTTTAGTTGTAAATAAACTAAGAGGTGGCTTAAAAATAGCTGCAGTTAAAGCTCCAGGTTTTGGTGATAGAAGAAAAGCTATGTTAGAGGACATTGCAATTTTAACTGGAGGCCAAGTGATAAGTGAAGATCTTGGTATAAAGTTAGAAAATGTTAATCTAGAAATGCTAGGTACTGCTAAACGAGTAGTTGTTGATAAAGAAAATACTACTATCGTTCAAGGAGCTGGTAAAAAGAAAGACATTGAAGGTAGATGTAATCAAATCAGAGCACAAATTGAAGAAACAACTTCCGACTATGATAGAGAAAAACTTCAAGAAAGGCTTGCAAAATTAGCTGGTGGTGTAGCTGTTATCAGAGTTGGTGGAGCTACAGAAGTTGAAGTTAAAGAGAAAAAAGACAGAGTCGAAGATGCAATGCACGCAACAAGAGCAGCCGTTGAAGAAGGTATAGTACCTGGTGGTGGTTCAGCTCTTGCATATGCTACAAATTCATTGAAATCAGTTAAAACTGCTAATGATGATCAAAAGATTGGCGTTGATATAGTAAGAAGAGCGCTCTTTAATCCAATGAGACAAATTGCAGAAAATGCTGGTGTTGATGGGGCAGTAGTAGCGGGTAAAATTCGTGAAAGTAAAGATCATAATATTGGCTATGATGCACAAATGGACAAATACACCAACATGGTAAATGCTGGTATAATTGATCCAACTAAAGTTGTTAGAACTGCACTACAAGATGCAGCATCTGTAGCTGGTCTATTAATTACAACAGAAGCTATGGTAGCTGATGCTCCTGAAGATAAATCTTCAGCACCTGCTATGCCTGATATGGGCGGAGGCATGGGCGGCATGGGCGGCATGGGCGGCATGGGCGGCATGGGCGGTATGATGTAATTATAAAATAAATTTTAAAGAAAGGGGCAAATTTATTTGCCCTTTTTTTTTAGATTAAACGATCAATCTGATTAGTAATTTTCGAACTGTCTGGCTTTGTCATAGAAGACCAAGATTTAATCAGCTGTCCATTTCTATCAAATAAATATTTGTAAAAATTCCACTTTGGTTTTTCGTTATACTCCTCTTCAATCCATGCATAAATTGGATGAGCATTGCTTCCTTTCACATCCATTGGTGAAGAGGTAACAAAACCTACCCCATAATTAACTAAACAAATTTGTTTAATATCTTCGGTGTCTAAGTACTCTTGATTGAAGGAATTGCTTGTTGTAGCTATTATTGTTAAATCGCTACTTTTATAGTTCAAAAATAAATTTTGGAGATCAGCATACTGAGGAGTGAAACCACACCTAGAAGCTGTGTTCACTATTAAAATTGGCTTACCATCAAACCTCTCTAAATTTACTTGATTACCGTCTATATCTTCAAATGAAAAATCGTATAAATTCACTGTCTCATTAGCTAATAATGTATTCTTTAAGTTAAACATAATCAAAAAAACAAGTAAAAATTTAATTTTCATGTTAGTGAGTTTAAATATATCGCTTATGGAAACATTCAATAGCTTTACAGACCTTTTTTTTGATGTTTGGAATAACGGTGTTTTTGGCATAAATGCTACAGATATCATAGTAAGCCTTGTAATTTTCCTTATTTTTTATTTACTCAGAAGGCTTATAGCTAGATTTATTCTTAATCGATTATCAAGAATTGTTTCAAAAACTTCCAATCAAATTGATGACGCTATTATTGAAGTACTTGATGGGCCATTAAAATTTCTCCCTGTCGTTTTAGGTTTTTTTATAGCTTCTTCATATTTAGATGTTTCTGATAACAACCAAGATTTTTTAGATTTACTAAACAGATCATTGATTACAATTTTTATATTCTGGCTACTGCATCAATTGATTATACCGTTTTCATTTGTAATAAAAAACTTTGAGTCAAAAATTTCAAAACCTTTAGTTGATTGGACGCTTAAAGGTTTAAAAATTCTTGTTATTGTTCTTGGAGCAGTAGCAATTTTAGAATTGTGGGGAATAAGAGTGGGACCAGTAATTGCTGGATTAGGTTTATTTGGTGTAGCCGTTGCACTGGGTGCTCAAGATTTATTCAAAAATTTAATTAGTGGTATCATGATACTAATGGAAAAGAGGTTTACTGTTGGTGATGTTATATTAGTTTCAGGTGAAGTAGAGGGAGTTGTTGAACAAATTGGATTTAGATCAACTCTTGTTAGAAGATTTGATTCAACTCCAGTAATGGTTCCAAATTATAAATTTGCAGAGCAGTCTGTAACTAATTACACAAGAAGACATCATAGACGTATAAGATGGCTAATTGGATTAGAATATAGAACTAGTATTGATCAATTAAAAAATATCAGAGACGAGATAAATAATTTAATTGAAAAAGATGATAACTTTGCAAAAAACCAAAATGCAAGTTTCTACGTTAGAATAGATAGTTTTTCTGATAGTTCTATCGATATGCTAGTACAAACATTTACTGTTACGAATGAATGGGCAGAATTTTTAAAAATAAAAGAAAACCTTGCTGTCAAAATAATAGAAATAGTTGAAAATAATGAAGCTGGTTTTGCTTTTCCGAGTCAATCACTTTATGTTGAAAAATTATCAGATGAAAAAACAGAAATTTTTAACCCTCAATCTACTAAGAAATAATGAATGAAAATAATCGCGTAATTTCTGGTTCTCTTTTTATTTTGGCCAGTATCGCTGTTGCATTCATTTTAAATTTCTCTCAACCTATAATGGTTCCATTTGTTTTAGCACTTCTTTTAAGGATATTAATTGATCCAATAATTGATTTTCAGACTATAAATCTTCGAGTACATAGATTTATAGCAGTTTTTATTAGTATTTGTTTAATTGTTCTTTTATTCTCAATTATAGTTCCTTTTATTGTTTCTTCTGTAGCTACATTCTTGGAATCTGCAGATGACTATAATCAAAAAGTAATAATTTTGATTGAGGCAGTCATAATACAACTTCAACAATTTGATATTGATATTGATAGAGAAACAATTAGAAATACAATTGCAGAGTTACCTATTACTAATTGGGCTGGTACTATATTAAGTAACAGTGCAAATTTTATTTCAAAGTTTCTCCTAGTTGTAATAATCACACTTTTTTTATTACTTGGCACTCCTCCTAAGAATACCTCTGATGAGTGGAACGACATTATTAGATTAGTAAAAAAATATATATTTACAAAATTTTTAACATCAGCTTTTACAGGTATTGCTGCAGGATTAATTTATTGGTTTTTAGGTTTAGAATTAGCCTTCATTTTTGGCAGCTTAACATTTATATTAAATTTTATTCCAGTTATTGGTTCTGTAATTGCTGTTTTACTTCCACTACCAATTGCTTTCCTTCAATATAACGACCCAACACTAGTTGTATTAATAATAATTTTGCCTACGATTATTCATCAAATAGTAGGAAATTTTGTAGAACCTAAAATATTTGGTGAAAGTTTTGGATTACATCCAATTACGATTATTTTATCCTTAATTTTCTGGGGAATGATTTGGGGGTTTATTGGAGTTCTTCTTGCAGCGCCTTTAACTGCAATTATCAGAATTACATTTGAAAGATTTGAAACAACGAAACAAATTGCAAGATTATTAGAAGGTAAGATTCATATTAAAGAAAATTAACTTAATATTTTTTTACATATATCATAACTAAATCCAGCTCTTGCCATTTTTGCTAATTTTTTTTCATAGCTTTCATTTTTTTCTAACAACTTCTTTTTCTTAGCAAATATTCTTGCTGACTCTAACTCCCAATTTTCATTATCTTGTTTCATTAAGTTTAAATTATTTTGAATTTGAGATTTATTTACTCCTTTTTTTATCAAGTAATTGAAAATAAAATTCTTAGATTTTCCAGAATTTGATAAAGATAGAATTTTTGTTGAACTATATCTATCGTCATCAATAAATTTATTTTTTTCTAATTTTAAAATTATACTTTCAATAATATCAATAAGTTTTTTTTTCTCAAAATTTGTTACATTTAATCTTAAAATTTTTCTTTTAAGTACATTGACTAAATTATTCTTTGAGGAATCGTATTTACTTAAGTAATCAACTGCGTATTTTAAGAGTTTTTTTTCGTCCACTAAATTAATATACAAATAATTTAAATATATTAAAAGAAAACTCCTAATATGATTTACTATAATTATCTTTGTTTTCTTACATTAGTAAAAAAAGAAGTGTTTAGGTTCTTAAAAGTTGGAATACAAACTGTGATTGGACCAGCCATTAGCTCATTATTATTTCTAGCTGTTTTTAGTCTTGCTCTTGGCAGATCTGTAAATTCTATAAATGGTATCGATCTTTCTTATTTCATTGCACCAGGTCTTATAATGATGACTATGTTGCAAAACTCTTTTGCCAATTCCGCATCAAGTATTGGTCAATCAAAATTTCAAGGTAATATTGTAGACATATTAATGGCCCCATTAAACAATGTTGAATTAGCATTCGGATTTATAATTGGCTCAGTTTGCAGGGGTGTTGTGTGCGGTATAGTAACAACTTTAGGAGTTATGATATTTGTACCTCTTCAGGTTCATTCTTATACGGCACTATTATTTTTCACATTAATGGGATGCACAATGATGGGAACTTTGGGTACAATTGTTGGCATTTGGGCGGACAAATGGGATCAACAACAAGGTATAACTAACTTTATTGTTTTACCTCTTACTTTTTTATCAGGAACATTCTATTCAATTTCAAGACTTCCTGAATTTTGGCAGACAGTTTCTTCATTTAATCCATTCTTTTACAATATTGATGGCTTCAGATATGCTTTTACCGGTATTTCTGATAGCTCGTTAATTCATGGTTCAATATTCTTAATAATTATTAATATTATATTAATTTTAATATGCTATTTTATGTTTCTCAAAGGATATAAAATTAAATTTTAAATATGGTTAACAAACCCTTATCAAATGTTATGCCAACCTATGGCATTAAAAATCTTGAATTTGTAAAAGGTAAAGGATGTTATTTATATTCTAATCAAAATAAAAAATATTTAGATTTTGCAAGTGGAATAGCTGTAAATTCTCTTGGTCATTGTCATCCTAAACTTATAGAGGCACTTAATAAGCAATCAAAGCAACTCTGGCATGTTTCAAACTTATATAAAATAAAAAAACAAGAACAATTTGCAAAATTACTTTGTAAAAATTCTTTTGCAGATAAAGTCTTTTTTACTAATTCTGGCACTGAGTCCATTGAATGTGGAATTAAAATAATTAGAGGCTATCATTCACATCACAAAACTAAAAAAACAGAGATTATAACTTTTGACGGTGCTTTTCATGGAAGAACTTATGGAGCACTATCAGCGCAGAAAAACAAAAAATACTCTAATGGCTTTGGTCCTATGCTTAATGGCTTTAAAAAAATTGAATTTAACGATGAAAAAAAATTAATATCAGCAATAAACAAAAAAACAGCTGGTATTATTATTGAACCAATTCAAGGTGAAGGAGGTATTCGTCCTGCTAATTTAAGTTTTCTAAAATTATTAAGAAAAATCTGTAACGAAAACAATATTTTACTTTTTTTTGATGAAGTTCAGTGTGGATTTGGGAGATCTGGCAAATTATTTTCACATGAATGGGCAAAAATAAAACCTGATATCATGTCTGTAGCAAAAGGTATTGGATCAGGTTTCCCACTTGGTGCTTGTATGTCAACAAACAAAGCATGTGTTGCAATGATAAAAGGTAGTCATGGATCAACTTATGGCGGTAATCCATTAGCTATGAGTGTAGGTTTAGAAGTATTAAAACTTATTTCTAATAAAAAATTTCTTGCAAAAGTTGATAATATTGCAAGATATTTTTGGAAAAATTTAAAAAAATTGGAGAATACATCTAATGTTATTTTGGAAATTAGAGGTGCAGGACTTTTATTGGGAATCAAAACAAATATTAGCAACATAGTTTTTTCTGAACAATTGAAAAAAAATAAATTACTAAATGTACCAGCTGCAGATAATACAGTAAGATTAGCACCACCACTTATTGTATCTTATAAAGAGATTGATAAATCACTTACAATAATTAAAAAGAGTTTAAAAGAACTATCAAGATGAAACATTTTATTGATATTAATAATTTGAAAAAAAAAGAAATTGATGAAATAATTTCACTTGCTATAAAAATTAAAAAAAATCCAAAAAAATATTCTTCATCTTGTAAGGATAAAACTCTTGGTTTAATTTTTGAAAAACAATCCCTAAGAACTAGATTAAGCTTTAATATAGGAATGCAGAAATTAGGAGGTTATGTTTTAGAATTGCAAAGTAAAGATATTGGATTTGATAACAAAAGAGAAAAAGTTGAAGATGTTCTTAATGTATTAAGTCAATATATTGACTGTGTAATGATAAGAAATAATAATCACAAACAAATACTAAATTTAAGTAAAGCAAACATTTTACCGATTATAAATGGTTTAACTGAATATAGTCATCCATGCCAAATACTTGGTGATTTTTTAACTCTACAAGAGTGTCTTAAAGGAAAAAAGAATGCTAATATTGCTTGGATAGGTGATTATAATAATGTCTTACGATCACTTATTCATCTTCAAAATATTTATAATTTCAAGCTTAACTTAATTATTCCAATAGAAGTTTTTAAAAAATATAAAAGAGAGTTTCAAGACTTCAAAAATAAAAATTTAAATTATTTTTCTGATCCTGTTCTCGGTACAAAAAATTCAAATTGTATAATGACTGATGTTTGGGTTTCAATGGGTGAAAAAAATATAAATAAAAAAAAATATTTCAAAAATTATACGGTAAATAAAAAAATTATTAGTAATGCTGCAAATAATGTAATTTTTATGCATTGCTTACCTGCTAAAAGAGGGCAAGAGGTAACATCAGAAGTTCTTGATGGAAAAAATTCTGTTGTGTTAATGCAGGCAAAAAATAGAATGTATATTCAACAAGCTATATTAATCTATGTTCTTAAAAAATAGTTTTATTTTTATTTTATTGATTACTTTATCTTGTCAACCTGTTGAAATATTAAAACCAATTGAAATTGATACTTCCAAGCTTGATACTATTTC
>CABYXC010000014.1 GCA_902522865.1 uncultured Alphaproteobacteria bacterium | reverse complement strand
TAGTTTAGAAACAAATTTACAAGACATTGATAAGCGATTTTCTGATGTAAAAATCATCAAAAAAACAGATAACAAAATTAATTACATAAAACCTAAATCAAATATAAAAATTAAGCACTTATTAAATCATACCTCAGGTTATGGATACCAGTTCTTAAATCCTGAAATTAAATACTTAGTTGATAATAAATTATTACAAGATTTAAAAGATGATGGTGCGGATTTTCTAGATGCTCCAATTTTATTTGAACCGGGAGAAAGATGGAATTACGGTATTGGAATAGACATATTAGGTTATATAATTGAAAAAATTTCGAACAAAAAATTAAACGAATATATGAAAGAAAATTTATTCAATAAACTAGGTATGAATAACACCACTTTTCATTTAGATAATACAAAATTTAAAGATCTTGCATATGTATATAATTACACTCAAGATCAAATTAAAATTGATCAAGAAAGAGCTGATGAGCAAGAAAATAAAATTAATAAAACCTTTCATGCTGGTGGTGGAGGATTACTGTCAACAACTCAAGATTATGCTAAATTTATGAGATTATTTCTAAAAGAAAACAATGAAATTATTTCTCAAGAATCAATAAACTTGATGAAAAGAAATCAAATAGGATCACTAGAAGTTAAAAGAATGCCTTCAGTCGATGCTGAGTTATCCGCTTCCTTAGACTATGATGATAATATTGAAAAGAAATTTGGTTATGGTTTTATGATTAATAATCAAAAAACAAATGAAGGTCGTCCAAAAGGTAGTATATTTTGGACAGGAATTTTTAATAGTTTTTTTTGGATTGATTTTGAAAATAAAATTGGATGTGCAATATTCATGCAAATGCTCCCTTACTTAAATGAGATTTCCCTCAAAACCTATAATGAAATAGAAACAGCTATTTATCAAAATATTGACACAAAAAAATAATTAACATTTATCATTAATCATTTCTTGTTTTCTCATTGGCATAGAATCAATAACTTCAAAAAGTCTTAACAATATTTTATCATCAGAGCTAAAATCTTTAATTCCCCCATCATAACCTATTAACCAAATACCTTTTTTACTTTCAATAAATTTTGGAGTCTCAAATTTCTCGTTTAAAAATTTTTCAAAATAAATAATATCTAATTTTCTATCATTAATTTTACAATTATTACTTATTATGAATTTTTTAGTTTGTATGAGTAATTCATCCTCTTTATTTTCATAAGATACGATCAGTAGTCTTTTTTGCCAATTAAGTTCTGAGATTTTTTTTGCCATTATTTCAAAATTTGTTATGATTAATAATAATAAAATTATATATTTCATTATAATGGTGCCACAGGGCAGAATCGAACTGCCGGCTTACTCATTACCAATGAGTTACTCTACCCCTGAGTTACTGCGGCTTAAATTATCAATAACATAAAAACTTAATAAAGTCTTAATTTACTTAAATTTTTTTTAATACTTTTTTAATGAAACATATTTTTAATAATTAAATAATATTGTTTAAAATTAATATTTAGTTTTTGGTTTTACTACCTAAAGATAATACCCATGGATGATATGAAAGTTTACAATCGAGCTTTTATTTCAACTTGTATCGCCATTTCTATTCCTTTTTTTGTGTGGGGTAATACTATTTCGCATTTGCCTTGGATAGCTAGTAAAATTAATATGAGTCACTCAACTATTGGCTACTTTTTTATGATTTTTGCTATTATTAATTTATTAACATCTCAAGTTGTTGGAAGATACATTGCTCCAGTTATAGGTTCAAGAAATACACTAACCATAGGCGCGATAATATTTTCACCTTCACCATATTTCTTTGGTTTTTCAAATTCAGTACCATTTTTTTTACTATCTGCAATCCCATGTGGAATAGGAATTGGATTCCTGTGGTCAACTGCTACAGCTGTTACAAATCTAATAGAAGATAAGACTAATAGAATTTTGCAAACTTATTTAAGCGCTTTTTTCAGTTTAGGTTTTCTATTTGGGGGTTTATGTTCTGGAATCATTCAAAGGTATCAATTTGATACGTATAATTTGTTTTCTCTCTTAATAATAATTGCGATTATTTCACCAATTTTTGTTTTTTATTTAGGTTTATCGAAAAGTAAGGATAATATCCAGAAAACTGAAAAATTTTCTATCCCTGAAAAAGATATTTTAATTTATGGATTGTATCTATTCATTTTTTTTGGATCAATAGGTGCAATTTCTGATTGGTCTCCATTATGGTTTAAAAATGAACTGCTAACATCCAGCACTCTTGCAAGTTTAACAATAGTTGCATGGGGATCAGGTGAGACTATTGGTAAATTTCTTGGATCTTCTTTAATAAAAAAAACTAATGAAAGAATAATTGGTGGTTATCTAAGTTTTTTTGGATGTTCAATTTATTTAATTATTGTATTTTTTGGTGATCCTTACTTAATTTTAATTGGGCTCTTTTTAATTGGTTTTTGTTCAGCAAATTTTGTTCCAGTCTTATTTAGACTTGGCCTTAAGAATACTAAAGAAAATGTTAACACTACTTCTGCTAACATATCTACAATAGGTTTCTTTGGTTTTTTAGTTGTTCCAGCTTTAATTGGCTACTCTGCTGAAATTAACAGCATTGGATTTAATGTAAAACTGATAAGTGTAGTTTGGTTAGTTAATTTTATATTTTTTTTATACACTACAAGAGTTAATTTATCACAAGCGATTAAAAATACTTAGATTTTTAAGCTTAAAAAAATACTTTAAAATTTAAATAAAAAAACCTTAAACTTATAACACGTAAATTAGTTAGCAGATATTAAATCTGCTAACAATATTGTTAAATAATAGTTTCTGTTTTAGCTCCTGCAATTATTGAAGGTCCATCAATTACACCATGTTCTTTAGTAGTAAAGTTATCAAAGTTTTCATGAGTGGATAAAAATTCAAATATTGGACCATTTTTATATTTTTCCAGACTATCTTCATCTTTAAAAATATAAACACCTCCATAAACATTTTCATTTTCATCACCGATAAAGTACTTAGATATTAAACCTTCTACTCCACGGAAATCCATAGCATCAATATGCGCTTGAGCCTTGAAATCATCAACACCCAAGTTTTTAAGATTAAAATTAATAATTAAAATTTTCATTCTTTCCACCCATTTTCAGCTAAAACTCTTCTAAGATTAAATCCATCCCAAATTGTTGAGCTTAGCATTTCCTGGTGATTGTCCCAAACTTTATCTCCATTTAACTTATCTGATGCTTTTCCATAATCAGCCATGTTATTAAATCTAGCACCAAAGCCGTATTGACCAAAATCAGCACCGCTTAAAGTACCAACAGTGCATCCTGTTGATCCATTATCCATCCAATATTTAAAAAAAGCTTCTGATTCTTTTAAAACCAATTCTCTATTTGGATGAGAAAATTTCCAGATAGCAAAGCAGCTTTTAACACCATTGAATGTCATTTCATGCAATAAAGGTTCATAGAAATTCATTCTAACATGTTCACTCATTCCAAAATAAGCTTCCATCTCCGAACCAAATTCACTATCTGTACTCCAACTATCATCCATTTCACCAAAGTGTTGGTAATTATTATATCCAATATCAATATTATATACTGATGTATCTGCACCTTGATGTGTAGCTATTGAAGTTCCTATAGCGCCGTATTTTTCTGCATACTTTGAAACAATTTTGTAGCCTGACATTGCTCTGTCATTATTAATTTTATATTGCCAACTTCCTATAATCATTTTTACCTCCTTTTTTAATAAATATCTCTTCTAATTACTCTAGCATTATAATTTAGATGAATAGTTAAGTTTGCATAATAATCTTTATGACTTTCCCAATAATCTGGAGAATTTTGGTTAGCATCCATGCACTTGCCTAACTCTTGCATACTTTTAAATCTTGCAGCAAATAAATATTGATTATTTCTATCACCAAACATTCTATGAATTGCAATTCCTGATGAACCATTTGACATGTAGTGTTTTTCATCAATTTCAAAACTTTTTTTTATAGCATCCACATCTGGATGACTAAAAACAAAATGTGCCCATACAGGCATTTCCTCAGTAGCACCTTTAATATTTCCAATCAATTCAGTTAAATAAACAGCTTCAACTAATTGATTGTTTACAAAATTTGGTTGCATTTTTTGCCACCATTCTGGAGATGAAGCCCAAGCATCATCATTTTTTCCAAATGCTTCATAACTCTCAAATCCTGCTACCATAGTGAATGTATTATCATCACCACCAATATTATGCGTTACATTAGTCATTCGAGCTCCACTTTCTTTAAACCAAGGTGAAACTTTATCAAAAATATCTACAGCATTTGCGTAGTCAGTTCTTATTTTCCACGTTGCAAACATATTTACCTCCTTTGTTAATTGCAATAAGGTGATTATTATGAATTTATTACATAGAGATTAAAAATATTTTTTTTTAATAATATTTTTAATGTATTTTATTCCAAGAAAGTTCTAAAAAAATAAAGAATTATTATGATTTTCTTCTAAATTAAATTTAGAATGATTATAAAATAATATTTAATTTTAATTATATTTTATATGGATGTGAATAAAATTTTACTTGGTTACTGGAGCACCAAAGGTTTAGGATCTGCATCTAGGCAAATGGTTATTTATGCTGGCATTCCCCTGATTTCAAAAATTTACAGACTAATTCCAAAATTAGAAAATAATTCCCTAACTTATGATGGTAGTGAGTGGCACGATAAAGATAAAATTATTTTAAAGAAAAAAAATAGTTTAATCAATTTACCTTATTTACAATTTAGTGAAGGAGGGAAAGAAATAATAATTGCTCAATCTATTACTTGTTTATCTTTTCTTGGTAAGAAATTTAATATGTTTGGAGAAAATTCTAAAGAAGAATTAGAATGTAATCAATTACTTCAAGAAACAGTAGATTTAAGGAATATAGTGACAAGATTTGCTTATACGCATTTTGAAAATGAAAAAGATGAGTTAACTGAAGCTTCAACTGTTTTTAATCAGGCATTTGAACATTCAAATGTTGGGAAGTTACAAAAATTTGAACATTGGCTTAGTTCAAAAAGTAACGAAGAAACTAAACTATTTTTAATAGGTAATAATATTTCTTCACCTGATTTTAATTTGTTTGATACATTAGAACTTTATTATGCATTTTTGAAACATTATAAATTTGTAAAAAATATAAACTCTGATAATTTTTTTGAACAATTAGGTTTTCCTTTAGTATCTAAATTTTTTTTAAATTTTAAAACACTGCCTAAGATGCAAAAATATTTTAAATCAATGCTATATCAGTTTCCTTTCACAAATAAATCCGCTAAGTTTGGATCTGGTAAAAATGGTATTACGTGGGATCATAAAAAAGAAATAGATTCAACACCTGATGAGATTATTATTGAATGATAAAATTAAGTTGATAAAACTATATTTATGGAAGAAATAAATTTTTGGTTTTCAATTGGCAGTACTTATACTTACCTATCAGTTAATAGGTTGCATGAAGTTGCAAAAAAAGAAAATATTAAATTTAATTGGCATCCCTTTAGTGTAAGAAAAATTATGATGGATATGGACAACATTCCATTCACTCCACCAGCTAAAAAAATAAAATCAGATTACATGTGGAGAGATATTGAAAGACGCGCAAAATTTTATGGATTTGAAGCAAAGGTTCCTGCACCATACCCATTAAAAGAGTTCGATCTGGCAAATCAAATAGCAATTCTTGGAATGAATGAAGGATGGGGAGTCGATTATGTTTTTAAAACATATCAAAGATGGTTTCAGCAAGGTAGAGAACCAGCTACACAACCAAATTTAAATGAAATCTTTCAAGAATTAAACTTGGATCCTGATACTACGATAAAGAAAGCCAATGAACAGGAAATAAAAGATAAATATCTAAGCAATACTGAATATGCCTACAAAAAAGGAGTTTTTGGAAGTCCTACATTTGTATATGATGGCAAAGAAGTATTTTGGGGAGATGACAGACTTGAAGATTGCATTAAATGGATTAGGTTAAAGGGTAAGTAAATTAATATGAAGTTCCTAAATTTTATTTTTCCAAAAGGTCAATGGTCATTAACTAGAGTGGCAATACTATTTATAATATTTATGATCCTTGATTTTATTGTTGTTTTTTACAAAATTATATAAGACTTAAATCAGTGGCTAGTGATTTATTATTTTCTCTAAGAGATGTAGAAATCAAATTTGGCAAAAAAGTTATTTTCCAAGATCTAAACTTAAATTTACACAAGGGTGATATGATTGCGCTTGTTGGTAAAAATGGTGTTGGCAAAACAACACTTATGAAAACTATAAATGGTGATCAAGATTTAGATGCAGGAGAATTATGGAATTATCCAAATCTAAAAGTTGGATATTTTAATCAGAAATTTGAAAAACTAGATAGCAAAACCATTGAAGAGAATTTTTCAGATTTACTTAACGAACAAAATAAACATTTTGTTGATATATTTTGCAATAAACTAAATTTAGACAAATTTGCTAATGTTGAAGATCTTTCAGGAGGGCAAAAAAGAAAAGTTTATTTAATTCGATCTTTATTAAAAGACTCCGATGTTTTGTTATTAGATGAGCCAACCAATCATCTAGATTTGCAATGCATCGAATGGCTAGAAAGTTATTTACGCAATTTAAATAAGACAATTATATGTGTGAGCCATGATCGAACTTTTTTAAGTAATTTTACCAATAAAGTATTTTGGATAGATAGGGGAAAATTACGAGTAAGTCCTAGGGGGTTTAAAGATTTTGATAAATGGTCAGAGGAGTTACTAGATCAAGAATATAGAGAATTAAGAAATAGAAAGCAATTTGTTAATATTGAACTTGAGTGGGCAAATAAAGGCGTTAAAGCTCGTGTAAAGAGGAATGAAAAAAGATTAAAAAGAGCGAAAGAATTAAAAGCAAAATTAGAAAAAGATGAAGCTTCTTATAGAAGTGCAATTAAATCTTTAAGACCGCAAGTATCTAAAAAATCTACTGATCAATCTAAATTTATTGCTGAACTTCAAGAAGTGTTTTTTAAATATCCAAATCAAAGTGAATTTGTTTTTAAAAATCTCTCAATAAAAATTTCAAAAAATGATCGTATCGGTTTGTTAGGAAATAATGGAAGTGGTAAATCAACTTTTCTTCGAACAATCCTTAATGAAATAAAAATTTCTAAAGGTAAAATCAAGCTCAAAAAAAATTTAGAATTTTCTTATTTTGATCAAATGCGTAATGATCTTAATGGCAGAAAATCTATTAAAGATATCTTAGTTCCCTCTGGAGGAGACTATTTAAAAGTTCAAGGAAAAGATAGGCATGTTTGTAGTTATGTGAAAGATTTTCAGTTTGATCCTAAAAATGTTAACCATACGATACAAACATTATCAGGAGGAGAGCAAAATAGATTACTTTTGGCAAAAGTATTAGCTAATCCAAAGACTGGACTTATTTTAGATGAGCCAACAAATGACCTAGATTTAGAAACATTAGATCTATTAACTGAAATGTTATCCAATTATAGTGGAACGTTATTAATAGTATCGCATGATCGAGATTTTTTAGATCAAACTGTAAATAAAATTCTACATTTCAAAGAGGATGGAAATGTAACATTATTTTTTGGTGGATACAGTGATTTTCTGAAATCCGAAAATCAACAAGTTACTAAAAATAAAGAAACAAAAAAATCACATTCAGAAAATAACAAAGTAAATAATTCTAAAGCTAAACTATCATATAAGTTTCAATATGAATTAGATCAATTACCAAACCAAATAAAAAATATTCAACAAGAATTAGAAGATATTAAAAATGAATTAAAGGATACAAATTTATATTTGGAAAATTATGAACGCTATCAAGAAATAACTTCTAAAATGGAAGTTCTTAATAGTGATCTCAATACAAAAGAGAATAGATGGTTTGAATTAATTAAAATGGAAGAGGATCTAGTTAGTAATTAAGCGACAATTAATATGCGCTAGTATTATCAGATTTAGTATCTACATCTTTTAATTCTTTTAATAAACTTTCAGCATGTGATGTCATCATTCTAAAATCAGAAAGTAAAGTGGTAAATTGAAAACCGTACTCCATCATTTCTTTCATATACTTTACTGATCCATTATGGATACCTGCAATCTTTCCTTTTTCTTTTGCTTTTTTTGCAATCATTTTAATATTTGAAAATACTGGATCTTCACGAACATCAAATTTAGGTGGCAAACCATAAGAAGAACTCATATCTGCAGGCCCAATATAAATGCCAGTTAAGTTTGGAACCGAGAGAATGGCATCTAAGTTCTCCACTGCTTGTTTTGTTTCGATCATTGCTAAACTTACAATATTATCATTTGCATGTTGATAGTAATCTGAACCATAAACTACTTGAGCTCTCATAGGGCCAAAACTTCTTTGACCTATGGGAGGATAATAACAATATGAAACAAATTTTTCACAGTCCTCTTTAGTATTAATCATTGGTGCAATAATTCCTTGAACACCTAAATCTAACATTTTCATAATAATACCAGGTTCGTTCCATGGAACTCTTGTCATAGGTACAGTATCACTATTTGTTAATCCTTGAATCATTGCAATTGAACTTGAATAATCATTCTGGCCATGCTGCATATCGATGGTTACTGAATCCCAACCCATTTTACCAAAGGCTTCTGCCGTAAAAGAATTAGGTATAGAAAGCCACGCATTGATAGATGCTTTATCTTTTTTCCAAATATCAAATAATTTGTTTTTCATAATTATGATTAGAATATACTTATAATTTATATTATATTATTACTATCCTTAAACATTATTTAATTTATAAAAACTATAAAATGATAAAATTTATAATTTGGTCTTTAATAGCAATTTTTTTAATAGTTATTTTTTATTTTTCTTTTAACTATTTTTTAAGTTTAATTAGGGAGCAAATGATTTTTATGCTTTAGATTAATTTTTTGTCGCAATTCCTAATTTTCTTCGTTTTTTTGGGTCAAAATATTTCATAAATAGATTTACAGAGTTTCTATTTGTAGTATAAATTTCTTATATATGGAGGAAATGATGAATAAAATTTTAAATATTTTTTTAACTTTTATTCTTACAGCTTTTTTCGCAACTTCAACATTTGCTGCCACTAAAGTAGTTTGGTGGATGGAAAGTAGTGCAGATACTGACCCTACAGTTCAAGAAATGATGTGTGATGCTTTTAATGCTGAACAAGATGAAGTAGAATTAGAATGTGTATTCAAAGAAGACATTAATGATACTATCAGACCAGCTCTTTTATCTGGAAGTGGACCGGACATGTTTGATACACCTGGTGCTTCTTACATAAAAATTTACCAAGATGCAGGTCTTGTTAAATCTATGCAAGAGTATGCTGATCAATATGGTTGGCAAGATAAACTTCTAGGTTGGGCTTACAACTCAGGAGTATTTGATGGTGAATTATATTCAATTCCAAAAAACTATGAAACAATGATTTATTTTTATAATAAAACTTTGTTTGAAGAAAATGGATGGAGTACGCCAAATAATTTAGAAGAAGTTGAATCTTTAGCAGCTAAAATTAAAGCTAAGGGAATGAATGTTTACGCGTATGGTTCTGCTGGATGGCAGCCAACTCACGAACATTTAGTAGGAAACTATTTCAACACTTATGCTGGACCAGATAATGTCTATAAAGCATTAATTGGTGAAAAAAAGTGGACTGATCCAGAGTTTGTAGAAGCAATTGAACTTTTAAGAAAACACATGGTAGATGAAGGTTATTGGTCTGGGGATTTAGAGACATATTATTCTTTAGATTGGGATGATTTTAATAACGAGTTTGCTACTAGAGGTTCTGCGATGCTCATGATTGGAACTTGGGGTTTCAATGTAACGGCAACGAATTTTGGAGAAACTTCTGATGATTGGGATTGGAATCCTTTACCGATTCTGAATTCACAGGCAGGAAGTGCTCCTAATTACCAACTTGCAACAGGTGGAACAATGTCCATTAATGCAGCATCTAAAAATGCTGATGGGGCTGCAAAAGTAATTGATTGGATTCTTTCTGATAAAGAAAGAGCTCTTAAAGTTACTGGTAGTTTAGGTTATGGCGCTTGGTTGTTACCACTAAAATACACTGATGCTGACTTTGATCCTAATATTGATCCAAGACAAAAAAGATTCTTAACTGAATTCGCAGAAGCTTCTGATTCTGGAAACTATGGATATACAACATGGACGTTCTATCCGAATGATCCAGGTGTTCATATTTGGAAAGACATGGAAGTGGTTTGGGCTGGAGATATTACTCCACTTGAATTCATGGAAGAATCTCAAAGACTTTGGGATCAAGCTCGTGCAGACGATGCATTAGTTCCAGTTGGAAAAAGATAATTTATAAATTTAAATAAGGGGAAATATTTTCCCCTTATTAAAAATAATAAAATTATGCCAAAATTTTTAACAAGTATAAATGCAATTTCCTGGTACTTTTTATTTCCAGTAATATTTATTCATTTCTTTGTGGTGATGTTTCCATCGGTACTAAGTTTATTGTTATGTTTAACGGACTGGAATGGTTTTGGCAGAATAAATTACGTTGGATTAGAAAACTTTCAAGAATTATTTAGAGACCGTGTTTTCAAGAAAGCAGTTAAACACAACATAATTTGGACAGTAATGTTCTTAACAATACCAGTAATAGTAGCACTTATTATAGCCTATCTTTTAACTGGAATAAAAAGAGGACAACTTTTTTATAGGCTAGTATATTTTTTTCCATATATTTTAGCCAGTATCGTTAACTGTTTGATTTGGAGATACATATTCCATCCAAGACATGGTTTAGGTGGTTGGTTTGAGAATCAAGGTATTGATTTTCTTGCTAAGTCACCTTTTGCAATGAAAGAGACTGCTTTATACGCTGTTGCCTGGGTAGATATGTGGCACTTCTGGGGCTTCTTAGTTATTATTTATTTAACTGGAATGTATCAAGTTGATGATTCTCTTTATGAAGCAGCAGATATTGAAGGCGCAACGAAATTTCAAAAATTTAGATACATTACTTTACCAATGATACGTCCAATTTTTGTTTTATCTTTAATAATTATCATTATCTGGTCTGTCCCAACATTTGATTATGTATACATTTTAACAATGGGTGGGCCAGCATACAGTTCTGAAGTTGTAGCAAATCATCTGTACTCTCAAGCCTTTCAACGAATGAATGTTGGTTACGCGTCTACTATAGGTGTTATGATGTTCTTCTATGTCGGTATTATAGTTGGTTTTTTTGCAATTTTAAGGCGGATGGGTTGGGAGGTATAAAATTATAAATGGCAACTGCAAGATTTAGACAAAGATCTAGCTATATAAATCACGCAATTTTGATTTTTATGGCTTTAACAATTATTTTACCATTACTAGTTTTAGCTTTTAATTCTATAAAACCATCTTCTGAATTTGGAGCAAATCCTTTAGGTTTTCCAAATGAAATAAGATTGATGAATTATTATGATGCTTGGGTAAATGGTAACTATACTCAAATATTTTTTAACTCAATGACTCTTGTTGTGGGAACGTTAATTTTAAATTTAACAGTTTCTGGTCTTGCTGCATTTAGTTTAGCCGCTTTAAATCCTAGAGGTATTCAAACAGTTGTTGTTGGTTTATATCTATTAGTTGGAATTAGTATACCCGCACAATTATATATTTTACCATTATTTCTTATGTGGAAAAGCTTGTATCTTCTGGACACAAGGATTGGGTTAATTATTATTTATAGTGCCTTAAATGCACCCTTTGCAACTTTTTTAATTCGATCCTATATGCTTCAATTACCAACTGAACTTTTTGAAGCTGCGAAACTAGATGGAGCTTCAACAATGCAATTATTTACGCGAGTAGCGTTACCGTTATCTTGGCCTGTATTTTTAACTACAGCTTTAATTGTATCATTAAATGTTTGGAACGAATTTTTATTTGCAATCACATTTATTATAACGGATGATTACAAACCTATTTCATCAATATTATTTACTTTCCAAAGTAGATTTGCAAATGATTATGGGTTGGTAAGCGCTGCTTCAATTTTAATGGCTGCACCAATTGCTATTTTATTTATGTTTTTCCAAAGAAGGTTTATTGCTGGTTTAACGAGTGGAGCAACTAAAGGTTAATATTTAAAACGGGAGTAATTAAATGGACCTAAATAAGACTTTTGAAGATAAAGTATACGCAGGTGTATTAGGAAAAATCATTGGTGTTTACTTAGGCCGTCCTTTTGAAGGTTGGTATTACGACCGAATAATGAAAGAACTTGGTCCTATTAATTATTATGTAAATGATAAATTAGATTTTCCCATTCATGTAACAGATGATGACTTAACAGGAACATTTAGATTTATTAATGCTTTGAAGCATTTTAATTTTGATAAAAATATTACCGCAAAACAAATTGGTCAAACCTGGTTAAACTATTGTTTGGAAAATCAGACTGTACTTGCATGGGCTGGAAAAGGTATCTTAACTGAAGAAAGTGCTTTCATGAATTTGAAACAAGGTATTCATGCTCCTGAAAGTGGTTCTATTAAAATGAATGGAAAAGTAATTGCTGAGCAAATAGGTGCTCAAATATTTATTGATGGATGGGGAATGGTCTCGCCAGGAGATCCCGAGCAAGCAGTTGAATTAGCAAAAAAAGCTGGCAGTGTAAGTCATGATGGTGAATCTGTTTACGGTGCTCAAGTGGTAGCTGCAATGGAAGCATATTCTTTTATTGAAAATGATATTAAAAAAATAATTGAAAAAAGTAAAAAGTTTGTTCCTTCTGACTCGACAATTTACAAACTTATTTCTGATATTCAAGATTGGAGTTCAGGTAATTTAGATTGGGAGCAAGCAAGAACTAAAATTGAAGATAAATATGGTTATGCAAAATTTCCAGGTAATTGTCATATCGTTCCCAATCATGCTTTAATTATTCTCGCACTACTTTTTGGTGATGATAATTTTCAAAAATCTTTAATGATTGTAAATACTGCTGGTTGGGATACTGATTGTAACTCGGGTAATGTTGGATGTATTTTAGGAATCAAAAATGGCCTAGAAGGTATTAAAGATGGTCCAGACTATATTACGCCTGTTAACGATATAATATATTTACCTACCGCATATGGCTCGGAAACAATGACAGATGCCTTAATAGAAAGTCAGAATATTATTAATATTACGAGAAGAATGAATGGACTAGAAAGTAAGTCTATAAAAAATAACGCAAGATATAATTTTGAGATGGAAACATCGACACAAGGTTGGATGGTAGATAAATCAAATGATAATAATTTAAACACTAAAATTTCAAATGTTGATTATAAATCTAATATTGGACAGAGAGCTCTACAGATAAATTTTACTGACTTATCTTTTGGTTTATCAAGTGAAATTTATGTAGAAAGTTTTTTTCCTGAATGGTTTACAAGGTTAGAAGGTTATCAATTCCAAAGATACTTTCATTATGATTATGTAGCTTGCCCAACCGTATATAGCGGTCAAAAAATTAAGACAGAATTGATCTCAGATACTGATAAAGATTTAAAAATTAATTTATTTATCAAATATTGGGGTGCTGATGATAAGCTCATTAAAGTATCATCTGATGATTTTAATATTAAGAATAAAGAAAGTAAAATTATAGAATGGATTGTACCTGATACTTTATCAAATCCAATTGGTCAGATTGGTATTAGTATTAACTCAGATAATAATAATAATGGCAAAATTCTAATGAATTATTTAGATATTTCTGGAACACCTAAAATGACATTCAAAAGACCTGATCACATTGATGAATATACAAGAGGTATTTTTTATAAAGAACAGCCTTACGGTCAATTATGGAAAAGGGCTTGGGTGAATGATGTAGATAAATGGCAATTTAGATGGCAAGAAGCTTTTAAAATTGTAAGAGGTATTGGAAGGGGCCACATTATGACTGGAAGTGAGACATGGAAAGATTATACAATCTCATCAAAGATATCCATTCCACTTGCATCTGCTGCTGGTCTGATACTAAGATCTCAAGGCTTAAAAAGATATTATTCTCTTGAGCTCACTTCTGACAAAAAGTTAAAAATAAATAAAATGGAGTATGAATTAAAAACTCTAAAAGAAATAGATTTTGATTTAGAATTTTTTAAAGATTACAATTTAAAATTCAAAGTTAAAGGCAATCATTTACAAGGTTTTGTCGATGATAATTTAATGATTGAGGTTGAAGATAATGAAAATTCATTTGAACAAGGGATGATTGGTTTCATAACTGAAAATGGAGCTATTCAGAGTGAATCAATTTCAATAGAATAAATTTTAATTTAAAAAAGGATGCGTTATGAAACTAGATAAGACTTATGAAGAAAAAGTATACGCTGGAGTGCTCGGTAAATTAATTGGTGTGTATTTAGGCCGTCCTTTTGAGCAGTGGTCACATGAAAGGATTATGGAAGAGTTAGGTGAAATTAATTACTATGTTAATGAGCAATTAAATGTCCCATTAGTTGTAACAGATGATGATATAACTGGAACATTTACATTTCTCCGTGCTCTAAGAGAAAATAATTATGACCCTAATATAAGTCCAAAACAAATTGGTCAGTCTTGGCTTAATAATTTAATTGAGAACAAAACAGTTTTATGGTGGGGAGGAAGAGGTCATTCAGCTGAAGATACTGCATATCAAAATTTAAAAGCTGGAATAGAAGCTCCTATGAGTGGATCAATAGAAACAAATGGTAAAGTAGTTGCGGAACAAATAGGTGCTCAAATATTTATTGATGGTTGGGCTTTAGTCACTCCTGGTGATCCAGAAAAAGCAGCAGATCTTGCAAGAAGAGCAGGAAGTGTCAGTCATGACGGGGAAGCAATCTATGGTGCTCAGATGGTTGCAGCTATGGAGTCACTAGCATTTGTTGAGACTGATATTAACAAAATTATTGATGAGTCAAAAAAATATATCCCAAATAGTTCTCTTATTTATAAACTGATTGGTGAACTTCAAAATATGAGAGCTGGTAATAATGATTGGATGCAGGCAAGAGAGTTTCAAGCTGAAACATATGGATATGACAAATATCTTGGCGGATGTCATATGATACCTAATCATGCAATAATTATACTGTCACTATTATTTGGTGATGATGATCTTCAAAAAACTCTTATGATAGTAAATACCGCTGGTCATGACACTGATTGTAATTCTGGTAACGTTGGTTGCATTATGGGCATTAAAAATGGTCTTGAAGGCTTAAGGAATGGTCCAGATTATTTAACACCTATACAAGATAGAATGTATTGTCCGACTGCTAATGGAGGTGAAACGCAAACTGATGCCTTAACAGAAGCTTATAAGGTTATTAATACTGCTAAAAAAATGAATAAAGAAGAAACTGTTGAGCCTAAAAATGGTTCAAGATTTCATTTTGAAATGCCTGGTTCTGTTCAAGGTTGGAGATCAAGTTTTAAAAATAACAAAAATATTTCAACTATTGTCCAAAATACTGAGTATGAGAGTGGTATAGGAAAAAGAGCATTAGAAATTAAATTTGACAGAGTCGCGCCTGGTGTTTGTTCTGAGGCTGTTGTTGATACTTTTTTTCCTCAGGAATTGTATGAGTTAACAGGGTCTGCAAGAGAAAGATTTTTTCAAAGTTATAACTTTATTTCCTGTCCACTTTTATATTCAGGACAAAATATAGAAAGTGAAATCATTTTTAAGTCGAATTCTCAAAAACCAATTACGGTTACATGTTTTATCAATGTTTTTGGAGAAGAGGATAATTATGAAAGAATAAATTCTGAAAGCGTTGTGCTTTTTCCTGATAAATCACAAAAACTTAAATGGAAAATTCCTTCAACAGAAGGCAATCCTATTACACAAGTTGGTTTTTCTATAGAATCAGATGAAGCAAATTCTGGAAGTTTAATTTTAAATTATTTAACTTTCACTGGTGAGCCAAATTGTAAATTTTCTAAACCTAAGCACATTGGAAAACATAAAAGGGGTGTTAAATTTTCAAATGCTAAAATGTGGAAAGCTAGTTGGGTCGATGCTCTAGATAAATGGGATAGTGGAGAGAGAACTTTTAGAGTCTGTAAAGATCGTGGTAGAGGAATGTTAATTACAGGAACTGATTTATGGAAAAACTATAAAGTTACTTCCGATATTGCAATTCAGCGAGTAAAAACAGGCGGTCTTGCTGCGAGAGTGCAAGGATTAAATAGATATTATGGTTTAGTGATTAGTGCATCAAATAAACTTCAATTAATAAAAGTAATTAATGAGCCAAAAGTGTTAAAAGAAATAGATTTTGATCTTGAATATTATAAAGATTACAAATTATCTCTTAAAGTCGAGGATAATAAATTGTCTGGTTATCTTGATAACAAAGTTGTTTTAGAGTTCACTGATAATTCTGATGTGCTTGAAAATGGAGCTATGGGATTAATTGTTGAAGATGGAACTATGGTGACTGATGAAGTCATTGTAGAATAAGTTATGAAATATAGAAAATTTGGCTCACTGGATTGGAATGTTTCCGAAGTTGGTTTAGGTTGTTGGCAAATAGGAGCTGATTGGGGGAATGTAACTGAAGACAGTGCTCAAGAAATTTTAAAATCATCGTATGAAAATGGTGTAAACTTCTTCGATACAGCTGATGTCTACGGAATGGGTAGAAGTGAAAAATTTGTAGGCGATTTCCTTAAATCAGTATCTGATAGAATTTATGTAGCAACAAAAGCAGGAAGACAAATAAATCCCCATGTTGCTGAGGGATACTATGATAAAGCTTTAATGGAGTCTTACGTAGATCAATCTTTATTAAACCTTAATGTGGAAACGATTGATCTTTTACAAATGCATTGTCCTCCAACAGAAGTGTATTCATCTGACAACACATTTGAAATGTTAGATTATTTAGTGAGTAAAGGTAAAATTCAAAATTATGGTTTTAGTGTTCAAACAGTTGACGAGGCTCTTGAATGCATCAAACGACCAAATACAAAATCTATTCAGGTTATATTCAATATTTTCAGACAAAAACCTGCTGAAAAATTATTTAAAATTGCAAAAGAAAAAAAAGTTGCAATTATTGTTAGAGTACCCCTTGCAAGTGGATTATTAACTGGAAAGTTTAATAAAGATTCATCATTTGCTCCTGATGATCATCGTAATTACAATATTAATGGAGATGCGTTTGATGTAGGTGAAACATTTTCAGGCGTAAATTTTAATAAGGCATTAGAAGCTGTTGATGAATTAAAAAATATATTACCAGAAGGTATTACGTTATCACAGTTATCACTTAAATGGATTCTAATGCATGATGCTGTTAGTATTGTCATTCCTGGTGCTAAAAATAAAGATCATGTAGGTCTGAATACTTCTTCTTCAGAATTAGATACTATTTCTTCTTTAATGAATGAAATAAATAGTGTTTACACAAAATATTTTTTTGATGATGTTCATCATCGTTGGTAAAAATATTTGTGTCAGAGGAAATTAAAATATTTAGAAGGGCAACGCTTGCTTCAGTAATCACTTCAACTTATCCCATGATAGTTGTTGGCTGTTATTTTGGTGTTACGCCTTGGATTTTTAATAGATTATCCATAGATGAATCTGATTTCAGTTTTGCGATACTGCTTTTTGGTATCTTCTTTATTATCTCTAATCAGATAGCAGGTCGTATACTTGTACCAAAGTATGGAACAAAATTAATTATGTCTCTAGCTTTTCCATTGGTTACCTTTTCTACCTTTTTAGCTATTATTTCTTCTTCATATTTTTATTTTTTATTAACATTTATACCGGCTGGAATTGGATGGGGAGCATCTGGACCAATAGGAGGAATACATAGTCAATTAATTGAAAAACATTTTAAAAAAATTATTACACCTTACTATGCTATGGGTTTCAATTTAGGTATTTTAGTTGGCGGTTCATTAGCAGGTATAATTATGAGAAATAATTATGAGCCTTATTTATTTTTTGGAATTTTATCTTTTCTATCACTATTTGTTTCTATTTTTGTATATTTGTTCGGATTACCTCGAAATTTAGATTTTAGAGGTGAAGGAGAAAAATTCAAAATTCCAGAGACTAATGTTCTTTTATTTGGATTTTTATTATTTTTTGTGTTCGGTTCAGGTGGAATAATTATGGATTGGTCAACATTATGGTTATCAAAAGATTTAAATGCTCCTCTTTACTTAGCTAGTATGGGATTAATATTTTTCAGTATTGGAGGTATTTTTGCTAATCTATTTTCAAATTCTTTGATTAAATTATTTACAGAAAAAGTTGTTGGTTGCCATTTTGTAATGATTGGAGCATCAATAATGTTTTTATCCTTATTAACTAATAATTTTTATATTATTCTTGCAGTTCTAAGTCTTTATGGATTTGCCATAGCCAATTTAGTTCCAATTGTGATTAGACAAGCAGTCAAACAGTCCTCAGAGAGTATTCCTATGACAGTTACCAATCTTATTACAATTGGATTATCCTCAACAATGATTATGCCAGCAGCAATTGGCTTTTTAGCTGAAACCTTTTCGCTTACTTTAAATATGTATTTATTGTGTATTATAGTCTTTACTTCTGGAGTTGTTTTTTTACTAAAGTTTAAATAAATTTAAATGAATAAATTAAAAATATCTCAAGTTCAATTCCAAGCAAGCCACGTCCCAGCTTTAAATGCAAAAATTATTGAAAAAAGTTTTAATAATACATTAAAATTTAAACCTCACTTAATTTGCACACCAGAATGCTCGAACATCATTACTAATGATAAAAGTTATTTAATTTTTAACGCACCATACCAAAATACATGCCCAGTTTTGAAGATGGCAAAAGATTTTGCTAAGAAAAATAAAGTAAATATAAATCTAGGTTCTTTACTTTTAAGAATTAAAAACAAAAGTAAATTGGTTAATAGATCTTTTTTTATAAACAATTATGGAGTCATAAAAAAAACATATGATAAGATACATATGTTTGATGTTGAAATTAATAACAAAGAAAAACATCAGGAATCATCTTTGTTCAAAGCTGGTAATAAAATAATTTTTACAAAAATTAATAATATTAAATTAGGAATGACAATTTGTTATGATTTACGATTTCCTAATTTATATAGGCAACTTGCTAAAAAAGATTGTTCAATTATTTTAGTTCCTGCTGCTTTTACTAGACCAACTGGAAAAGATCATTGGGAGGTTTTAAATAGATCACGAGCTATAGAGAATAATGTATTTATTGTGGCAACAGGTATGTGTGGAAATCATCATATGAAAAGAAAGACCTATGGATATTCCCTCTTAGTAGATCCATGGGGGAAGATTATAAATAGTACCAAAAATAAACCTGCAGTCATTAACTCAACTATTAATATTTCTGATGTAAATAAAATAAGAAAAAAAATTCCTTCTTTAAAATATGAGTAATTTTAAATCACTAGTTTCTGGCGTTGGCAATTTGAGTAAAACAAGAAAATATTATGATGATTGGTCAGAAAATTATGATGCAACACTCAAGTTATGGAATTATCAAGCACCTAAAAAGAGCATTAAATTTTTGAAAGAAACGATTAATATCAAACCAATAAATATCTTAGACTTAGCATGTGGAACTGGTTTATTTGGTGCTGAATTAAAAAAAGTTTATCCAAAAAGTCATATTTATGGTTCAGATATTTCAAAAAAAAGCCTGAAAATTTCATCAGGAAAAAAAATTTATAAAAAATTACAAATAAAAAATTTTGAACAATTACATCATTATAAAATAAAATTTGATCTCATTTCCCTGATTGGCTCCATGACGTATTGCAAAAACTTTGACAAATTTTTTGCTAATATTAATAAAAATATTAAAGAAAAAGGCTTTGTATTATTTACCCATAGAATAGATTTATGGGAGAAACAGGATTTTTTAAGTATTTTAAAAAAACATCAAAAGTCATTAAAGATCAATAAAATTTCTAGACCATTAAATTATCTACCTTTGAACAATGATTTCAAAAATAAAATAAAAATAAAAATTGTTTTATTACAAAAATATTAAAATTTAGGCTTTTTAATTAAAAAATTTGAGCCAAAACCGAGAATCGGGTATTTATTACATAGGTTTATTTTCTATCCATAAACCAACGATGAAAAGAAGGGATATTCGCCGTGTCCCTTCTTTTTTTATACACTAGATAAAATTGATTTGGCAATAAATTAAATTTATTTTTTCGAGTTAAAATTATCCATTTTTCGAAGTGTCTTTTTACTAACATGATGCTCTATTCCTTCAGCATCTTCTGAAGCTGTATTCTTGTCTAAACCAAGATTTAGTAAAAAATTGTATACAATATTATGCCTTTTTTTTGATTCACTGGCAATTTTCTGACCTTTAAAAGTTAAAAAAATTGATCGATAAGGTTCTCTTTTAATATAACCCTGTGTTTGTAATCGTTGTATTGTTTTATTGGCTGTGGCTTGTGCAATACCTAAATTTTCAGCAATATCAACGATACGAGCTTCACCTTTGGAATTTAAAAGTTCTGCAATTAGCTCTAAATAATCTTCAGTATTTTCTGTTTTATGAGCATTTCGGACTTTGCTGAACGACATCCTTTTTTTTAGCATAATAATCAACAAAAATTAACAGAAAATGTAGTCATAGCTATATTTATTAGCTATATATACATTTAATGAATGCACTAATTAACGCTATTAATGAAAAAACAAAGATCATTCTTGAGAATGATGGAAGGTTATTAAAGAAATCTTTCTTTGGTCTATTATTACTTTCTCTTGTTTTTCAAGGAGGTGAATTTGGTGAAGTTATTCGATCATCAATGATAGATGCTTACATACAGGTATCTGTTTTTGTTGGATTTACTCTATTTGTTTTTATTGGCTTGGATAGTTTAACAAAATTTGATGTTAAGAATTTTTTATCTAAAACACAAAAGTTCCATGTTGGTATAGCTGCTTTTTTAGGTGCGATACCTGGCTGTGGTGGAGCTATAATAGTTGTGACACAATATATTCAGGGTCGTATTTCTTTTGGTTCTTTAGTAGCGGTATTAACAGCAACAATGGGTGATGCAGCTTTTTTAATACTTGCTATTGAGCCCACGACTGGATTGTTAATATTTGGTATTGGAATAATTGTCGGGTCAATTTCTGGTTATATAATAGATTTTATCCATGGCATAAACTTTATGCAATCAGAGACAAAAATAAAAGTTGAATTTGAAAAAATAAATAAAACTTTTGTATCTAATTTTAATTTCTTTTGGCTTTTTTTATTTATTCCTGGTTTTATTTTAGGTATTCTAGTTGCATTCCAGATAGAATTTTCACCAGCTTACAACTCACTTTTAGTTTTTGTAGCTTCTGCTGGAGCAATACTTTCAATATTTATGTGGTCATTAAATCCATTAAGTGATTTTCAATGCTCAACTGACAAAAGTAGAGGATTACTATCAAGGGTAGTAGATACAACTAATTTTGTAACTACTTGGGTCATTAGTGGTTTTCTTGTCTTTGAAATATTTATGTACTTTACAAGTTTAGATTTAAAAATATTTTTTGATTTATGGCTACCGTTTGTTCCATTGGTAGCAATTCTATTTGGTTTTTTACCTGGTTGTGGACCGCAAGTTGTTGTAGCAACGTTTTATCTAAATGGCCATATTCCTCTTTCTGCAGAGCTTGGTAATGCTATTTCAAATGATGGTGATGCTTTATTCCCAGCAATTGCACTTGCCCCAAAAGCTGCGATTTTAGCAACCCTTTATAGTGCAATTCCTGCATTAGTTGTTGCCTACGGATATTTTTACCTATTTGAGTAAAATCTTGAAGAAAAACTTACCATCTAAAGTCTGTATTGTTTGCAATAAGCCATTCTCTTGGAGAAAAAAATGGGAAAGAGATTGGAAGAATGTTTTATATTGTTCTAAGAAATGCTCTAAAAATGGATTAAAAAAAAATAATAATAATTAAATCTTATTTATGACAGATAAATTAAATAAAGAAAAAGATACACATCAAGCAAAAGATGATTCTAAAAAAGAAATACGCTTAACGAGATTAAAAAGGTTAGAAAAAAAACTGAAATCAAATATTTTAAAAAGAAAACAAGCTATTAGCAAAAATGGATAAATTAATAATAAAAGGAGGTTCAAAAATTTCTGGGGCAGTTAATGTTCACGGTTCAAAAAATTCTGCACTACCGATTATAGTATCTTCTCTTTTATCTAAAAAAAATTTAAAACTCTCAAATGTGCCTAATGTGGTTGATGTTTTAAATTTAATAAAATTACTGAAAAATTATGGTGTAAAAATTGAACACAAAAAAAATAAATTAAAAATAAATCCATCAAAAATTAAGAATCTATCAGCAGATTATGATGTTGTGCGAAAAATGAGAGCCTCCATATTGATTCTAGGTCCATTACTTTCTCGATTTGGTGAGGCTAGAATATCTTTACCAGGAGGATGTGCTATTGGAACTAGGCCAATAGATATACATCTTGCTGGTTTATCAAAATTGGGAGCTAATTTTGAAATTCAAAATGGTTTTGTTGTTGGTAGTGTTAAATCACAATTAATTGGAAATAAAATTAAATTACCATTTCCAAGTGTAGGAGCAACTGAAAATATACTAATGGCCTCGGTATTGGCAAAAGGTGAAACAAAAATTTCTAATGCTGCAAGAGAACCAGAAATAGAAGATTTATCAAACTGTCTTATAAAAATGGGTGCAAAAATAGAAGGCCATGGAACAAAAACTATTCTTGTACAAGGTGTTACAAATTTAAATAAAGCAGAGCATGAGATAATATCTGATAGAATAGTAGCTGGCACATATATAATTGCAGCTTTGATATTAAATTCAGCTTTAGAAATAAATAACTTTAATACAATTTATTTAAAATCTTTAATTGATATTTTAAAAAAAATGGGTGCAAAATTAAAAGTAAGTAAAAATTCAGTAAAAGTTTTTAAAGGATCAAAACTAAAATCTAGTAGTCTTTCAACTAGTCCATATCCAGGTTTTCCCACCGATTTACAAGCTCAGCTAATGTCTCTTATGTGTATCTCTGATGGGAAGTCAAAAATTAAAGAAACAATTTTTGAAAATAGATTTATGCATGTTCCTGAACTGAATAGATTAGGGGCAAATATTACAGTAGAAAAAGATACTGCTACAATTATAGGTAATCAAACATTTAAAGGAGCGCAGGTAATGGCTAGTGATTTACGAGCTAGTATAAGTTTAGTGTTAGCTGCTATGAATGCAAATGGTCAAACAACACTAAATCGTGTTTATCATCTTGATAGAGGCTATGAAAATATTGAAAAAACATTAGGTAGTTTGGGAGTAAAAATAAAAAGACAGAAAAACTAACTTTTTCTAGTTTTTTCTTTGATCACAATATAAAAGCCTGCAATTTATGAACAAAATAGTCATTGCAGTACCAAGAGGAAGAATAACAAAAGAATGTAAAAACTTGTTACTTAAAACAAGTTTTGCCCCTGATCCTTTACTATTTGATAAAGATACAAGAAAGTTAACTTTTAAATCTAAAAAAAGAAACATTGAGTATATCAAAGTAAGAGCCTTTGATGCATGTACATTTGTTGCATTTGGAGCTGCGCAAATAGGAATAGCTGGTGAGGATGTAATTAATGAATTTGATTACTCAGAAATATATGCTCCGCTTGACTTAAATATTGGTCATTGTCGAATTTCTGTAGCTGCTCTGAAATCTTTATTGAAAAAAGAGGATCCTGAAACTTGGAGCAACATAAGAATTGCTACTAAATACCCAAATATTACTAAAAAATTTTTTTATAATAAGGGGATACAAGTAGAAATTATAAAACTAAGTGGATCTATGGAATTAGCCCCTTCTTTAAATATGTGTAGAAGAATTGTAGATTTAGTTTCTACAGGAAAAACATTAAAAGAAAATGGTTTGACTGAAATTGAAGAAATAATGAAAATTCAATCTAAATTAATTGTCAATAGATCAGCTTATAAGACAAATATGAATGAGGTTTCAAAAATTATTTCTGAAATAGGTACTTTTGTTAAATGAAAATAATAAAATTTAATAAAAATTTTTATAATCAATTTCAGACAAAGATTGAAAAAAGAAATTCATTATCAAGTAAATCAATTCAAGAAGATGTAAAAAAAATTATTTATGATGTAAAAAAAAATGGCGATAAATCTCTAATTAAGTATGCAGCAAAATTTGATAAAGTTAAAATTAGTAAAAAAGATCTTAGTTTAGATTTATCTAAAATAAAAATACAACCTAAAGTTGAGCCACAAATATTTAATAGTTTTAAAAAAGCTATAAAAAATATTTCATCATTTCACAAAAAACAATTACCTAAAAATATTACCTATACTAATAATGGTGCAACATTGAAATCTGTATGGAAGCCTATTGATTCAGTTGGCTTGTACGTACCTGGAGGAAGAGCTTTTTATCCCTCATCTTTAATTATGAATGCAGTACCTGCAATCATAGCTGGAGTAAAAAGAATTGTTTGTATCACACCACCAACTAAATCAATTAATCCATATTTTATAAAATTAATAAGGGAATTAGGTATTAAAGAGACATATTTTGTAGGAGGAGCTCAAGCTATTAGTGCACTAACGTTTGGCACTCAAACTATTAAGCCAGTCAATAAAATATTTGGACCTGGTAATGCTTATGTAGCAGAGGCAAAAAAACAATTGTATGGAAAAGTAGGTATAGATTTGCTCGCAGGACCATCTGAAATAATAGTTGTTGCAAATAACAATAATAATCCAGATTGGGTAGCTTCAGATCTAATAGCTCAAGCAGAACATGATGAAAATGCACAAGCAATTTTAATTACGGATAGTAAAAATTTTGCAACTAAAGTCTTAAGTTCAATTAAAAAAATTAAAAAAGATTTATCAAAAAAGAAAATAATTGAAAAAAGTTTAAATAATAATGGAATTATAGCTTTGGTCAATAATATAGAACTTGCTTCAGAAATCATAAATTTTGTTGCACCAGAACATTTACATATTCACATTTCTAATAATAAAAAATTATTATCGAATATAAATAATGCTGGCGGTATATTTTTAGGTGAATACTCTGTCGAAGCTTTTGGTGATTATATTGTAGGAACTAACCATGTATTGCCGACATCAGGAGCGGCAAAATTTTCATCAGGTCTAGGTGTTTTAGATTTTATGAAAAGAACCTCTGTTGTTGATATGAATAAAAAATCTTTTAATGCTCTTTCGGAAGATACTGAAAAAATGTCAGGACTTGAAGGTCTAGATGGACACAAATTGTCAGTTAAAATTAGACAAAAGAAATAATTTTTACTATAAGCTTATACAAATATGCCAAAAGAAGGATCGATTGAATTTCAAGGAGTTGTATTAGAACTTCTTCCAAATGCAATGTTTAAAGTAAAATTAGAAAATGATCATGAAATTCTAGCTCACTCATCAGGAAAAATGAGAAAAAATAGAATAAGAGTATTAGCTGGTGATAAAGTGACAGTAGAAATGACACCTTATGATTTAACAAAAGGCAGAATTACTTTTAGATGGAAATAAAAAAATCTAAAAAAAATAATATCATTTCTTTAAAAAAAAAATCTAAATGCCCAACATGTAAAAAGGTTTCTAAGGAACCATTTATACCTTTTTGTTCAAAAAAATGCGCTAGTCTTGATTTGATGAAATGGCTAACTGATGAACATGGGCTGCAAATAAAATCTGATTAATTATCCTATTTTTAATTGAATTTAATTATAAATACTTTATCTGATGTCCTTGTGCCCAGGTAGCTCAGTTGGTAGAGCAGAGGACTGAAAATCCTCGTGTCGGTGGTTCGATTCCGCCCTTGGGCACCACTTTTTTTTACTTTTTTTTGAAGGTAACTTTTCTGCTTTTGTAAAGATAAACTACACAGCTTTTATTATAGAAAAGTCTAAGTTTTGATAATTTTTGGTTAGTTAATTTGGTCGTAAATGTTACCTTTTATCACCCTCGAAATTATTTGTTTTATTTACGCTATTTAATATTACAATTCTTCAAAATTAGACTCTTAAAAAATTTGTGTTAAAGTGTACTAATATGACTAAAAAAATTTTAGTTTTTTCAAATGGTGAAAAAATTGGAGATGGAATAATTAAATTACAACTTCTTCACGAAATTAAAACAAGACTTCCAGACTATAAATTATATTGGCTTACTAATAAGGGTAAGACTGTTTATTCAAGCACTCTTAAATTCATTGCAAGTAATTATATTGATGAGATTCTTGATCAATCAGATCTTAATCCATTTTTTTGGAATAAAATATCAAAAAGATATAAATTAGAAAATGAATTTTTTGATTATATTTTAGATACACAAAAATCAGTAATAAGAACTATAGCATTAAAACGTATCAAGCATAAAAATTTTATTTCTGGATCAGCTAATGGTTTTTTTTCATCTAAAAAAATTAAAAGTAATAAGAAAAGAAAATATTATTTAAACTACATTTTAGATTTATTAGATTTAATAGTTATTAAAAAAAATAGAAATGATTTTAAAATTCCAATAAGTGAAAATCTCGAAGGAGTAATAAGTAATATTTTATTAAAACATAAAAGCTACGTAGGAATTGCACCTGGTGCTGGAGAAAAGAATAAGATTTGGCCTTTAGAGAAATACATCGAGTTATGTAACTATCTTCAAGTAAATAATAAGACTATAGTTTTTTTTATTGGACCTGATGAATTATATTTAAAAGAAAAATTAAAAAATCTTTATCCTAATTCAATATTTATTGAGGAACATATTACTGGATTTCAAAATATAGAAATTATTATGGCTACAACCAAATATTTACAATTAGCCATATCGAACGATAGTGGAGTTAGTCATATGTTATCAACTGGATACTGTCCATTAATTAAACTCTTTGGCCCCAAAGATTCAAAAAAATTTACTCCTGAAAATCCAAATCTATTTTCAATATCATCAAGTGATTTTAACTCAAAAAATATCAATAAAATACCTGTCTCTAGAGTTATTGAAGAAATAGAAAAAGTTCTGATTTAAAATTTCACATATTAGAAGGTAGACAAGTATATTTTTCATCATTACTTGTTTACTTTTATATGTTTAAATTTGATAAGCTTGTATTTGGAGATGCAGGTTGGGGCGATGAATTTCTTATTGCAACACTCATGACTTTATTGGTTAGTATTTTATCAATGGGACTAGGTCTTTTTTTAGCAATTATTACAGTTTGGGCAAAGATAATACAAAACAGAATAACAAGATTTATAGCAAATTTTTATACAACAGTAATCAGAGGTGTTCCTGAATTATTGGTTATTTATTTAATTTTCTTTGGCGGCAATGCTGTTGTGATGAGTATCGCTAAAGTATTTGGCTATAATAAATATATAGAACTTAATGCGCTTACAATTGCAACAATAGCAATAGCAGTAATATCAGCTACATATTCCAGTGAAGTTTTAAGAGCTTCTTATTTGGCTATATCTAAGGGTCAAATAGAAGCTGCAAGAGCACTTGGTATGAATAAATTTAGTATTTTTTTTAAAGTTATTTCGCCTCAAGTTATAAGACATGCTTTACCAGGAATTGGTAATGTATGGCAAATAACTCTTAAAGATACTTCCCTCATTTCTGTAACTGGTCTTGTTGAAATTATGCGTCAATCAAGAATATCTTCAAATGTTGAGCATTCACCTTTAACTTTCTTAATAACAGCCGCAATATTGTATTTATGTTTAACAACAATCTCTGGCAGGCTTTTTAAAACGCTAGAAGTAAATTATTCAAAAGGATTTTCGACATGATTGAATTTTTTAATAGTATTCAAAATTCTCTTATTTATAAAAATTTCTTTTTGGTCCTATCTGGCTTAGATAATACAATTTTATTATTATTAATTTCACTACCACTTGGTTTTGTTTTAGCATTATTATTTGCTCTAGGAAGAGTTTCTAAAATTACATTATTATCAAGAACAATTGCTAGTTATATTTTTGTAATTAGAGGAACACCTTTACTTGTTCAAATATATTTAATTTATTTCGGTTTAGGTTCTGTAAAATTTATTCGAGAAAGTTTTTTGTGGTATGCATTAAAAGAACCTTTTTGGTGTGGGGTAATAGCCCTTACTATCAATACTGTTGCATATGGAGCAGAAATTTTTCGAGGTGGCATTCAATCAATTGAGAAAAGTCAGGTTGAATCTGGTTTATCGCTAGGATTTGGAAAATTTTTACTTTTAAGAAAAATTATACTACCTATAGCTATACGAAAAGTTTTACCAACTTACGGTAATGAATTAATACTAATGGTTAAAGCAACCTCTTTAGTTAGTCTGACAACCTATATGGAAATGACAGGTATCGCGAGAAAGATAATGGCTAAAACATTTGCACCAGTAGAAGCATTTATTGCTGCAGGTATACTTTATTTATTTTTAAATTTTTTAATGGTGCAATTTGTTAAATATTTAGAATGGAAATATAATCCACACTTAAGATTAAATAATTAATTTCTAAACTTTTTGTGACATGCCCCACAATTTGCTGACATTACTTTAAAAGCATCATTTAACATTTCACTATCTTCTAATTCAGCACTAAGTGAAATCATTTCAATATCACTAACAAACTTATCGTTTAATTCATTAAAAGTTTCTCTATCATTCCATATTTCTTCACTAGCTCCTTTGTGCTGACTTCCTTCAGGAAAGTGATCTTTAAAATCCGATGCTGCGTGTAATAAAGTTTCATTTAATTCAAGAATTGCTTCATAATCATTAGTTTTTAACAATCTAAATATTTGAGATGACGTGCTTTTAACTTTTTGCATTAAAGCCATTCTATTATTAACGATCTCTTCAAGAGATTTATCTTCTAAAGTTACTTTATGACCCATCAAAATAGTAGGCGTAATCAACGATAGTACTATGAGTATAATTTTAAAGCGTGTAACCATTTTTTTTTAATGTAGATGAGAGGTAAGTATATCCAATTTTAGCATATTCAAGTGGGTTAGCTTTTTTAGGATCCTGTTCAGCTTCAATTATAAGCCATTTTTGATACTTTTCTTCAAATAATATTTTAACTAATGGTTCATAATCGATGCATCCATCTCCTGGAACAGTGAAAACACCATCTAAAAAAGACTCTCTAAAACTTAAGTCATCGTTAATAGATTTTAAAAAAACATCTTTTCTAATATCTTTACAATGAACATGGTTAATTCGAGAAATATAATTTTTTAATACTCTTTCGTAATTTGCTTCAGCAAACATTAAGTGTCCAGTATCGTAAAGCAAAAATGTATTTTGATTTGTCATATCCATAAATCGATCTACATCTTCCTCGGACTGTATAATAGTTCCCATATGCTCATGATACGACATTGGCATTCCTTCATCCATCAGCATATCAGATAATTCACTGATTTTTTTGCAATAGCTATCCCATTCATCTTTTTCAAGTATTGGTCTTTTACTAAGAGCTTTTGATTGATCGCCTTGGATTGAACCAGATACATCAGCAAAAACAAAAACATCCGCATTAATTAACTTTAATAAATTTAAATGATCTTGGAGTGCTATCCATTCTTCTTTTACACTTCTTTCTCTAAGCATTGCACCATACCAACCACCTGGCATTTTTAAATTAAATTTTTCTAAAAGATATTTTGTTATTCCAGGGTTTCTCGGAAATTTTCCACCTAATTCAATACCTGAAAATCCAGATGTGCTTGCATCCTCTAAACATTTCTCAATAGGTGTATCACCTCCAAGTTCTGGCATATCATCATTGCTCCAGGCAATAGGCGCAATACCAAGTTTAATTTTCATGAAGTTTTACATATTTCATGATAGATGAAAAATAAAGATAAATATGAACATATTATTAGTTGATGGAAATGAAAAAGAAGCTTCTGATCGATATACAAAATTGGGTATGGATACGCAATATCAAGTATATGAAAAAATCTTAAAAAAATATTCTAATTCAAAAATAAATGTAACTACAATCCATCCCGCTTTTTATGATAATTATCTTCCTTTAGGCATAAGCCTTGATGACTTTGAAGCGATTGCTTGGACCGGAAGTTTGCTAAACATATATAATGAAACAAAATCTATAACTAATCAAATAGAGCTAGCTAAAGAATTATTTAAAAGAAAAAATAAAATATTTGGAAGTTGTTGGGGGCTTCAGGTTTTAGTTACCGCCGCAGGAGGTAAAGTAAGAAAAAATCCAAATGGCCTTGAAGCAGTTTTAGCCAAAAATATTACATTAAATCAAGATGGTGAATTTCACCCTATGTATAAGAATAAAAAAAAATCATTTAATGCACTGTGTTGGCATTATGATGAAGCAGAAAATCTTCCAAAAGAAACCAAAGTTCTAGCTTCAAATAAGATTAGTAAATTCCAATCTATAAGCTTTGAAGTAAATCAATCAAGTGTTTGGGCAGTGCAATACCATCCAGAATTTAATTCAAAATGGATGGCCGGACTTATGGAAATGAGAAAAGATATTTTGTTGGAAGAAAAAGTATATGAAAATTTATCAGAATTTGAAAACGAAAAAAAAATTTTACAAAACCCTGATAATCTTGAGAAAAAAGAATTACATATATATGATGATGTAGTTGATGAAGAAATTCATTCTTTAGAACTTTCAAATTGGTTAAATCTTAATAAAAATTATTGACTACATTTATAATTGATTTCCACTTACTAATACTAGAAGTTGAAATGGATTTGTTAATATTTGCTTTTACTGTTTTATTTTTTTTCCAAAGTTTACTTATTTGGCTTGTATTTTTTAAATATCCAGATTGAATTGCTGCAAGATATGCTGCGCCAAGTGAAGTAGTCTCAACATTACTTGGTCTAATAATTTTAATTTGAGAAATATTTGCTAAACTTTGTAGAAAGCTATTATTTTTAACCATACCTCCATCAACTCTTATTTCACTAATCTTTGTCTTAGAATCTTTTTCCATACACTCAATTAATTCATATGTTTGAAAAGATAGGCTGTCCAAAGTTGCTTTGATGATATCTTCTTTAGACGTATTTCTAGTGATGCCAAAAAATGTTCCTCTTGCATTAGGGTTCCAATATGGGGCGCCAAGTCCAGTTAAGGCTGGGACAAAAAATAAACTTTCATCTTTATTAGCTTTTTTATACAATTTATCAGTTTCACTAGAATCTTTTATAAATTTTAAATTATCGCGAAGCCATTGTACGGCAGAGCCTGCTACAAAAATACTTCCTTCATAGCAAAACATTTTTTTACCATTTATTTTAAAAGCAACAGTTGTTAGTAACCTATTTTTAGATAATTTAAATTCTTCTCCAATATTCATAAGAAGAAAACAGCCTGTGCCATAAGTACTTTTTGACTGCCCTTTTTTAAAACAAGCTTGACCAATTGTTGCTGACTGTTGGTCTCCAGCCATGCCCCCAATTGGTATTGAATCACCAAATAATTTAGTAGAGCCAAAATCATATGCATTTTCAACTACAGTTGGTAAGATATTTTTTGGAATATTAAATATTTTTAAAATTTTGTCAGACCACTGCTCTTTTTGAGAATCAAAAATCATGGTTCTAGAGGCATTTGACATATCTGTGAGGTGAGATTTTCCCTTGGTTAATTTCCATAATAGCCAGGTGTCTATTGTTCCAAAAAGTAAATTATTATTTTTTAAATTCTTATTTACTTCCTTAACATTATCAATAATCCATTTAATTTTAGTAGCTGAAAAATATGGATCAAGCTCTAGACCAGTTATTTTTTGAATATTTTTATCAATCCCTTTTCTTTTTAAATTTTCACAAAGATTAGCTGTTCTTCTATCTTGCCAGACTATTGCTCTGTAAACTGGTTTCCCAGTTTTCTTATTCCACAAAACTGTTGTTTCTCGTTGATTGGTAATTCCAATTGAAATTATATTTTTTGAATTTAACTTATTTTTTCTTAATATTTTTGAAATTAAATTTCTAACATCATCCCAAATTTCTATTGCATTATGTTCCACCCATCCTTCATTAGGAAAATATTGTTTAAATTCTTTTTGGACAATATCGAATATTTCAAATTTTTTATTATACAGTACAATTCTTGAACTTGTTGTTCCTTGATCTATTACCAAAAAATATTTTTTCATAAATTAGACGTCTAAATTTTTAATGAAGTTAGCATTATTTTGAATAAATTTAAAACGTAACTCTGCTTGTTTTCCCATTAATGTTTCGAATAAACTTTCGGTATTCTTCATATCTTTCTTAGCTTTTTCAGAGTTAATCAATATTAGATTTCTTTTGTTTTGATCCATTGTAGTCTCTTTCAATTGATCAGCTGGCATTTCACCCAAACCTTTGAATCTTGTAATGTTATAATTGTCAGACTTAAATTCTTTTTCAATTAATTTATCTTTCTCTTTTTCATCATATGCGTAAAAAGATTTATTTTTGTTATAAATTTTAAATAAAGGAGGCATTGCTAGATATAGTTTATTTTCATCAATTAAACTTTTCATATATTTATAAAAAAAAGTAATAAGTAGAGTTGCAATATGTGAACCATCTACGTCCGCATCTGTCATTAAAATTATTTTCTCATATCGAAGTTTTGAAATTTCAAAGTTTTTTCCAATACCACAACCTAAAGATTGAATAAGATTTTGTATTTCATTGTTATCAGCAATTTTAGATAGCCCAACATTATAAACATTTAATATTTTCCCCCTTAAAGGAAGTATTGCTTGAAATTCTCTATTTCTTGCTTGCTTAGCAGAACCTCCAGCACTGTCACCTTCAACAATAAATATTTCAGAATCTTTTATTGATTTACTCGAACAATCTACTAGTTTGCCTGGAAGACGATTTCTTTCTTTAATACTTTTTCTATCTAATTCTTTAATTTTTGATAAATCAGTTCTTTGAAGGGCTCTTTCAATTAAATTATCTAAAAGTATTTTTGAATTTTTCTTATTAGCATTTAACCATAATAAAAATTCTTGTTGTGTTTTTGTTTCAATTTCTTTTTGTAAATTTGGCATTATTATTCTCTTTTTAGTTTGACCTTCAAAACTTGGATCATTTATAAAGATTGAAATAATAACGTTGGAGTAATCAAAAATATCACTGTGATTGATATTACTGATTTTTGAGAATTGATTTTTTTGGCCATAAAGTTTTATAGCTTTTAGAATTCCATTACGAATACCATTTTCATGAGAGCCGCCATCTGGTGTTTCAATAGTGTTACAATATGACATTAAACTTGAATTTTCATTTGTATTAAATGAAATTAAAGTTTCAAAATTTTCATTATCTTTAATTTTTGATTTTAATAAAAAATTTTTTTCAAATAATTTAGAGTTGTTTGCGTATTCTAATTGAAAAAAATCTTCAATTCCTTTTTTATAAAAGAAACTTTTTTTGTTAGGGGTTTTGTCTTTTATTAATTCTTTATCAATTTCAAAGT
>CABYXC010000013.1 GCA_902522865.1 uncultured Alphaproteobacteria bacterium | reverse complement strand
TTTAATCTTTTATATTATGATTTTTATGGGTCTCTATTTTATAAATTAAAAACTATGGCGTATTCCCTTTTAGATTCAAATAATTATATTTTTTTTAATGGAACAAATTTTAAAGAAATTCCAAAAATTTTTGAAGAGTATGAACAAGGAATTTATCCGCATAGCGAATACTTTGGAAGTTTGTCAAATTTCGGATTAGTTGGATTTTTTATGTATTTAATTTTTATGTATTATCCATTAATTACGGACAAAGTTATCACAAATCCAACAATTCAAATTTACACACTTATTTTTTTTGTTTTCTTAATTGAAGCTATTGTTTCTGATATTCTGAGTCATCAATTTTTATGGGTTATTTTTGCTATATTGGTTTCTTGTAAAAAATTGGTAGCGGAGGAGGGATTTGAACCCCCGACATCACGAATATGAGCCGTGCGCTCTGACCAACTGAGCTACTCCGCCAATATTAAATTTTAAATACTAAAAGACTCTCCACATCCACAAGTACTTTTTTCATTTGGATTGTCAAAAACAAATCTAGAAGCTAGTTTATCTTCTCTATAATCCATTACTGATCCTAATAGAAACATTGTGGCTTTTGGATCGATTAATACTATTGCTCCATCTTGATGAATAATTTCAAAATTTTTAAAATCAGATGATTTACCAAAATCCAATTTATATGCATACCCACTACAACCAGATTTATCTACTCCAATAACAACAGAGTCCATGCCATCAGGAGCATTGGACATTATTTTTTTAATTTGTTCAGATGCCTTAGATGTTATAGATAAAAGATTATTCATATTGTTACTATAAATTAAATTAAAAAATATCCAAAGCAAGTTTTGCTTCTTCTGACATTAAATCTTTATGCCACTTTGGATCCCAAACTAAAGAAACTTCTATAGAATTTAAGTTTGATAATTTTTCAACTGATTTTCCTACGCTTTCGGGCATAGTTCCTGCAACAGGGCAGTTTGGGTTAGTAAGAGTCATTTTAATTTTGATGTCATTTTTATCATTGATCTTAATTTCGTAAATTAAACCTAAATCATATAAGTTGACTGGTATTTCAGGATCAACTACGGTCCTAATGCAATCTATGACTTGTTCTTGATTAATTTTATCGGTTATATTTGAAATGTTGAATTTTTTTATATAACTCGTTTTTTTATCCGGTAAAAAATCTTCTAGTTGTTTTTCTTCCATTAGTTATAATAAGATTTTTGTTATTTCATGAATACTGTCTACTAAATAATCAATATCATCTTTTGTATTATAAACTCCAAATGAAATTCTAGAAGTTCCCGTAATATTAAAATGTTTCATAAGAGGTTGGCAGCAATGATGTCCTGTTCTTATTGCTATGTTTTTTTTATCTAACATCGCACCTAAATCAGAATTATGTACACCCTCAATATTAAAAGAAATTATTGCACCTTTGTTTTTATTTGATCCATATATTTTTATATTATTAAATTTTGAAAGTTTTTCATAAGCATAATCATGAAGTTTCATTTCATGATCATAAATAGCATTTGGATCAACTTCTTTCATAAAATTTAAAGAAGAAGAAAATGCAATCACTGGTGCAATAGGAGGAGTTCCTGCCTCGAATTTTTCATAACCATTTGCATATGTACTTTTATCAATTTCAACATCATGAATCATTTGCCCTCCCCCTTGATAAGGAGCAAATTCATCTATCCACTTATCTTTCATATACAATACGCCAAGACCTGAAGGTCCGTACATTTTATGAGCAGAAAAAACATAAAAATCAGGATCTAAATCTTTTAGATCAACTTTTTTGTGAGGAGCAAATTGGCAACCATCCAATAGTAGCGGTATACTCTCTTTTTTTGCAATTTCTTTTACTTTATCAAAATTAGTTATTGATCCAGTAACATTTGACATGTGGGTTAATGTAATTAATTTAGTTTTTGAGTTAATTTTATTATTTAATTCATCATAATTAATTTCACTATTTTCGTTTAGACCAAGAGGAATAATTTTTATCTTTTTTTCAATTAGATGCCAAGGTATCAAATTAGCATGATGCTCAAGATAACTTAAAATTACTTCGTCACCATCTTCTAAAAATCTTTTAGACATACAAGAAGAAATTAAATTTATACCCTCAGTTGCACTTTTAACAAAAATAATATTGTTTTCAGAAGTATTTAAATAATCTGCAATTTTCTTACGTGCATCTTCAAATTTTTTTGTTAACTTTGAGCTTAATTCATAATTACCTCTATGAATATTTGCATATTCATTTGTGTAACAATTATTAGTAGCTTCAATCATTTCATCAACTTTTAATGCTGAAGCTGCAGTATCAAGAAAAACTAGATTAGGATTTTTATTGAATACTGGAAATCTTGATTTTAAATTTGAAATATTCATTTTACTTTACTTAAGTATCTTACTAGTTTCTTTTGTATCATTTCAGACATTTGTTCATCATCAATACTACTTAATTCTTCATTAATAAATGATGATATCAATATTTTTGTTGCTGCAATTTTACTCATACCTCTAGATCTAAGATAAAAAATAGCATTTTCATCTATAGGTCCAATAGTAGAGCCATGACTACATTTTACATCATCGGCATATATTTTTAATTCCGGTTTAGAAAAATAAGATGCATTATCAGACAAAAGTATACCTTTACTTAGCTGATATCCTTCTGTTTTTTGTGCCACTTGATCGACGTAAGTGTTGCTAAAATATGTTGCTTTCGAACGATCATTCAAAATGCCTTTGTAAACTTGATTACTTTTGCAATCCTCGGCTAAATGCTTAATAAATGTTTTATTATTAGATGTGTTATTATCTTTAAGAAAAAATATTCCTTGTAAATCCGCTTCTGAGTTAGTTTCTATTAGTTCAGAATAATGAAAATTTCTTACATAGCCTTCTGAAAAATTATAAACTTTTTGAGTGTAAGTAGAATCTTTTTTACATGAAGAATGAGTTGTTATTATTAAATTATGATTGGGAGAATTGTCTTGAATTAAAAAATGATTTAGCTGTGAATTTTTTTCTAATTTAATTACATTTAATAAATTTGATGTAGAATTATTTTTATTTTCATATTCTTCAATAAGATTTAGGGACGATCCCTCTTCACAAATATAATTATTTTTTTGAAAAATGGTTAAATCATCATCAGTTATAATGTTTGATATTTTAATTTTTATGTTGTGATTTTTTTTTATAACAATCTTAAAACCGCTATTTAAAAATAATGAATTTAAATTTACAAAATGATCATTATTTTCAATTGTATCATTTTTAGAAAAATCATTGTAATCTTCGTCTAAAATTTTAGTAATTTCAATTTTATCATCTTTAAAACTCGAACACTGTCCATTTACAGAAACTATCGAATAACTATTTTCCTGATTATTGTTTATTACTGATGTTTCCTCAGAGATCAGATATTTATACTTAAAATCAGTAAAGTTTTTTATATTTATATTTTTAAGACTTTCATTATTTTTTTTATCAAATCTATCATTTTCAAAAATATTTATTAATTTTTCTCTATAAGTTTGAATATCTTTGTTTTCTGAAAAAAAAATATTTTTTTTATTTTTTAGATAATTATCTTGGATATTCATTACTGAAATTTTTGAAATCCATCTTTATCTATTTCAGCAGCAATTTCAGATCCTCCTGATCTAACAATAGAACCATTTACCATAACATGCACATAATCTGGTTTAATATAATCCAAAAGTTTTTGATAATGAGTAATGATTAAAAATGAATTATCTTTTGTTTTAAGTTTATTAACCCCATCAGTAACGATTTTAAGAGCATCAATATCCAGGCCTGAGTCTGTTTCATCTAAAATAGCTAAATCTGGATTAAGAATACTCATTTGTAAGATTTCATAACGTTTTTTTTCACCTCCAGAGAAGCCTGTATTAACTGATCGTTTAAGCATATCAATATTTATACCTAAATCACTAGCTTTAGATTTTAAAAGCTTAGCAAATGATAAATTATCAATTTCTTCTATGTTCATACGTTTTCTTTTTGAATTAATTGCAGAGTGTAAAAAAGGAGTGATATTTACTCCAGGTATTTCTACAGGATATTGAAAAGCCAAAAACATTCCTTCTTGAGCTCTTTCTTCAATATTTAAATCAAATAAATCGTTATCTTTAAAATTAATTCTACCATTAAGAATTTCGTAATCCTCTTTACCTGCTAGAACGTTTGCTAATGTACTTTTACCAGATCCATTTGGACCCATAATTGCGTGAACTTCACCTTTATTAATATTTAAGTTAAGACTTTTAAGTATATTTTTATTTTCAATTTTTACTGATAGGTCTTTGATTTCTAAAAACATACTAACCTACACTTCCCTCGAGAGATATGGATACAAGTTTTTGTGCTTCAACAGCAAATTCCATAGGAAGTTCTTGCAAAACTTGTTTGCAGAAACCATTTACTATTAATGATACTGCCTCTTCATGACTTAAACCTCTTTGTCTGCAGTAATAAAGTTGATCTTCGTTTATTTTAGAAGTCGAAGCTTCGTGCTCAATAACAGCTGTATTATTTTTTGAGTCAATGTAAGGAACTGTGTGTGCCCCACATTGGTTTCCTACTAACAAAGAATCACATTGCGTATAATTTCTTGCCTTTTCAGCTTTTCTCAAAAAAGAAACCTCACCTCTGTAAGTATTTTGTGACCGACCTAAGGAAATACCCTTTGATATAATTTTGCTTTTGGTATTTTTCCCAATATGAGTCATTTTTGTTCCTGTGTCAGCTTGTTGAAAATTGTTTGTTATTGCTACGGAGTAAAACTCGCCAATAGAATTGTCTCCTTTTAAAATACAGCTAGGATATTTCCATGTAATAGCAGAGCCAGTTTCTACTTGAGTCCATGATATCTTACTATTTTTACCTGCACAAAGGCCTCTTTTAGTAACAAAATTATAAATACCACCTTTTCCATCTTCATCTCCTGGATACCAATTTTGAACTGTTGAATATTTTATTTCCGCATCTTCTAAAGCTATTAATTCAACATTTGCTGCATGCAGTTGATTGTCATCTCTTTTTGGTGCAGTACAACCTTCTAAATAACTAACATAACTACCTTTATCAGCAATAATTAGAGTTCTTTCAAATTGACCAGTATTTTCAGCATTGATTCTAAAATAAGTTGATAGCTCCATTGGACATTTTACACCTTCTGGAATGTAGACAAAAGACCCATCAGTAAATACAGCTGAATTTAATGCTGAAAAAGAATGATCACCAGGTGGTATAACCGAACCTAAATATTTTTTTATTAAATCAGGATGTTTTTGAATAGCTTCACCAATTGAACAGAAAATTATTCCAAGTTTTTCTAACTCACCTTTATAAGTCGTTGCAACTGAAACACTATCAAATACGACATCTACTGCAACGCCAGCTAAAACTTTTTGCTCCTCCAGAGGAATACCTAATTTATTATAAGTCTCTATAAGTTTTGGATCTACTTCACTCAGATCTTTGGGTTTTTTCTCAAAACCTTTCGGCGCTGAATAATAATAAATATCTTGATAATCAATTTCGGGAAAACTTAGATTTGCCCATTTAGGCTCTTTCATTTTTTTCCATTTTGAAAAAGCTTTTAGTCTCCAGTCAAGCATCCAGTCTGGCTCGTTCTTTTTTTGCGAAATAAATTTAATTATATCTTCGTTAAGTCCTTTTTTTGGCTTTTCATTATCGATATCCGTTACAAAGCCATATTTGTATTTATTTTTACTATAAGTATCTAATGTATTAAGAGTTTCTGAGTTCACAGTACTTCATCTAATTCATTAATTTAAAAAATCCAGTTAATTCAACAAAAATTAACCAAATTTAGAACTCATTTTAAAATTATGCAGTAATCCAACCACCTCCAAGTAATTGGTCATTTTTGTAAAAAACACAAGCTTGTCCTGGAGAAGTGTTATCTAATTCAGTTTCAAAAGTAAAAGTTCCATAATCACTATTTATATTAAGAATACCTGGTAAATCATTTTGAGTTGATCGAATTTTTGCTGAGCAACCAAGCTGTTTGGGCAAAATATTACCGCCTAACCAATTAATATTTTTAAATTTAATTACATTTTTTTTTAATTTTTCTTTTGTACCTAGAATAATTGAGTTTTTATCTTTATCTATGTCAATTACGTACAAAGCTTCTTTAGCGCCACAAATACCTAAACCTTTTCTTTGACCAATTGTGTAATTACTAATACCATCGTGAGTTCCAAGAATATTATTGTTAATGTCATAAATAATACCTTTTTTGTTTACACTTGGATTAAGATTCTTAACAAGATCTCTATACGAATCAGATGTTACGAAACAAATATCTTGACTATCAGGCTTATCACTTACGCTTAGTTTATATTTTTTAGCTAATTGTCTTATTTCTGATTTTTTATAATCACCTAAAGGGAATCTGACATAATTTAATTGCTCTTGTAATGTTGCAAAGAGAAAAAAACTTTGATCTTTTGAAAAATCTTTTGCTTTATGTAGGCTTGCATTGTTTAAGGGTCCTTTTCTTATTGCATAATGCCCTGTGACTAGTGCATCTGCTCCAATTTTTTTTGACTCATTAAGTAGATCTGAAAATTTTACTGTTTCGTTACACTTAACGCACGGTAAAGGAGTTTCACCATTTGCATATGAATCAACAAAGTTGTTAATAACTCCTTTAAAAAATTTATCTTGATAATCTAGAACAATGTGCTCGAAATTATTTTTTAAGGCTACATTTTTAGCATCTTCAATATCAACACCTGCACAACACGATTTACTTTTAGATGTATTTGAATTGTTATATAATTTAAGCGTTATACCCGTAACATCATATCCTTGTTTTTTTAACATTACTGCTGCAACTGAACTATCTACACCTCCAGACATCGCGACAACTACTTTAGTGTCTTTTTCTGACTTATTAAAACCAAGAGAATTCATATAATTAAAACATCTATATTTACAAAATCATATAACTTCAATATTAGCTTTATCAAATGGTAGACTTATTAATTCCAGGGCCAGAAGGAAAAATAGAGGCAAAATATTCACATAATAACAGAGATGATTCACCAATCGTAATTTTATTACATCCAGATCCTTCAAGGGGTGGAACCATGCATACTAAAATAATATTTAAAATGTATAAAATTTTTATAAAAGCTGGTTTTTCTACAATAAGATTTAATTTCAGGGGTGTTGGAAAAAGCGAAGGTGTTTTTGATGATGGTGAGGGAGAATTAAGTGATGCAGCATGTGTTTTAGATTGGCTTCAACAGTATAATACAAATTCTAAAATTTGTTGGGTAGCAGGATTTTCATTTGGAGCATGGATAGCTATGCAACTTTTGATGAGAAGACCTGAAATAAATGGATTTGTCAGTATTTCCCCTCCAGCAAATTTAAGAGATTTTAGTTTTTTGGCACCTTGTCCGTCATCAGGATTAATTGTGCATGGAGATAAAGATAATATTGCTTCATTTGACTCATCAAAAATACTAGTTGAAAAACTACAACAACAAAAAAAAGTTGATATAAAATTCAAACCTATTAAAGGTGCTGATCATTTCTATGAGAGCTTTTCAAATGAGTTTGAAAACTCAATCAATGAATATATTAGTGAAACAATTCAGCCAAAATAATCAAAAATGAAATTTAAATCAGAGTTTCTAAATGAAATTAAAGAAAGAGGATTTATATACCAACATACAGAAATTGAAAATCTAGACAACATTATCTCAAAAAATAAAATTTCAGGATACATCGGTTTTGATATAACAAGTGACAGTTTGCACGTTGGGAGTTTAATACAATTAATGCTTCTACATTGGCTTGATTTTTATGACCATCAATCAATTGCTTTAGTGGGCGGAGGAACTACACTAATTGGAGATCCATCTGGAAAAGATAAAACAAGAAAAATATTAACTAAAAAACAAATTGACAAAAATAAAAATAATATAGAAAAAACATTCAGTAGATTTATTAATTTAAATAATAATTCTTTAATAATAAATAACTATGATTGGCTTTCTAATTTAAATTACATAGATTTTCTTAGAGAGTTTGGTTCTAAAATAACTTTAAATAAAATGCTAACTTTTGATTCTGTCAGGAGTAGATTGGATCGAGAACAGCCTTTAACAATTTTAGAGTTTAATTATATGCTTTTGCAAGCTTATGATTTTTTGCATTTAAATAAGAACTATGATTGTATTTTACAAATGGGAGGTTCAGATCAATGGGGTAATATATTAAGCGGAGTTGATTTAATAAAAAAAATTAATAACAAAAATGCATATGGTATTACTTCTCCATTAATTACTAATAATGATGGTTCTAAAATGGGAAAAACAGCTGATGGTGCAATATGGCTTAATAAAGATAAAATATCAAGTTTAGATTTTTTTCAATTTTGGAGAAATGTGAATGATAATGACGTTTCAAAGTTTTTATATTTGTTTACTAAACTTCCATTAAAAGAAATAGTAAAACTTTCAACTCTTAAAAATGAAGAAATAAATGAAGCAAAAAAAATATTGGCGTATGAAGTTACCAAAATTGTGAGAGGTAAAGAGGACGCAGATGAGGCTCTTCAAATAGCTAACAATATTTTTAATTCAAATATAATTGATGAGAGATTGCCAAATATTTCAGAAAAAAAATTAAATTTACAAGATGAATTTTTTACAATTGTAGATGCCATAGAAAAACTGAATCTTGCTAAAAGTAGAAGTGAAATTAAAAGATTAATTAAATCTGATGGAGTAAGGATAAATGATGAATTATATAAAAATAGCAACTTGTCACTAAAAGAATACTCTGATTTAAAAGAAATAAAAATATCAGTAGGCAAAAAGAAAATAGGAATTTTAAAGATACTTTAGAATAATTAAAAAGTAAGAGAATTTTCTAAAAAGTTATTTATTTTTCCATCTAATACATCATTTACATTAGAAGTTTCATATCCACTTCTCAAATCTTTAATTAATTTATAGGGATGCAAAACATATGACCTTATTTGATTGCCCCATCCAATATCTTTCTTGTCTTTATTTTTGATATTTTCACTTTCTTTTCTTTTTTGGAGCTCCGATTCATAAATTCTTGATTTGATCATTTTCATTGCATTGGATTTATTTTTATGTTGCGACCTATCACTTTGACATTGTACAACAATATTTGTTGGTAAGTGAGTAATTCTTACTGCGCTATCAGTTTTATTTACATGTTGTCCTCCTGCTCCAGATGCCCTATAAGTATCTATTCTCAAATCACTTTCTTTAATTTCTATTTCAATTTTATCATCTATTTCTGGATAGACCCAAACACTTGCAAAACTTGTATGTCTTCTTTTATTGCTATCAAAGGGAGAAATTCTTACAAGTCGATGAATACCACTTTCTTTTTTTAACCATCCATAAGAATAATCCATCACAATTTTTAGAGTGCAAGATTTTATCCCTGCTTCTTCACCTCGCATTTCTTGTAATAAACTTACATTACAATTATCTTGATCATCTGCCCATCTTAAATACATTCTTTGCAAAATCTCTGCCCAATCTTGACTCTCAGTTCCCCCAGCACCAGCATGAATTTCTATAAATGCATTTAGGTGATCAGCTTCATCATTTAATAAATTTAAATATCTAATTTTTTCAGATAATTTTAGAGTCAGCTCAACTTCATTTTTTAAATCATCTAATAATGATTTGTCATTGTCTTTCTGAATAAATTTATAAATTTCTTCATTTTCATCAAGTAATTTAGAAAGTTTATTAAAGTCACTGATTTTATTCTCAATAGATTTTATGTCTTGAAAAATATTTTTTGCATCATTATTTTCCCAAATATTGGGATCTGAACTTTTCAGCTTTAAATCTTCTAATTTATTTTTAAGAGAACTATAGTCAAACCCCCCTCCTTATAAGGTCAAAGTTTGATCTTATTTTTTTTAAATTTTCTTCAATTAAATCAATATTTTCCATAAAGATTTACTCTAATAAACCACCTGTTCCAGAAATGGAATTATTATTAAAATTTTCAAACCCATCTATAATAGTTACATTGCCTGAATATGGTTCTGAGCCTAAAATGAAAGGTTCACTTATACTTCCTTGCTCATTTGATACCATTCCATTGCTTGGGTCAATTCTTACAAAACTTATTCCCGAAGGAATTCTAAATGGCTTTTTATTTTTATTAATTTTTATTTTTTTTGCAAAGTTTTTAAATATAGGAACGGCTACACTTGAACCAGTTTGCTTGTATCCAAGAGATTTTGGTTGATCATAACCAACATATACGCCTATGACTAAATCAGGAGTATATCCGATAAACCAGGCATCTTTATTTTGATTTGTTGTACCAGTCTTGCCAGCTATTGGAACATCTAAATCTTTTAATTTTTTTGCTGTGCCTCTTTGAATTACACCTTCCATCATCGAAGTAATCTGGTAAGCTAAACGTGGATCAACAACTAGGTTTTCTTCTTCATCTAAATTTGGAATTTCTATTTTTGATGGAATTGAGTCAATAATACATTCATTACATTTTTTTAAACTAGTATCACGTATCTTATTTCCATTTCGATTATAAATACTTGTTATAAACTTAGATTCAATTTTTTTACCTCCATTGGCAATAATTGCGTAAGCATTGGTTAGATCTCTTAAGGTAATCACTCCAGAACCAAGTGACATTGAAAGTTTATCATCAAAACCATCATTTAAATTAAATTTACTTGCCATATTCAAAATACTATTCATCCCAATTCTATTAGCAAGTCTTACGGTCATTAAATTTCTAGATTTTTCAATACCTGTTCTCATTGTTGTTAATCCATAAAATTCATCTGTGTAATTAGATGGCTTCCACTTTGGTAGACCTGGTCCTTGATCAACTACATAAGGTGCGTCTAGTATTAATGTTGAAGGAGAATAACCTTCATTCAATGCAGCTAGATAAACAATTGGCTTAAATGCTGATCCAGGTTGTCTTTTAGCTTGCGTGGCTCTATTAAACTCGCTTTTGTGAAAACTATATCCTCCAGAAAGAGCTAATATGTCTCCATTATAAGGATTAATAACGATTATTGCACCATTTACTTGTGGTTCCTGTTTTATGGTGTAAGAATTATTTTCTCTTTCAATGTAAATTACATCACCCTCATTGAAATCTTCACTAGAAAGCCAATTATTATCGAGGCTATTTAAATTGATAAATAATTTATCTTTAGAATTATCATATACCTCTATTTTAGATTTATATATTTTATTAATTATAACTGTTTCCCAATTTGGGAAAAAAGGATTTACTTTTTTATAAAAATTTTGATTTTTAAAAAAATTATCAAAATTAGTATTTTCAATCAAACCATGCCATCCCTGGTTTTTTTCGTATTCAATTAATCCTTCAATTAAACTGATGTTTGCATTTTTTTGTATTTCTGAATCAAGTGCAGTCTTAATTATTAATCCATCTGAATAAAGTTTTTCCTTTCCAAATTTTGAATATAGTTCTTTTCTTATTTCTTCATAAAAATAATCTGCTTCTGAAAATTTTCTATCATTACGTTTGAAGACTTGAAGTGGTTTATTTTTATATATTAGATCTTTTTCTTCTATAAATCCATTTTGATACATTCTATCAATTACCCAATTTCTTCTTTCAATAGCTTTTAAGTAATTAGTTTTTGGATTATAATTGTTTGGTGCTTTTGGTAATGCAGCTAAAAAAGCTATTTCATGAAGCTCTAGATCATAAATAGATTTGTTAAAATAATTCAAACTAGCTGTGCCAATTCCATAGGAGCCATATCCTAGATAGATATCATTTAAGTATAATTCTAAAATAGAATTTTTATTTAAAATATTCTCAATTCTAACAGATAAAATAATTTCTTTAATTTTTCTAGCGTAACTTAATTCGTTACTTAATAAAAGATTTTTAACTACTTGCTGTGTAATTGTTGAGGCTCCAACTACTCTTCTATTAGAATAAGTATTTAAAACATTAGTGAAAAGCGCTCTTACTATTGCAATTAAATCAACGCCATAATGTTGGTAAAAATTCTTGTCTTCAGCTGATAAAAAAGCTAATTTTATATTTTCTGGTATTCTACTTTCAGGAATAAATATTCTTTCTTCAGTATAAAAGCTTTTCAATAGTAATCCATCTGAGCTATAAATTCTTGAGGACAAATTTGGTTTATAATTTACGATGCTTTCATATGATGGTAATTCTGGTGAGTATAGCCAAAGTGTGTAAAAAATTGTTGAAATTGAAATAAATGCAAATAAGAATAGTAAAACTAACAATAATTTTATATATCTAAATAATCTGTACATATTTATAAACTACATTGTGAAATAGTTAAAAATGTGACATTAGGCAAATAATATAAAATATTCAAAAATGACTTTAATATATAAAATTTTTTACGGAGTTTCGGCATTATGTCAAAAAATATACTTATTGATACAACAAATAACATTGAAACAAGAATTGCAGTTACAGAAGATGGTAAACTTGACGATTTTGAAATTGAAAACAATAAAAAAAACGCAGTTAAAGGTGATGTTTATCTAGCTAAAATTACAAGGATAGAGCCCTCTCTTCAAGCGGCATTTGTTGATTTTGGAACAAATAGAAATGGTTTTTTACCCCTCACAGAAATCCATCCAGATTACTTTAAGATTCCTGCTTCTGATGAACAACAAATAAAAGAACTTAATGATAAAATAAATAATGAAAAAGAAGAAGAGGACTTACAAAACCCTGAAAATGTAAATGAGTTAGATGAATCTGAGAATGAAAATATTGAAACTAAATCTGAAGATGAAAAAGAAAATACAGATGAAAAAACTATTTCTATTAGAAAAAGAAAAAATAAAAAGTTAAGCCCGAGAAAAGAATATTTTAATTACTTTAGAAAATATAAAATTCAAGATGTAATTCGACCTAAACAAGTCTTACTTGTTCAAATTAATAAAGAAGAAAGAGGTTTAAAAGGAGCTGCACTTACAACATACTTATCATTTGCAGGAAGATATTGTGTCCTAATGCCAAATAGTGTGAATAGTGATGGCATATCTAGAAAAATTGGAGATATAGAAGAAAGAAAAAAATTAAAGCAGATTTTATCATCTGTGGCAATACCAGAAAAAATGTCAGTAATTGTAAGAACAGCTGGAATCGGAAGGACAAAAAAAGAAATTTCAAAAGATCTATCATTCCTTGTAAGCCAATGGAATAAAATAAGAGAAATTACTTTAAAATCAGAGGCGCCAGAAATGATTCATGAAGAAGGCAATGTTTTAAAAAGAGCAATTAGAGACATGCTTAGTGAAGATGTAGAAAAAATTTTAGTTGAAGGGAAAGATGGATACGATAAAGTTAAAAAAATTACAAAAAATTTAGCGCCAACATTCGTTAAAAAAGTAAAACAATATAAATCTGAAGAAAACTCACTTTTTGCTTCAAATAATATTGAAACACAAATTAATGATCTTTTTAGTCTCAATGTTAAATTAAAATCTGGTGGCTCTATTGTAATTAACACAACTGAAGCATTAGTGGCAGTGGATGTAAACTCTGGGAAAAATACATCCGAGAGAAATATTGAAAATACTGCTCTAAAAACAAATTTAGAAGCTGCTGAAGAGATAGCCAGACAACTAAGATTAAGAGATCTCGGTGGCTTAGTAGTTATAGATTTCATTGATATGGATGATTATCGAAATAATTTTAAAGTTGAAAAAAGTTTAAAAACTGCACTCGTAAGAGATAGAGCAAGAGTTCAAATTGGAAGAATAAGCATGTTTGGATTAATGGAACTATCAAGACAAAGATTAAGATCGAGTTTAATAGATAAATCTTTTGAAAGATGTAATTATTGTAAAGGATCAGGTTTAATCTTGAATTCTTCTTCAATAATTGATCAGATAATTAAAGTAATTAAAGAAAAAATTTCTGAGAATAAAAATTCAATAGTTAACGTAAAATGTAATAGTGGATTAGCAGAAAATTTATTAAACAATAATAAGAGTGAGATAAATTCATTGGAAAATAAATATGAATCAAAAATTAATTTTTATTTTGATCCACAATATTCTTTACATGATCCTTTAATTGAAATTGATGGAAATTATCAATCAAATAATATTGAAAAAACTAATACAAAGAAAAAAAATAAAACTGCCAAAGTTATTAAAAAAAAGAAGATAATAAAAACAAAAAAAACAAAAAAAAGTATTAAGAAAAATAATATAGATGATAATGAAAAAAAAGAAGATGATAATATTAATAAACAAAAGGATTTAAATTTAACTGAGAGTAATATAAACGAAGATGAAGAAAAAACTGGATGGTGGTCTTAAAAAAATATTAATTTTTTTTTTATTTTTTATTTTTTCTTTAAAAAATGTTCATAGCTCACAAATACTAGATTACGAAACTGAAGAATTTATTAATCAGATTTTAAAAGACATAATTAAAGTAAATAAAGTAAATAAAACAATTAAGTTTAGAATAAATAATAATAATGAAATAAATGCTTTTGTAGATATTAATAATGTTATTCATATTAATTCTGGCTTAATAATTTATTGTTCAGACTATGTAGCATTAATGTCTGTATTAGCTCATGAAGTTGCTCATATACATCTCAACCATATTGAACATAGAAAAGAAAAAATAAAAAATACAAAAAAATATAATACTTTAGGCATTTTATCTGTAGTGGCTGGTTCAACATTAACTAAAAATCCTCAATTATTAGAAGGAAGTATTTTAACTGCAGCCACTTTATCCAATCAATATATTGAATTTAATAAAGATCAAGAAATGGAAGCTGATCTATATGCATTGAATACACTAAATTTACTAAAAACTAGTTCTAAATCTATTCAAACATTATTAGAAACAATAGAGCACAAATTATTAAACAAGGGTTTTTCAAAAGAAAAACAAAGAGTTAGTACACATCCATATTTTGAAGATAGAATTCTATTAATAAAAAACTTCCAAGACAATACAGAAAATGATTTTAATAAAAGTTACAATCAAAGATTTAACTACATAAAAGCGAAATTTGTAGGTTATAGTGATAATGAGGAAGTCTTAAGTGAATTAAATGAACCTTTTAAAGCTTATGCAGAATCAATTAAATTAGCTAGAAATGGAAATCTAAAAATGTCCCTAAAGAATTTAAATGATATAATCAAAAAAAATAATAATAATTTTCTACTAGAAACTAAAGCAGACATATTATTCTCTTATGGATATACTAAAGAAGCTAAAGAATTTTATAAGAAAAATTTAGAAAAATATCCTTTAAATTATTATGCTCAAATTAGAATATTTGAAAATACAGAAATAAAAAAATTATCTAATAGTGACACAGAAATAATTTTTCAAAATAATAAAGATCTTTTATATAAATTTTATAATAATAAAAATGTTCTATTAAAATATTTTCAACTAGCACAAAAATTAAATAAAAATGAATGGTCAGAGTTCTTTAACTTTTTTTTATCAATTAATGATATGGAAAAAGAAGTTTTTGATATTGAAATAAAAAATTTTAAAAGTACTAAAGATAGTGACTTATTAAAACTTGTTAATATTATTGAAAATACAAATTAATGAGTGGATCTCTAGTATATCAAGATTATATAAATTTAATTAATAAAAATTTTATAATCACTGAAAATATTACAAATGATCAATTACAACCATCAAGCATAGACTTGTCATTAAGTGAGGAATGCTATGAAATTAAGTATAGCTTCTTATCCTATAATTCAAAAGTTAGAGATAAGTTAAAAGATTTAGCTATTAAAAAAATAAATCTAAGTAAAGAATTTATATTTAGAAAAAACAAGACTTACATTGTTAGACTTAATGAAAGTCTTAACTTAAAAAATAATATATTTGGTCACTGCAACCCTAAAAGTAGCACTGGAAGATTAGATATTTTTTGTAGAACACTTGTTGATTATGCAGAAGAATACGAAAAAATTCCTAAAAATTATAAAGGTGAGATATTTTTAGAAATTACATCAAGATCATTTGATGTATCTTTTAAAAAATATAATTCTTTAAATCAATTGAGACTTGTAAATAAAAATCATAACTATTTGACTGATAAACAGCTCATCAACCTCAATAAAAAACGAAAAATTTCAAATCAAACTAGAGATAATGTTAAAATTGATAACGGATTAAAGTTATCAGTTGATCTAGCTGGGTCAAATATTGTTGCTTACGTAGCCAAAAAATATGCTCCAGTGCTTAATTTTTCTAAAATTAAATCTCATAAAATAAATGATTTTTGGAATGTAATTAGAAAAAACAATAAAAAATTAGTAATTGAAAAAAACAAATTTTACATTTTGAGATCAAAAGAAAAGGTTGTTATACCATCCAACTTAGCTGGTGAAATGATTCCTTATGATACAGGTATTGGAGACTTCAGAGCACATTATGCAGGTTTTTTTGATCCTGGTTTTGGTCTAGGTAAAGGATCATATGCTGTTTTGGAAGTAAAAACAAATGAAGTACCTTTTTTGTTAGAAGATGGTCAAACTATAGCTAGAATTAAATATGAAAAGTTGAACAAAAACAGTAATATTGTATACGGAAAAGATATTAAATCAAATTATCAAAATCAAGGTTTAAAATTAAGTAAGCATTTTAAATAGAATGAAAAAAATATTAATTATTAATGGCCCTAACCTAAATCTACTAGGAAATAGAGAAGATGATATTTATGGTAAAGACAGCTTAGATAAGATTAAATCTGATTGTGAAAAAAAAGGTATAGAGAATAAATTAGAAATTATTTTTTTCCAAACTAACAATGAGGGGGAAATAATTGATAAGATCCATGAAGTAAATGATAAATTTGATGGTTTAATAATCAATCCAGCAGCATTTACTCATTCTTCAATTGCCATTCTAGATTCATTAAGAGCAATAAATAAGCCTAAGATAGAAATTCATCTTTCAAATATTTATGCAAGAGAAGAGTATAGAAAAAGAAGTATTACTTCTGAAGGAGTACATGGTTTAATATGTGGATTTGGTGGAAATAGTTATCTTCTAGGAATTGAAGCAATATGCAAATTAATTTATAAATAAGTATGAGTAAAATAGATAAAACAGATTTAGAGAATATTAAGTTAATCGTTAAAGAATCAAAAATTAATAGTATTGCTAAAATAAAAATAAAAAAAAATGATTATGAAATTGAGATTACCTCAAATGACTTCGTTGGAAACAATATTTCTGTTCAAAAATTAGAAAAAAATACTGAAGTTAAAGAGGTTGAAAATAAAAATGAAGTTGTAAATGAAGATAATATTGTTAAATCTCCAATGGTAGGAGTTGCTTATCTTTCTGCTGATCCAAATTCGCAACCTTATGTCAAAGTTGGTCAACATGTTAAAGCCGGTGATACTTTGTTGTTAATAGAAGCAATGAAGACTTTTAATGAAATTAAAGCTCCTAGATCTGGTATTATCAAAAAAATAGTTACGTTGAATAGTCAGCCCGTTGAATATGGTGATACTCTTATAATTTTTGAATAATGTTCAAAAAAATACTGATTGCTAATAGAGGTGAAATTGCTTTACGTGTACTTAGAGCCTGCAGAGAACTAGGAATCAAAACTGTAGCCATTCACTCAGATGTCGATGAAAATGCTATGCATGTAAGAATGGCTGATGAAAGTATTTGTGTTGGTCCAGCTTCTGCACAATCAAGTTATTTAAATATACCCGCAATTATCACAGCTGCGACGTTAACTGATGTAGATGCGATTCATCCTGGATATGGTTTTCTAAGTGAGAACCAAAGGTTTGCAGAAATTATTGAGGAACACAATATTAAATTTATCGGACCAAAATCAGAACATATTAAAATGATGGGTAACAAAATTGATGCAAAAAAAATAATGGATGAAACAGGAGTACCAACAGTAAAAGGTATAAATGATTTAAGTGATAAAAATAAAATTGAAGAGTTTATAAAAAAAGTAAAATATCCAATTATAGTAAAAGCGGCAAGCGGTGGTGGTGGTAAAGGAATGAGAATTGTCACAGAAGAAGATGACTTGAACAAAGCTATAAATGAGGCAAAAATTGAAGCAAAAAAATCATTTAATGATGAAAATGTTTATTTAGAAAAATTTTTAACATCTCCCAAACATATCGAAATTCAAGTTCTTTGTGATTCGTTTGGAAATGTTGTTACTCTTGGAGAAAGAGATTGCTCCATTCAAAGGAAGCATCAGAAACTTATTGAAGAAAGTCCAAGTTCAGTTCTAACAAATGAAAATAGAGAAAAAATTTCTGAACTTTGTAGAAAATCTATGAAAGAAATTGGATATGAAGGAGTTGGAACATTAGAATTTTTATATGAAAATAATGAATTTTATTTTATGGAAATGAATACAAGATTACAAGTTGAGCACCCGGTAACAGAAATGGTTACTGGAATAGATCTTGTTAAGGAGCAAATTCTTGTAGCTAATGGTGAAAAGCTTAAAATAAAACAAGATGATATAAAATTAAAAGGAAATTCAATTGAATGCCGAATAAATGCCGAACATCCAGAAAGTTTTATACCATCACCTGGTAAGATAACACAATACCACCAACCTGGAGGACTGGGTATTAGAGTAGACTCAGCCGTTTACGATGGGTACTCAATTCCCTCCCATTATGATAGTATGATTGGTAAGCTAATTACCTACGGTGCAACAAGATCAGAAGCTCTAAAAAAAATGAATAGAGCACTAGAAGAATATGTAATTATGGGAATAAATACAAATATACAACTTCATCAAAAAATTATTCAAACTGATGAATTTAAAAGAGGTAGTTACAACATTAATTTTATGTCAAATTTAATTGAGTAAAATAATTGATTTAAATAGCTTAATAGAATTTTATAAAAAAGCTTACTTTCCAATGGCTGATAGTAAGTACTCTGAAGAAATAAAATTTTATAAGCCAAAACTTAGATTCATTATTCCAATTTCTAATTTTCAATATCCTAAAAAACTATTTAATGAGTTTAAAAAAACAAAATATAGTTTTAAAATTGATCAAGATTTTGCAAAAGTTATAAAGTTATGCAAAGAAATTAAAAGAAAAGATCAAGATACTTGGATTAATGAAATTATTTTAGATACATATATTGAATTATATAAAATAGGTAAATGTCACAGTGTAGAATGTTATGAAGAGGGTAATCTAATTGGTGGTTTATACGGTTTACATATAGGATCATGTTTTTTTGGTGAAAGCATGTTTAGCTTGAAGACCAATACAAGTAAGTTTTGTCTACTTTATTTACTGGCAATATTAAAAAAAAATAATTTTTCCATTTTAGATTCACAGTTTTTCAATCCTCATTTAGTTCAGTTTGGAGCGTATGAGATGGAAACTGAAATTTATGAAAATAAACTAAAAGAAAGTTTAGAAATCGAAAGTTTTTTTAAGGAAGTTAATAATTTTCAAGAAATCTTATCGTTACTACAATCAACTAACCAAAGATCATAAATAGGATTTTCTAACGGAGTAACATCGGGGGAAGAAGAAATCATCCAGCCTTTATAAATATTAGTATTTTCATTATTGATAGTATCGTATACATCTATCAAAACATAGTCTTCAGGAATTTCAGTTGGAGGAGTGCTACCACAATACAAAACTTCAATATTTAATGTTTCCCATGATATTTTTGAACTTACTAAAATATCCTTACTAGTTACTTTATTAGTGGTCTTGTTTAATAACTTAAAAGAGGCATACTTTTTTTCAATAGTCTCGGCAGAAACAGTTAACGGTAGGAGAAAAAAAAATGTTACTCTAATTAGGAGTCCAAGATTTATATTCTTCTTCTTTTTTTTCTGGGTCATAATTTTTTGAAAGAGGATGAGATGATGGGAAATATGCATCACTAGTACCAGTCATATTTGGTTTATGGTTTTTTTGCCATTTGTATTTATGTGAATAGTCAATTGGGGGATTATCAATAGATTTGTGAAGCCAAGCATGCCAGTGCGGCGGTATATTTGATGCTTCTATTTCACCATTAAAAATTACCCATCTTTTTGCTTTTAAATCTTTAAAATCTTTGGAGCTAGAGTAATATTTATTCCCTAAATCATCACTACCAACTAAGTTTCCTTTAAGCCAAGTATAGATTTTTGTTCCTAATGACATTAATATTTCTATAAAGATTAATGGACTACTTTCCAATTAATTTTTTTATTAGCATAAAAATTCTTAACCTGGATATCATTATAACTAGATAATTCTGACATAATCCATTCTTTTTTTTCTAATTTAATTTTTTTATCATTAATTGGAAAACTATAATGTTTTGGACCATTAATTGAACAAAATATCTCTAACTTATCAATTGCATTTTCTTGATCAAATATTTCTGCATATAATTCTATTGAGCAAGGGGATGAAAATATTCCTGGCTTAGATGACATATCTGGTTTTTTTTCTTGAATTGGATGTGGAGCTGAGTCAGTACCTAAAAAAAATTTAGAATTATTGAGACATGCAGCTTTTCTTAACTCTATTAAATCTGTTTCATTTTTAACAACTGGCATACAAAAATGGTGAGGATTAATAGAACTATCATGAAATACATCTTTTTTTGTTAAAAGCATGTGGTGAGGTGTAATTGTTCCTGCAATATTTTCATTTTCTTTCACATAATTAACTCCATATGAAGTTGATACATGTTCAAGTGTGATTTTTAAAAGGGGAAATTTTTTTCTAATAATGCTTAATTCATCATCTATAAAATATTTTTCTCTATCAAAAATATCTATATCTTCAGCAACTTTTTCACCGTGTATTAGTAATGGACTTTTTTCTTCTTCTAAAATCTCTAAAAATTTAAAGATTTTTGAAATGTCACTCACTCCATGACTTGAGTTTGTAGTTGCATTTGAGGGATAAAGTTTAGATCCAAAGAAAACTTTATTTTGCATACCTTTTCTAAAATCTTCTAAATCTAAATTTTCATTTAAATAACAAGGTATAAGTGGTTCAAAATTATTACTAGATGCTTTGTTTAAAAGCTTTTTATAAGCAGAGGCTTTATTAGTATCTGTTATGGGAATTTCTGTATTTGGCATTGCCACACATCTATTATTTATTCTTGAGGAGAAATTAGTAACCATTTCTAACATGTCGCCTTCTCTAAAATGTACATGCCAATCATCAGGCTGAATAATTTCAATATTTTTATTCACAATAATTATTTTTTTGTAATGCAAAATAAATCTTTTCTACGCTTATAGAGTCCATATAGGACTTTGTTTTATCAATATTTATACTTTTAAAATAGTCATAGCTTTCATTAGTTCTTATAACTTGTGAATCTTGCATAAATGGACCGTAAATCGCATCATTTGTTGGGCCAAATAATACTATAGACTTTAATTTTGTGGCTGAAGCCATATGTGATAATCCTGAATCATTTCCAATAAATAATTTTGATTTCTTCATATAAGCAGCAGTTTGAGTCAATGATACACCAAATAAATTAATTATCTTATTATTATCAATATTTTTTGTTATTTCATTTAAATAATTTTCTTCTTCTGACTTTGAACCAACTAAAATAAATTTAATATTTTTATTTTGAGATAAAATTTTGATTAATAGTGAATTATAATTTTTAATACTCCAAATTTTTGGTTTCCAATTTCCACCTGGAAATATAACAAAATATTTAAAATCATCGGACAAATGTTTTGTAACTATTTCTTCTTCTTCTATATTTGTCTCAATAAACAAATCTGAACAATCAAATTTAAAGTAATTAGATAATTGCTGTACATGGTTTAGATTTGATTTTTTTTTAAAAATAAATTTTTTATTATGTTTTAAAAAATATGATAACAACGAACTTCTAAAATCAATAATTATATCCCACTTCTTTCCATAACAATTAGAAATTATATCTAACCAATGCATATTGTATCTTTTTTTTGAAACAGTGATTATGGTTTCTACAGATTTAAAGTTTTTGAAAATCGATTTAGCAGATGGACCAATTACAAATGTAAATTTAGTTTCAGGATATTTTTTACTAAAATAATTTATTACTCCAGTTGATAGAATTGTATCTCCAATAAGATTTGACGAAATAACAAGAATTTTCACAGAAATATTACACTTTTAATATATTCAATATATATTTAGATAATTATGAAAGATAAATACTTTTTTCATCATCTGAATTCAAGATTTTTTGAGATTTCTGGAAAAGATAGTAAATCATTTATTCAAAATTTAATTACTAATGACATTGAAAAATGTAAAGATGGATCAATTATTTATTCATGTTTATTAACACCTCAGGGTAAATTTTTAGCAGATTTTTTTATATTCAATATAAATGGAAATTATATTTTTGAAACTAATGATAAATTTTATAGTAATTTATTAGGACGATTAAAAATTTATAAACTTCGCTCTGATATAGAAATTAAAGAAATTAACAATCTAAATTCTTATTCATTATTTAATATAGATTATGAAGGTTATTATAATGTTTATTTAAATGATCCTAGAAATATAAACTTAGGTAAAAAACTTATAACGAATAAAAAAATTTTAAGTGAAAAAGAGAGATTAAAAGAAATTAGTGAAACAGAATATCATGAAATTTTAATTAATCATGCAACACCTTATTCACCATTTGATATTTTAGAAAATAAATCTTTATTATTAGAAAATAATTTTGATAATTTAAACGCTATTGATTGGGATAAGGGATGCTATGTGGGTCAAGAAATTACTGCAAGAATGAAATATCGTGGATTACTTAAGAAAAAACTTTACGCTTTAAAAATAATAAGTGGGAATGTGCTAGAAGGAGATGAATTGATAGTAGATAATAAAAAAATAGGTACAATTGTATCAAAAGCAAATTCAAATATTTTTGCAGCATTAAATATTAATTTTGTTAATGAAATAAAAAATAAAAATCAAAATTTAGTAATTAATGATTCATTATCTTTTGATTTTTTAAACTGAAAATTTTTTTCTATAAAAACTTACTGGAATTATTAAAAGCATAAAAATTATTAGCATTGGAACAAATATATTATTAATTCCATAGTTGTTTGCTATAAATCCTAATGAAGCTGGAGCCCCTATAAATGTTCCATAAACTGCAATTGAAATTATTGTTATCCCTACTCCACTGTCAATTCCCTCAATTTTTCCAGCTAAACTATATGCTATAGGAACAATTGAGGATGCTCCAATGCCTAATAATGAAAAACCAATAATAGCAGCATAAATACTGCTGAAATTAGATAAAATTATTAAACTGATAATCGTCGATAAAAATAAAAAGAAAATCAAAAGAAAAACTCCGATTTTATCTCTTACCCAATCACCACTAAATCTTCCGATAACCATAAAAATATTAAAACTTAGAGTTGCTAAGCCGATATAGAAACCATCAACTTGAATAAAATCTCTCATATAGAGAGCTCCCCATGCATCAACACTTCCTTCCGTTAGAGCGTTTGCCATTGCAATTAATGCTAATAAAAAAATAAGTAAGGGCCAAATAAAAAATATATTTTTTTTACTGGAGTCTTCTGATTTTGTTTCAACTTGTGACTCTAAACAAAGTACAAAATACAAACTCAAGGGAAGAAGAATGATGACATACAAAAGTATATTAAAAATAAAAGAATAATTCCATTCTAGTAAAAAGCTTGTAATTAGAGATCCAAATAAAACCCCAAGACTCCAAAATGCATGAAACCCTGACATCATTGATTTATTTTCTCTAACTTCTAAATTTGATGCATAAACATTGCATGCTATTTCGAATGCACCATAACTCATACCAAAAACAAATGAGAAAACCATAAAAAGCCATAACTCTTGAATGAAAGGTACTGGCAACCACAAACAACCTTCGGCAATTAAGGTGCATGTTAAAATAGATTTTGTAGAAGTTTTTAGAATAAGAACATTTGCAAAAATCATTGCAATAATTGAACCAATTGCAAATGATAACATAATATACCCAACACCAATATAATCAGTTTCAAGTTGATCCTTTATGGTAGGTATCCTAATGGCCCATAAACCTACATAACAAGCAGTTATAAAAAAAATAATTTTTATTGCATGAATATCACTAACTTTTTTCATACAATTTTATTAATTAAAATATTTTTTGTAATATTCAGATAAATTTTCGATAGAAACTCTTTCCTGTTTCATAGTATCTCTATCCCTAACAGTAACACTTTTATCTTCTAGAGTTTCAAAATCTACAGTTAAACAAATTGGTGTTCCTATTTCATCATGTCTTCTATAATTCTTACCAATGTTTCCTGAATTTTCTAAAACAACTCTACCTAATCCCAATTTCTGTAGATTAGATTTTATTTCTTTAGATAAATTAACTAATTCCTCATTATTCTTTTTGAGAGGAATAACTGCAGCTTTAATAGGTGAAAGATGAGGTTTTAGAGATAAAAGAATTCTTTTATTATCTTTGTCTACATTTTCTTCACGAAAAGCTTCATTTAACAAAGCAAGAACTCCTCTATCAACACCAGCTGATGGCTCAATTACGTAAGGAATATACCATTTTTTTTCTTCTAAATCTTGAACAGCTAATTTTGTAGTTGAAGAGGAGTTTTTCATAACTTCTGATGTAATTTTAAAATCGTTTTGATTTTTAGTATGAGAACCTAAGTCAAAATCAGTTCTATTGGCTACCCCTTCTAGTTCCTCTTCACCGTGAGGAAACATATAATTGATATCAACAGTTCTTTTTGAGTAGTGAGCTAGTTCATTTTTTTGTACTTCAATTTTTTTTAAATTTTCTTTTTTTATGCCTTGATTAACCCACCATTCTATTCTCTTATTTATCCAATATTCATGCCATTCATCATCAGTACCTGGTTTAACAAAAAACTCTAATTCCATTTGTTCAAACTCTCTAACTCTAAAGATAAAATTACGAGGTGTTATTTCGTTTCTAAATGCTTTTCCCATTTGTGCGATACCAAAAGGAACAGTTCTAGAAGTTGAATCTAATATATTTTTAAAATTAGTAAAAATTTGCTGACATGTTTCTGGTCTTAAATATGCGAATGACGAACCATTATCTACTGGTCCAATTGCAGTTTTAAACATTAAATTAAAAGGCCTTGGTTCAGTCAAATCTTTAACTTTACAATCTGGCAATGGCCCTCCTCTTGGGCATTCACTATTTTCTAACTGATCTGCTCTAAATCTAGCTTTACAAATCTTACAGTCTACAAGTGGATCTGAGAAAGTATCTTCATGACCGGAATATTTTAATACAACTGGCGCACTTAAAATACTTGCATCTAATCCCTCAGTGTCATCTCGCTCATATACAATTGATTTCCACCAAGCTTGTTTAAGATTATTTTTTAACTCGACTCCCATTGGTCCATAATCATATAAACCTTTGATACCACCATAGATGTCATTTGATTGAAATAAAAAGCCTCTTCTTTTACAAAGAGAAACTAACTCTTCCATTGTTTGTGCGGTCATATAACTCTTAATCTTTTGGTTTATATTCTTTCGTTCTTGGATCTTTTTCTAAATCGATTACTGAGTCATTATTTACTTTATTATTAGTGAATTTGTCTTGTTTTTTTTTCTTAAACCTTAAAAATAATAAAATAGAAGCTAAAATTACAAATAAAACTAGAAATTTCATCACAGACCAAACCTAGAAAACATAATTCGTTCTTCAATTTTATTTAAAATTTCATCAGAGTTAAATATTGATGAAGAAAACCTACGTTGTAAAAATGATTTTTTTTGACTGATCATTTTAATTTTAATTTTTTTTCCAAACTTTTGTTCTAAAATTGGTTTTAATGCACCAATACCATCTGCTAAACCTAAATCGATAGCTTTGTTACCAACCCAAAATAAACCAGAAAAGATATCGTCTAATTTATTCTGATCAAGTTTTGTACCTCTTCTCTCTTTCACATAATTAATAAAATTATCATGAATTTGTTCTTGAATATTTTTTAATCTATCAATGTCTTCCTGTTTTTCTTCTTTGAAAGGATCAAGAAAACTTTTACTTTTTCCCGATGTATAAACTCTTCTTTCAATTCCAACTTTTTTTAAAAGATCAACAAAACCAAAACCTGGTGAAATAACACCAATTGATCCAATAACTGAGTTCTGATCAATATATATCTCATCGGCAGAACAAGCTAACCAATAACCACCAGAAGCTGCAACATCTTCAACGAATGCTAAAACTTTTTTGTTTTTTTCCTTTGCCAGATCAATGATCCTTTTTGCTATTAAAGAGGATTGTGTAGGAGAACCTCCAGGTGAATTAATGACCAAACCTACAACAGGAGATTTTTTATCAGCAAATAATTTATCAATTAATTTTTCTAAATTATTTATTGCTAAACCAGAGCCTGCTAAGCCTGATGATGATGATATAATGCCAGATAAACGTAAAACCGGTATTGTAGTACTCTTTGAAAATAACCTTTTAAACATAATATCTAATAACAAATGTTATTCTTTTCTTAAAGCGTTATGTAGCATTTGTTTGTAATTTTAGTAATTTGAGTTTAAGTGCGTCAATTAAGTTAATGAATTAACATAATATTCTAATAGTTAAATAATATGGATAATGTTCTTCCTCTTAGAAAAAAAGATTTTTCATTTGAAGATGAAATCAGAGAATTAACAGATCTATGCAAAGAAGATCTAGTATCCGTAAACACTATAATCCTTGATAAATTAGATAGCAATGTACCTTTAGTTCATGAAGTTGGAAAATACCTTATCTTATCAGGGGGAAAACGATTGCGACCTCTTTTAACTGTTTCAAGTTTTCACATGACAAGAAATGGAACTAGTGAAATTGGAAATAAAATGAATCATATTGGCCTGTCTGCAGCAGTAGAATTTATTCACACAGCAACACTATTACATGATGACGTAATAGATGAAAGTAAACAAAGAAGAGGAAAACCTACAGCAAATGAGAAATGGAAAAATAAAACAAGTGTATTAGTTGGTGATTTTTTATTCAGTAGAGCTTTTCAATTAATGACAAAATATGGCAATACTGAAACCTTAAAAATATTAGCTGATACTAGTGTTGTAATTTCTGAAGGAGAAGTTTTAGAACTTGCCAATGATAAAAATTTAGAAATAAATGAAAATATTTATTTTGAAGTTGTAAATGCAAAGACTGCTTCTTTATTTAGTGCAGCATGTCAAGTTGGATCCATTAGTGGTCTTGGAACAGAAGCTGAGGTTAATGCATTAAAATCATTTGGAACAAACTTTGGCATGACTTTTCAATTAATTGATGATGCTATTGATTATTCTTCAAACAAAAAAATATTAGGAAAAAATACTGGAGATGATTTTAAAGAAGGTAAGATTACTCTTCCAATAATATTAGCATACGGAAGATCAAATGATAAAGAAAAAAAATTTTGGGAAAGAACAATATCTGATCTTAACCAAAATGATGGAGATTTTGAAATGGCATTAGAAATAATTAACAAATATCAATGTATTGAAGATACTCTTACAAGAGCAAATCACTTTTCAAATGTAGCTATAGACTCAGTTGATATATTTAAAAATAACATTTACAAAGAAAAATTAGTATCTCTTGTTTCTAAAAGTGTTTCGAGAATTTATTAATTAATATTCCTCATAAGATTTTACCTCCACTAATTCAGAGCCAAAGGTCTTATTAATATCATTTTTTACTTTTGCTCTCTTATCATTGGTAAAATAGACACTTCTAGCTAGATCAATAAATGTTTGATCAAACATTTTTTTTCTTTCACACTCTCTAATATCGTCTTCTATATTCCAAAGTTTAGAATTAATATTTATCAAATTTTCTAAATGATTATTTATTTCTTCTTGCTGAACATAATTCATTAATGTTTTTTGGAGAAAATCTAATTCTTTTTTAACATGATCAAGTTTAGTTTCATCAGTTATATTTTTCTGTTTGATAATTAATATTGAAATTTTATCTACAAGTTCACCAAGTGATATAGGAGTATTAATAAGCATTAAATTCTTTTATAAATATCTTCATATCTTTTAATATCATTTTCATCAAGATTATCACCGTACCACATTTCTATAATAACTAAATCACGATCTTTTCTATTAGCCATTCTATGAATTGACCCTTTGGGAATAAAAATATTCTCATTTTCATTTAAATTAGTTACTTGGTTGTCAACTGTCACTTCAGCTTCTCCTTCAGCTACAATCCAATGCTCAGATCTATGTTCATGGCTTTGTAGAGATAAAACACCACCTGGTTTTACAAAAATTTTTTTTACTAGGAATTTTTTACCGGATTGAAGTATCTCAAATGATCCCCAAGGTTTTTCAGTGACAGAATTCATTATGAATGTTTATTTATATATTATATATCCATTTATAAATGATAAAAATATCACCATCAATATTATCAGCAGATATTCTTAAATTAGAGGAAGAGGTTAGATTTTTAGATCTAAATGGCGCTGACTATATTCATATAGATATTATGGATGGTCACTATGTTCCAAATATTACTTTTGGACCAAATATAGTTAAATCATTAAGAAAGGTTACTTCTAAAATTCTAGATGTACATCTTATGATTAAACCAGTGAAGCAATATATTAATGAATTTATAGAAGCTGGTTCAGATATCATTACCTTTCATCCTGAGGCCGATGATAACCCAGAAGAAATTATTAAAAAAATATGTGATGCTGAAATTAAAGCAGGAATTGCCATTCACCCTAAGGTAAATATTGCAGATATTGATCATTTATTTAATAAAGTGCAACAAATAATAGTTATGACAGTTACACCTGGTTTTGGTGGTCAAAAATTTATGCATGATCAAGTGCAAAAAATTAAAGATTTAGATGAAATTAGAAAAAATAATAATTATAACTATGAGATAGCTGTTGATGGTGGGGTAAATAATGAAAATGCAAAAATATGCAAAAACAATGGAGCTAATGTGTTAGCGGTTGGATCTTATTTATTATCTCAAAATCAAAATAACTATAATGAAATTATAAATTCTTTAAGATAATGGACTGGGAAAAATTAAAATCATTTTATGAAATTGCAATCTCAAGAAGCATTTCTAAAGCAAGTGCAAAACTAAATATCAGTCAATCTGCTCTTAGTAGACAAATACAAGATTTAGAATACGATTTAAAGACACCTTTATTTATTAGACATCAAAAAGGTGTAAGGTTAACTGAGCAGGGTGAAAATTTATTTAATACTGTAAATCAAATTAATTTCTCAATTTCTGATTTTGAAAAAAAATTGTTAGATAAAAAAACTAAACCAGTAGGTAAATTAACCGTAAGCACAACAGTTGGTTTTGGATCGGCATGGCTCACACCAAGAATAACCAAATTTTCTAACCAATATCCAGAGATAGATGTAAGTTTAGTTATGAGCGACGAAGAAGTTGATTTATCTGCAAGAGTTGCAGATGTTGCAGTAAGAGTAAAAAAACCGACTCAAGCAAATTTAATTTTTAAAAAATTTGTTAATTTCCATAACCATATTTATGGTTCTACAGATTATTTACAGAAAAGTGGAATACCAAGAAATGTAAATGATCTGGATAAACATGATTTGATTTGCTTTGGAGCTGGATTACCTTCACCAGTATCTAATATTGATTGGATATTAAAGATTGGTAAAGAAGGAACAAAAAGAAGACCTAAATTTAGAGTGAATAGTATTTACGCGATGTCACTAGCAATTGAAAAAGGTGGAGGTTTAGCATCTTTACCTGATTACATGGTTGCAGACAAACCTCAACTAGTACGCGTTCTACCAAACCTAGAAGGTCCATCGTATCAAACATATTTTGTTTATTCTGAGCCTTTTAAAAATGATAGAAGACTTGAAGTTTTTAGAGATTTTTTATTTAATGAAGCTAAAGATTGGCATTATTAGCCTTTGACTTAATTTTTAATTTTTGTATACCATTCCTAGATTATGGGATATCCAAAAAAACATAGAGGTAGACGTAAAAGAGGTTCTAAATACAGAAGAAACAAAAAGCGTCAAAAGAAGAAATAAATAAACATAAATACCTTCTTTTTTAACTAACAAATTAATCTATATAATTTTAATGTTTAAATTTTTCACTGACCCAAAATGGTATGCCTGGGCTTATATTGGTTCTGCAGTAATATTAACTTCAATATGGGTGCAAGTACAAATTGATGTTCTCATCAATGAATGGTTTGGTGAATTTTATGATATGATCCAAAAAGCTCTTGGAACACCAAACGCTATAACTATGCAAGATTACATGGGAGGTCTTTTAAGCTTTGCGCAACTTGCTGCTATCTCAATTGCTTTAGGACTAGCAATTTCTTTTCTTACTTCTCATTTCCTTTTTAGATGGAGAACTGCAATGGTTGAGTGGTACCATAGTGTTTATGATCAAGCGAGAACAATCGAAGGTGCAAGTCAAAGGGTTCAGGAAGATACAATTAAGTTTAGCAGAATTATGGAAGGTCTTGGAACGAGCTTAATTGAATCCGTTTTAGTACTTGTAGAGTTTTTTCCTCTCTTAATGACCCTTTCAGTTGGTATACCGATCTTGTGGTTTGGTGACTGGCAGTATGGTTTAGTATCTGGCGCATTTATATGGGCAGTTGGAGGAACAATTTTGATGATTGTGTTAGCATGGCTATTACGACTTGTTGGAATTGAATATGATCTTCAAAAAAAAGAAGCTGCTTACAGAAAAATATTAGTTATTGCTGAAGACGATGGAAGTATTAGACCAAAATCGTTGGATGAACTATTCCAGGGCGTTAGACAAATTCATTTTAAGAGTTATCTTTATTATCTCTATTTCAGCATTGGTAGACTAGCATATCTACAGGCTAACGTCCTTGCAGCTTATGTTTTCTTAGCACCTGCAATTGTTGCGGGAGTTATGACACTTGGTGTTATGCAACAAATAATTAGAGCATTTGGAAGAGTAGAGGGTTCTTTACAATATTTATTCAGAGCATGGCCAACTATAATAGAATTAGCAAGTGTATACAAAAGATTAAGAGAATTTGAGAATAAAATAGAAAAAAATATTAAGGATGAAAAAACTGGTATAGTACGCTAGTGATTTTTCTCGCGTTTATTATAATACCAATCATTGAAATAAGTATTTTTATAACAATTGGTTCTAATATTGGAATTTTAAATACTATCGCAATCATACTAACTACTGCTTTAGTGGGAATATTTCTTGTTCGTAGACAAGGAATAAAATTATTATTTGATGCACAACAAAATTTATCACAAGGAGTAATGCCTACTGAAGAAATAAAAGGGGGTATTTTCTTATTAATTTCGGGGTTACTATTAATTACTCCTGGTTTCTTTACTGATTGTATTGGTTTTGCTGTCTTCTTAAAACCTGTTCAAAATTTAATTGCTAATCAAGCCAAAAAATATTTTAACTCACGTATTCGCTATTAGCGGGTCAATTTTTTTTATTAATTCTTTTAATATTAATACTAATTTTTCATTTGCAGGATCTTCAATTTTTTTAAGTGGAGGTAAAACAATATTCCAATCAGGAATATTATCAACAATTGAAAAATATGCTTTCATTAAACTTATTGGTTCATGTGAAGTAATAACTTGACGAATTTGCTGCAGTAGATTTTGTAAATCGGCAAAATTTTTAATGCTTCTTTCATTTTTATGATTTTTTAATATGAAGCTCAGTAATTTGCCACATACATTAGTACCAGCTGTAATTGCTCCTGCCCCTCCTCGCTTACATATATTTAATGCTAAACTATCATGACCACAAAATACGGCAAAATCGTTAAAATATTTTATAACTTTCATCATTCTATCACTGTCCCCGCTTGAGTCCTTTAATCCCACGACATTATTTGGATAAAGTTTTAATAAAATTTCAATCATCTTAAAATCAATTGATACGTAAGAATTTTGGGGGATATGATACAAAACATATTGTAGATCACTCTCACCCACTCTTTCAATAATATTTCGATAATAATTTATGACACCTTCATTTGTAATATTCTTATAATAAAAGGGAGGAAGTAAAAGAACAGCTCTTACTTTGTGATTAGCAGCATGTTTGGTCATATCAATTGCATCATTCAAGGATGAAGATCCTGTTCCAGGCATAAGGATATTAGGATCGATACGATTTGACACTAAAAAATCCAGATGATCTTTTTTTTCTTGAACTGAAAAACTATTTGCTTCTCCAGTAGTACCAAATATTGCAAGACCGTCATGACCTTGTCTCATTAAATATTGGCAATGACGAAGATATAAATCTTTGTTAATTGATAAATCATTTTTTACAGGTGTCAGTGCAGCGCTAAAAACCCCAGATATTTTATGCATAAAAATACAATAAGATAAATCCTAGTAAAACTCTATAAATAATAAAAATATTAAAAGTTAAACTTTGTATTATTCGCATCATGATGTTAATTGATACTAGAGCAGTAATACACGCAACTATTGCTGCAAATAAAGATTGGTATAAATTAATATTTAATTGAGAACTACTCATAAAGTCTAAACTTGTTAAAACTAAAGATGCTAAAATAATCGGAATAGATAAAAGCATAGAAAAAATTGCTGCAGATGATCTATCAAATCCTAAAAAACGTGCTCCAGTAATTGTAACACCTGCTCTACTTGCTCCGGGTATAAAAGCGAGCACCTGAAATGCACCTATGATAAAGGCTTGAGCATAACTCATATTCTCCCAGGAAGATATTTTCATCTTAAAATGATCTGCTACAAATAATAGTGCAGCAAATACAACACTTGTCACTGCTACAACCTTAATATCTCGGAAATATAATTGAACAAAATCAAAAATAAAAAAACCGACTACAACCGCAGGTATTGTTGCAATAATAATTTTAATTAAATTATCGTTTTGAGTAAGCTGGAAAGAAAAAAAACTCTTAATTAACGATGTTATATGCGATCTTAGATAAATTATAACAGCTAATAAAGTTCCAACATGAACAGCTACATCAGTAAAGAGACCTTGATCTTGCCAACTCGTTAATTCTGATACAAGAACTAAATGCCCAGATGAACTTATTGGCAGAAATTCTGTAAAACCTTGGACAATACCAATAATAAAATATTGAAGCTCAAACATTAACCAAAGATTATTTTGCTCAGTTCTTTACCACTAGGAAGTGGTTCAGCATTCTTATTTGAAAAGTATTTCTCCATAAAACTGAGATAAATATTATATTCTTTCAAGATTTTCATTTTTTGTGATTTATTTTCATCATCACTTTCTTCCATTTTTACTAATTCTGTATCAGTTTGAGTCATAGCCTCAGGAATGGTTGTGAATGGTCTTTCTTGATTAATAACTAACCTTTCATGTAACTCTCGGTGAACCATTTTAAAATCTTCTTTTGATAGAGTTTTTGGACTTTCATCAAATATAAGTCTTTTTAAAATAAAGTTTGCTCTTGGCTCTTTAATTGAAAGGGCAATTTTATATTTTTCATTCCAGTCATTCTGTTCATGAAATTTAGCTATTTCCTTTGATTGTTTAAAATCAAGAAAGGCATTTGCTGCACTTTCAGGAAATACATTATCTTGAGATTTTTCATCCTCTTTTTCAATACGCCTGTCAATTTCCATAAGTTTAAACTTGTCTGCTAAATCTTTATTTTTGAATACTATTTTAGCTCTTTGATTTAGTACATCTGAACCAATCTCATCGTATGGCTCATAATTAGAAGCAATTTTACCTGGCAGAATAATTGGATGCTGATTGGTAATAACGTATCTATTTTTTCTTTTGATCAGTTTTTTAAATTCCTCAGAATTAGCTTCTAGTAATGGTGTTGGATCATAAGCTAAATCAATTGTATGAAACCAACCATTGTATTGTGACTCGCACACCATCGACAATGCTTGAAGTTTAATTCTTCCACCAAAGCTCGTCATAAAACAAAAACCTTTATTTTTATTTATATATTCAATGGCATCTTCTTTACTCATCGTCATTTGAAGCTGGCTCCAATTAGATGTGTCTGCTTCGTTAATAAATTTTGTCAGAGCAATGGATGTCTTAACATCTGAAAATGCATCGTGAGCAAATTCAACTGGTAAATTATTCATCTCCGCAATTTTTTCTAATTTAAAACTAGGATTACCTCTTTCGGTTAAAGGCGTTTTAATACTTGAAGGATTAATAGCATATAAACCTCTCGCTAAATTTAATGTATCACCTCTACTCTTTCTTGTTACATAAGGATAAAACATATGACTAAACAAATTGTATTCGAGAACAGATTCATCAAATTCAATTATATTATGGCCAATAAAAGTAGAACTTGGATCATCTTTTTTCCATTCATCAAAAGTTTCATTAATTTTTTTCATTAATTCGTAAGATGATTGAGGGGCATCTAGTGCCTCTCTCATACCTTTAAGTGTTGTTATTAATGCACCAGGTTGAGAAATCACTGATGTTCGAGGTCTGCAGAACTCATTCATATTTTGATTTGTTTGATTAAACTTGGAGTCAGTAACTATTGCAGCAATTTGCATTATCTGCTCCCATTTTGGAGTAGTACCAAAAGCAGTTGGATATTCTTTCTTACCTCTTCCCGATGTTTCTAAATCGTAAAATATATATTTTGACACTGATAAATAACCTTATTGGTATTTATAGACTATTAATTATCTCTTTTGGACCAATAAAAATGATAGAAAAGAGTAGCTGCGATAGCAACAAAAAGAGAGATAAAGGCTACGTAAATTATAGTTGCGATTGCCCAGTAGGCTACGGCTATTAAAAGACCAATAGCTGTTATACCAGCCCAAAAATAGATCAGTCTTTCTAAAAATAATTGCATATTGATTCTATTATACAATAATTATAGAAGTTTATCAATTTCCTCTCTAGAAGGCATGGAATTTGCTGTTCCAATTTTCGTCGTTGATAAACCAGCTGTTGCACTGGCAAATTTAAGAGCATTTTTAATATTTTGACCTTCGGTAAGTGCCGCAGCAAAACCTGCATTAAAAGCATCGCCGGCACCAGTGGTATCCACTACTGGATTTGAAAGATTAGCTATAGGTAAAGAGAATTTTTCTTCACTATTAGCAAAGAAAGCTCCCTTTTCTCCAAGAGTTATAACGACATTTTTAATACCTTTATCTAATAATTGCATAGCAGCTTTCTCAGCATCCTCGTGTGTTTCAACATCGTCATCTACATAAAAACTAGCTTCCGTTTCATTTGGTGTAAAATAATCAATCATAGAAAATAAAGATTCATCTATTTCAGCAGCTGGAGCAGGATTTAAAATTGTTTTTACATTTAAACTATGTGCTTTTTTTAATGCATAGGTAACAACATCCTTTGGTGCCTCTAGTTGTGTAAGAAATATACTTGAATTTTTAATTGCCTCTTCTGCTTTATCTATATCTTCAATAGTAATTGCATCTGCTGCGCCCGGGAAAACATTAATAGCATTGGCTCCAGTTTCTTCATTTACAAGTATGCCAGCTGCACCAGTAGAATTATCTTTAGAAATATTTACATTACTATAATCAACACCAGAATTTTTATAAATTTCTGTTGCCATCGAGCCAAATTGATCATCACCAATCTTAGAAATAAAAAAAGTTTTTGCACCAGCTTTAGCTGCAGCTACAGCTTGGTTTGATCCTTTTCCACCAGGGCCAATAACAAAATTTTTACCAAGAATAGTTTCACCCTCTACTGGAATTTTTTCTCCAAAAAAAACAAGGTCAGCAACAAAAATACCAAGAATACTAATCGACATAATTATTTATCGATTATCCAAACGGTTCCATCTGGTTTAATAACACCTTTTGTTAAAATAAAATTACAGTAAGGTCGTCTTTCACTTGTTGTAATATATGCATAGGTTGATCTTGATTGCTTATAAAATTCTTGTCTTTCGTATGAACCAATTTTCCAATGATCTCCTGATACTTCCTTAATTGCATCAATTACTTCTTTATTTGCATCATTAATTTCATCTGGCTGATTATCAACTTCCATTCGGTGAACAGCTGAGTCTACGAAACTATCCAATGGAAAAACAGATAAAACAGCTCTCATAACAGTTGTCATATCAAGGCCGTCTAATCGGTGAACTCTATTGTGGTTCGAATGAGCAGGATAGTTAATATCGGATATAACAAGTCTATCACCATGGCCCATTTCACGTAATGTTTTTAATATATCAGGACTTAAAATAGGATCGACGTTAATTAACATATTTTTAGTATATCACTCTCCGTACGGGATCCAAATATTTTTTACTTGTGTACTTTGATATAAAAACTCTTCTAAGAAATCTTTTTCTTTGGAAGACCAATCAAGATTTTTTGATTGTGGACACCAAGTTCTTTTTAAATTTGATGTTGTGCTTTGAATAATCTTGAGACGCTCATTATTATTTTCACTAAAAAACCAAATACCATCGATATTTTCATGTTCTGCTAAGATTTTATTCAAACTATTTTGTTTAGTTGTAAGGATATTAATATACCCAGCTGGAACATCAGAAGTTTCAAGTAGTTGATATAATTCTGTTGCTAAAAGAGATGTCTTTTGTCCTGGAACAATAATACTAGCATTTCCTGCTGCAAAATTTGATCCTAATGTAGTTATTAAACTTAATAGTGGATAATCATCATTTAAAATATTTGCAACAACGCCTATTGGTTCTTTAACAGCTAGTGTTAAACCTCTTATAGGAGGATTATGTATAGAGCCTTCAAACTTATCAGCCATAGCGCCATAATAAAATAATCTTTCTATTGATTGATCAAATTCTTTTTCAGCATCTTTTTGCGAAATACTAATTAAAGAAGACAGCAAACTAGAAAAGGTATTTTTTCGATCTTGTAAATTTTCAGCTAAGTAATAAAGAATTTGAGCTCTATAAAAATTAGTGGAAGATTTACTAACTGCTTTAGATGCAACCTCTACTGTATCTCTTACATCTTTGCGATTTGCGTTTGGAACATCACAAATAAAATTATTATGAGCATCATAAGAAGAAAATGAGTAACCGCTATCAGGTCTTTTTTGCTTCCCTCCAATATATAATTTAGGTGTTCTATCGATAGAGTCAGATGATTGACCTTTAGATGATTTTTTTCCTCTTTTTGACTTATTAAGAGGAAGTGGTAATTTTGAATATGCTCTAATACCTTCTGAACCACCTTCTCTTCCAAAACCACTTTCTTTGTATCCTCCAAAACCACACGCAGCATCAAATAAGTTTGTAGAATTTATCCAGATCACTCCGGCTTTTACTTTTGGAGCAATATCTAAAGCTAAGTTAATATTTTCAGACCAAATACTTGCCGCAAGTCCGTACGGCGTATTATTTGCAATGGATACAGCTTCACTAGGTGTTCTAAATGTCATTGTTGTCAAAACTGGTCCAAATATTTCTACTTGAGCGATAAAAGATGACGGTGTTACATTTGTAAATAAAGATGGAGGATAAAATAAACCATTTGTTGGACATGACCATGAAGGTTGCCATAATTTATTTCCATCTTTTTGCGCTTTATTTACTAAAGAATTAATTTTTTTAAGTTGGACAGGCGCAACTATAGCGCCAATATCAATAGACTTATCTAATGGATCACCAACACGAAGTTTTTCCATTCTTTTCTTAAGTTTTTGGATAAATTTTTTCTCGATACTTTCTTGTACTAAGAGCCTTGATCCTGCACAACATACTTGGCCTTGGTTAAACCAAATCGCATCAACAACACCTTCTACAGCGCTATCTAAATCTGCATCTTCAAAAACAATAAAAGGTGATTTACCACCAAGTTCCATTGTCATTTTTTTATCTGGATTAGTATTTGTTTGAATTATTTTCTTTCCAACTTCAGTTGATCCAGTAAAGGCAATTTTTTTAATATCTTTATGCGATGTTATATGTTCACCAGTAGAACCATCTCCCGTAATAATATTAATTACACCTTGTGGAATTTTAGCTTTTTCACAAAGTTCAGCAAAATAGAGAGCGCTTAGAGAAGTATACTCTGCAGGCTTTAAAACTACAGTATTTCCAAGAGCAATTGCAGGAGCAATTTTCCACGCTAGCATTAATAATGGAAAGTTCCATGGAATAATTTGTCCAACAACACCAATAGAGCCATCAGAGTTGTTTGTATTCCTTGCAGCCCAACCGGCATGATAATAAAAATGTCTAGCAACAAGCGGAATATCTATATCTCTTGTTTCTCGTATTGGCTTACCATTATCTATAGTCTCTAAAACAGAAATAAATCTTGAATTTTTTTGTATTAGACGTGCGAGGGCATATAAATATTTTGATCGATCAAAAGATGAAAGTTTTGACCATTTGATATGAGCTTTTTTTGCAGCACTGACTGCAGCATTTACATCTTTTTTTGAAGCAACAGATAATGTTGCAATTTTTTTATTTTTAGAAGGGTTAATTATATTTAATTTGTTTGAGCTAGACGATTTTACAAATTTGCCATTAATAAAATGATTATTTGGATTTTTTAAATTTTTTATCCAACTATTTACTTCTTTGCTGTCTTCTGGTGCTGGTCCATAAGTTATATTTTGAAAATTTTTAATAACTTTATCCATATTATCCTATTGCAAGTTTCTCTTTGTTTGCATACCTACCACTAGTGTAGTGATAGAGTTGTCTTTCTATATCAATTAATAAACTAGAAGCACCAATTCGCAATAATTTAGGATTAACCCATTCAAATCCTAGTTCTTCTACTACTAATATTAAAAATTCTAAAACAGATTTGGCCGTTGATATTCCGCCTGCAGGCTTAAAGCCAATTTTTTTTCCAGTTTTTGTATGAAAATCTCGAATCATTCTCAACATAACAAGACTATTATTAAGATTTGCATTTATACTTTCTTTTCCAGTTGATGTTTTTATAAAATCTGCACCAGCCATCATACAAACCAACGAAGCTTTTGCTACATTTCGAAGAGTCTCAAGATCGCCAACACCAAGAATAGCTTTTATTTTTGTTTTACCTGCAGTTTCTTTAAAGCTACGAACCTCTTCGTATAATTTTTTCCAATTATTTTGGAGAACGTATCCTCTATTAATAACAATATCGATTTCATTAGCACCATCTTTGATAGAGTCAGAAATTTCTTTTTTTCTAGTTGTATAAGATGATAAACCCGCAGGAAAACCTGTAGAAACTGCAGCGATTGGGAGTTTATTTTGAATAAGTTTTGTACAATCTTTTATTAGATGGTGATAGACACACACAGCTCCTACTCTTACTGCATTATTTTCTAGTCCTAAATCCTGAAGAATATAATCATCAATGGGATTAAGAGCTTTATTGCAAAGTCTTTCAACTTTTCCAAAAGTGTCATCGCCACTCAGTGTAGTAAGATCAATCAAAGTAATAGCTTTTAACAACCAAGCAACTTGAAATTCCTTTTTTACAGTTCTTCTTTTAGTTAAGGTAGATGTTCGACGCTCTACAGCACTTAAATTAATTTGTGTATTATTCACCCAGCTTGTATCTAAGTTATAAAATATTTTTTTTGTCATCGAATTAAATTTTTTCTTCTGTTATTGGTCTACTCAGTAAATTACTTAGTTCTTCTTTTAAATCATGTTGCTTATAAAGTATATTGTATACAGACTCCATTATTGGCATATCAATATTTTTTTTTTGTGAAATATTATAGACTGCTTTGACTGTAAAATAACCTTCTGTTACTTCTTGCGATTTTAAAAGATCTAAAAAATTGTCATATTTTGAAGAAGCTAATTTAATACCAAATTGTGTGTTACGAGAATTTTTAGAGCCACATGTTAAAATTAGATCGCCAAGCCCTGATAAACCAAATAATGTATTTTTATCAGCTTTAAATTTTTTTGCATATCGTGCCATTTCTGCAAAAGATCTTGAAATGAGTGCACTTTTAGCATTTTCGCCTAAGTTTAAACCTTCTGCGATGCCTGCAGCTATTGCATAAATATTCTTTAACGCACCGCCTATCTGCGTTCCAATTAAATCATTTGAATAATAAATTCTAAACTCTTTGTTAGGTATAAGTTTAGAAATATTCTCAAAATTTTTTTTATCTTTTGTTGCAAGAGTTACTGCAGTTGGTAAACTTTGAGATACTTCATTTGAAAAAGATGGACCTGATAAAATACTTATTGATTTAAAAGGGATCATTTCTTGAAATACATCTGTTAAAAATTTTGATGACGATATTTCAATGCCTTTAGAACATATAACAATATGATGATTTTTATTATGTAATGATGAATCCTTAATTACTTCCCTAATGTTTTGTGCAGGTAAAGTTATAAATAAAAATTTAACATTTCTAATTTCTTTCAAAGAAGTACTAGCAGTGACATTAGCGTTAAATGAACTGTATTTTAATTTTGGATTAATTTTATGTTCATTTATTGATTTAACAGTTTTTTCATCTCGAGCATAAATGATAACTTTATTATTACTTAATACTCGGGCAAGTGCACTTCCCCAAACTCCTCCGCCTAAAATTCCAATTGTCATACGTTTGATCTTTATCCGGTGAGTCAAATGAAGTCAATTTATGGTTTTTGGCTAAAATCTTAGGTATTTTTATGAAAAAACTGCATGATTGATTTTTGGAACTAGTATATGAGTTAGTATATATAAAAAGTATACTTTTTTGGAGGAAATATGAAAAAATTACTTCTAGCTGTTATTGTAAGTTTGTCGACTGTAACGACTGCTGCATTAGCAGAAATTAAAGTAGGAATTATTCTTGGTTTTACAGGGCCAATTGAATCTTTAACTCCTGCTATGAGAGATGGTGCTAGAATGGCATTTGATGAGGCATCAAACTCTGGAAATCTTTTAGGTGGTGAATCAATTACAATCTTAGAAGCTGACTCAACTTGTGTAGACTCTGCTGCTGCAACTGCTGCTGCTGAGGATCTAGTTGCACAAGGTGTAACTGCTATTATGGGTGCTGACTGTTCAGGTGTAACAGGTGCGATTAATGCAAACGTTGCAGTACCAAATGGTATCTTAATGGTATCTCCATCTGCAACTTCACCAGGTCTAAGTAAAGTTCCTGATAATGGAACTTTTTGGCGTACCGCTCCATCTGATGCAAAAGGTGGTCAGGTACTAGCTAAACTTGCTTTAAGCAGAGGAATAGAAAGTATAGCTGTAACGTATACTAACAATGACTACGGAAAAGGTTTAGCTGAAGTATTTGAAGCTTCATTTGCTCGTGGTGGCGGAACTATTACAGCATCAGCTGCACACGAAGATGGTAAAGCAGATTATTCATCAGAAGTTGGTGTTCTTGCATCAGCTGGTGGAGACGCACTGCTAGTAATTGGTTATATCGATGATGGTGGAAAAGGAATGATCGAAGCATCTTTAGATTCAGGTGCATTTGACACTTTTGTTCTTTCTGATGGTATGATTGGTCAATCAATTGTAGATAATATCGGTGCTGATCTTGAAGGATCATTTGGCTCTATGCCAGGTGCAATCTCAAAAGGTTCAGCTAAGTTCGGAGAACTAGCAGCTGCAAATGGCATGGATGGAAGTGCTCCATATGTTGGAGAGTCTTATGATGCTGCAGCAATTATTGCTCTTGCAATTCAAGCTGGTGGATCTGCTGATAAGCAATCAATCCTAAACAATATTGCTAAAGTATCTAACGCTCCAGGTATTGTAATTAACCCTGGTCAATTATCATACGGCTTACAAATGTTAGCTGCTGGTAAAGATATTGACTACCAAGGTGCAACAGACGTAGAATTTAATGCGTTTGGTGATGCTGATGGTGCGTTTAAAGAACTAGAAGTTAGTGGTGGCGAATTCGTTACTGTTGGCGCTCTTTAATACTTAAAAATTATTTTAATTTAATCCCAGCTTCTAGCTGGGGTTTTTTTATGAGTGCCTTACTTTCTCTGGTATAATTCCTTTAGGTCTATAGCGTAAAATTAATAATAAAATTAAACCCATAAATAAGTATCTAAAGTAAGGAACGCTATCTAGTAAATGTAGTTTTAAAGCATTAGTTGGCTCTAAACCTACTGTAAGTTGATTAATAATAAATGTTGTAAGTGGTGCTGCTTCAATCCAAGAAAACCATATGACAAAACCACCAAATATAGCACCTAAATTATTTCCACTACCGCCTACAATAACCATAATCCAAATAATAAAAGTGAAACGAAGTGGTCGATATCCTGAGGGTGTAAATAATCCATCCAAAGTAACAAGCATTGCACCTGCAACACCTACAATTGCAGCTCCTATGACAAAAATTATTAAATGTTGTTTTACAACATCTTTGCCCATTGCATTTGCAGCAGTTTCATTATCTCTTATAGCTCTCATCATCCTTCCCCATGGAGATAATTGAGCTTTGTTTGCAAAATAGAAAATTATCAACATAACAATCAAAAATAAAATAGCGTAAGATAATTTTACAAATATTCCTGAACCATCAATTATAAGATTGTTTAATACTTGTTGTCTATCACTTACATCAATAATGTTATTTAACTTTGATGAATTAAGATATGTAACTAAATTTATAAACCAATCTGCGTTTTGTAAATCAATTTCATAAGGAACCGGTCTCTTTAAACCAATTACATTTTTGACCCCTCTAGATAACCATTCTTCATGTTTTAAAACACTAACAACTATTTCTGAAATTCCTAGAGTTACAATTGCCAAATAATCTGATCGTAATCCAAGAGCTACTTTACCAATTACAAATGCAACACCTGCAGCAAATAAACCTCCTACTATCCAAGAAAAAATTATTGGTAGTCCAAGACCACCTAAAAATCCTGCTATTGCTGGATTAACATCCTCAATATTATGTGTGGCGTTTAAATAAAAGTGTCTGATAATTAAAATACCAAAGAAAATTACAAGAGAATTTAAAATATACCTATTTCTTTTTTGGATTAGCGTTTTATTAATATACATTACAGCTATTACTAATACGACAAGCAAAGCAAAACTAATACCTAGTCCTCTACCTCCAGCCTGCCATGACTCTGTAATGGGAGGATAAGATACAAGGACTGCCGCTAATCCACCCATTGCCAAAAAACCCATTACACCAAAATTAATTACTCCTGCATAACCCCAAGAAATATTAACTCCCATTGTCATTATTGCTGAAATAATACACATATTTAAAATTACTAAACTTACAGACCACCCTTGAATAAAACCTACAAAAACAAATAGGGAGATCATGATTGTAATGGCTACCCATTCATATCTTTCAAACTTCATCATAAGACTCTTCCTTTAAATATTCCAGATGGTCTTATTAGTAAAACGATGACTAAGATTGAAAATGATACAGCAAATTTATAATCTGTTGAAAGTATTTGTACTAAACCACTTGGCTCTATAGAACTTGGAAGTAAATACACAAAAAATTTCTTGTAAGCATAGGTAACCATAATTTCTGAAAAAGCTATTACATACCCACCTACTACGGCCCCAAAAGGACTCCCAATACCCCCCACAATTGCTGATGCAAATATTGGTAATACTAAATTGAGATAAATAATAGGTTTATAACTTTTATCTAAACCATAAAGTGTTCCAGCAACACAAGCTAGGACTCCTACAATAATCCAAGTAGTAAATACTACTCTATCAGGATTAATGCCTGACAATAATGCTAGATCTTCATTATCTGAAAATGCTCTCATTGATTTTCCAGTTTTTGTTTTTTGCAAAAACCAGAAAGTAAAAGTTAAAAGTAATACAGTAATTAATATTGTTATAACTTGAGAAGATTTTAATGCTAATCCTTCGTTTAAACCTGTCATTACTTTAAACTGTTTGGCTTTCATTATAAATTTCTGTCCATCAGAAAATTTTATAGTTTCTGTTCCAATTATAATTCTTATTATTGCATTAATTACAAACATAACCCCTATTGAAACCATTGCTAAAACAACAGGTACACTTTTTTGATATCTGTAATATTGAAAAACAAATTTATCAGAAATAATACATAAGATAATTGTTGCTATTATTCCTACAGGTAAAGCTAACAAGGCAGTTGGCAGAATTCCTAAACCAATATTTTGTGATTGAAAAAACCACGTAAATAAAATTGTTATCATCGCTCCAAATGACATTATTTCTCCGTGTGCAAAATTTGCGAAACGAAGTATGGCATAAACGAATGTAACTCCAAGTGCTCCAAGTGCTAGTTGAGATCCATAAGAAATGCCTGGAATGATAATAAAATTTAGAAGTACAATTATAGAATTTAGAAAATCAATCATTTTAACCTCCTAAAAATGACTTTCTAACTTCTGGATTATTTAATAATTCTTTACCTGAGCCTTCTCTACTATTTTTTCCATTTACTAATACGTATCCTCTATCGGCAATACCAAGTGCTTGTTTTGCATTTTGTTCAACCATTAGTATCCCAACACCAGTTTTACGAACTTCAATAATTCTTGAAAATAATTCATCCATTACTATTGGTGATACTCCTGCTGTTGGTTCATCTAACATTAAAATTTTAGGTTTAGTCATAAGTGCTCTCCCAAAAGCTACTTGCTGTCTTTGACCTCCAGATAACTCTCCTGCACTTTGATTTCTTTTTTCTTTTAAAATAGGAAAAAGGTCATAAACATCATTTATGGTATGAATAATGTCATCCTCTCTTAAAAATCCTCCCATTTCTAAATTTTCTTCTACTGTCATACCAGTAAACACATTGTTTGTTTGAGGAACGAATGCCAATCCTAAATTAATTCTGTTTTGAGGAAGCATTGAAGAAATTTCCTCATTTGAATATTCAACAGAACCTGAAGTTAAACTTAACATGCCTAGCAAAGCTTTCATTGCTGTAGATTTTCCTGCTCCATTTGGGCCAACAATGACAACAATTTCACCCTCGTTAACTTCTAGATTAATATCTTTAATTATATCAACCCCTCCATATCCAGCTGTTAAATTTTTACCAATTAAATTATTCATAAAATTCTAATTTTTATTAATACCTTTTCCTAAATAAGCTTCTATAACTGTATCGTTATTTTTTACTTCATTAAAATTTCCTTTAAATAAAACTGAACCTTCCGCCATCACAATTACAGGATCACAAATTTTCTCAATAAGATCCATATCATGTTCAATTACGAAAAAAGTATAATTCTTTTCTTTATTTAATCTTAATATTGCATCCGTAATTTCATTGAGAAGTGTTCTATTAACTCCAGCTCCTACTTCATCAAGTAAAACGATTTGAGGATCAACCATCATTGTTCTCCCTAACTCAAGTAGTTTTTTTTGACCGCCAGATAAGTTACCCGCTAGTTCTTGAGTTAAATGACTTAAATTTAAAAAATTTATTACTTCTATAGCTTTTTGTCTTATTTCTTCTTCTTGTTGTTTTACTTTAGCTTTACTTAATAAAGCATATGATAATTTTTCACCAAATTGATTTGGTGGTACCATCATTAAATTTTCAAGAACAGTTAAGGTTGAAAATTCATGTGCAATTTGAAAAGTTCTCAGAACTCCTTTAGCAAATAACTCGTGAGGTTTTAAAAAAGAAATATCTTCATTATTAAGAATTATATTTCCCTCATCTGGATCATATAATCCTGCAATAGTATTAAATAATGTTGTTTTTCCTGCTCCATTCGGACCAATTAAACCTGTAATGGAACCCAATTCAACTTTCATTGATGCGTTATGGACTGCTTTTAATCCTCCAAAAAATTTATTAACATTATTTATTTCAAGCATTATTTAATTTTTTTAAGCTTCCATTCAATTCCGCATTAAGAACTAATCCTAGAGATATAGTTATAGCAAGCATTGCTGATCCCCCATAAGAAACTAAAGGTAATGGAATGCCAACAACAGGCATTAATCCAGATACCATAGATATATTCATTATCACGTATATAAATAAATTGCTGCCAACACCTATAGCAAGAATCCTGCCAAAGATATGATTTGATTTAACACTTATATAAAAACAGACTGATATTAATAAAAAAAATAGTAAAATTATGAACATAGTTCCAATAAAACCAAATTCTTCTCCAATTAATGTAAAGATAAAATCAGTTTGTTTTTCAGGTAAATATTGTAAGTAGGATTGAGAACCTTCCAAAAATCCTTTACCAGTTAAGCCGCCAGAGCCTAAAGCAATTTTTGATTGGATGAGCTGATATCCTCTGCCAAGTGCATCTGCTTCTGGATTTAAAAAAGAGAAAATTCTATCCTTTTGATATGGTTGTAAGTAATTTAATGACAAAGGAATTGATAGAATTAAAACAAAAAAACCTAATACAAACTTCCATATTCTTATTCCACTTGCAAATAGAATAATAATTCCAAGCATTGCTATGCTTAAAGCAGTTCCAAGATCTGGTTGAACAACTACCAAAATAAAAGGCAAAAACAAAATTAAAATTGGAAAAAATAAATTTTTAATTCTTTTAATTTCATCAAATTTTAAATCATGATAAAATCTTGCCAGTGAAAGTATAATGGTTATTTTTATTAATTCCGAAGGTTGAATGCTAAGGCCAAATAAATTTATCCATCTAGTTGCGCCCTTACCAAAAACACCGATTAATTCAACAGATAATAAAAGTAACAAAGATAAGATAAAAAAGATATACGCGAATTGATAAATATATTTGATATTTATTAAGGCTAAGATAATTGCTAAAAAAATAAAAAAAAATAATCTAATTAAATGTCTTGATGCCCAAGGACTATATGATCCTCCTGCTGCAGAATATAAGCCTGCAGCTCCAATAAATGAGATTAATATTACTAAAAAAATCAATAAATAATTTAAATTTTGAATTTTATTTAACATTAACTTTCTAATTTTTTTGTAAATTGAAAAATTTCTTTTGCTATAGGTGCTGCAGTTGTTGCACCCGAACCTCCATGTTCAATAACAACCGAAACAGCATATCTAGGTTTTTCAACAGGCATATATCCAACAAATAAAGCGTGATCTCTTTTTTTCCATTCTACCTCTTTTTTTCTAAAATCTTCACTTTCTCTTTCAGCTACAGTTATTCTTCTAACTTGCGAAGTTCCTGTCTTACCTGAAAAAGGAGTAGTTTCAGATCTTGAATTATAAGCTGTACCTTTATTGTCATTAACTACTTTAAACATCGAATTTTTAATAATTTTAATTGCATTTTGGTATTTTTCTAATTTTTCAAATTCATTGTCATTATTTTGTTTGATGATATTTGGTTTTACGTTTTTTCCATTAGATGCAATAATGGAAGTCATAACAGCAAGTTGTAATGGATTAGTTAATACAAAACCCTGTCCAATTGCTGAGATTAAAGTCTCTCCAGGATACCAACTTTCATCATATTTTTTCTTTTTCCAATCACGTGAAGGAATAATACCTTTTTTTTGATTAGGTAACGGAATATCATAAATTTTTCCCAAACCGAAATCTTCAGCGACTTTCGCAATTTTATCTATGCCTATCTTTTTTGAGATTTCATAGAAAAAAACATCACATGATTCTTTAATTGCATCACTTACATTCATTAATCCATGACCATTATTTTTCCAACAATGATACAGTCTATCACCCAAACCGATTTTTCCGCTACAAAAATGTTTTGTATTAGTGTCTATTACCCCGTGCACTATTCCAGCAATCGCAACAACCATTTTAAAAGTTGAGCCTGGGGCATACAAACCCTGAATACATCTATAAGTAAGTGGTGAGAGTTCATTCTCTAAAATCGAATCCCAATATTCTTTATTTGGTTTTTTTATAATTTTATTAGGATTATAAGATGGGGTAGAAGCCATACATAAGATGTTTCCATTTTTAATATCCATAAGTACAGCTGATCCTGCCTTATGTTCTTTAAGTAAATTCAAAGCATATTGTTGAATTCTTAGGTCTATAGTAATATAAACATCATTCCCTTTTTGACTATCTTGCCTAGATATTTCACGTAATACTCTCCCATAAGAGTTGACTTCAATCTCTCTTTGTCCTGATTTTCCAATGAGATTAGGATTAAAGCTTTTTTCAATACCATCTTTGCCTATTTCTAAATTAGGCATATTTGCAATAAAGGGTAATTCTACTTCTTCTCGATTAGGTTTATTCGTATAACCAATTAAATGTGAAACAGTATTATTATGATGGTAAGTTCTCATATAATCTTGAGAAATAAATATTCCTTCAATATTAAGTTTATTTGCTTCAATTTTTTCAAGTTGAGACCAATTAATGTTTTCTAAAACTTTTATTTTTTCAAATTTTTTTACTTTTTTAGATAA
>CABYXC010000012.1 GCA_902522865.1 uncultured Alphaproteobacteria bacterium | reverse complement strand
TAGGAAAAGGATAATTTTCACTAAGAGCAATTGATCTAATATTTATATCTCTTATCTTTGCATATTCTAGGATATTTTTTTCATAAATGTACCCTCCAGTTTTTGCATTAATATTTCCTGGATAAACAAAATAAATATCAGATTTATTTTTAGATAACCTCTTTTTCATATGATGCCCATGCAACATTTGATTCTTGCAAGGTTATTTTAATTTTTTTTAAAGATTTGTAATCATCAGAGAATTCATTTCTTAGTCTATTCAAGATCTTATTGCAAATATCCTCTGCTAAAAACTCTGTTGAGGTAATTTTTCCCTTAAATTCATCAATCTCATCTAAATTTTGATAATTATATATTTTAAGAATATCTTTTAAAGTCGTGGACACTATTCCTAAATCCATAATTATATTGTATTTGTTAAGTTTATCAGTGAAAAATTCTACATCTACTAAATATGTAGCTCCATGCATATTTTGGGCTGGTCCAAATACTTCTCCAGGTAAAGAATGAGCTATTAGAATATTTTCTCTTACTTTTATCGAATACATAATTAATATTTAACTAGATGCATTACTGTATCCTTATTTTGAAGGATTTTATAGTAATCTTTTTCTAAATCAAAAAAATTACTTTCACTAGTAATTAATTTTTCTAATTTTGAATTTTTTAAAGATTTAATTGCTAATTTTAATCTCCCCTCAAAATCATATTTATTTTTCATGTATTTTGGTATTTTAGATACCTGTGAGCTAATAATTTTTAATCTTTTAGAATGAAAATACCCGCCTAAAGCAACTTCTCCTTTATTTTTACCATACCAACTAGCTTCTACTATTTTTCCTTCGATAGATAATTTTTCCATTAAAGAATTTAAAACTTTATAATTAGCTGTAGTGTTTATTGCTACATCTATTTTCTCAATCTTTCTTATATCAATAAAATTTAATCCTAAATAGTTGGCAATTTTTCTTTTATTTTTATTATTATCAAAAACATAAACATTTTTATATCCATTAATTTTAAAAACAAATGCAGTTAATAATCCTACAGAGCCAAGACCTACAATTAGAATTTTGTTATTACTTTTAGATTGAGCGTCCCAAAAGATATTAATTGCTGTTTCCATATTTGCAGTTAGAATATATTTTCTCAAATTTCCTTTTGGTAGAAAAATTAAATTTTGAATAGAAATTTCATATAAATCTTGATGAGGAAAAAGACTAAATATTTTTTTATTTATATATTTCTTTGGACCATCGATAATATTCCCAACATTTATATAACCGTATTTTATAGGTAAATTAAAAGAACCCTCTTGAAAAGGAGCTTTCATTAATTCAAATTGATCCTGACTTATGCTTTTAGATGAAACTAATTTTTCAGTTCCCTTGCTGATACCAGAGTAAATAGTTTTAACTAAAACTGTTTTGTTATTTTTATTGTAAACAAGTTTTTTTTGATAAATTTTAGCTTGTTTTTTTTTATCAATCCATAAAGAATAAGATTTCATAATTTACTTATAAATGTATAATAAAAAAATGCTAACAAACTTTTGGGAAGAATTAACAACAAATGAAATTAAAAAAATAAATAGAAAAACAGTTTTAATTTTCCCATTTTCATCAATAGAACAACATGGTCCGCATCTTCCATTAAATACTGATAAAAAAATTCTTGAAGGAATATTATTAGAATTCAATAAAAAATATAATTCAAATAAATATTTAATTATGCCTGAAATATATTTTGGTTCAGCTGCTGAACATACAGATTTTGATGGAACAATAAGTATTGATTCATTGGAATTTATATCGCACTCTTTGTCAATTTTAGAAAATGTTTGTAAATTGAAATTTAAAAATATATTACTTTTAAATAGTCATGGTGGACAAATTAGCCATATAGATATTATTGCTAAAGAATTGAAATCAGAATTTAAGATAAATATAGTAAAAGGTACATATTTTTTATTTGATCAATTTAAAGGAATTATATCAAGTAAAGAAAAAGACTTTGGTTATCACGGTGGAGAATTTGAAACATCTATTATGTTATATTTATTTCCAAACCTAGTTAGGCAATCTAAAATTTCTAAACATAGATTATCTTCTGATTATTTATCATCTAAAACCATTTCTTATGAGAAAAAAATTAAGAAAGCTTGGGTAACAAAAGAATTAAGTAAAAGTGGAATTATTGGAGATCCTAGAAAATCCAATGCACAGATAGGAAAAAAAATAATTGATAGAGTAACACAAAAATTAAATAAAATAATAAATGAGATGTTTTAGATTTTTATTTATTAAGAATTAAATTAAAAAAATTTTTCGTATACCTCATTGTACTCACAATCATATACCTCACAGTTATCCAGCATATATTCAGTTATTTGACTTAAGAATGTGCCGTGACTGACTAATACAATTTTTTGTAAATTAAGGTTTTTGATAGATAGCAGAAAAGACCTTAATCTCATTTTAATATCATTGTGGGACTCTTGTATAATTTTTTTTTCATTAATAGGTTTATTATTATTCCACCAAAAATCATTTAAATTATTAAAGTCAAAATCATTAAATTCTTTTTTTAATATTTTTGGTTGTCTTCCTACATCACATGAGTGGTACAAATGTTCTCTTATTAATGGTTCAATTACAGGTTTATTTGATGGAAAAACAATAGAGAATGTCTCTAATGTTCTTGTTAAGGGGGAGCAAAAATAATTATCAAATTTGAGATTTTTAATTTTATTATTTAATTTTTTTGCTTGCTCTACTCCTGTCTGAGTAATTCTTGCATCATAATAATAAGTTGGATTATCTAAATCTGATGCTGCATTAGCTTCTGACTCTGCGTGTCTAATAAGATATAATTTCATTTTTTAACTATAAATACGATAAATGTTCATGAATCAGAAGTGTAAAACTTAGTTTTATTTACGGGAAGAAACGGCTAATAGGAGTGGCACAATCATAACTAAGGTTGTTAAGACTGATGGATTAAATAACCAATAAAGAACACCTAGAGAAAATATTAACATCCAGAATTCATTTTTATATAAAAATTTCATTATTTTTTAATTATATTAATTCAAATTATTTTCTACTAATACTTTTTTAACAGTTTCACCCATTACAGAAGGGTTTGTGGAAATTGTAACCCCACACTCTTTAAGAAGTTCTACTTTTTCTATTGCACTTTCACCATAAGCAGAAACAATTGCACCAGCATGCCCCATCACACGACCTTTAGGTGCAGTTAGTCCTGCTATATACGCAATTACTGGTTTACTCATATTTTCTTTAGCAAATTGTCCAGCTTCAACTTCTTGTGGACCACCTATTTCACCTATCATTAAAACTGCAATAGTTTCATCATCATTTTCAAACTTTTCAATTATATCTCTAAAAGAACTTCCATTTATTGGATCGCCTCCAATACCTACGCTTGTTGAAACACCAATTTCCAAATCTTTAAGTTGTTGTGCAGCTTCATATCCCAAAGTGCCAGATCTACTAACTATTCCTATTTTACCTTCTTTGTAAATATGACCAGGCATAATTCCTAACATAGATTTACCAGGGCTAATTATTCCTGCACAATTTGGACCTACTAATCCCATTTTTTTATCTTTTGGATATCTTCTCATATATCTTTTTATTTTAACCATATCATGAGAAGGAATACCGTCAGTAATAGCCACACACGTTTTAATACCTGCATCAGCAGCTTCCATAGCTGAGTCTGCTGCAAAGGCTGGTGGGACAAATAAAATTGATGTTGATGCTCCAGTTTGATCTACAGCTTCTTTAACAGTATTAAATACAGGAAGATTTAAATGAGTCATGCCACCCTTACCAGGTGTTACCCCGCCAACAACGTTAGAACCATACTTAATCATTTCTTCAGCATGAAAACTTCCAATTTTTCCGGTGAAACCTTGGACTAAAATCTTTGTATTTTTGTGAATGATTATAGACATGATTATCCAAGAGCCTTCACTGCTTTATTTGCAGCATCTTCCAAAGTTGATGCTTCAATGTAATTTATATTGCTTTTTTTAAGTATTTCATTTCCCTTTTCGACGTTAGTTCCAGCTAAACGTATAACTAAAGGATGTTTAATTTCAATTTTTGATAAAGCTTGAACAATTCCTTCTGCAACCCAATCACATCTATTAATCCCTGCAAAGATATTAACTAATATTACCTTAACTTTTGTGTCCATAGAGATTAATTTAAAAGCTTTAACTATTTTTTCAGGTGTTGCACCTCCGCCAACATCTAAAAAATTTGCAGGTTCACCACCAGCAAGTTTTATCATATCCATTGAAGCCATTGCTAAGCCTGCACCATTAATAATATTACCAATATTCCCATCTAAGCTTACATAATTCATTCCTCTGTCAGAAGCATAAACTTCATTTGAATTTTCTTGTGTTTTATCTCTAAGTTCTGCAATTTCATCTCTTCTAAACATTGCATTATTATCAAAACTCATTTTACAATCTAATGCTAGTATTTCATCTTGGTGTGATACAACTAATGGGTTAACTTCAACCATTGTTGCATCAAGCTCACTAAAAGCTTTATAACAACCAATAATTGTATTTGCAGCTCTTGAGATCAATTTGGATTCAATTCCTAAACCAAAAGCTATTTCTCTTGCTTGAAATTGTTGAATACCAACTGCTACTTCTATTTTAGATCGTATAATTGTTTCAGGTTTTTCTTTTGAAATTTCTTCGACACTCATTCCACCTTCTGTTGAGGCTACAACCATTATACTTTCTGAAGATCTATCAAACACTAAACCTAAATATAATTCATGTTTGATATCAGTTGCTTCTTCAATATAAATTCTATTTATTATCTTACCCTCTGGACCAGTTTGGTTTGTAATTAATTTTTTACCTAACAATTTATCAGTTGCATCAGCAACTTCTAAAGGAGAATTACATATTATAATTCCTCCCGCTTTACCTCTAGCACCAGAGTGAACTTGCGCTTTTACAACCCATTTAGAACCACCAATTTCTCTCGCTTTATTTTCTGCATTTTCTGGACTATAAACAATACCACCAGTGGGAATTTTAACACCAAAATCGGACAATATTTTTTTTGCTTGATATTCGTGTATGTCCATTACTTACTTTCAATTAACTTATTAATATTTACAACATTTTCAGCCATTCTTGCAGATGCAGCATCGATCATTCTTCCATCAAGCTGAGCAGCGCCCTTTCCTTCAGCAGCTGCTTTTTCTAATTCTAATAATATTCTTTTTGCTTTATCTATTTCTTCTTTGGGTGGAGAAAAAACTTCATTAGCTAAATCTATTTGCGAAGGATGTATTGCCCATTTACCCTCAAAACCAATTGCTGCCGCTCTTTTTGCTGCATCAAGATATCCTTGTTTGTCATTAAAGTCTCCAAAAGGTCCGTCTATAGCTCTTAAGCCATATGATCTACAGGTCATTACTAAAGTTGATAAGCCATGATGCCATTGATCACCAGGATAATCAGGATTTAAACCTCCTATGACAACAGTTCTTGCTCGCATACTTGCAGCATAATCTGCAACTCCAAAGTGTAATGCTTCTAGTCTAGAACTTGATGTTGCAATTGATTGGATGTTAGACATTCCTAGTGCTGTTTCAATTAAACATTCTAAACCTATTCTATTTTCAAATTTTTTATTTTGTTCAATTTGATTGAGCATACAATCAACCATATATACATCAGATGATGAGCCTACTTTTGGAATTAATAATGTATCAATCTTATCACCGACCACTTCTATAATTTCAATCACATCACGATACATATAGTGTGTATCCAAACCGTTAATTCTTATAGAGATTGTTTTACGTTCTTCTCTCCAATTGTATTCTTTTATTGCATTTATAACATTTTTTCTTGCATCAATTTTATCATTTGGAGATACTGCATCTTCTAAATCTAAAAAAATATAATCGGCATTTGATTTTAATGCTTTTTCAAACATCCTTGGATTAGAGCCTGGAACCGCCAATTCACTTCTGTGTAATCTAGATTTTGCAGGTTTATAAAATAAATGGCTCATTAGAGAAAAATTATATATTTGATTAATATTATAAAAGCGATAAAAAAATTTAAATATTATAAAGATATTTCTTTAAGGCAATTTTCATCATTATTTTTTGGATTATTTACAATTTTTGATACTGGATAAAAGTCTAAATCATCCTCGATAACACTTTTGTTTTTATGTAGAAATTCATTTTCATTATCATTAAGAAAATCAAGACCCTCATTATGAGACATAATAAGAGGCATTCTATTATGTATATGGGAAAGATTTTCATTTGCCTCCTTAGTAATGATGCAGACAACATTCATTTTTTTATTATCTCTTATTTCTTCCCTCCAAATTCCCCCAAAAAATAATAATTCATTTCTAGGAATTGATATTAAATAGGGTTGTTTTTGATTATTTATATTTTTCCATTCATAATATCCATTTGCAATAATAAGACATTTTCTTTTAGTAAATGATTCTCTAAATAAATATTTATCATTAATCGTTTCAATTCTTGCATTAATAACAAATTGAGTAACATTATTTTGTTTACTAAAAAAACTATAACTCCAAATAAAAGTATCTATTAAAAGTTTATGATTATTTTCATAAATAATATTAACGATATTAGAAGGTGATATATTGTATGACTTATGTGCGTAATTTAAAACTTCTAAGTTAGGGAATAGTTTTGTAATTTTTTCTTTATCTTCAGTGCTTGTAAATCTTCCGCACACTATGATGCTTGTGATAAAGGCATTGGTCTAGAAACACCGACAGTCATCCAGCAATCTTTGAACTCACCGTTTTGTTCAACTTTTTCTACTGTCCATTCGAAACCAAATTTTTTTCCATTACTATCTGTAAGTTCTACAAAGTAATATGAGCTTTTTTCTTGTTCCTGAACAGGAATTATATTGTGTTCTAAGTGATCAATCATCATTGAGTAGGATGGGTTTTTAATCATCCTAATAAAATTGTCTAGAGGACCTGTGTACATTCTATTATTTGGATGTGCAAATTCCCAAGTTTGTTCAATACCGGCATCGTCAAAAGGTGAATTATTTTTTTGTAGTGCTTTTAATTGAATTAAAATAACTTCTTTAGGACCAATTGAAGGGTCTGGTTTTATCATTTCTCCATAAACACTTTTTGATAATAAAATAAACAAACTAAACAATATAATTTTGTGCATAATTTTAAAATAGTGTAATTATAAATTAAGGCAATATGTATATTTATGATTTTATCCAAGGATTAATAATTGGAGGAACATTAATTATAGCCATAGGACCGCAAAATTTATTTGTAATTCAACAAGGGCTTAAAAAATCTTATGTTTTTGCAGTTACTTTATTTTGCAGTCTATCTGACAGTTTACTAATTGTAATTGGAATATATCTATCTAATTATATTGTTCAAATTAATACAAGTATCATAGGAATAATAAAAGTATTAGGTGGAATTTGGCTTATATTTTATGGTTTAAATAAAGTTATAAAATTAAATCAAATTAAAGATATAAATAAAAAATTAAATATAATTAACGAATACGGAAAAGTATTAATTACCTTATTCCTTATTACATACGCAAATCCTCATGTTTATCTAGATACAATTATTTTGCTTGGATCATTATCAACAAATTTTAATGATCAATTTTCATTTGGCGTTGGAGCAATTTCAGCTAGTTTTTTGTTTTTCTTTTCTTTGGGATATATGTCAAAGTTTTTGTCAAAATATATATATTCAAATAAAACTTGGTTTTGGATTGATCTAACCATTGGTCTGCTAATGATTGGTTATGGAATATATTTTATAATTTTTTAAAGAAAGTTTCTAAGTTTTTACATACATGATCAACATTTAATTTTGTAAATACAAGAGGTGGTTTTATTTTAATAACATTGTCATAAGGTCCATCAGTGCTCAATAAAATACCTTGATTTCTCATATAATTAATAAGCAGTTTAGCTAATTTTTTATTTGGTTTAGAAACATTACTATTCTGAATAATATCTATTCCTAAAAAAAGCCCCCTACCTCTAACTTCACTAATATATTTGTTATATTTAAGTTGGATTTTTTTTAATTCTTTTAAAAAATAATTACCAACTAACAAAGCATTTTTTTGTAATTTATTATTATCAATAATCTCTAATACTGCTTTACCGATAGCACAGGAAACGGGATTACCACCAAATGAGTTAAAATATTCCATCCCGTTATTAAAAGTTGAAGCAATTTTTTCTGTAGTTATAACAGCAGCTATAGGGTGACCATTGCCCATAGGTTTGCCCAAGGTTACTATATCAGGAACGACATCATGCTCTTCAAATGACCAAAAATGTCTTCCAACGCGTCCAAAACCAGTTTGTACCTCGTCAACAATACATAATGCATTGTTTCTTCTAATTTCTGAAAATATTTCTTTTAAATAATTTTTTGGAAGAATTACTTGACCGCCGCAACCAAGTATACTTTCAGTAAAAAAACATGCAATATTGGTTTCTTTAATTTTATTTCTAATGACCGTTTTAGCTTCATCTATATATTTTTGAATCCAATTTGAATTTTGATATCTCCACTTACCTCTTAGGGGATCAGGCATGTCTAATACATGAACATAATCTTTTTTACCCGAACCACCCTTACTATTAAATTTATATGGACTTAGATCAATTAAAGCATTGGTATGCCCATGATAAGCATTGTCCATCACAAAGACATCTTTTGCACTAGTATAAGTTTGAGCTATTCTATAAGCTAAATCATTAGCTTCAGATCCTGTACATACGAAAAATATCTTATTTAATTTCTTTGGAAACTTACTTAAAAGTAATTCACTATAATCGTTAATTGTATCGTATAGATATCTCGTATTAGTATTTAGTTTTAAATTTTGCTGAGTCATAGCTTCATGGACATAGGAATTTGAATGTCCAACATGGGAAATATTATTTACACAATCTAAGTATCTCCTGCCATATCTATCAAAAAAATACTGATCTTTAGCTTCGAGCATATGAAGGGGTTTCTTGTAAGAAATTGATAAATTATCAGAAATATTTTTTCTTCTTTTCTTTAAAGTATCTTTAAAATTATTATTATTATTAAAATAAAAAGATTTTGGAATTCGTAGAATTAAATTTGGATCAGGTGAAATTTTATTCCAAATATTGAATAAAAATTCTTCACCTACTCCTGGAAAATTCTTATCATGTCCTAATAAATCTAAAATAATTTGAAAATGTAAATGTGGTAACCATTTTCCATTTTCATTAGAATTACCAATTTTACCAATCCATTCACCTTTCTTAATTTTTTTTCTAATTTTTAGTTTTTGAAACATTATTTTAGATAAATGACCGTATAGAGTATAAAATTTATATTTTTTAAAACTATGCTCTAAAACTAGAGTGGGGCCATAGTCATATTTAAAATTATTATTTTTTAAAATTATAATTTTACCATCTATTGGAGCAAATAAATCTGTTCCCTGATCAATAAAAATATCAATTCCTAAGTGAATATTACGTCTTTCATTCGTATTTAATTCAGAAATAAAGTTAGGTCCCTTATAAACTTTTCTTTTTTCATTGTATAAACCTATACCTATACGAGAATTATCTTCTTTAAATATTTTATTAACTCTTTTTTTAAGCGAATTATTATCTGGGTTACCTTTCAATAAAGGTGAATCAGAACTTAATTTTAAGATAGATTTATTTTTATCAAGTAAATTAAATTTAAAAATATTACCAAAGTTGAATTTATTTATATAATTTATAATTTCATTATAATGGTGAATAATATCAAAGTCGCATATTTCGCGAACAATATATATTAAAAAATTGATAGGAATTTTGTCTAATTTTTCTAATAAAGACCATGCATCTTTCTCACTAATGCTTAAATATTGATTTGATGGATATTTAATTCTTTGTTTTTTTGCCATTACAACAGTAATCATAAGTCGTGACTTACATAATGATATTAATGAATTAATTTCATCCTCATTAATAGAAAACTGTTTATTGTACTCTGTTATTATATTTTTAAGTGTAAGATAAATATTATCATTGTTCATTAATGCATATGAAAGGCATATAGCTAAATCATTTATTGTTGGAGAATAAATAGAATCTCCATAATCTAGTAAACCACAAACATTGTTTTCTTTAATAACAATATTATAATTATTTGGATCTGAATGAGTTATTGAGTATCTTAATTTATTTAAATTATTTTTTACAAATTTTTCATATTCTGAAAAACATTTTAATAAAATTAATTTTTTTGAACCATTAAAAATATTAATGTCTTTTTTAATCCATTTTATATTTGATGGATCCCAAATAAAATTTCTATGGGCATCTATATCGTTAAATGATTTCAACTTAGTTGATACTTTTCCAAGTAACTTACCTAAAGAATTTTCAATTTTATCGTTACTTTTTATATCTCCATACATTAGCCCTTCAATATAAGATAAGATCCTAACAAAGCATTCTCTATTTTTTATATCTAAATATTTTACAATCTTTGTATGGTGTATTTTTGGTATAAAAGATTTAAGGCTAAGATCACTTCGTAAATAATTAATTAATCTATCTTGGTATTTTAATATATTTATTTTTTCTGATGGGTTTGAAATTTTTAATACATATTTTTTTTTATTATTTATGAATATAATAAAATTTATATCCCTTTCACTATCAAGTTGTTTAATTTTGAGTAATTTATTTCTTAAGAAAGAAAAATTAATCTTTAACCATTTAATTAAATGTTTATTATCAATAATAGGTGGATCAACATCAAAAACTGACATAAAAGGTGTATAATTCATAATGCTGAAATCTAAAAACATTTTTGTTTGTATTGGGGCAATTCATCACGATTATTTATTAAATCTTAAAAAAAATATTATTAATTTTAGATCTAATCAAATTACACAAAAAAGCAGAATTGGTGGAGTGGCGTACAATATTGCAGAATTGCTTTCGAATTTTGTTGATGTAAACTTTTATAGTTTAGCTATTAATGAAGAGATTAGAAAAAAAATCTCAAAAAAAATCTATGTTCATCAAGTGAATAAAGATTATGCAGATAGATACTATTTAGCTTTATCAGATAAAAATAATAAATTTTTATTAGGATTAGCTAACACAGATGAATATGAAAATAATAAATCTTTAAAAATACCAAACATTAAGAATAAAAATATAATATTTGATCTAAATTTTTCTAAAACCTATTTGGAAAAATCAATAAATAAACTATCAAAAAATAATAAAATTATAGTGTGCGCAACATCAGTGCATAAAGTTATTAAAATTAAAAGGATTATAAATAAAGTTGATTTTATATTCTTAAATAAAGCAGAGTTACTTAAACTTACAAATTCTTCAAATATAATATTAGGTGTAAAAAAAATATTAAAACAAAATAAAAAAATAAAAATAATTACTACTAATTCAAAAAATAATGTAATCTTTGGAAGTAATGAATTTATAAAAAAAATAAAACCCCCATCAATCAAAGTAGTAAACGAAAATGGAGCTGGAGACGCGCTAGCAGCTATGATGCTGTATTTGTTCAGTATAAATGAAAAAATGAATTATATTTTGAAAACTTCTGTAGCATGCGGGTCTTATTATGCTAGTGGTAAAAGTCTAAAAACTAAGAGTGATTTTTTAAAAATTAAAAATCTTTCTAAGAGAGTGATTGTACAATAGTATGCATGAAATATTTGATATAAGTAAAAAAGTTCAAGAAGCAATAAATAGAAAAAAACCAATAGTAGCTTTAGAAAGTACATTGATTAGTCATGGATTGCCCTATCCAGAAAATATTAAAGCCGCAAATGAGTCTATAAAGGCTGTTGAAGATAACGGTGCAATTGCTGCAACAATAGGAATAATTAAAGGTAAGGTTAAAATAGGATTATCGGAAGAAGATATTCAAATATTAGCAAAAGAGAAAAATGTACAAAAAGTCTCAAACCACAATATAAATTTATCAATATTTAATAAAGAAAATGCTGCTACAACAGTAGCAAGTACAATTTCTATAGCATCTAAATTTCAAATAAGATTTTTTGCAACAGGAGGAATTGGTGGTGTGCATCTAAATGCTGAAAATACCAATGATGTATCTGCAGATCTATATGCACTTTCTGCGAATTCAAATTTTGTGATCTGTAGTGGTGCTAAATCTATATTAGATTTAAGTAAAACAAATGAACTTCTTGAAACTTTAGGAATTACAAGAATTGGTTATCAAACAAATTATATGCCTGGTTTTTGGTATGAAGAAACAGAAAATAAAGTCGATAATAAATTTGATGAAATTCATGAAATTTCTTCTTTTTTAAAACTCAATGAAAATATGGGAAATAAAAAATCAATTCTCATATTTAATAAAGTTCCATTAGAAAAAGCACTTAATAAAAATGACGTAGAAAAATGGATAAATAATGCAACAATAAAAGCTGATAGAAATAATATTAGTGGAAAAGAATTAACCCCGTTTCTCATAAAAGAAATTAACGAACAATCAAAAAATGAAACTCTAAATGCTAATGTATCTCTAATAATTAATAATGCGAATTTAGCTGGAAAGATTGCAAAGAGTTTTTATAGTTAAGGTAATAACGATAATTTAGCTTTAAGTAATTGAAAAAATTTTTCATCATTAGCTTCATTCATCACAAAACAATTTACTGGTCTTTTAGTAACACCTAGCCAATCAACAACAGTCTCCCCTCTTGTTAATTCAGAATTTTCTTCAACTGTGACATTAACTTCTTTTCCAATAAAAATAGATGGATCTAATAAATATGCAATAACACATGGGTCATGCAAAGGAGTTTCCTCTGTTTCGTATAATTCTTTATGAAATATTGTATAAAATTCCATTAGTTCTCCAAAAAACTTAGAACTTTTATTTTTATTTTCATTCATTGATTTGATAATTTTTGAATTTACATTTACCTGATGAGTAACATCTAAACCCATCATTGTTAAAGGAATGCCTGATTCTAAAACAATATTAGCCGCATGTGGATCCACATAAATATTAAATTCAGCTGATGGTGTAGTATTTCCTAAGCACATAGCAGCTCCACCCATAAAAACTATTTCTTTTATATTTTCTTTAATAGATGGATCTTTTTTTAAACTTAAGGCAATATTTGTAAGAGGTCCTGTTGGACATAAATAAATTTGCTCTGTTGAAGATTTACAAGTTTCTACTATGAAATCAACTGCATGTTTTTCTTGAGGTTTATAATTTGTATCTATTATTATAGGATCACCTTTTTTATCTAATCCGGTTTTTCCATGAACATATTCAGCTGTAAATAATTCATAATGGATAGGTTTATTTGCACCAGAGTAAACTTTAATGTCCGTTCTTTCAATTAACGTACAAACTTTTAGAGCGTTATTTACTGTATTATTTAAACCACTATTTCCACCGACACAGGTGATACCCAGTATGTCAATCTCTTTAGAGGAAGCAGCTAACATTATTGCTACAGCATCATCATGACCTGGATCACAATCTAAAATTATTTTTTTAGTCATTAATAAAACTTTTAAGAGGTATTGAAGATCTTTGTAACCAATTCCATTCAGGATATTCGTTGTTATTATCAATTACATGAATTGTGTAAGCATGTCTTGATTTTAAACTTGTATTCTCACATGAATAATGAGGAAGTCTACCATGTAATAAAACAAGTGATCCTTTTTTTACTTCTACAAAAGTATCAGTTTCAGGAAATGGCTCATCATTTAGATCTATCATTTGCATTTTACCGTCTACTTTTTTAAAAAGTTTTCTTAATGGGCCTTTATGACCTCCGCTTGCAACTTGTAAACATCCGTTTGTTTTATTTGCATCTTCTAATGCAAACCAGAAACCGATAGTACTTTCTGGCTCAGTATATAAAAAAGTAGAATCTTGATGGCAAACTACTTCACCACCTATTTTAGGTTGTTTAAAAATATACATAGACTGAAGTAATTTTGGTTTTGAGAAACCAAGTGATAAAGCAATATCTTGAAGTTTTTGTTTATGAGAAAATTTATAAAAAACTTTATCTAAGTCGTGCAACGCATGACCGATTTTATTTACAATAAAATGTTTATTTTCTTCTATGTTATCATCATTTAAATTAGCTTTTTCTTCAAAGAAGAAACGAATTTGATCTCCTGATTCTAAAAAATAATTATCATCATTATGCGCTTGATTGACTGTATCAAAAATAGATTTTTGATTATTAAAATTATTATGTTCGATAAGATATGATGACCGTTCCATTAATTCATCACATTCTTTATCTGTGTTGAAATTTTCTATAACCAAATATCCATTATCTTTCCAAAATTTAATCATTTCATCATTTAAGGGTAGATCGTTTGTTGAAAAATATTTCATTATATTCCTATTAATTTTGTCAAGAATGGTAAACCAACTTTAATAAGATTTAATAACTGTGGTATCAAGAATTTTCCAGTTGTTGCAAGGAAGAAGATTATACCTCCAATTATGACTATCAGAATTAAATTTCTATAAAAGTTACCGTAATTATTATATTGTGATTTCGCTCTTGATCTCAAAATAAATAGTATAACTACTATAACAATTAAAACTATTAACAATCGGATCATATATTTTCTATATTTAGTAATAATTAATTTGCAATACTAATTATATCTTAATAAATAATTTTTAGTAGATGATCAGATTAAGCATATTATTTTTATCAATTTTTTCTTTAATTTATGGAATTTTTTTTTAATTTTTCCATATAGTTTTGTGAATTTAACTGTTGCTGAAAATACCAACATAGCGTGGCTAAGAAATCTTGGCGGAGCTATAACTGGTCTTTTATTTATTGGTCTTTTACTGATCTACTTAAATACAAAGGGCTCAATCAGATTACTTAATGTTATTATTATTACATCCATAATACAGACTTCAGCATTAATATATTCAAGAATAGCAAATGAACTTTCCGCAAATAATTTAATAATTATTGATATAACTATTTATGCCGCAATAATTGTTACTATTTATTTATTATTCATTTCAATTATATTTAAAAAATTATTTATTTAAATTTAAAAAAAATTCTAAATAATAAAAAAATAATTAATAATAAAATAATTAAAATTAATTCAAATGATAAAATATTACTAAGCTGAAATTCTTTAACTTCAATAAGATCAGAAAATTGATGACCTACATATGAATAAATAATAAAATAAGGAGTAAAACCTATAAATGATGAAATAATAAATTTTATCACAGAAATTTTTAATGTTGATAAAAATAAATTTTGAACAAATAGCGGTACTCCAAAAATGAGTCTTAATAAAATTAAATATTCTAAAGTTGATTTCTTAATAATATTATTTAATCTTTTAGTGAATTTTTCTATTTGATTATTAAAGTATTTTTTAAAAATAGTTTTAAAAAAAAGATAAAAACATAAACTACCTAAAACCATAGAAATTATATTTATTAAAAACCCAATAAAAAAACCAAAAAAGAAACTTGATGCAAGAATAATGATAATACCGCCAGGTAAAGAGAATGTAAAAAAAATTAATGAAAACAAAAAATATAATATAAGAGACATTTCAAAATTATTTTTTATAATTAAATCAAATTGAAGAAAAAAATTAAAAATAATATCTATCATTTAATAATTTTGTAACCTTTAAAGAAAATAAATGATGTAATAATCAAAGTTAATAAAATAAAAAATATTATAAAGATATTTTCAACTAAATTAAATGAAAATTCATCATTAAATGAATTTCTAAAAAAACTTACAACATAATAGTAAGGATTAAATAAAAGTATAGCCTTCAAATTATCAGGAAGATAATTTATTGAAAAAAAGGTTCCTGATAAAAAATTAATAGGTGCAACAAAAAAGCTAGAGAATGTACTTTGTGAATCCCAAGAATTAAAAATTATTCCAACGAAACATCCTAAACAAGAAAAAAATATTATTACTAAAAATAGATAGTAAAAAAAATAAAAAAAATTATAAATTTCAATATCTATTAAAAAAGTAAATATAAAAAAATTAAACAGTGCTAAAATAATTCCAATAATAAGAGATGTAAATATTAAAGATATTAATATTTCAATCCTGTAGATAGGTGCCATTAACCAGTCATCTAAAGAACCAATTTGTTTCATATGAATTAAAGTAGCAGACGAATTATCGTAACTTTCCTGAGCAACGATCATAATGATTAATCCAGGAGCAATAAATTTAACAAAAGAACCTGAATCAATAGAAAGTGAGTAATAATTTTCTACTGTTATAAAAACTAATATAAATAAAAGATTTGTTGTTAAAGGGGCTAACAAAGAATAATGATACTCTTGTAAAAATTCTTTTATTCTAAATGCGATTATTGAATAAATCGCACTTAAATTTAACATCAATTAAGATTACTTAGAAAAGTATTTTTGAACAAGGTCCACCCAAAAATTGACGCCAATGGGTAATAAATTATCATTAAAATCATACTTTGTTGTATGTAGATGAGCGTTATGTTCTGCATCTCCTTGACCAAGATAAAGATAGGAACCAGGTTTTTTTTCTAACAAATATGAAAAATCTTCTCCTCCCATTGACGGGTCAATATCAGTAATAACTTTATCATCACCGACTAAATCTTTAGCTACATTTGCAGCAAATTTTGTTTCTTCTTTAGAATTTATAGTAGGTGGATATTTATTTACTAAATCAAACTCAATTTTTATATCTGCACCATGTGCATCGGCTATACCTTTACATAATTCATTTAATCTTTTTTCTATATATGCTCGTGTTTCTCTTCGAAAAGTTCTAATAGTCCCACCCATTTTAACTTGATCATCAATTACATTATACGCTGTACCAGCGTTAATTTTTGTTATACTTATAAGTGCTTTATCAACAGGATCTGTGGATCTACTTATAATTGTTTGAACAGCAGAAATAACTTGTGCAGAAATTACTACAGGATCAATTGATAGATGAGGTGATGCAGCATGACCACCCTTTCCTTTTACAGTAATATCAAACTCATCAACTGCTGCCATCATCGGCCCACTATTTACACCAAACGTACCTAAAGGTAACTCAGGCCAATTATGAAGTGCATAAACTTCATCAATTTTAAAATCATCAAACATACCATCTTGAATCATTTTTTCTCCTCCAGCAAAACCCTCTTCTCCCGGTTGAAAAATGAAATATACTCTTCCATTAAAATTATTATTTTCACTTAAATATTTCGCTGCTCCAAGAAGCATTGTGGTATGACCATCGTGACCACAACCATGCATCATACCTTTATTTTGAGATTTATGATTAAATTCATTTTGTTCTGGCATAGGAAGAGCGTCAAAATCTGCTCTTAAACCAATTGTCTTATCATTAGTAACTTCATTACCATCTACCCAAGCAACAACACCTGTATTAGCGTAACCATCTTTAAATTTAATATTAAATTCACTTAACTTATTTTTGATATATTTTGATGTTTCAAATTCTTGAAGACCTATCTCAGGAATTTTATGTAAATCCTGACGCCATTCCGTCATCTGATCTTGCATTTGATTTATGCTGTTTAAAATTGGCATTATAATATTCCGAAAAAACCTTTTTTATTTAGTTTTTCCTCACATTGTTTTAGCTGTTTATTAAACATCTTAGTATTTCTTTCTACATTTTTAGCAACATCAATCAACCAATCTTTACTTTTAAATGTCTCTTTCGACCATCCGTTTTGACCTTCATGATATGCTAAATATTGATTATAGTAATCATTTTTTGAAATTCCAATCATATTTTCGGACTGTGTTGTGTACCAGCCAATAAAATCAGTTACATCTTTAAAATTCGCCCTTGATGCATTTTGATTTCCAGTTTTAATCTTATACCAATCCCAAGTGGGATTTGTTATTTGTGCATAACCAAAAGCAGTCGATGGTCTAGAGGTTGGTATTAAACCTAAAAATTTTTTTCTTTTCGGTTTTGCAAATTGAATAAAAGATGATTCTTGTTTTATAACTGCTAATTGGAATGCAATTGGGGTATTCCATTTATCATAAGAATTTTTAGTTGCTTTATACCAGCTTTTCTTTTCATCAAAAATTATGCAACTATCAGCAGTATTTGTTAACTGATTTGAGGTACATGCATATAGAAATAACAATGTAATGCACAATAATTTTAAAAAGTTATCAAATTTCATTATGAATCTAAATATCATAACTTTTAGTTATATAGTCTTAAATGTGGCAAAAAATTATTGCTTACTATTGAATTATAGATATGAATGCTTAAATTTCAAAAATGGCAGAAAAAACTAAAGAAAATTTAACATTTCAAGCTGAAGTCAGTAAGCTTTTAGATCTTGTTGCTAATTCTCTTTATAGTGAAAGGGAAATATTTCTAAGAGAACTAATATCTAATTCAGCTGATGCCTGTGAAAAATTAAGATATCAATCACTCTCCAAAAAAAATCTTTTGAAAGATGAAAAGGATTTAAAAATTAATATCAGAGTTTCAAAAAAGAAAAAAGTTATTGAAATTGAAGATAATGGAATTGGAATGTCAAAAAATGAACTTATTGATAATTTAGGAACTATAGCGAGATCAGGAACTAGTAAATTTATTGAAGCAATGAAAAATAAAAAAAACAACGATATTTCTGCAATTGGACAGTTTGGTGTTGGTTTTTATTCCTCATATATGGTTGCAGATAATGTTGAAGTGCTTTCTAAAGATGCTGAAAATGAAGAAACAAATCTTTGGTCATCTAATGGAAAAGAAAATTATACCATAGAAGAAGCTAAAAAAAGATAAAAGAGGTACTTGCATAACGTTGAATATAAAAAAGGATGCAGATGAATTTTTAGATTCATTTCGATTAAGATCAATTATTACTAAATACTCAAATTATATTCCTTTTCCAATTTATCTTAAAGATCTTGATGACAAAGAAAAAGAAGAAAAAATAAATGAAGGTAGTCCATTATGGCTAAAAGATAAAAAAGATATAAAAGAGGAAGACTATAAACAATTTTATAATAATATATCATTTAACTTTGATGATCCCTTAAAAACTATTCACTATAACGCTGAGGGTGTTATTAGTTATAAGGCTTTACTTTATTTTCCTACAAATCAACCCATGGATTTATTCAATGCCGATAGGAAAAATAAAATAAAATTATATGTTCAAAAAGTATTTATCACTGATGATTGTGAAGACATAATTCCTAATTGGTTACGTTTTATCCCAGGAGTAGTCGATTCACAGGATATTTCTCTGAATATAAGTAGAGAAATGCTTCAAAACAATCCTATTATTACAAAAATAAAAAAAGGTATTACAAATAAAATTTTAAGTGAAATTGATAGCTTAGCTAAGAAAGAAAACGATAAATTTGAGACATTTTGGAATAATTTTGGCCCAGTACTAAAAGAAGGGTTATATGAACATAATGATCATCATGAAAAAATCCTACCGCTATTAAGGTTTGAAAATTCTTTAAATAATAAAAAAATATCCCTTGAGGAGTACACTAAATTAATGGCTAAAGATCAAAACGAAATTTATTATTTTGCTAATACTGATAAGGATCATATTAAAAACTCCCCTCAATTAGAAGTTTTCACTGATAAAAAGATACCAGTATTGTTTATGGTTGATGCAGTAGATGAGTTTTGGATTCAAAACGTAAATAAATTTAAAGATTTAGAATTTAAATCAATAACCAAAGGTAAAGTTGATGTTTCAAAAGTTGGTGAAAAATCAAATAAGAAAGATGAAAATAAAAAAGAAATAGATAGTAAAATCAATGATTTAATTAACATACTTAAAACAGAGCTAAAAGAGACAATATCTAATGTAATTGTATCTGAGAGATTAACAAAAAGCCCAATTCTGCTTGTTGCTGAAGAAGCTGGGATGGATATAAATATGGAAAAACTGATGAAAATGCATAATCAAAAAACTCCTGTTTCAAAAAAGATACTTGAAATTAATCCAAACCATCCGATGATTGTTAATTTATCTCAAAATCTCAAAAAAATTGACCATAAAAAAGCTTCAAATTTAATTTTAGATCAAGCTAATATATTAGATGGTAACATTCTATCAAATCCATCCGCTTACTTAGAAAATTTAACTGAAATTTTTATTAAGTAACTGAATTTATAATTTTATTATTATTAAAAAATTCAACAAATTGATTAGCAACCATTTCTGCTACAACTATTTGTGCTTCATCAGTAGAAGCAGCAATATGTGGAGTTAAAATTATATTATCTAAATTATAAAACCCACTTTCTACTAAAGGCTCATTTTTAAAAACATCTAATGCAGCGCCTTTAATTTCTTTTTTTTCAAGAGCGTTTTTAAGATCATCTTCATCAACTAAGTTACCTCTAGCGGTGTTGATAATTATACAATTTTTTTTCATTAGTGATAAATGATTTTTATTCATAATCGGACTACCATCTTTATTGGATTTACAGTGAAAAGAAATTATATCTGAATCTTTAATAATCTCATCGATAGAACAAGAATTATATTCAGGATAACTATCCTTAATTGTTTTAAAGTATGAAGAAAATATTGAAACGTGCATTCCCAATACATTAGATATTTCTGCAACTCTTTTACCTACATTACCAAAACCTACGATACCAATTTTCTTGCCTTTAATTTCATTTCCTTTTAATTTCTTTTTTTCCCAAAGACCCTTATGACTTGTCTCATTGGCAACAGTAATTTTTCTTTGCAATGCAAAAATTAAACCAATTGTGTGTTCTGCTGTAGCATTTGTATTGCCTCCTGGAGTATTCATTACGATAATGTTTTTATTTTTAGCAGCTTCCACATCAACATTATCTACTCCTGCTCCTGCTCTACCTATAATTTTTAAATTAGAAAGAGAATCAATTAAATCTTTACGAACTTTAGTTGTAGAACGAATGATTAAACCATCATAGTTATCAATTATATTTTTTAATTCTTCAGGAGATAAATTTGTTTTTGTATCAACTGAAATGTTATTCTTTATTAAAATTTCAGATGCAATACTATCTAGTGAATCTGATATTAGTACTTTAGGCATGTTTAGATTTAATTTCTGAATAAGCCCAATCAATCCAAGGTAAAACTAATTCTACATCTGAAGTTTGAACCGTGCCTCCAGCCCATATTCTAAAAGAAGGTGGCGCTTTGGGATATCCATTACAATCAAATCCAACATTATTTTCAGAAAGTAATTTACATATATCAGCCATTACAGCTCTTTGACCGCTTTCATCTTTATTAGTAAACCAATCTTCAATAATTTTAAAAGTTATTCCAGTGTTTGAGATATAATTATTATCTTCAATTTCAGATAAAAAAGTGACCCAATCTCTTTCATTAATCCATTCTCTAATTTTTTGTAAAGAATTCTGAGATTTAGAAATTAATGAATCTAACCCTCCTTGAGAAGAAACCCAATTTAATGAATCAATGATATCTTCAACACATATCATTGAAGGTGTATTAATTGTGTTTCCTTCAAAAATACCTTTTATTAATTTTTGGTTTTCAGCTAATCTAAATAATTTTGGTATTGGCCAACTAGGTGTAAAACTTTCTAATCTTTCAATAACGCGTGGAGAAATTGCTATCATTCCATGAGCAGCCTCTCCTCCAAGTATTTTTTGCCATGACCAAGTTATAACATCACATTTATTATAATCTATAGGCATACCAAAGATTGCCGAAGTAGCATCACAAATGGTTAGGCCTTTTCTGTCATCAGGTATCCAATCTCCATTTGGAACTTTGACACCAGATGTTGTTCCATTCCAAGTAAAAATAACATCATTATCAAAATTGACTTTGCTTAGGTCAGGTAGTTTCCCATAATCTTCTTCATGAATATTTAAATTATCTAATTTTAATTCGCTGATTGCATCGATTACCCAATCTTTACCAAAATTTTCCCATGCAAGAATATCGACTCCCGTTTTACCTAATAGGCACCACATAGCAGCTTCTAAAGCACCAGTATTCGATCCAGGCATGATACCCAATAAATAATCATCAGGTAATTTAAGAATATCTTTTGATTTATCTATTGCTTCTTTTAATCTTGCTTTACATTCAATAGATCTGTGAGATCTACCAATTAAAGCATTACTCAAAACAGATATGTCCCATCCTGGTCTTTTTGAAGTTGGTCCACTTGAAAAATTTGGATTGTTAGGTTTAGTATTAGGTTTATTCATACATTTTTTTCAAACTCATAAACTACCAAGCCATCTAAAGGTTTTGGATCAAACCATGTTGATTTAGGGGGCATAGTCAAATTTTTATTCGCGACCGTAATAACATCACTTATTGAAGATGGAAAGATAGAAAATGCCACACTGTCATTATTTTCATCAACTTTTTTTTCTAAAGCTTCCAAACCATGACATCCGGCAATAAATCTTATTCTTTCATCATTATTAACATCAGATATATTTAAATGTTTTTTGAAAATAAAATTATTTAAAATATTAATATCTAGCGTATCAAAAAAATTATTAGTTTTTAATTCAGTTTTAAAATGTAATGAATACCACTTTTTTTCATGATACATTCCAAATTGTTTATTAGATTGAGGTTTGAAAGGATTTTTTTCTTTTTTTATTTCGAAATTTTCAGAAAGAATGTCTAAAAAATTTTCTTCACTCAAACCATTTAAATCTTTAACAACTCTATTATAATCAAATATTTTAGCCTCATCACTTGGAAACGCCGCTATCATAAAATCTTCTTGTAAAATATTTTTATTATAATTTAATTCACCAATAATTTTCATTGCACCCATTCTATGATGTCCATCAGCAATATAAAAATTATCTACCTCATTTATAAACAAAGAAGATAGCTTGTTGATGAAAGATTCATCAGAGACACACCAAAGTTTATGAATAGATTTATCAAAACTTTCAAAATCATAATCTGGAGTATTTGATATTATAGAGGATAATAAATCTTTTATCTTATTGTTTTTTTTATATACCACATAAATAGGACCAATTTGTGATTTTATATTTAACATTTGCTCTGCTCTTTCTCTCATCCTTGTTTCATATATTTTTTCATGCGCTTTAATTTTTTCGTCTACAAAATCTGATATTTTAGAAAGAGATAAAAAACCTAGTTGAGTATGGCCTTTAAATTCAATTTGATAAATGTAATAAAATAATTCTTTATCTTTTTTAATTACGTCATTTTCTTTCATTTCATTAAAATGTGATTTAGCTTCTAATAGAGTATCTGCTTCTTTTAATTGCCCAACAGGATTCAAAATTTTTAAATAATTCCAATAATTATTTTTTTTAAATATTTCTATATTTTCAATACTTAAATGATCAGTAGAGGGAGCAATTAAATTTTTTGCATCTTCGTTGTAAGGACGTGTTCCTTTAAAAGGTTTAATTTCAACCATAATAAAGAAACACCTTTAATTAAATTAAAAAAAATTTAAACTTAAATTACGCTACTTCTGGTATTTGAGAAATAGATTTACCTATTCCATCATCATCAATAACATCATCAGCCATTGATCCATTTAGATAATCATCATAAGCTGACATATCAAAATATCCATGGCCACATAAATTAAAGAGAATAGTTTTTGACTCGCCTTTTTCTTTACATTCTAAAGCTGCATCAATAGCACCTTTGATTGCATGGTTTCCTTCTGGAGCAGGAATAATTCCTTCTTGTTTTGCAAAGGTTAAACCAGCTTCAAAACAATCTTTTTGACCGTAAGCCTTTGCTCTCATCAGACCTAACTCATATAAGTGGCTTAAATGATAAGACATGCCATGGTATCTTAATCCACCAGAGTGATTAGCCGGCGGTAAGAAATCAGATCCAAGAGTATGCATTTTAATTAATGGAGTCATTTTTGCCATATCACCATGATCATAAGCATATTTACCCTTAGTAAATGAAGGGCATGATGCAGGCTCGCAACCAATTATATCAATTTTTTGACCACCTCTTAACTGTTGTCCTAAAAAAGGAAACATTAATCCAGAAAGATTACTACCACCACCTGTACAGCCAACAATAATATCAGGATAATCTCCAGCCATCTCCATTTGCATAATAGCTTCATTACCATTTATAGTTTGATGCATTAGAACGTGGCCTAAAACACTTCCAAGTGAGTATTTTGCTTTACCTCCACTTTTAACAGTTGCTTCTATTGCCTCTGATATAGCTATTCCCAAACTACCAGGGTTATCAGGATTTTCTGATAATAGCTTGTTACCGAAGTCAGTTAAATTAGATGGACTAGCATGACAGTTAGCGCCGAACGATTGCATCATTAATTTTCTGTATGGTTTATGATCAAAACTAACCTTAACCATGAAAACTTCTATATCTATACCAAAGATCTGACCTGCAAAAGCTAATGAACTTCCCCACTGACCTGCGCCCGTTTCAGTAAAAATTTTACTAATTCCTTCTTCTTTATTAAAAAATGCTTGCGGAACTGCAGTATTTGGTTTGTGACTTCCTGTAGGACTAACACCTTCATATTTGTAATAAATTTTAGCTGGTGTATCTAAAAACTTTTCTAACCTTCTTGCCCTAAATAAAGGAGAAGGTCTCCATTGTTTGTATACTTCTCTTACTGGCTCAGGAATTTCTATTTCTCTTTCGGTAGAAACTTCTTGCATAATTAAACTCATTGGAAATAAAGGAGCAAAGTCATCAGGACCAGCTGGTTGTTTAGTTCCAGGATGTAATGGTGGTGGTGGCGGACTTGGTAAGTCTGCATTAATATTATACCAAAACTTTGGTGCTTTATTTTCTTCAAGTAAGTATTTAATTGAGTCGCTCATAATAAAAGTATATTGGACTATAAAAAATTAAATTTCAACCATAAATGAAATACTTTAACTTCAAAAATGTGTCTATTTTTATTGCTGTTTTATTAGTATTATATGTTTTTTACGGATATTTTATTCATTGATCTTTTTTGCCCAACAAACAAACCAATAAAAACTAGAATAATTCCGACTACAGAACTAAATACTATTCGTTCAGAAAGAAATATAAATCCCCATATTAATGCAAAAACAGGAATTAAATAGGCAACATAAGACAAGAAAACTGGACCAGATTGTTTAACTATATGATAACGCATATGAAATGCAATAGCTGTTGGAAAAACACCTAAATAAATAATAGAAATTAAAGAAATCTTATTAATATTATTCTCAAAATTAATAGAATCATAAAATAAAAAAGGTAATGATATTATCGCTCCAAATAATGTAGCAAAAGTAGTAATCGAAATAGGGCTTAATTTCTTTAATTTATTATAAGCAGCAATATTTGAAATCATGTAACCAAATGCAGCTATAATAACAAATATTTTTGCTACAGTACTAATGTAGTTTTCATTTTGAAAATTAAATTTACTTATATCTAAAATAAAAATAATACCCACAAAACCTATAATAATTGATATAAATTTAATCCAAGTAAACTTATCATCTGATGTTAATACATGAGACATAAGTAATGTTATTAAAGGACCAACTGACATTAATAAACCAGCAGTTGAAGAAGGGATATATTGTTCAGCCCAGCTAATAAGGTAGAATGGTAAAAAATTTCCTGTAATTCCAATAAAAGAAAGAATTATAACTAAATCAAAATTTAATTTAGGATGCTTATTGTATGAATAATATAAAATAATTAAAAAAATAGATGCTATAATTAATCTTAAAGAAGCTATGCTTGTAGGAGTAAAACTAGATAAACAAATTTTAATAACAAAAAAAGAAGATCCCCAAATAGCGGCTAAAATTATAAGGAGTATTAAATTATTTGATGCTAATTTGTTTAACAAAAATTAGATTTTATTTTTTGGTTGTGGAATCTCAATGTTTTCAGATGGTTTCATAAATTCATCTCTTCTTCCATCCCAAAGATAGTCTGCATAATCAAACTCTGTAATCATTCTATCAGATCGCTCGAATGTTAAGCCATATTTTCTGCAGTAACTAGCAAATTCTTCAGCATTATCTATTGGTAAATTTTCTACAGTCCATTTTCTAGAACTTCTATCAAATTTAAAACCATTTTTTTTGAACCAGTCTCTATGATAGTATGAATCTCTACCAAAAGCTGAAAAGGATATTTTTTTTGACATAATGATAGGCGCTCATACATGAAAAACTTCGAAATAACAAATTTAATTTTTAAAATTAATTTTATTTAAAATAGTAGAAATCTATAATTATTTGTAATAAGATAATATTATGGATCTTTACAGTAGTAGTGAAATAACAGTTCATCAGTTAAATGAACTTAAGCAAGATGACAAAAAAATTCAAATTATAGATGTAAGAGAGGATACCGAAAGAGATCATGCCCATATTAAAGGTACAATACACATGAAACTTTCAGAAATTGCTAAAAGATACACTGAATTAGATAAGAAAAAAAATATATTTGTAATGTGTCATACCGGTACAAGAAGTCAAGCTGTATGTAAATGGCTCAAAGCACAAGGTTATAATCATTGTGTTAATGTACTTGGTGGAATAGACGCATGGGCCGCTTTAATTGACAGAAATATAAGAAGATATTAAGAAATACTCTCTAAGTACAAACCAAGAAAAATAATAATCACACTAATTAAAAACAGTATTATCCTGAAGACTATTTCAATAAAAAGATTAAAACTTATTCGTTTTTTTATAATTAGTTTATATAGAGGATTACTAATTGATAGAGAAATTAAAAGTATCCCAATAATAATAACAAACCAATGCATAAAGTTAAAAAATACATAGCTGAAGATTTCAAATTTTCAAATCAAACTATCAAAGAAATGAAGATTAATTCAAAAAATTTTTATAATAATATTAAAGAAAGAAGAAGCATACGTGAATTTTCAAAAGATAAAATTGATATAAATGTTATAAAAAACGCAATCTTATCTGCAGGATCTGCTCCAAGTGGAGCAAACCTTCAACCCTGGCATTTTGTAGTAATAAAGAATAAAACTGTAAAGAAAAAGATTAGAATAGAAGCAGAAAAAGAAGAAGAAAATTTTTATAAGTATAAAGCTCCTCAAGAGTGGTTAGATGCGTTAACTCCTTTAGGAACTGATGAAAATAAAAAATTTATTGAAAATGCACCTTATTTAATAGCCATATTTGAAAAAAAATTTTCAATTTCAAAAAATAAAAAAATAAAAAATTATTATGTAAAAGAATCTGTCGGTATAGCTACTGGCATATTAATTACTTGTTTACATTTTTCTGGCTTAGCAATGTTAACGCACACACCAAGCCCAATGACATTTCTTAATAAAATTTTAAACAGACCTAGTAGTGAAAAACCATTTGTTTTACTTGTTGTAGGACGACCAGATAAAGATGCGACAATACCAAAATTTGCAAAACAAAAGAAAAAATTTGAAGAAATTACTTCGATTTTTTAAACAAGTTCTTCTGGTTTCATGGTTTCATAAACCTCATAAGGCATATGTATCCAAGGAGAATCTTCTAAGTAATCAACATAATAATTTGGTTTAAATGAAGATACAGACTTATAAAACAAAACTCCAGTTCTAATTGGTTCATCTATATAAAAACCATATGTATGATTTAACCAATCAATACTTTTTTTAAGAGTAATTCCTGAGTCTGCCAAATCATCTACAATTAAAACTTTTGATCCAATATTAGGGCTTGTTTTTGCTAAATCTCTTGAAAATGTGATTGCACCTCTTTTATTTTTTACTCCCTCACCTTTATATGATTCAACAGAAAGAATTGCTAAAGGAACATCGAATATTCTTGCCATTACATCCCCTACTCTCATACCTCCTTTTGCGATACATACAACCTGATTAAATTGCCATCCATCCTTATGAATTTGTTTTGCTAAATCTTCTGTTTTACTTCTATATTCGTCCCAACTAATGTGTAAATCAGACATAAATCTTCCTTTGAAATTAAGAATTAACCCTCTCTCTCTTTAAAAGAGAGAGGGTTATAAGAATTTTAATTATTGTGGTACTTCGCCGTCAATACCTTGAACATAAAAGTTCATTCCAAGTAACATTCCATCAGGCGCTACTTCACCTTCAGGAACAACAAGCTCACCAGCTTGATTGTAAATTGGACCCGTGAAAGGATGAATAGTTCCATCTTTAATTCCAACTTCCATATTTACTGCTTCTTGAATTAAATTTGCTGGCATAAGTTTAGTATTATATGGTGACATTACAACCATACCTTTATCCATACCATCCCAAGTATCACCAGAAGACCAAGTGCCGTCCACAACAGCTTTTGCTCTTTCAGCATAGTAAGGGCCCCAAATATCTTCAATTGAAGTTAAATGTGCATCAGGACAAAATTCTTCTTGGTTTGAAGCTTGACCAAATGCATAAACACCCGCTTTTTGAGCAGCTTGGCAAGGAGCATATGTATCAGTATGCTGAACAATTATGTCAGCTCCTTGATTAATTAATGTATTAGCTGCATCAGCTTCTTTACCTGGGTCGTACCAAGTAAATACCCAAATAATTTTCATTTTAATATCTGGATTTACTTTTGAAGCCGCTAAATAAAATGCATTAATTCCTCTTACAACTTCAGGAATAGGGAATGAAGCTATATAACCAATAGTATTAGTTTCAGTCATATGACCGGCAATATGCCCTTCAATCATTCTACCTTCGTAAAATCTAGCTGAATACGTTGCAACGTTATCTGCTTGGATATACCCAGTAGCGTGTTCAAATTTTATATCAGGAAAATCCTTAGCTACTTCATGTGTCTGATCCATATAGTTGAAAGACGTTGTAAATATTAAATCATGTCCTGAGTCTGCTAGTTTTCGGATTGCTCTTACTGCATCTGCGTTTTCAGGAATATTTTCAAGATAAGTAGTAGTAATAGAGTCACCAAGCTGGCTCTCCATATATTTTCTACCTACATCATGCATATATGTCCAACCATGATCACCTGGAGGACCTATGTATATAAATCCAACTTTTTTAGGGTCTGCATATGCTGAACCAAATGCAAATACCAAAAAAGTAGATAAAAAAGTTATTATTCTAATCATTTTAACCTCACCTGCTAATATAACGATTACTCAGATATATACTTAATATATACAAATAGGTTTGATCAATAATTCTATATGTTTATAGAAAAAAAAAAGTGGATATTTATCTGCCTTTATAAAAAGGGATAGTTAATGAAGCTGGTGCGCTAAGTTTTATTCTTAATTTATTACTAGAAATTAACACTAATACTATAATAGTTGCAACATATGGCGCCATACTGAAAAATTGACCAGGAAATCTTAAACCTAAAGCCTGAAAATTCATTTGAAGAATAGTAACACCTCCAAATATATAAGCTCCTATAAGCACTCTTTCTGGTTTCCATGTTGCAAATACAACTAAAGCTAATGCTATCCATCCTCGTCCAGCCGTCATACCCTCTTGCCACATTGGAGCATAACAAATTGAAATATATGATCCTGCAAGAGCACACATAGAACCTCCAAATAGAATTGATAAAAATCTAATTTTAATAACGCTATATCCTAATGCATGTGCAGAATTATGAGATTCCCCTACTGCTCTTAAAATCAAACCAGCTTTAGTTTTGTAAAAAAAATAACTAACCAAAAAAACAATTAAGAAAGAAAATATAACAAAAAACCATGGTGACAGACCATCAATTGGTGTTCCAATATATTGTTTGCCAAGCATCGAACTCAGCCCTATTCCAAAAATAGTTAATGCTAATCCTGTAGCAATTTGATTTGACATTAAAAATAAAACTAGAAAAGCAAATAAACCAGACATGATAATTCCAGATAATATAGATACAAAAAAAGCTAAAAAATAACTTCCGGTAATAACTAAGATAATAAAAGCTGACACTGCTCCTACCAACATCATTCCTTCTACACCTAAATTTAATACTCCAGATTTTTCTGTAACTAACTCACCTATACCAGCAAAAACTAGAGGTGTTGTTGCAATTAAAACAATTTGTAATATTCCAAGTATTAAATCTAAATTCATAATAATTTTTTGTAAGATAATTTATAGTTAATTAGTAATTCCGCACCTAATAAATAAAATAAAACCAAACCTTGAAATATAAAACCTACTGCTGAGGGTATTTGTAAAAACAATTGTGCGTCTTCAGCACCAAGGTAGGTAAGAGCGATAACTAGAGAAGCAAAAATAATACCAATTGGGTGAAGTCTACCTAAAAAAGCGACAATAATTGCAGTAAATCCATAATTTGGAGAAATATCTCTATATAATAATCCAATTGGGCCAGATACTTCAGCTAAACCAGCAATACCTGCAAAAGCACCACAAATTGCAAAAGCAAAAAAAACTAAAGTTGTTTGATTAAAACCAGCATATCTAGCAGCTTTGGGACTATAACCAGATACTTTCAATTGAAAGCCAAAAATAGTTTTTGAAAATATAAACCAAGATACAAAAATTAAAAATAGCGTTATAATTAGTCCAAAGTGCACCCTCAAACCATCAAATAATAGAGGCATTCTTCCAGATTCACTAAATGGTCTTGATTTAGGAAAACTATAACCAAATGGATCTTTCCAAGGTCCCACTACTAAATAATCTAAAATATATAAAGCAACATAAACTAACATTAAACTTGTTAAAATTTCATTTGTATTAAATTTTGTTTTTAAAACAGCAGGTATTAAACCCCACAATGCTCCTCCGATTGCTCCTGCAAAAATCATTAATGGCAACAACCAGAAAGCATTTGTATCATGAAATAATATTCCAATACCTCCGCCAAAAATTGCACCCATGGTAAGTTGTCCTTCAGCTCCAATATTATAAATATTATTCTTAAAACAATATGAGAGACCAATTGCAATTAAGGCTAAGGGAGTTGCTTTAACAAACAATTCAGAAATACCGTAGGTTGAAGAAATAGGTGAAATAAAAAATGTATATAATGCATAAACTGGATCAAAACCAAGAAGAACAAAAATAATTGAACCTGTAATTAAAGTTAAAACTATTGATATTATAGGTACAAAAAAATTCATTAAACCCGAACTCTGTGAGCGAGAGACTATAGATGGAAATAAACTATTCATTTTTTCCACCCATCAATAATCCCAATTTTTCTATTTCTATTTCACTAGTTTTGAAAGATTTGGATAAATTACCATCATAAATAACAGATATTTTATGAGTAATTTCAATCAATTCATCTAAATCTTGAGAAATAACAATTATAGACGTTCCATTTTGAGATAATTCTATCAAAGACTCTCTTATAGAGTGCTCAGCACCAGCATCTATCCCCCAAGTTGGATGTGAAATAATTAATATTTTTGGCTTAGATGATATTTCTCTACCAATGACATATTTTTGTAAATTTCCTCCGGACAAGCTTGATGCTTTAGCATCATTACCAGGAGTAATAACTTTAAATTCATTAATTACATTATTTGCAAAATCATCAACGTTATTTTTCAATATTATGCCATTTCTAATAAAATTATTTTTTGGAAATTGACTCAAAAGAATATTTTCAGACAAACTTAACTCAGGTACCGCACTATGACCCAATCTATTCTCCGGAACAAAAGAAATAGATAAATCTCTTCTTTTTTGTGGCCCATACTTTTCAATTTTTTTATTATCAAAAGTAATTGATCCAGATTTAATATTTATATTTTCTCCTGTTAAAATATCCATTAATTCTGATTGTCCATTACCAGCAACTCCAGCTATGCCATAAATTTCACCCACTCTAACTTGAAAAGAAATATTTTTAAGATCTGTTAAAAATGGATCATTAAAGTCACATGAAATATTTTTTACTTCAAAGTTAACTTCGTCTTTTATATGTCCATAATTAGTTTTTAAGTCATCTAATTTTTGTCCTAGCATTTTTGTTGCAAGTGTTTTTGCAGTTTGATTTGCAGTACTTGAAGTATCTATAATTTCACCACTTCTCATTATAGTAACTGTATCACATATTGATATTACTTCTTCGAGTTTATGAGTGATATATAATATTGTACGACCTTCTTTGACGAGTGCATTTAATGTTACAAATAAACTTTCAACTTCTTGTGGTGTTAAGACTGAAGTTGGCTCATCCATAATAAGTATCTGAGGGTCTTGTAATAAAATTCTTACAATTTCTACACGCTGCTTTTCTCCAGCTGATAAAGAAGTAATTGGAGCATCTAAATCTAAGGGAAGATTATATCTTGAGCTTATATTTTCTAGCTTATTTTCTAAATCTGAATAAGACATCTTTTCATCAATTCCTAAAATTAAATTTTCTTTTACTGATAAAGAATCAAATAAAGAAAAATGCTGAAATACCATTCCTATTCCTTGTTTCCTTGCTTCTGCTGGGGAATTAACTTTAAAATCCTTATTATTTAATTTAATATTTCCTTCATCTGGTTCTAAGAGACCATATAGAATTTTTAACAACGTAGATTTCCCTGCTCCATTTTCTCCTAAAATTGCATGAACTGCATTTTTTTTAATATCAAAAGTAACCTTTTTATTTGCAATTACTCTTGGAAAAGATTTTGTAATATTTTCTATATTTAATATTGTATCACTCATAATTTAATTCAAATATTTCTGATTGTTCAAAATCATAAATCTCAATATTATTATCCGCATCTTTTTTATCAATGGTAATATATTTTTCATTCTCAAGAGATATTAGAGGAAAATGCCATACTTTGGGATTAAAATTTATACCATCACCACCGCTTACTTTGAATATTTCAATTAAATCAATTTTAGGTTTGTTACCTATTGGAGCAACTAAAACTAAAAAACCTGTAGTATTAAACGGAAGAAATACTTGAGAACTAAAGGGGTGATTTTCTAACATGTTAATTTTTAACGGAAAGTTTCTTTTCTTTGCCTGAAAAATATTTAATCTAGATCTTTTGTCATCACCAATTATTTGAATATTTGCTAAATCAAAAAAACTATCGGTTGTATCTTTATTAATACTTTCATAATTTTTATTAGATGTTGTAATTAAATCACCATAATTTTTGAAATTCTCTTTACTAATATTCTGTATTTTATAGTTCACAAAAACTTTCCAATTGCCCTGATCCGTGAAATACCACCGTCAGGATAAATATTTAACTTCAAATAATTTATTTTTTTAATCTGTTTAGTTGAATTAATTTTTAATGATGAATTAGGTTTAAGATTTTTATTTTTTATCAAAAATTTCCAATTTTTGCTTTCAGTTATTAATTTGCTAATATTTATATTTTTTATTGAATAAAGACCTTGTACTGAGCAATGAGACGGATAATTACCTTTAAAATAATGAGTTTCAATATTAAACTTTTCAATTAAACCAGGTTTGCCAAGTTTAATTATAACCCAGTCATATCCTGATCCTCTTCTTCTTTTAGTTTCCCAACCATTGCCCATATTTTTAGATTTAAATGGAAGTAGTAAATTTTCTGCCCTTCCAAAATGCTCATCACTACATGCCACAATTTTTGAGCCGTTAAGGATGCTAAGTAAATCAAATTTTTTATTTGGAAATTTTAATTTTGATACATCTAAATTTCCTAATAATTTTAATCTTGCAACTCCTCCATCTGGATAGATGTTCAATCTTATGAAGTTAAAAACTTTATTATTCTGTTGAGTTTTAAAACCATGAAGATAATTTGGATTAAGTTTCCTTTTTGATAAAATATTTACCCAATTAAATTTATTTTTTTCAAAATAACAAGCATCAATGCTTGCGTATTCAGGTTGATTGCCATTAAAATAGCTTGTGTCTATTACAGCAAAATTAATTTTACCAGGAAGGCCTAATTTAATAGTAACATAATCATTTCCTTCAATTCTTTTTCTTTTTGTTTCCCATCCATCCATCCATTTCCCATTTTTATCGTATACTCCTTCTTTAAAAATTGGTTGTTCCTCTTTAAGCAATCTGGATGCTGATCCAAAAAACTGATCAGAAAATCTATGAATTTTTGTACCTAAAACCTTACTACATAAGTTTATATAATTTTTTTGAATGTATTTCTTATTCATTAATTAATTCTATTAATCTTAATTTTGCAATTTCTTTTACTTGTGTAATTGAAGTTTTTATTTCTAAGTTTAAATCATTATTCTCTAATCTACTTTTAAACTCTGTTATAATTTCATTTTTATTTTTATTTCTAACTGCAAAAATAAATGGAATATTAAATTTATTTTTAAATCTTGAATTTAAATCTTTAAATAAGTTAAATTCTTGTTCTGAACAATCCTTTAAACCAGATCTACTTTGTTCTTCATCAGATAATTCAGACAAACCTTTATTTATTTTTATTTTATCGGCTAGATCAGGATGTTTTTTAATTATATTTATTTTAGTTTCTTCATCTAAATTATCAAACAACTCTAAAAATATTAATATCATTTCTTTTTTATTTTTAAATGGTCGCTTTTTATCAGCATATTCTGTTATAAATTTAGATTCTTCATAAATATTTTTAAAATAATCAATAAATCTTTCAGAGTTATAATTATTAATTTCTTCAATTTTCATCACTAAAATTTTCATACCAATAATTGGCAATTTCCTCTCTTTTGCATATCCAAATATCATTATAACCAGAAACATAATTCAAAAATTTTACCAAAGACATAAATCTTCCAGGTCTGGCTATTAATCGACAATGTAAACCCACACTCATCATCTTTGGTTTATTGAACTCGTTTGCTTCTCTGTATAATGTATCAAATGAGTTTTTTAAGTAATTATAAAAATCCTCACCTGTGTTAAAACCTTGTAAGGTAGAGAATCTCATATCATTATTATCTAGAGTGTATGGAATAATTAGATGTTTTTTATTTTTTACTTTTATCCAGTAGGGTAAATCATCAGCATAGGAGTCACTATCGTAAATAATATTTGTATTTTCTAAAATTATATTTCTTGTATTTGGGCTTGTTCTACCAGTATACCAACCAGATGGAAAATAACCAAAAATATCTTTAATAATGTTGTTACATTTTATTGTATGTTCTTTTTCAACTTCCTCAGTTATATTTTGATAGTCTATCCATCGATAACCATGGCTAGCTACTTCATACTTTGATTTAATTATTTGTTCACAAACATCAGGATTTTTTTCTAAAGCCATACCAACGCCAAATATTGTTAAAGGTAATTTTCTTTTTTCAAACTCATTATGTATTCTCCAAAAACCCCTTCTTGAGCCATACTCATAAATTGATTCCATATTCATATTTCTGGCACCTATTATTTGCTTTGCATTAATTATTTCCGATAAAAAAGTTTCTGATCCTTCGTCACCATTTATTATTGAATTTTCAGCACCTTCCTCATAATTTAGAACAAATTGAAGAGCGAGTTTTGATTTATTAGGCCAATAAAAGTTAGAGTCATTATTTCCGTAGCCTTTATAATTTCTTTGGTCTTTCATAAAAATGCTTGATTTAATATTTAGCTAAATACTGTATAAACGAATAAGTATTATGTCTAAAGGATATTTAACTACTCATGTTTTGGATACCTATAATGGTAAGCCTGGTTCTGGTATAAAAGGCTCACTTTTCAAAATTGATGGTGAAAATAAAGTTAAAATTTCAAATTTTATTCTCAATGAAGATGGCAGATGTGATGAGCCTATATTAAGTAAAGAGAATTTTATACTTGGAAAATATGAGTTATTATTTCTTTGCGGGAGTTATTTTAAGGAATTTACAAATCTTGATGAACCATTTTTTCTTGATGACGTAATAATTAGATTTGGGATTAACAAAGAAGAACACTACCATGTACCTCTTCTTATTACCCCGTGGAGTTATTCAACATATAGAGGAAGCTAGTGTCTAGAGCGCATGTCGATTTTCTTCTTAATGAAGAAAAAATATCTATCAAAGATTTAGACACAAATACAACTGTCTTAAATTATCTTCGAAACAATCATGAGTTAACTGGAACAAAAGAAGGTTGCGCATCTGGTGATTGCGGAGCATGTACTGCAGTTGTAGGAGAATTAAAAGAAAATAAAATTTCTTATAAAAGTATAAATACTTGTATTACTTTTTTGTACTCTCTACATGGCAAGCAATTAATAACGGTTGAGCATATAAAAAAAAATAGACTTCATCCTGTTCAACAATCAATGATTGATAGTGATGGATCTCAATGTGGTTTTTGTACACCTGGTATTATTATGTCAATGTATAATATGTACGAAAACAAAATAAAACCAACAGAAGAAAATATAGATAAATTTCTTTCTGGAAATTTATGTAGATGTACAGGTTATCTTCCAATTAAAAATGCAATTAAAAATATGTATAGCTATAAAAGTAATAAATTTTCAAAAAGTAAAGTTATTAGATCATTAAAATCAATTAAGAAAACTGATATTGTTATTAAAAAAAATGATTGTAAGTTTTTCATCCATTATAATTTAAATTCTCTAATAAAAGACTATCAAAAGATTAGTAATGGACATTTACTAGTCGGGGGTACAGATCTTGCTCTTGAGGTAACAAAAAAAAGAAAAGATTTAAAAAATATTTTTTATTTAGGATCAAATAAAGATTTAAATTATGTTAAAAATAAAAACAATAATTTACACATTGGATCCGCTACCCCCATAAATGATATTTTACCAATTTTAGAAAATATTTATCCAACATTTGCTAAAATGTTTGAAAGATATGGATCTGAGCAAATAAGAAATACTGCATCTCTTGGAGGTAACATTGGAAGCGCATCTCCAATAGGTGATAGTTTGCCTGTGTTAATTGCACTCAATAGTAAAATTGTAATTCAAGGAAAAGTTAAAAAAAATTTATTATTGGATAATTATTTTCTCAGCTATCGAAAAACTAAATTAAAACCTAATGAAATAATTAAAGAAATTATAATACCCATTTATAAAAAAAATATTCTTAAATGTTATAAAATTTCAAAAAGAATAGATGATGACATAAGTTCTGTTTTCATGGCAATAAATGCTAGAATTGAAAAAAATATTATTAAAGAAATAAAAATTGTTTGTGGAGGTTTGGCAGAAACTCCAAAAATAGCTGAAAAAGCACAAAAATTTTTATTGAATAAAATATTTAATGAAGAAAATATTAACGAAGCAAAGAAAATTATTAAAAAAGAATTTGATCCAATAGATGATATGAGAGCGTCAAAAAATTACAGAACTAAAATTAGTCAAAACCTTTTAGAGAGGTTTTTAAATGAAAATAATAAAATTAAATCAACATTATATTAGTGGAAAAAATATTTACAAAAAATATTGAACATGAAAGTGCAGTAAAACATGTTACTGGAAAAGCAATTTATACTGATGATATATCAGAGCCTAAAAATTTACTTCACGCAGTAATTGGATACAGTAATTGCAGTAAAGGAGTAATAAAAAAAATTGATTATAAAGATGTTTTATCTTCAGAAGGTGTAATAGACATTATTACTGAAAAAGACATTGAAGGTATAAATGATGTTGGACCAATATTTAAGGGAGATAAAATATTTACTTCAAAAAATATAGAATATTATGGACAACCAATTTTTGCAGTTATAGCAAAGACTAATAATTTAGCAAAAAAAGCTGCATTAAAAGTAAAAATAGACTTAAAAATATCTAAACCGATCATTTCAATTGAAGAAGCATTAAAGAAAAAATCATTTGTTTTAAAACCGAAGCATCTAACAAGAGGAAATATAAAAGATGGGTTTAAAAAATCTGACAACATTCTAAAAGGTAAATTGTATTCAGGGGGTCAAGATCATTTTTATTTAGAAGGTCAAATTGCAATGACTATTCCACAAGAAGATAATAATTTTTTAGTTTATTCTTCAACGCAACATCCATCAGAAACACAGCAAATTATCGGTAAAGTTCTTAAACAAAATTACAATAGTATCCATGTGATAGTAAGAAGAATTGGTGGTGGTTTTGGAGGAAAAGAAACACAATCTTTTTTGTTTGCAGCCATTACAAGCATTGCAGCAAAAAAGTTATCTAAACCAGTAAAGTTAAGAGTCGATAGAGATGATGATATGATCATGACTGGAAAAAGGCATGATTTTTTATTTGATTATGAAGTAGGTTTTGATAATAGCGGTGAAATACTTGCTCTAAAAATAATGATGGCATCGAGATGCGGTATCTCTCCAGATTTATCAGGAGCTATAAATGATAGAGCTATCTATCATATAGATAATGCCTACTTCTTACCAAATATAGAAATTAATTCGTATAGATGTAAAACGAATACTGTTTCTAATACAGCTTTTCGTGGATTTGGTGGGCCTCAAGGAATGTTTTGTATTGAAAATATAATTGAAAACATTGCCCAAAAATTAAATCGAGAAGCAAGTGAAATAAGAAAAATTAACTTTTATAAAGATAAAATTAAAAATACTACTCATTATGGGATGAGAATTACTGACAATGTGATTGAAGATATTTTTAATAAACTAATTAAGGAATCTAATTACAAAAAAAGAAAAGCAGAAATTAATAATTTTAATAAAAAAAATAAAGTTCTAAAAAAAGGAATAGCAATAACACCTTTAAAGTTTGGAATATCATTTACAACTACTCATTTAAACCAAGGTGGTGCCTTAGTTCATATCTACACTGATGGATCCATTCATTTAAATCATGGAGGAATTGAAATGGGTCAAGGATTAATGACGAAACTTGCTTTAGTGGCTTCAAATGAATTTGGCCTTAATTACGAAAATATAAAAATCTCTTCAACGGATACAGAAAAAGTGCCTAACACATCAGCAAGTGCAGCATCAGCTACAACTGATATAAATGGAGCAGCAATTGTTAATGCTATAAATAATATCAAATCAGGTTTAAATGAATTTATCTATGATTATTTTAAAACAAATAGCAAAATAAAATATGAAAATAATTTTGTTTATTTTGATAAAAGAAAAATATCTTTTAAAGAATTGATAAATACTGCTTACTTGAATAGAATTCCATTGTCATCTTCAGGTTTCTATAAAACTGATAAAATTAATGTAAATACAAAAACACTTCAAGGAAGGCCGTTCTTGTATTTTACTTATGGAGCAGCAGTAACAGAAGTAGTTATTGATAAATTAACTGGTGAAAATAAAATACTTCAAGTTGATATAATTCATGATGTTGGCAATTCTATAAATAAGAGAATTGATAAAGGGCAAATTGAGGGTGGTTATATTCAAGGATTAGGTTGGCTTACAACTGAAGAAGTGTCTTGGAAATCAAATGGAGTTCTAGCAACTCATAGTCCTTCTACTTACAAAATACCAACTGCAGGTGAGACACCATTTAAATTTAATGTTGCAATTTATGATCGTGGTTTTAATAAAGAAAAGGTTATTAATCGCTCTAAAGCTGTTGGAGAGCCACCATTTATGCTAGCAATTTCAAGTTTTATTGCATTAAAGGACGCAGTATATAATGCCAATAAAGGAAAAAATTCTGAAAATTTAATTGCACCTGCTACTGCTGAAAATATATTAAAAAGTTTGCATTAAAATGTATCTTAAAAAATTAAGTAAAAATATAAATTTTAATAGTAAAATAGTTAAGGCTAAAATTATTGAAGTTAAAGGATCATCGCCCAATAGTTTAGATGATATTATATTAATCTCAACTGATACTATCTTTGGAACTATCGGTGGCGGAAACTTAGAATATTTAGTTATCGATGAAGCGAGAAGATTAATTGTTAACAATATAGCAAATAAAGTAATGAATATTCCGCTTGGGCCAGGAATTGGACAATGTTGTGGTGGATACGTACAAGTTAAATTAAGCTTACATAATAATTCCAAAGATGCACTAAAAAATGAATATGTTGTTAATAATATTAAACCTAACTTATATATCTTTGGATCAGGACATATTGGTCAAGCGTTAATTTCTAAATTAGAAAATATTAATTTTAATACTTTTATAATTGATTCAAGAGAAGATTATTTAAAAATGACAAATATCAAAGATGTAAATTATTTACTTTCGAAAAAACCTTGGGAGATTGTATCAAAACTAGAAGATAATTCTTATTTTATAGTCTTAACTCACAGTCATAATTATGACTTAAAAATATTAAATGAAATTTTGAAAAAAAATAATACTTTTGTTGGTTTAATTGGATCTCTTACAAAGAAAAAAAGGTTTTATAAAAGATTAATCGATAATGGTCACAATAAATTAATAGTTGAGAAAATTGAGTGTCCGATTGGAATTGATATTGGCATTTCAAAAGATCCAAATGAAATAGCTTTCTCAATAATTACAAGAATAATATCAATAAAAAATAGCTTAAAACATTTATCAAATAATAAAATCAAAGAAGTTATATGACGAATATAGATTTTATGAAAAGAGCTATTTTATTATCAATTGATAATATCAAAAATAATGGAGGTCCTTTTGGATGTGTTATTGTAAAAGAAAATGAAATTATTGCAGAAGGAGTAAATAGAGTAACATTTAATAATGATCCTACTGCTCACGCTGAAATTGTTGCCATTAGAAATGCATGTCAAAAATTAAATACCTTTAACTTAGAAGGTTGTGAATTGTATTCAAGTTGCGAACCATGTCCTATGTGCTTGAGTGCGATATATTGGTCACATATAGACAAAGTATATTATGGTAATTCTAGAGAAGATGCTGCAAAAATTAAATTTGATGACAAGTTTATTTATGATGAACTATCAGTAGAAATGAAAGAGAGAAAAATTCCTATTAGTCAAATATCACGTGATGAGGCAATAAAAGCATTTAATATTTGGGAAAAAGAAGAAAATAAAATAAGATATTAAAATGGAATTATTTCTTAAAATTGTTGCACCAGTTCAATCTTATGACTTTCAAACCTTTTTTCATAATTTACTTTTGTCACTACCAGCATCGGCATTATTAGGTTTATTATTATTTTTTGTTCTCGGGGCATTTTCAAGTTTAAAATCTAAAGAACAAAGGCTCTATATTGTAATTGCAACAACTATAGTCATATCTTTTACTGCAGCTTTTTATAATTTAGGAGTTCCAACAGAAACATTATTTGCAGTATATTCTGAGTGGTTACATTTAATTGTTAGATGGGTTCATATAATTGTTGGTGTAGCATGGATTGGAACATCATTTTATTTTAATTGGCTCGATAGTAGACTTGAAAGAGATGATCCAGATTTTAAACATCTTGATGGTTATTTATGGTCTGTTCATTCAGGTGGGTTTTATAGAATTGAAAAATTAAAAGGACCTCCTAAAAAACTTCCAAAAGTTCTTCATTGGTTTAAATGGGAGGCGTATGCAACTTGGATAAGTGGTTTTGTGCTACTTATTTTAGTTTATTACTTAAATGCAAGCTCTATGATGTTGGGAGCAAGCGGTATTATATTAACTCCATTTCAAGCAATTCTAATATCTATATTCTTACTTATAGGATCTTGGCTTCTATATGATTATCTTTGTAAAAATGTTTTAAAAGATAATGAACAAACTTTGATTGCAACTGGTGTTTTATTATTTGTATTATTAAGTTATTTTTTAACCCAAATTTATGGATCAAGAGCTGCATACATACATGTTGGAGCAATCATTGGCACCATTATGGCGGCTAATGTTTTTAGAGTAATTATTCCTGCACAAAGAAATCTTGTTTCATCAGCTGAAAATAAACAAAAGCCTAATTTAAATCTTTCATTAGAAGCAAAAAACAGATCAATTCATAATAATTATTTTACACTACCTGTTTTATTTATCATGATTAGTTCACATTTTTCTTTTACGTATGGGGCAGTAAATAATTGGTTAATTTTAGCTGTTATATCAATAGCTGGCATTTTAACTCGCCATTACTTTAATTTAAGAAATAAAAAACAATATAAATTTTGGATTTTACCATCAGCTGGTTTAATCATGTTTTTTTTAATGACTTTAAGTAGTCTTTCAATATTTGAAAAAAAAGATGCAAACGCATCTCTTTCTTTAGAATTAGTCAGTTTCAATGAAGTACAAAATATAATTAAGTACAGATGTGGAACATGTCATGCCAAATACCCAACTTATGAAGGTATTGAAGCGGCGCCAAAAGGAGTGGTATATGACACGTCTCAAGATATTATAAATAATATCAAATTAATCAAAGCTCAGGCTATTGATGCTGAAATTATGCCTCCGAATAATCTTACTGGTATTACAAAAAATGAAAGAGAGATACTAAAAATTTGGATAGAGCAAGGAGCAAATATCAATAATTAACTGGAATGGGGTCTAATGATCTCCATAAATACCATGTGGCTTGTGAACTATAAGGACTCCATTTTTTATAAAGTAATTGAAGTTTTCTTTCACTTATAGGAAGTTGAAACTTATAAAGTTTTGAAATGGCTTTTAAAAACCCTAAATCACCTGTTGGAAAAATATTTGAACTTCCATAACTGAACATTAAAAACATATGAATAGTCCAATTCCCTACTCCTTTTATTTCAATTAAATTATTATAAATTTCTTCTTCAGAAGATTTATTTATATTTTTTATGAATTTCTTGTTTTTTAAAAAAAATTTAGAAATATTTCTAATATACAAAATTTTTTGTCTTGATAGACCACATTTTCTTAAATCTGTAGTACGTAATTTTGATACAGTTTGTGGTGTTATATTTCTGTTAAGTTTAAAAAATTTAGTTTTCATCGAATCAGCTGCAGATACTGATATTTGTTGACCAATTATTGAATTAATTAATGAATGAAAATAATTAGAATTTAGATTTAAATATTCATTCCTATAAGTTTGAATTAATTTCTTCAAAACTTTATCTTTATTTGATAGGTAAATCTTACCTTTATTCCAATATTTAGGTTTCATTATGAATTATTATAACAAATTTATAAAAATAATATCATACATAAATTTTATTTTTGGAATTTATTTATGGGCTTTAGTAATATATGCAATATTAAGAGCTACAGGATTAATTAAAAGATTTGCATTACAAGAACATCTCTTGGGTGAGTATTTATCAATACCTATTAAATTTATTTTAAGTTTATTTTAATAAATAATATGATCTATTATTACTTTATTGCAATGGCTGCTGCACTTTGTTGGGCAGTAGCTTCTTTAGTATCAGCAGATGTTACAAGAACTATTGGAGGTTTAGCCTTTAATCGTCTTAGATTATTTTTTGTATCAATAATGTTAATTACTTACACATTTTATATAAATACTTGGAATACAATTAGTATCGATTACTTAACTATTATTATTGTTTCAGGAATTGTAGGCATATTTTTAGGTGATACTTTATTGTTTATTGCTTTGCAAAAAATTGGGCCCAGAAGAAATAATATTTTATTTTCATTAGCTGCTCCTTTTACAGTAGTAATTAATATTTTTTTTCTAAAGGAACTTGCTTCAACTATTAGTATTATTGGATGTTTTGTTGTTTTTTTTGGTGTTGTTTTTGCAATTTCATATGGAGATAAAAAAGGATCTGAGCATAGATGGGAAAAAGTAGAAGGTTCACTTTATATAGGAATTATTTTATCCATTGGAGCCGCTTTATGCCAAGCAATTGGATTGGTTATGATGAAACCTATATTATCAGATGGAGCAGATCCAATAGCTTCAGCAGCAATTAGAACAACTATTTCATGTATTTTTTTATCATTTACATTTTTTTTAAATTATGAAGTTTTTAATACAAAAGTTGATCTTACAGCAAAAATTATTTACCAATCAATTCTTAGTGGCTTCTTAGGAATGGCCTTAGGTATGAGTTTACTTTTAATCGCATTACAAAAAGCTGATGCAGGTATTGTTGCAACTTTATCTTCAACTAGTCCAATAATGATATTATTTCTTTTGTGGATATTAACAAAAAAAATCCCTTCTTTTGGTGCATGGGTGGGAACAATTATTGCGATTTTAGGAACGGGATTAATTTTTATCTATTAATTTAATACCTAATTCTTCTAATCGTTCTTTATCAATACTTGCAGGGGCGTCCATCATTAAATCCATAGCTTGTTGATTCATTGGAAATGCTATTACTTCTCTAATGTTTGGCTCATCTGCAAGTAACATAACAATTCTATCAATACCTGGTGCACTACCGCCATGAGGAGGTGCTCCAAATTTTAAAGCATTAAGCATTCCTGAAAATTTTTCTTCTAAATCTTCTTTAGAATATCCAGCTATATCAAAGGCTTTATACATAATTTCTGGTTTATGATTTCTAATTGCTCCAGAAGATAACTCTACACCATTACATACAATATCATATTGAAACGCTTTTATATCAAGAGGATCTTTTTTTTCTAAAGCTTCCATCTCACCTTGAGGCATTGAAAAAGGATTATGGCTAAATTGTATTTTATTAGTTTTTTCATCAATTTCATACATTGGAAAATCAACTATCCAGCAAAATTCAAAAGAATTTTTATTTAGTAAACTTAAATCATTACAAATTTTTTCTCTTACTTTACCAGAAAATAATTGGGCCTCTTTTAATTTATCACATATGAAAAATATTGAGTCATTTTCTTCAAGTTTTAATAATAGTAATTGATCTTCATTTAAATTCTTTGCAATAGGACCTTTAAAACTATTTTCTATAAATGAAATATAGCCTAATCCAGCTGCACCCTCTTCTCTTGCCCAATTGTTTAATTTATCAAAGAAACTTCTAGGTTGATCGCCAGTATTTTTAACAACTATTCCCTTAACAACTGATCCTTTTTCTATTTGATTACTAAATATTTTAAAATTTGAACCTTTAAACACATTTGTATAATCATCTATGACAAGTGGATTTCGTAAATCAGGCTTATCAGAACCATAAATTTCCATCGACTCTTTATGAGGTATTCTCCTAAATGGGTACGGACTTACCTTAATTTCATTATTTTTCTTATTTTCATCAAATATTTCAAATAAAACTGGCTCAATAGCTTCAAACACATCATCTTGAGTTACAAAACTCATTTCGAAATCTAATTGATAAAATTCTCCAGGAGAACGATCTGCCCTACTATCTTCATCTCTAAAACATGGTGCAATTTGAAAATATTTATCAAATCCTGCAATCATTAATAATTGTTTAAATTGTTGTGGTGCTTGAGGAAGAGCATAAAATTTGCCTTGGTGCATTCTAGATGGGACTAAATAATCTCTTGCTCCCTCTGGAGATGATGAAGTTAGAATTGGAGTTTGAAATTCTATAAAGTTTCTATCAATCATTTTCTTTCTAATGTCTGATATTATTTTGTTTCTCAATATTATGTTTTTGTGTAGTTTGTTTCTTCTTAAATCTAAAAATCTATACTTTAGTCTAATTTCCTCTCCATATTCTATGTCAGAATTTACAGGCAAAGGTAGAATTTCAGATTTAGATAAAATTTTATAGTCTTCAATCTGTATTTCAATTTCACCTGTTTTAAGATTTTTGTTTATTGTTTCATCAGATCTTTTAACAACTTCACCAATAATTGTTAAAACACTTTCATTACTTAATTTACTAATTTGTTTAAAAAATTGATGACTTCCATCAATTACACACTGTGTAATTCCATAATTATCTCTTAAATCTATAAATAATAAATTTCCATGATCTCTAATTGTATCAGCCCAACCAGATAAAGTAACTTTTTTACCTAAGTTTTTAATAGATAAATCAGAACATAAATGAGATCTATATTTATTCATAATTTTTGATCCATCTACAGTATTTCTTTTATTAATGGTATTGTTAATTGTCTTTTTTTTTCTAGTGATAATATATCTAGTTTGTTTACAATTTCATTAATACCTTTATAGCTCCTATCAACCCTTCTTAAAATATATTCAAAGATATCACTTGAATTAATAATAAATTGCTTATCTATTAGCAGTTTAGTAAGAACAGCTAAAAGCATTTCATCATCTGGATTATATATTTCTAAATTTGTAAATGTTTTGAGACGAGATGATAAATCTTTAAATTCAAATTTTATTTCATTGATTTTAATATTTGATGTAATTAGTAATTTTAAATTATTTAAAATACAATAATCTACAATATGAAAAATTTTTTCTTGATCAAAACATAGTAAATTATCAATCAATACGTTTCTTTTATTATCTAAAAGAATTTCAAAATTATTTTTAAATTCAATACCGTAATTTTTTAATAACCAAATTTGTGCAAGATAGGATTTTCCTGATTTTTTTGGCCCATATAAAAATGATAACTGTGTATTATTATTAATTAATCTTTTAAAAGCATAAGTATTAGTTTTATTAACAAAAAAATTATATTCATTAAATTCACTATCGAATTTATATTTAAAACTTTTTTGTTTTATCATTTTAATTTAATGATGCATTGAGTATCAATATCTTTGATATTTAATCGATTTAAATCAAAAAGATTTAATAGTATATTTAAATCACCATAAAAATAAATATCGTACTGAATATTCTGATAAGATAAAGATTTGATTTTTAAATTTTCTATAATAGATATATTATTTAAATTGTTTCTAATCTCCTTAAGCTCTAACATATTATAATAATTTATTTCACAACTTATGACATTTAGTGTTTTATTTTGGATCTGATTTATTTTTTTCCAGCTATCTACTGTCTCATTTTCTAAAAAAACAAAAAATTCATTCAATTGTAAATTGTTAAAATCTAATTTTTTATTTATAATTTCTCCATCTGAATACAATATAAAATCATATATTACATTTTCTTTGCCCATATGAGCTAAAATAATAGAGGCATTTAATAAATTGTATTTCCTTAAGAATTTTTTTATTTTGTTTAGATCTATATTTTTTAAATCCTCTTTTGTTAATATAAATCTATCATTAATGTCTAAATTTGGGAGTTTAAAAAATCTGTTAGATATTAGATTTTGTTTGTAATATAAATAAAAAGAATTATTTTTTGTAAAAAGATTGTGATTGATTTCATTTTCCTCATATACAATTAATAAAAATTGATTTGGTATGTATTCAATATAAGATAATTTATTTTGTCTATAAAAATTAATTATTTTTTTTTTCTCAAAATTTACTTTTATTTTTGATGCATATTTATTATTTATAATTATTTCATCATTTATAGTTATATTTTTTATAAAAGAATTGATTAAATCTCCTGAAAGCACGTTTTTTATTAAGATATAATTTTCATTACTTAAGGTATTTTCAAATATATTTAATAAACTTTCTTTTTTAATTTGGTTAATCTTATTTATTTTATCATCTTGAATATTATTTGATATAAATTCAATATCATAATATTGTGTTTCAAAAAGATCTTTAGAAAAAGAATATTTGCTGAAACAAATTAAAAGGAAAAATAAAATAAATTTATTCATTAAATTATTGCAATATGATTGATATTAATTATTATATATTCGATGGATTATAATAAAGATAATATAGTTAAAGATAAGGCAAAAACATGGAAAACTTTTAATAAGTTGACAATTTATACAATTGTTTTTGTGGCAATTATTTTGATAATTATATTTTCATTATTTTAACAAACTATTTCAATCTCATCAAAAAAATACTTTATCTCAATTTCTGCATTCTCAGATGAATCAGAGCCATGTACAGAATTTTCTTGAATATTAAGAGCGTGTAATTTTCTTATAGTACCTTCTTCTGCATTTGCAGGATTAGTTGAGCCCATTATTTTTCTATACTTTTCAACTGCATTCGACCCTTCAAGGACCTGCACTACAACTGGACCAGAAGTCATATAATCAATTAAATCTCTAAAAAATGGTTTATCTTTATGAATAGAGTAAAAACCCTCTGCCTTATCAGTTGACAATTTAATCCTTTTTTGAGCAATAATAACTAAATCATTTTCCTCTATAATTTTATTTATAGCACCTGTAATATTTCTCTTAGTTGCATCTGGCTTAATGATTGAAAAAGTTCTATCCATATATTCTCCTAATAAATAATTTTAAAAAGTTTCTAATTTAGTAAATTGATTTTGTCCATATTTTGATAAAAATTTAATAAATATGAATAAAAATGAGTGATAAGTTTTTTTTAGTATATTATTAAATAGCTAGAATATTGAATGAACCAATTTTTTAATGATTACTAACAGAATAAATATTTATATAATACAAGAAATTTTAAAAAATTTTTTATTAGTTCTATTTATTTTACTTTCTGTAGCATGGATACTGCAAATTACGAGACTTGTAGCTGTTTCGAATTTTGTGCATATAGAAATAATTGAAGTTTTTTTTCTCTCATTTTATCTTATTCCTAATCTTATAACAGTTATTATTCCATTTATATTAATATTTTCAATTTTGTTATGTTTCATAAAATTAAATAAAGACAATGAATTAATATCTATATTGTCATTAGGTTATGGATTAAAACCTTTAAAAAATTCACTTATAATATTTACAATATTTATTTTATTTTTTTTTATAATTTTAAATTTTTACTTATCGCCAAGTGTATATGAAATTTATAAAAATAAAGAATATGATTTAAGAAATACATTAAATTTAGATAAAATTGTGTTTTCAAATTTTTTAAATTTAAATGAAACAACAATCTTAGATTTTGAAAAAAAAAATAATGAATATGTAGATATTTTTATTACTTATAAGGATGAAAAAGACAACATAGTGTATGCAAAAAAAGGAAATATATTTAGTAAAAATAATGAATATAATTTTCAATTGAGTAATGGTTTTAAAATAAGTTATGATAAAGACGAACAAATAGAAAAATTAGAATTCTTAAATTATATTTTAAAAATTAATAATAATAATATAAAAATAAATGATACAAATGATAAAAATACACGCACAATCTTTGATGATTATAGGTCTAGAAATTATCTCAATATTTCTTTTA
>CABYXC010000011.1 GCA_902522865.1 uncultured Alphaproteobacteria bacterium | reverse complement strand
TCATTAATGCAATTAGTATTTTAAAAAAAAATAACTGTAAAAAATCTTTAGATATAATTAGAAATGCCCGTGATATGCTTGGCGCAAATGGGTTATTAGAAGAATATCATATCATGAGACATTTGGTTAACTTAGAAACAGTTAAAACTTACGAGGGCGCAGAAGATATTCATTCACTGATTTTAGGCAAAAATCAGACAGGAATTTCTAGTTTTTAATAATTTTCTTATTATTTATATCATTTGAAATTGATAGATTTTCTATTTTTGTATAATTCTATTAATAAATTAATTAATTTATTCATATAATCTCGGGAGGACATATGAAAAAAAACTTTAAAAGACGTGACTTCCTTAAAAAGGCAGGAATTGGTGCAGCAGCTGCAACAGCCGTTTCATCTTTCCCAGCTCCAGCTATTGCAGCTGATAGAATAGAAGTCAACTGCGTTGCTACTTGGGGTAGAGGCTATCCTGGACTAGGTACAGGAGCTGAAGCTGTTTCTCAAAGAATATCAGACTTAAGTGATGGTCGTATTGTTGTAAATCACTTTGCTGGTGGAGAAAGAGTAGGACCATTAGATGTATTCACAGAAGTTACATCTGGAAATGCCCAAATGTATAATAGTGCTGACTACTATTGGATTGGACAACATCCAGGTTGGGGTTTCTTTGCAGCAGTTCCTTTTGGAATGATAGCAACTGAAATCAACGGATGGATACGACATGGTGGCGGACAAGAACTTTGGGATGAACTTGGTGATGAATTTGGTTTGAAAAACTTTATGGCTGGAAACTCTGGTGTTCAAATGGGTGGATGGTTTAATAAAGAAATTAATTCTCCAGATGATTTCAAAGGTCTTAAAATGAGAATTCCTGGATTAGGTGGAATGATGATGTCTAAACTTGGTTTATCTGTTGTAGGTGTGCCAGGTGGACAAATATATGAAAACTTGATCAATGGAACCATCGATGCAACAGAATGGGTAGGACCATGGAATGATGAAAGATCAAGATTCTATGAAGCCGCAAAGTATTATTACTGGCCTGGATGTCATGAACCAGGAACATTAATAACACTAGGTTGTAATAAATCTTGGTTAACGAGTTTAAGCAAAACAGATCAAATGATTATTGAGCATGCTTCAACAGTTCAAAACGAAAGAATGTTAACTGAATATAATGCAAATAATGGAGCTGCATTGCAGAGACTTGTTAATGATCATGGTGTAGAGCTAAGAGAATTCAACGAAGATGTTATCGACGCAATGGGTGAAGCAGCAGAACAACTGTATGAAGAACTTGCTGAAGGTAATGAACTAACTGGAAGAATTCTTGCAAGCTTTAGAAAATCAAGAAGTGAAATAAGTGGTTGGCTAGAAAAAGCTGACTCATCTTTCTTTACTCAAAGAAATAGAGTACTTGAAGGTTAAATTTTAATTCATGTGGGGAGTTTACTCCCCACTTTTTTTTATGAATATTTCAAATATTTCTAAATTTTTTTCAATTTGTTTAATCTTAATAGTATTTGCATTTATAGTTAATAATTATTTAACTTTCGCAGGTAATTGGCCTGGAGCGTTTACAATATATAATTCAGCAAATATATATTCATCGTTTCAATTTTTTCTTTATGTATTAGCAATTATTTTTCCAATAATATTTATTTATTATAATAAAAAACTGGATAATTTGACTCTTGCCAATAACCTTGAAAGAGTTAATGATTTTATAATTAGATTTGGTTTTTGGTCAGTATTAATAATAGGAATAATTGACGCCATAATTTCTTTTCTAATAATTGAAGGTTTCCTTGAACAAATGATTGGAAAAAGTTGGAACATAAAATTTTCAAATAATTCTTTTCGAGCCCCATATGTTCATTTTCCTCTATTATTTGTATCATTAATTTTTGCATATTACTTCAGAGCTCTCAATTTCTACTGGTTAGCATTTCTTGTGGTAATTGCAGAATTTCAAATTGTTATTTTAAGATTTGTTTTTTCATATGAACAAACTTTAATGAGCGATCTTGTGAGATTTTGGTATGGAAGCTTATTTTTATTTGGAAGTTATTATACTTTAATTAAAGATGGCCACGTTAGAGTTGATGTTTTGTATACTAATTTTAGTGAAAAAAATAAAGCAAGAGTAAATCTTTTTGGAAGTTTATTACTGGGTATTCCACTTTGCTTAACTGTATTCTTTCTTGGGATGTATTGTAAACAATGTGTTTTAAATCAACCAATAATGAATTTTGAAACATCTCAAAGTACCCAAGGAATGAATATCAAATATTTAATGGCGGGTTTTTTAATAATATTTGCTCTTACAATGCTGATACAATTTATAATTTATTCATTAAGAAGTTTAGAAGTAATTAGAAAGAATTAATAATGGAATTATTTTTTCTTTTTTTATTAATATTTTTAATGGCATTTGCACTTGCTTCTGGATATCCATTAGCTTTTGCTCTTCCTGGTTCAGCTATTATATCAATATTTTTAGCTGGTTTAGCAGGATATTTAATTGAAGGTAATCCAAACGAATATTTTATATCTGATGGTCCTTTTCAATGGCTTAATGCAGGAATAACAAATTTCCGAGGAGTATATTGGGAGGTAGAAAGAGATACATTGATAGCAATACCTCTTTTTATTTTCATGGGAATAATGCTTGAAAAATCAAAAATTGCAGAAGATCTATTGATAAGTATGGGGCAATTGTTTGGACCTATTCCGGGAGGATTAGGTATTTCTGTAATATTTGTTGGTGCATTATTAGCTGCTACGACAGGCATTGTAGGGGCTACGGTAGTTGCGATGGGTTTAATTTCTTTACCAGCAATGATGAAAAATAATTATAATAAATCACTTGCGTCTGGAATAGTTTGTTCTTCTGGTACACTTGGTCAAATAATTCCACCCTCAATTGTCCTTATTATTTTGTCAGATCAATTAGCATCTGCTTCAGATGCGGCAGATAATATGAGAATAGAAAATTATAAAAACGTAACTGGTTCTACAAATATACCAAGTCAATTTAGTGTAGATTCAGTCAGTGCTGGGAATATGTTTTTAGGAGCTTTCTTACCTGGTTTAGTTCTTGTTGGTCTATACATGTTATATGTTTTACTGATTGGAATATTTAAAAAAGAAGCAGTACCTCCAGTAGAATATGAAGGAAATTATGACAGAGATTTCTTTAGGAGAGTTTTTCTATCGCTTGTCCCACCATTAGCATTAATTTTTGTAGTATTAGGTTCAATATTACTTGGTATAGCAACAGTAAATCAAGCAGGTGCCATAGGTGCTGTGGGTGCAGGTGTGATGGGTGGTTATAGATTGTATGATAAAAAAAACAAATATACGCCAGCTTTAATAACTATAATTTCATTAATAGTAATAACCTTTATTGTAATAAATTTTCAACTTAATGTTAAAAATATTTCATCAACATCAGAAGTGGTAGCTTTAGTAATTGCAATATTTGCAGTTATATTTTTACTTGTTGGTGTTGTTTGGAGTTTTTGGAGAACATTTAAAATAAATAATGTTTTAAAAAATGTAATGATTGAAACAAGTTTAACTACTTCAATGGTTTTTATAATTCTGATTGGGGCTGCAATGTTAACAGCAGCGTTTAGAGGTTTTGGAGGTGAAGAAATAGTTAAGGATTTTCTCACTAGTCTTCCTGGAGGTTTTTGGACACAATTTATAGTTGTAATGGCAGTTATATTTGTACTCGGTTTTTTTTTAGATTTCATAGAAATTGCTATTGTTGTTGTTCCTATAGTTGCGCCGATACTATTAGCTGAAACATCAGCAAATGTTACTGCAGTTTGGTTGGGTGTAATGATTGGTGTAAATATGCAAACTTCATTTTTAACTCCACCATTTGGATTTTCACTATTTTATCTAAGAGGAGTAGCACCAAAATCAATAAAAACGACTGAAATTTGGAAAGGTGCAAGCGTGTTTATAGTACTTCAATTAGTTGGTTTAGGTGTAGTTGGATATTTTCCACAATTAGTAAATTATTTACCTCTTAGATCTTATTATTCATCAGAAGTTTCTCCCCCTCCAATTAATCCTAAACTTCAAGAATGTTTAATAGATTATTCTTATAATAAATATGAAGAAAATTTTTCTGAATCAATATTAATTACAAATGACATAATGACTACCAATATTGATTTTTTACCAGAGAAACAAAATAAAAATTTTACTAATATGATTAATAACATCAATGACTCAAAGAATTTGATAGAAGAAGTAAAATTATCACGTAAAAATTTTAACGATTACTCTATTAATTATAAGCCACTTCACACAAAAGTAAGGAATATTGAAAAAAATATTTATAAGAAATTGTCAAAGATAGAAAAAATTAAAAAAGAAATTAGACTTGAAACTGAACTTAATGAAATTCAGAAGTTTGAAGAGGAAATTTTTGAATTAGAAAATGAAATTGAGAGTATAAAAATGACAATTCCATCAAATTGGAAAGAGGAAAATGATAATTTTAAAACAATATTAGATAATTTTAAGAAAAAGAAACTTAGTTATACTAAATCAGTAGATAACTCATTTAATGATTTACAAAAATTTATCAAAATTTTTCAACATGCTAAAGAATTTTCAAAATTAGAAATTAATTTTAATGAGTTATTAAATAAAGTTAATGAAGAGAGAGATGGAATTGAAGAAATAATTAAAAATTTCGAGAGATTATTTAATTCTTTCACTGACACTTCAAACATTACAAAACCAATCAAAAAAGCAAGAAAATTGTTGAAAAAAAATTACAATAAGAAAACAGAAGCATTAGCTTTAATTAATGAAGCAAAAAAAATATACAATTTTGAAAAAAATTGGAGATTGGATGGTAATAAAATTATCTTAAGTGATTTAATTAAATTATCTGAAACTGGTACTGAGACTTTTGGATTAAGAAAACAAGAGAAACTTAATAAAGAGCAAGCTATTTATTTAGCTTCATGTAAATCTGTACATGAAGATATTTCTTTATATTTTTAGTTAATTTTTTTTTCTATATCCATTACTATATGAATATAATCCATTGCATGACCTGATGGATTTTCTGTTACTTCCTCAAGATAAGCATTATAAAATTGATCGACAATTTGATTTATTTCATTAGGATTTCTTTTTTCTAATGCTGTTTTAAATACAGTTTCTGACCAACTTCTCATTGTTGGTATTAATGTTTCAGCATATTCTCTTGATGACATAGTAGATTTATTTTTATTATAATGAACTTTAAAAGGGCAATCGGTAAACATAGTTTCGCATCTTTTAAGAATCAACCCAGATTTTGATATTTCTGAATTAGGGTCATCAAAAGGTTTTCTAAATTCTTCAACAGTTCTATAATGTTGAGTAAAAGTAGCATTAACAAATTCTTCATTAGTAATAATCCCATTTTGCTCTAAATTTTTCCAATGTTTAGTAAAATTATTAAACATGTTATGACCGCCAGTGTTACCTAAATATCGACCCTTTTCATCTATTCCAAAATTTATACAAATAAACCTTCCACCTGGAACTAATTCATTTGATCGATTTAATAAAATTGTTTCCCAATCTTTTAGAGCTTGGTTTTTAAATTGTTTTTTTTCTTTTTCATTTGAACCTACCATATGAACATGGTTATTTATCAAACATGGTCTTTCTGAAACATAGTGCATTGCAGTCGCAGAGAATCCTAAGGATAAACTATTATTAGACATCAATTGTTTATGAAAACCTGTACCACATCCGTGTACGAAAACATTTTCAAATTTATTCTGGTAAGCAAAATTATCATTACCTTGCATTCCTTGCATCATTCTAAATAAAACTGAAAAGTCATTAGATGCTAAATCAGTATACAACATTTCAATTTCTCTATTATCTCCAGATTTTTTTATTTTTTCAATAATATTAAACCACATTTCTTGACTTGTACCACCATCAGCACTGCCAAAATCAGCTATTCTAAGTTTGTCAACTTTAGGAATATTTTTAAAGGCTTCTTCAATTAATACTTCCATTTTATCTATAGCATTTTTTGCCCCAACAGTTTTTTGAGAGTAATAACCCTCACCTTTCATTGATAAAACAGATTGTGTATTTAGATTAGGTTTATTCATGTAATAATTTTAAACCTATTGAATTATAATAAAAGTATTTATTAATCAAATTTAAGATTTTTATTAAAATATTTAGGGACTTTTTTTCCTGCCTGAGCTCTTTTTCCCATCCAATAATCAATATCTTCTAACTTTCTATTCTTAGAGCCAGTGCTCCATTCTAATCCATCCTCAATAGTTAACTGAGTGACATCAGATAAAAAATCATCTTTCTTAATTTTAATTAATTGAACCCCTCCACCCTTTTGTAATTTTGGCAAAGCATCAATTTCAAAAATTAACATTTTTTGTAACTTTGTAATGCAAGCTATGTGTTTTTTTGAAAGATTTAATACTTTAATAACTACATCATTATTTTTTAAATTAAATAATTGCTTACCTTTCTTTTGGTTTGTTACAAGAGTTTCAGTATTACTAATAAATCCTTTGCCATTTTTGGATACAATTAAGAATTCTTGATCGATTGATGAAAGTAATCCAGTAATTTTATCTTTAGGCATACTATCAACAAAATAAATAAATGATTTGGGGTTACTATTTCCACCTGGTAAAATATTTGGATCAATCGAGTAAACTTTACCGGAAGAAACAAACAAAAGTATTTTTTGATTTGAATTTAAATTAACTGAAAATAGATTTTCTTTTTTTATTTTTTCAATTTCCTTTTCATCAGTTATCTCTTTAATTCTCTTGAGCTGAAAATCTTTATTAATGATAACGGTGAATTTTTCAATTTCTTTAAACTCATCAATACTAATATCAATATCATTATTTTGTTCTGATGAAATTAAAGATTTTCTCTCCTTTATATCGATATCTAAATCACCCTTTATAAGATCTAATTCACTTACTATAAATTTATCTAATGTTTTTTTATCTTTAATTAATTTATTAAGATATTTTAATTCTTCATTTAATTTTTGGATTTCATCTTTAATATTTTTTTCATCAATCTTTCTTAGAGATCCTAAACGCATACTTAAAATTGAATCACATTGTAAATCAGACAATTTGTATTTTTTTATTAATTCTTTTTTAGGATTATCCTTAGTTCTTATTATTTTTATTATAGAATTTAAATTTTTAAAGACAATTTGATACCCCTTAAGAATTTCTAGTCTCTTTTTAATTTTTTCTATATTAAATTTGGATTTTCTTTTAATAGTAACTTTTCGATGTTCTAAAAAATTAGAAAGTATTTCAATAATTCCAATTTGTTTGGGTTCTATACCATCAATTAATACATTAAAATTACAAGAGTACTTAATAGATAAGTCAGTTAATTTAAAACATAAGCTTATTAATTTTTCAGCATCAATATTTCTGTTCTTTGGTTTTAAGACTATTCTAATATTTTCATCAGACTCATCAACAACATCATCAAGAGGTAATTTTTTATTATTTATATTATTAGCAAGTTGTTCGATTATCTTAACTTTATTAACTTGGTATGGAATTTCAGTAATAATGATTTGATACAAACCATTTTTTAATTCTTCTATTTGGTATTTAGCATTAATATTGAACGAGCCCTTGCCATTCTTATAAATTTGTTTTTTTTCATTAATGTCTAAAATTATTTCACCACCTGTAGGAAGATCTGGTCCATTTATAATTTTTAAAATTTCAGTTAGGGAAGCTTTATCTTTTTTTATTATTAATTTTAATGCATCAATTAATTCAACAATATTATGAGGAGGAATGTTTGTGGCCATGCCTACAGCTATTCCCATTGCTCCATTAATTAAAATATTAGGAAGCTGAGATGGTAGAACCACAGGTTCTAAATTTTGACCATCATAATTATCTTTAAAATCTACAGAATTTTCTTCGATACCATCAAAAAAATAATTTGTATAATCTTGTAATCTTGCCTCGGTGTATCGCATTGCTGCAGGATTATCACCATCAATATTTCCAAAATTACCCTGGCCATCAACTAATGTAATTCTTGTAGAAAAATCCTGCGCCATCCTTACCAAACTATCATAAATTGCTTGATCTCCATGCGGATGAAATTTACCCATTACATCACCGACAATTCTTGCACATTTTTTATAACCTGAACTTTTGAAAAGTTTTAGTTGATACATTGAATAAATTATTCTGCGATGAACAGGTTTTAATCCGTCTCTCACATCAGGTAATGACCTTGAAACAATAGTTGATATTGCATAAGAAAGATACTTTTCACTAAGTATAGTATCTAGTTTAGACTCAATTATTTTGTTCATTCTTTTCTAAAAAACTGATTATATTTTTCTTAAATAAAATATACTGATTTGGCAATTTATGATTTAAATTTGATAAATGATTTTTAATAAAAATAATTTCAAAAATTTTAAAAAAATTATTTAAAGAGTTATAATCGAATGCAATATTTGAATTGCTGACAAAAAGATGGTGAGGAAAATCAATAGTATAGTTTGAGTAATTTTCTTTAAATTCTAAAGTATCTGTATCAAAATATTTTAATCTATTATTGTTTACATAATCTAATTCGTATCCAATATATTTAAGTAAATCAAATAAGTAGATACAATAGAAATTTAACCATTTTTTTTTACTAATCATAATTTCTAAAAACTCTTTAGAAATTTTATATATTTGGTTTATTTTCTGTCCTTCAATTACTGAGGCATTAATTAAAGATACAACTGAAAGTAGGCAGCTTAGTTTATATTTATCATTAATAACACTTGATAAATAAGGTTTTGATAATTCAGCTTTTATTGATGGTGGACGATTACCAATGTATGTTACATCCAAATTTAAAAAAAAACCAAGTTGCATTATATTTTTCTTATTTTTTGAAAATCCCCCATATACAATGCCTGAGAATACTTCATCCGTATCTGATAAAAATTTAATTAATAGATCATTATCTTTGAAAACTTTTGAATGTATAAGTATTCCGTTAAATTTTTTTTGCATCGGATGATATAATATTGATATAAAGATGAGTTTTTACATCTAAAATATTAGAAATTTCTTTTTGACTTTTTATTCTAATATCTTTTATTTTATATCCTTTTCTACCTAATAATATTTTTTTGTATCTGTCATTTTTAATAATAATATCTTGCTTTATTTTTAGTTGTCCATTTTTTAAATATTTAAAAGTTTTATTAGTTACTTCTATATTATAAGGAATTTCTTTATGAATTAATGATAGTATCTCATTTCTTGTGCATTCATTGGTGATAAAAATATCATCCTTATCTGTGATTTCATCATTCTTATATAGCCACCTTCCATATTTTGATTTTTGTAAAAGATAATCAATTAAATTTTCAAAACCTAATTTTTTTTTAGCTGAAATATTTAAAAATTTTTCAATTTCATATTTTTCTTTAATTAATTTTATATGCTTAAGTAAACTTTCTGATTTTATCAAATCAGTTTTATTAAAAATAATAGAAATATTTTTTTTTAATTCATAAAGTTTAGGAAAGTCATTTTTTAAATCATTTAATTCAATTTTTTTAGAGTCAATTATATACAAAATAATATCTGATTGATTTAAGCCTTCCCATAAATTCTTTTTCAATTTAGTTTTTTGTGATTTATTATCTCTAAGAAAGCTAATACCAGGTGTATCATATAGAACAAACTGAGTATTTTTAATATTAACAATACCAATTACAAAGTCTTCAGTGGTATTAATTTTTTTATTTGTTATTGAAATTTTTTCTCCGACAAGATTATTTAATAGAGTTGATTTACCTGCATTAGTCTTACCGACAAGACTAATTTTTAATATTTTTTTTTTCATTAATTTTTTTTAATGCAATTTCCGCAGCATTTCTCTCTGCCTCTCTTATTGAAGAACCTTTTGAATTGATCTTATTCAAATCCACAACTTTTACTGAAACAGTAAATGTGGGTGAATGAGGCGGTCCCTCTTTTTTGATTAATTTATATTCAGGAAGTTTTTTATAAAGTTGTTGTGACTTTTCTTGCAATAATGTTTTTGGGTCTAAGGTTTTAGAAACTTCAATATCTAGAGATTTTGACCAAAATTTACTTATAAAATCAAATGAAGAATTATATCCCCCATCTATAAATATTGCTCCAATTAATGATTCAACTGAATCTGAAAAAATTGAATTTAACATTCTATTATTTTTTTTCTTAAAATTATATTGAAGCACATCTTCTATTTTCAGTTCTTGTGAAATTTTAAACAAAAATTTTTTTTGAACTAAATAAGAATATTTTTTAGATAAATCACCCTCATTAAACTTTTTATATTTTGAAAATAATAAATTTGCTATTATTAATCCAAGTACTCGATCACCTAAAAATTCAAATCTTTCAAACTCATTAATGTTAATTTTTTTTTCATTTTCTAAATAAAAACTTGGATGTGTTAGGGATTGAATTAATAATTTATTATTTTTAAATTTATAATTTATCTTTTTTTCAAATAAATTGAGCTTTTTGTTATCTATCATTGAATTTTTTGAAAAATTCTTTCATATCTAATTGAATTTGGCCATTTCCATATCTGTAAAAATCTTGAATTTTCTAAAGAAAAGAAAATAAATTGAGCTTTACCAACTAAATTTTCAAAAGGAATGAAACCAACTGTATTAATAAATCTACTATCTTGAGAATTATCTCTATTATCACCCATTACAAAAAAATGATTTTCGGGAACATTAAATAACTGAGTATTATCCGCTATACCATTGTCTGTTATATCAAGTATATTTACCTGTTTATTGAAAAAAAATTCGTTAAACATTCTAACTCTTTTATTACTAGTTTTATTATCTGTATCTATAAAATCATTTAATTTTTTTCTTAAAATTTCTGATCCATTAATAAAGATAATGCCATTTTTAATTTCTATTTTATCGCCAGGTAGACCAATTATTCTTTTAATATAATCAGTTCTGTTATTCTCGGGAGTTTTAAAAACTACCACATCTCCTCTATCAGGAGTATTTGAAAAAATTTTTCCAGGTATTAAAGGTATTGAAAATGGAAGAGAATGTTTTGAAAAACCATATGAATATTTTGAAACAAAAATAAAATCTCCGACAAGAAGATTGGGTTTCATGGATCCCGATGGAATATTGAATGGCTCAAATATAAATGATCTAATTAATAAAGCTACAAAAATTGCTATAAGTATCGATTTCAAATTACCAAAAAGACTGCTTTTTTTTGCTTTAATCATAGATTGTAACATTTGCTATTGCATATTTTTTTTCATCAGAAAGTGATACTTCTATTTGTGGATTTGATTTTTTATTCATATTTTTTAAAATATCTTTTGCTCTACCATGAAGTTGAATGAATGGTTTACCATATTCGTTATTAACAACCTCAATATCTTTCCAAAATACACCTCTAGCTAAACCTGTGCCTAATGCTTTAGCACAGGCTTCCTTAGCAGCATATCTTTTTGCATACGATTCAACCAAATTCAATCTTTTCTCTGATCTTTGTATTTCAGAAATACTAAAACATCTTTTTTTAAATTTATTTCCATATTTATTAATTACTCTTCTTATTCTGTTAATATTAATAATATCTATTCCATTTCCATAAATCATTTTTAGCCTTTTAATCTTTCTAAAGAAGAGACTTCTTTCTCCATTCTTAATGCTGCGATAATATTTTGTAAATGATTAGCGTCTCTAACTTCAATGTCTATTATAATTTCAAAAAAATCAGGTTTCCTAATTGAAAAAAGAATGTTTGATATATTACCATTATTTTTTGCAATAACAGTCGTAACCTTTCCAAGACTCCCTGGTTTATTAAACAATACAACAACAATTCTTGAATTTGATACTATATCTAAATTATTTTGATTATCCCAGGAAATATTTAACCATCTATCTGGTGTATCTTGATATGAAGTGAGAGTGTCACAATCAAGCGTATGAACAGCAACACCTATTCCTGCAGTTACTATGCCCACGATACTATCACCTTTCAATGGAGAACAACACCCAGCGAGATGATAGGACATTCCAGCAGTCAATCCTTTTAACTTTATGGGATTTTGAATGTTATCATTAAACTTAGAAACTGGAATATAATTATATTCAGGATAAATTTTTTTTATTACCGAAAGTGCTGTAATTTCTCCTGATCCTATTGAAGCATATACATCATCTATTGATTTATAATTTAAATCAGCAAGTATTTTTTTTTCGATTTTTTGATTGAATTCATAATTTTCTTTTTGAAAATAATTTATTAATATTTCCCTGCCAAAAATTATATGCTCTTCTTTCTTTTTAAACCTAAAAAATCTTCTTAACTGAGATTTAACTTTTGTAGTTACTGCAAATCTTTGCCATAAAGGTGATGGTTGCGAAGTTTCTGATGTAATAATTTCTATTTGATCACCATTTTTTAAAATTGTTTTCAATGGTTGCAATTTATCATTAATTTTAGCACCTACACATTTATCGCCAATTTGACTATGTATTGCATATGCAAAATCTACAGGTGTCGCATTTTTTGGTAATTCTACAAGATCGCCTTTAGGGGTGAAAACATAAATATCATTCTGAAATACTTTTAATTTTGAATTTTGAATTAATTCATCCTGAGAAGCTGAAGAGTTCATAGAATCAACTAAATCATATACCCACTTATATTCCTTAGCATCTTTCTCTTTTATTTTTTTTGGATCTTTATATTTCCAATGAGACGCAACACCAAAATCAGCAATTTGATCCATTATATTTGAGCGAAATTGAATTTCAATTTTTTTATTTTTTGGTCCCATTACTGATGTGTGGAGAGCTCTATATCCATTTGATTTAGGTGATGAAATAAAATCTTTAAATCTGCCTTGAATGTATGGATAATGTCTATGGATTATGCCTAAACATCGATAACATTCTCTAGTTGAGTTAGTGATTATCCTAAATGCCATAATATCTGATAGTTGCTCAAAGGAAATATTGTTATTTTTAATTTTATTCCATATTGAATACGGAGTTTTAATTCTCCCTTCTACTTTACAAAATAGATCCTCTTGAAAAAAAATATTTTTTAGTTCATATCTAATTTCATCAACGATATTATCATCTTTTGATTTTAAATATTCCAATCTTTCTTCAATTGTTTTTTTTGCATCTGGATTAATTATTTCAAACGAAATATCCTCTAATTCATCCTGCCATTCTTTCATGCCTAAGCGTTGGGCTAAAGGAGCAAAAACCTCCAAAGTCTCCATTGCAATTTTAGTTTTTTTATTATTGTCTTTAATGAATTGTATAGTTCTCATGTTATGAAGTCGATCAGCTAATTTTACCAAAATCACCCTTAAATCTTTTGTTGTAGCTAAAATTAATTTTTTATAATTTTCTCCAAATTTTTGATTGTTTACTTTTAATGAAAATTTATTTATTTTTGTTAATCCATCAACAAGTTCTACTATTTGATTCCCAAAATTTTTGTTTATTTCTTCTATATTTAAATTTGTGTCTTCCAAGGTATCGTGAAGGAGTCCAGCAACTATAGAGTCAGCATCTAATTTAATTGATGTCAAAATTTTTGCAACTTCTAACGGATGAGTTATAAAAGGATCTCCAGATATTCTTAATTGATTTCCGTGAGCTTCCTCACTTAACTTAAGAGCGTGTTTTACTTTATCTTTTTCTTCTGTATTAAGATATGAAGTTATTAAATCTAACTCCTTATGAATTTCTTTAGTCATAAATAATTTTTGAATTATTTACTTTAATTAAAATTTAATTTTATTATAAATCTCGCGATTTATCATCATCTGATGAATTTTCTGTATTATCTTGTGAGGTTTCAATATTTATTTCTTCTGTTTGTTGTTCATGAATTTCTTCAACTTGATCTGAATCAATGTTTTTAATCTCATTTGAATCCAGTTGACTTTCATCACTATTGTCTTCTATTTCATTTATATCTTCATCTTCACTAAAAGTATTAGTTTGATATTCTACAATTAAATCATTTTTTAATTGTTCTGTAGTTATAGTTTCTTCGGCTATCTCCCTTAGGGCGATCACAGTATTTTTATCATTATCAATTTCTACTGTTGGGTTTTCTCCTGAATATAATTTTCTAGCTCTATTCGAAGCTACTAAAACTAATTCAAATCTACTTGAAAATTTATCAATACAATCTTCAACAGTTATCCTTGCCATATGGGGCTTATAGAGATCAATTTTTAAAAGTAAATAGTTAATTATTTTTTAAGCAATCTTTGCTTTTTAATATTCCAATCCCTTTGTTTAATTGATTCTCTTTTGTCTATTTTTTTCTTACCTTTAGCAATTCCGCAAGAGAGCTTAGCAAAACCTTTATCTGAGAAGTATAAAGATAGCGGTATTATTGATAAGCCACCTTGTTTGATAAATCCAGATATTTTGTTAAATTCTTTTTTTGTAACTAATAACTTTCTATTTCTACTTGGATCGTAATTATTATCAGTAGAATTTTCATATTTCTTTATAAAAGAGTTTGAAATCCATAGCTCACCTTTTTCTTCTATTATATATGAACCTCGAATAGATCCTGTATTAATTCGAAGTGATTTAACTTCAGATCCAGTTAATACAATACCAGCTTCTATTTTATTTGATATTGAATAATTAAAGTTAGCCCTGTTATTTGTGGCAATTATTTTCATTTATAAAAGTTGTAATTCTTTAAGACAACTTTTAACTATTAGTTTTGTTTCATCTTTTATTTCCGATAGTGGCAATCTTGTATTTTTATTGCATAAATTTAGAAGTGAGGCAGCATATTTTACTGGACCAGGACTAGATTCGATAAATAATGCGTTATGTAAAGATGATAATTTAAGATTAATTTCTTGAGCCCTAGAAATATCTCCGTCCTGCCAAGCAGAGTGCATATCTGAACATAACTTTGGAGCTACATTAGCAGTCACTGAAATACAACCATGTCCTCCTTGCGCTAAGTATGCTAATGCCGTTCCATCTTCTCCAGATAGATAACAAAATTTATTTTGCATTTTTTTTCTAGTAAGTAATGGTCTGAATAAATCATTTGTTGCATCTTTTACCCCAATAATGTTCTTAATTTTTGATAATTCGATCATTGTTTCAATAGTCATATCAACAATTGATCTTCCAGGTATGTTATATATGATTATAGGGATATTAGTTTTTTCTGCTATTGTTTTAAAATGCTCATATAATCCAGATTGAGTTGGTTTGTTATAATATGGTGTTACAATAAGAGCAGCATCAGCTCCTGAATTTTCAGCATGATCTGTATATTCTAGAGCTTCTAAAGTATTGTTTGAGCCAGTGCCGGCAATAACAGGAACTCTTTTATCAGCAATTCTGATTGTTTCTTCAATTATTTTTTTATGTTCATCATGTGATAAAGTTGGTGACTCACCAGTTGTTCCACATGGAACAAGTCCATGAGATCCATTATCTATTAAGTGAATTAATACACTAGTCAATGAATCATAGTCAACTTTGTCTCCAGCAAATGGAGTAATGACTGCTGGTATACTGCCCTTAAACATTTTAATTGGCGGAGAGAGAGGGATTCGAACCCTCGGAAGGGATTACTCCCTTCGCAGGTTTAGCAAACCTGTGGTTTAAGCCACTCACCCATCTCTCCTTTATTTTATTCATAATGTAATATTCTTCCTTATAGATCCATTTACCTAGCTATACTAAGAAAAACTTGAGTTTAATTTCACTATTTAATTAAGTTTTATAACATGAGAAAAGTATGAAGAATATAATAAAATTAATCTTTTACTGCTCCAATTATGCTCAAGAAGTCATTTATTAAATTAAAGGTATTTTGCTGATTTAGATTGATGAGCTATTATTAAAAAAAATTAATTCTTTCAAAAAACCAATATAACCCAATACTAGATATTAATAATGATGATGGCACTTGAAATAAGATTCTGTAATTTTTATTTTTTGCAAAATTTAAAGCAATCAATAGATATAAAACCAATACTATAGATATTTGCGCAACTTCAATACCAATATTAAAAGATACAAGATTTATAAATAAGTCTGTACTCCTATAACCTATATCACTCAAAACTAATGCAAATCCTAAACCATGAAGTAATCCAAAAAACAAAATTACAACATATCTTAAATATTCTCTTATATATTTTTTAAAAATATTTTCCAATCCTATATAAACTATAGAAAGTGCAATGATAGGTTCAACAATTTGAGGATTGATTCTCATTAAAGATAAAGAAACAAATATAAGGGTAATTGAATGAGCAATAGTAAAGATAGTTATTTGAGAAATTAATTTTTTTAAAGATGATGAAAATAAAAAAAGTCCAAATATGAATAAAATATGATCTAATCCTTTTGGAATTATATGTTGAATTCCTAATACAAAAAATTTTGTGAAGCTATTAAATGTTTTATTAAAATTATTTTCCTTGAATGAAAATTGACTTGATTCAATTCCTGATTGCAAATATTCTGTAACTAATTCATCTTCTAATTTGTTATTATTATTCTCTCTTAGAATAATTGAGCCGTAGTTTTTAACCCACCTAAATGTAAATTGTTCAGAATTTTCATCCAATAAAACTCTAAAATAAACATGAGTATCTCTACTTATTTCAAAATTTTTTATATCTTCAACTTCAGTTTTAATTAAATTTATTTTCTTTGTTTCATTATTAATTTTTATATCAATATTAGAACTTATTTCACTCCAAGAATTTTGAAACATTTCTTCAAGGTCTTTTTTGCTTAAAATTCTAAATTTATCATAAATCTCACTTAGTGATGAAGAGTCTGTATTAGAAACAGTAGATGCATCAATTTTAGATAATATCAATTCAGCGTTTAATCTTATTTTAAAATTCAAATAACTTTCATCATAAGTAAAATCTGCAATAGATGGCTTGATTTCATGACTAATAGAAGATGTTGAAAATAAATTTAAAAAACATACTAGAATTAAAAATAGATATAACTTTATAATTTTTATATAAGAGAACATGATGAAATTTACTTTAAAAAGATTAATATTTATTATTATCTTAACTTCAATAACAAAAATCTCTTTATGTCATGAATTTTGGATTGATCCAAAAAATTATCACTTATCAAATAATGAAAAAGCTGTGGCGAATATCTTTATAGGAGAAAATTTTGAAGGATCACCAATACCATTTATAAAAGAATATTTTAAAATTGCATTCCTGTATGCTGAAGATAATAAATTAAAAATTAAAGGTAGATTAGGTGATATTCCCGCTCTTAATATTAAAAAAGCGTTCAAAGGATTAAATGTAATACAAGTTGAATCAGTTACTAAATATATTGAGTATGAAAAATTAGTAAAATTTGAAATTTTCACAAGAGAGAAAGGATATCCAAATTTAGCTCAAAAACATAGAGAAAATAATTACCCAGAAAATTTTTTTGAAAGTTATAAAAGATATGCAAAGTCATTAATTAGCGTGGAAAATTTTGATGGTAAAGATATCGATACAAATATGGACTTTGAATTAATTTTTTTAGACAATCCTCTTAAAAATTTAAATGAAAGTAAAAGAATTCTATTAGAATATAAAAATAAAATACTCGCTAATCATAAGGTTTCTATTATGAGTTTAAATAATGGTTATTTTAGAAAAGAATATGTCAGAACAAACAAGGGTGGATATTTTGATTACTTATTTAAAGAAAACACAAAATATCTAATTGAAAGTGTTGTTATAATTGAAGGCAGTAATAAGAAAAAAGATAATTATGCTAAATGGCATTCTTTGTGGACTTCTTATACATTTAAAACACCTAATAAATGATTTAAGAGTGTTGAATTGCTATTAAAAATTTTATGAATAATTATAATATTAAAGATAAATAAAAATGACTAATACAAATATAATAAAAGATTTTTTTGAAGGAAAAATAAAACTTTGGAAATCCTATTGGTTAGTTGGGGAACTACTAAATGGTATTGTTTTGCTTGTTATATTTAATCTTGAAATTTATTTTTTTAATACAGATAGCTCTGTTTCGCAAATACCATTTTTAGATTTTACTAATCTTGCACTAATCTCAAAAATTTTTATTTTTATTTGGACAATATTTATTTCTATTGGAATTTGGAGAGCAGCAGAAAATTACAAAGGAAGTATTATTTGGATAGTTTTAACATTTATAATTGTTGCTTATAGATGCTATTCTTTACGTTTAATTTTTTTTATTTAATTTTTGTTTTAAAATATCATTTAACATTTTTGGATTAGCTTTTCCTTTAGTTAATTTCATAGCTTGGCCAACAAAGAAACCTAATAACTTATCTTTACCTGCTAGATACTGTTCGACCATTTTTGGATTTTCTGCAATGACCTCATCAATAACTTTTGCTATTTCATCCTGATCTGTAACTTGTTGCAAACCCTTTTCATCTACGATTTGTCTAGCTGTTTTTCCTGAAGAAAACATGTCTTCCAATACATCTTTTGCAATTTTGCCAGAAATTTCATTTGTAGAAATTAACTTTATAAGTTGTCCTAATTTTTCAGGTGATACTGGAGAGTTATTTAAATCTTGATTATTTTTGTTTAATAATGAAAACAATTCAGAAGTAATCCAATTTACAACTATTTTTGCATGATTTTTTAATTCTGGATCTGAATTAATTGTTTCATTAAAATAATCAGATGTTTGTTTCTCTGCAGTTAATACTGAGGCATCATAATTAGACAATTTAAAAGTCTCAATAAATTTATTCTTAAGCTCATCTGGAAGCTCTGGTATTGATGATTTAATTTTCCCTATTTCTTCTTTAGAAATTTCTAGTGGTAATAAATCTGGATCAGGAAAGTATCTATAGTCATGAGCTTCTTCTTTATTTCTCATGGGTCTAGTTTTGCCAGTAGATGTATTAAAGAGCATTGTGTTTTGTTCAATAGAACCACCAGACTCCAATATTTCTATTTGTCTTTTTGCTTCATAATTAATAGCCTGCTTAATAAACTTTATAGAGTTTAAGTTTTTAATTTCACATCGAGTTCCATATTCATCTCCAGGTTTTCTTACTGAAATATTTACATCTGCTCTTAAAGAACCCTCTTGCATATTTCCATCACATGTATCTAGATACATTAAAATTGATCTGATTTTGGATATATACATTCCAGCTTCATCAGGCGTTCTAATGTCAGGCTCACTAACAATTTCCATTAAAGCAACACCAGATCTGTTGAGATCTACATATGTTTTTGAAGGATTTTGATCGTGTAAACTTTTACCAGCATCTTGCTCTAAATGTAATCTTACAATTCTAATATCTTTCGATGTTCCATCTTTAAAATCAATTGTAACTTTTCCTTCTCCAACAATTGGATATTTATACTGACTAATTTGATATCCTTGTGGAAGATCAGCATAAAAGTAATTTTTTCTATCAAAGACAGAATAATTATTAATTTTAGCATTTAAACCGACTCCAGTTTTCACTGCCTGTTCCACGCAATACTTATTAATAACAGGCAACATTCCTGGCATAGCAGCATCGACTAAAGATACTTGACTATTTGGTGATGAGCCAAATTTTGTTGATGATGAAGAAAATAATTTAGAATTTGATTTTACTTGAGCATGTATTTCAAGACCGATTACCATCTCCCAATCATGCTTTTCACCTTTTATTAAATTATTCATATGATCTTTCTAGAGATACAGCGGCATTAAAAACTTGTTGTTCATCAAAATGTTTTCCTAATATTTGAATACCTAGTGGTAAATTATTTTTATCTTTACCAAAGGGAATGGAAATACCTGGTAGGCCAGCTAAAGAAGCAGGAACCGTAAACACATCATTTAAATACATTTTGATAGGATCATTTTGTTTTTCATTTAAGGGAAATGCAGCACTTGGTGCGGTAGGAGTAACTATAAAATCACATTCTTTAAAAGCTCTATTAAAATCATCGGCAATCAATTTTCTTACTTTTTGTGCCTTAAGATAATATGCATCATAGTAGCCTGCAGATAATACGTATGTTCCTATTAAAATTCTTCTTTTTACTTCTCTTCCAAAACCTTGAGCTCTTGTATTTTCATACATTTCATCAAGAGAATTAATTTCATCAGATCTAAAACCATATTTTACTCCATCATAACGAGCTAAATTTGAAGAAGCTTCAGCAGGAGCAATTATATAATAAGTAGGAAGTGCATATTTAGTGTGAGGAAGTGAAATATTTTTAATTTTAACACCTTTTTTTTCTAAAACCTTGATAGCCTCCTCCCATATCTGACTTATTTCCATTGGTGTACCATCAATTGAATACTCTTTTGGTATACCAACAGTTTTCCCATTTAGATCATCATCTAAATTTTCAAAATAATTTGGAATATCTACTTTAGCACTTGTACTATCTCTTTGATCAAACCCAGCGATTGATTGTAATAATATTGATGCATCTTCAACATTATGAGAAAAAATTCCTGCTTGATCCAAACTGGATGCAAATGCAGCTATACCCCATCGTGAACATAAACCATATGTTGGTTTGATACCAACAACACCACAAAAGCTAGCTGGTTGTCTTATTGATCCACCTGTATCTGTTCCAGTTGCTCCTAAACATAAATCTGCAGCAACTGCGGCTGCGGAACCACCAGAAGATCCACCAGGAGCTAAAGGCTCATTCTCTTTTGATAGGGGATTAATCGTATTTCCAAAAAAACTTGTATTAGTCGCTGAACCCATAGCAAACTCATCTAAATTTGTTTTACCAACAAAAATAGATCCTTCATCTAATAATTTTTGAGTAACAAATGATTCATAAGTTGGATTAAAATTTTCTAAAATCTTTGAAGCTGCAGTTGTAGGCATACTTTTAGTACAAAATAGATCCTTGATTGCAATCGGAATACCTTTTAATTTTTTTGCTGAATTATCATTCTCTAAGTTTTCAATCTGCTTTAAAACATTATCTTCACTAAAATGAATAAAAACATTTAAATTTTCATTTTCCTTAATTCTTTTTAAATAATCCTGATTTAATTCTCTTATTGATATTTTTTTTGCCTCGAGATCTTTTAACGTTTGTTTCAAAGATGATTTAGACATTATTCTACAACCTTTGGTACTGCGAAAAACCCTTCGAGTTTATCAGGAGCGTTTTCAAGAATTTCCTCAATAGAATTAGAATCATTAGATACATCTTCTCTTTTAGGTAAAATTGATGATGATATGTTACTTAACGGTTCTACATTTTCAGTATTTACTTCATTTAACTGCTCCACCCAGTCTAAAATGGAATTAAGATCATTAATATAATCTTCAGATTCTTTATCATCTAACTTTATTCTAGATAGACGAGCAATTTTATTTATTGTATTTTTATCAATCTTCAATTTATGAGCTCCATTATATGAATGATCAAAATAATTTAATCGATGGCCTTAATACATCACAAATACTTGTAGGTCTAGACCTAGGAACTAAAACGATTGGTGTTGCAGTAAGCGATAGATCAAAAATAATCGCTACACCTCTTTCAATTATCCAAAGAAAAGGAATTAATAAAGATTTAATTATCATGAAAGATATTTTGAAAGAGTATGAAATTGGTGGATTTATTCTTGGTTTGCCGATTAGCCTGGATAATAGTGAAAACAAACAAAGCCAATTAGTAAGAGATTTTAATATTAATCTTCAAACCTTTTTTAAAAAACCTACGGCTCTTTGGGATGAAAGATTTTCATCAGATGTAATTTTTAAAGAAATGAGAAAAGCCGATTTAAGTAAAACAAAGATAAAAAGTAAACTTGATCAACAATCGGCTGCTTATATCTTACAAGGATATTTAGATAGATATAGAAATCATTAATAAATTAGTTTACACACACTCACACATTATTAACACATATGAATTCAAAGCTACTTAAATCAGGACACATAAAATTATATAAAAGAGAAAATTCAAAATATTGGCAAATGAGAGTGAAATTGCCAAAATTAAAAGCGATCAGATCCTCTACAGGTTCAAAAATTCTTAAAGATGCAGAAAAAATAGCTTTAAAATATTATTCATCAATTTCTTCAAATACAAATATCAAATTAAAAAGAAGTAAAAATATTTTTAAAAAAATTCATTTAGTGGAAACAGCTGATTTAACCAAGAAAGAAATTGAGCATATTTTAGATGAATCAAAAAAATATATAACTTTTAATAAAAGGAAAATTAAAAAAATTAATGTTCTAGAAGGAAGAACAATATTTAATCTTTTTTTTGAAGATTCAACAAGAACAAGAACAAGTTTTGAAGTTGCTGCTAAAAGACTAGGAGCAGATCTCATTAATGTAGTGGTAAAAGATAGTTCTATTAACAAAGGTGAGACCTTACTCGATACTATGACTACTATTAATTCAATGAATCCTGACGTTTTAATTGTTAGACATCCAGAGGAAGGAATTAGTAAAAAAATTTCAGAAACAGTAGATGCGTCTGTAATTAATGCTGGTGATGGTAGTCATGAGCATCCCACACAAGCGTTATTAGATGCACTTACTATAAAAAATAAATTTGAAAATTTTGCAAAATTAAAAATTGCTATTTGCGGGGATATTTTACATAGCCGTGTTGCTCGATCAAATATAATCATACTATCAAAGTTAGGAGCAAAAATAAATGTTATTGGGCCTAAAGAATGGTTACCAAAAAGTTTAAATAAACTACCTGTGAACGTTTATACAGAAATGAAAAAGGGATTACAGAATTGTGATATTGTTATGATGCTACGTATTCAAAAAGAAAGAATAGTTGGGAAAATAATGCCAAATCAAAAGACTTATTTTAAAAAATATGGTTTAGATTACAATAAACTTAAATATGCAAAAAAAAATGCTTTCGTTATGCATCCAGGTCCAATGAACCGTGGTGTAGAAATAGACTCCAAACTTGCCGATGACGTCACGAGGAGCTTAATACAAGAACAGGTCGCTATGGGTGTTGCAGTACGAATGGCATGCCTAGACTTAATTATTAAAAACAGAGATGACTTTAGTAAGTAGTTTATCAATAATCATATTGTTTTATGTAATAGGATCATTACCCTTTGCATTGATTTTTACAAAATTATTTGGCTTGGGAGATATTAGAAAGGTTGGTTCTGGAAATGTAGGTGCAACAAATGTTTTAAGAACAGGAAATAAATTTGTAGCATTCATTGTTCTTTGTTTTGATATTTTTAAAGGCTTTCTTCCGTTCCTCATTTTACAAATGTATTTTCAAGATATTTCTTTATTGAATAAAATACTTCTCTGTCACTTTGCCATATTAGGTCACATCTATCCTGTCTGGTTGAAATTTAAAGGTGGAAAAGGAGTGGCAACGTATATTGGTTTTTTATTTGGTTTTAATCCTTATATTGGAATATTATTTTTATTAGTATGGCTTGTAACTGCTTTTGTAAGTAAATACTCTTCTCTTGGATCTTTAATTGGAATTTTAGTAGCTCCAGCTTATTATATTTTTATTAATTTTAATTTTTATATTTTAATTTTCTTTATTTATTTAACTTTAATTATTTATCTTAAACACACCGAAAACATTAAAAGACTCATAAACAAAACTGAAAGTAAAATTAAATTATCCAAGTAAAAATATACTTTTTTTTAAAATTTCTTGACGAATTATCTTTAAACTGAAATTTGGGGCCAAAATTTATGAATGTATTAATTGTTGAATCACCATCGAAGGCAAAGTCAATTAATAAATATTTAGGCTCTGACTTCAAAGTTCTAGCAAGTGTTGGTCATGTCCGAGATTTATCAGCAAAAAATGATGCGATAGATACTGAAAATGATTTCCAAATGAAATGGGAAACCAGTGATCGTGGAAAAAAAGTGATAAAGGAAATAACAGATGCTGCAAAAAAATCTGAAAATTTATATCTAGCCACTGACCCCGACCGTGAAGGTGAGGCCATAGCTTGGCATGTAGAAAAACTACTTAGAGATAATTCATCACTTTCAAAATTAAATATTCACCGAGTTACATTTAATGAAATTACAAAAAATGCAGTTCTTGATAGTCTTAAAGAGCCAAGAGAAATAGATGAAAATCTAGTTAATGCTTATCTTGCAAGAAGAGCTTTAGATTTTCTTGTCGGTTTTACACTTTCTCCAGTACTATGGAGAAAATTACCAGGTTCAAAATCAGCGGGTAGAGTACAATCTGTTGCCTTAAGAATAATTAGTGAAAGAGAACTTGAAATAGAAAAATTTATTCCACAGGAATATTGGTCTTTACAAGGCGAGTTTAGAAATAAAGAAGATAAAATCATTAATTCTAGACTAACAGTTTATGATGGGAATAAAGTAGATAAACTTGATATCAAAAATGAGAGTGAAGCGACAAAAATTTTTAATGATATTAAAAATTCTAATTTCACTGTTGGAAATATCACAAAAAAAGAAGCTAGAAGAAATCCCTACCCTGCTTTTACTACATCTACAATGCAAATTGAGTCTAGTCGTAAACTTGGTCTTAGTGCGAGTCAAACAATGAGAACAGCCCAACGTCTATACGAAGGAACGGATATTAAAGGAGAAACAACTGGATTAATAACTTATATGCGAACAGACAGTGTAATCATGTCAAAAGAAGCTATTAACCAAGTTAGAGGTTTTGTTACTGATAATTATGGCGCAAACTACTTACCAGAAGCACCAAGAGTTTATAAATCTAAAGCTAAAAATGCCCAGGAAGCACATGAATGCATTAGACCAACAAATATTTATCTAACACCAAAAGATATTAAGCAATACATTACTTTAGAAGAATACAAGTTATATGAAATTATATGGCAAAGAGCGGTAAGTTCACAAATGGCAAGTGCTGTATTAGATCAAGTAGCTGTTGATATTACAAACGAAGATAAAAAAATTAGTTTACGAGCAAATGGATCAACAATTAAGTTTCCTGGAATGTACAAAGTTTATCAAGAAGCTAAAGATGATGATAAAGATGAAGAAAAAGAGACAATTCTTCCTGCAATGAGTGAAGGAGAGAGTTTAAATCTCAAAGAAGTAGAAAAGACACAACATTTTACCTCCCCTCCTCCTCGTTACACCGAAGCAAGCTTAGTTAAAAAACTTGAAGAACTTGGTATTGGCAGACCATCTACTTATGCTTCTATTATTAAAGTTCTACAAGATAGAGATTATGTAATTTTAGATAAAAAACGTTTTAATCCTCATGATAGAGGAAGAATAGTATCGATATTTTTAGAGAAATATTTCAATCAATATGTAGAATATGATTTTACCGCTGATCTTGAAAATCAACTTGATGAAATTTCTGATGGTAAGCTTGATTGGAAAGAAGTTCTGAGAAAATTTTGGGAAACATTTAAACAACTTTGCGATGAAACTGTAGGCAAATCAAATAGAGAAGTGATTGATGTGTTAGATGAAGCACTAGGTCCGCATTTCTTTCCACCAAACGGATCAGATGAAAAAAGAAAATGCCCAACATGTGATAATGGAAGACTAGGAATTAAAGTTGGAAAGTTTGGAGGATTCATTGGCTGCTCTAATTATCCTGATTGCAAATATACAGTTCAGTTTAATCAATTAAATGATAAAGATGGCGCTGCTCTTAGCGGACCAAAAGAAATTGGTATTTATCCTGAAACAGGAGAAATGATTACTCTTCGAAAAGGTCCTTATGGATTTTATATGCAAGTTGGTGAAGGGACAAAAGAAAAGAAACCAAAAAGAGTTTCTATTCCTAAAAATTTTGAACCAGATGAAATAGGATTAAACACAGCAATCCAACTAATTGGTTTACCACGTAAATTAGGATTTCATCCGGAAACTAATAAAACGGTTAGTGCCGGTATTGGAATGTATGGACCATATATTTTGCATGATAAAAAATATAAAGCTCTCGAAAAAACAGATAATATTCTTGATATTGAACTTGAAAGAGCCATTGAATTAATTGCTAAACCTACACAGAGAGGTAATGCGACGTTAAAAACATTTGGAGAGCATCCAACAGAAAAGAAAAATATTACTGCCCATGATGGAAAATTTGGACCATATGTAAAATGTGGAAAAATAAATGCATCAATTCTTGGTGATCAAACAATTGATAGCTTAAAACTAGAAGATGCCATTAGGTTAATTGATGAAAGAAAAGCTAAAATGGGTCTCAAAAAAAAGAAAAAAACAGTTAAGAATTGAATTAAGCTGAAATAGTTTTAAATAGAGAGTATGGCAAATAATATATCTCTATCAACAATCAAAACTTTCAAAAATAAATTTTTAAGAAATAATAAAAACACAGCTTCACGAAATGCATTAATCAAAAATGATTTAGCCAATGTTGCGCTCAATTGGGAAAACTTTAGTCAAATCAATCATAATTTTTCCAATCTTATTAAAAAAGAACTACCTGCAACAAATCAAATGGCATCAGGTAGATGTTGGGGATTTGCAGGATTAAATCTGATGCGCTTACAAGTTGTTGATAGCCTTGAACTAAATACATTTGAGTTTTCACAAAATTATTTCATGTTTTGGGATAAGTTAGAGAAAGCAAATTATTTTTTAGAGAATATTATTAAATCTAGAGATGAATCATTTGAAAGCAGATTAATAACCCATCTTTTAAAAGCGCCTGTGCAAGATGGTGGTCAGTGGGATATGTTTGTAAACTTAATTAATAAGTACGGTGCAGTACCTAAAGATGTAATGCCTGAAACAAATCATAGCAGTAAATCTGGTGCTATGAATTATATTCTTACACACAAATTAAGAGAGTTTGCTTCTATACTAAGAAAGAAACCAGCTAAAAATTCTGCAGCTCTAAAAAAAGACATGATGGAAACAATTTATAATTTACTTGCAATGTTTCTTGGTCAACCACCAGATGTTATCAATTGGTCTACTAGAAATAAAGATAATAGACACATTGTCATTTCAGATATGACACCAATTGATTTCTGCAAAAAATATGCAGATATCAATATTAAAGATAAAGTTTGCTTAATTCATGCTCCAATGAGCAATAAAAAATTTAATACAATGTATACCGTTGAATATCTTGGTAATGTTGTTGAAGGACAAATTATTAAATATCTTAATGTAGACATTAAAGAATTAAAAAAATCAGCAATGGACTCTATAAAAAACAATGAAGCTGTATGGTTTGGTTGTGATGTTGGTAAACGTTTTAGTCGTGATATGGGTGTACTTGATATGGGCATTTACGACTATGAAAATGTCTTCCAAACTTCATTTAAGATGAATAAACAAACTCGTTTAGAGTACGGTGATAGTGAAATGACTCACGCTATGCTCTTAACAGGAGTGGATATTAAAAAAAGAAATTCAACTAAATGGAAAATTGAAAATAGTTGGGGGACAAAAAGTGGTAATCAAGGGTATATGATGATGACTGATGAATGGTTTGACGAATATACCTATGAAGTTGTGATTGATAAAAAATATCTTAACAAAAGACTTCTAAAATACTTAGATATGGAACCAGTAGCGCTAGCACCCTGGGATCCAATGGGTGCTTTAGCTAGATAAATTGAATAAAGATAACGCATCTAAAATTTGGAAGTTAATTCAAGAAACGGGCGACTTTTTAAAAGGAAAATTACCTGATCACCCTAATCATCCAAAGGGTAGAAATCCTTATGCTCATGTTGCTTTAGAGGTAAAAAATCATTTTGGTATGACTTATAAAGATATTCCTGATGAAAAATTTAATGAAGTTATTAATTACCTTGAAGGGTTAAAATCTAATACTGAGTAGCTATTCTTTTATTACTCTGAATTGGTAAGAAAATAATAAAAATTGAAACTATAGCCATCATTATTGCATTAATTAAAAATAAATAAGTAAACTCTAAAGTTATGGAATATATTTCTGATATTAAGAATACCGAAATTGGTCCCGATCCAAATGCGAGAATAAACTTAATTCCGTATACAACACCATGATATTTTTGAGGCGTAAACCTTCCAAGTAGAAGATTTTCTGTAGGCAGAATACTTGCATTAAATACGGCAGCTAGAATACATAAGACTACTAAAGAATAGCCAGATATGTAAGCTATACCAAGATAACATGGAAACTGAAGAAATATACCAATTAAATAAATGGTCTTTAAATTAAATCTATCAGCAAGTAAACCTCCAACAAATGTTGTAGCACCAGAAATAAAATAGATTATTGCTATCATAAATCCAATTTGAATTGAGTTTGTGTTACCAATTCGTATTTCAAAAACTTTAGGTAAAGCAGTTTGTGTATTATGAAAAGATAATCCAAGGGCAAACATTGATAAAAGCATGATTAGTGCAATTAAAATCATTTCATTTCTTGAATGATCTTCCTGATCATTTTTAATAAAAAAATTTTTGTAAGATATTTTATCAATAAAGATTAAGTAAATAAGAAATAATCCAATAATAATAGAGATTAGACCAGGCAATATAAAAGCTAGTTGCCAATTTAGTAATTCAGTCAAAGTACCAGCTACAAATGCTCCAGAGCCTATCCCTACCCCACCAAAAATACCATTTACACCAAGCGCTCTTCCCTGTTTGTTAGCTGCATGAATCACCCAAGGAATGCCTACAGGATGATAAATTGAACAGAAAAGTCCAAGAAGTGATAAGGAAAAAAATAAAAAAGAAATAGATGTGCTTAAACCACATAAAATTGAGGCTAATCCCATTCCGATAAACATAATTGTCATTGTTCCTGAACGGGACCATTTATCACTTAACCAACCAAAAGGAATTGCTCCTAAACCAATTAGTAGAGCTCCAAGAGACCATAATCTAATTAATTGATCGTAAGAAATATTCCATTCTTTTTCTATCGTCAGAACGATTACAAAATAAAATGCTGCAAACATATGCATAAGTGCATGACCTATTGATGAAAATAGGAGTGTATAAAAAGTATTATTCAAATTCTTCGTAATTAATAGAAAGCGAATTTACACAGTATCTTTTGCCGGTGGGCTCAGGTCCATCATCAAAGACATGACCTAAATGAGCATCACATTTGGCGCACATAATTTCAATACGCACCATTCCATGAGATCTATCAGTCTCTGTTTTAATTGCTTCAGGTGATATTTGCTCAAAAAAACTTGGCCATCCACAATAGGAATCATATTTTGTAGAACTATTAAATAATTCATTACCACAGCATTTACATTTAAAAATACCACCATTAATAATTTCAAAATTTTTACCGGAGAAAGGAGGTTCTGTTCCCTTTTGTCTTGTTACATAATATTCATCTTCTGTGAGAAAAGATTTCCATTCCTGATCAGTTTTGACTATTTTGTTCATTTTTAAATCTTATATTAGATAATATAATTCCTGTAATTATAAAAAAAACACCTACAATATGAAATATTGCAAAACTCTCATTTAAAAAAGTTATTGCCCAAATTGCAGCAAAGACAGGTATAAAGTGTAAAAATAAACCAGCTCTATTTGGCCCAATTAAATACACACCCTTATTCCAAGCAAAATAAGCAGCAATACTTGCAAAGATAGCAACATAAATAATAATGAAAAAGTCATAAGAAGATGAAAGTAAAAAGGTACCATTGAAAGATTCAAAAAGATAAAATGGAATAATAAAAAATAAGCCAATAATAATCATTACTTCTAAGCTTGCTAGTTGAGGGATTGATGTATCCATCTTTTTTAACAGAACGGAATATAAGCACCAAGATATTACAGCGGCAAACATCCATATATCTCCAATAGTAAAATTTAAAGTATATAAATTGTTTAAATTTCCTTTTAAAATTATTGCAAGAGCACCTAATAAAGATAAAATTATACCAATTAATTGTAGTTTTGAGATTTTAGTTCGAAACATTAGCCAAGAAAAACCTATCATAATTACTGGTGCAGTAGATGCCATTATAGTAGAATTTAAAACTAAAGTAGTCTGTAATGAAATATATGTAAATGAATTAAATATTGTAACACTTAAAATACTTAATGTAGTCATTAGCAAAAAGTTTTCTTTGTAATAATTTAAATTTTCCAAAATACTCTTAAGAGTGAAAGGTAGTAGTAAAAGCAAAGCTAAAGACCATCTAAAAAAACTTAATTTAAATGGTGAAAGATCAGTTATGTGAGCAACTTTTCCAAAAAAAAAATTTCCTGACCAAAATAAAGAAGAGGCTGTTAACAATATAATTGCTAATATTAAGTTTCTTGACATTTATTTGTCTAAAAGTGTCATGAGGGATGATGTATCAAACCTATTGCCACCATTTTTTTGAACTTCTTCATAATATTTATCAACAATTTTTGTAACAGGAAGCATTGCTCCATTTTTGCTGGCTTCATTAAAACAAATTGATAAATCCTTACGCATCCAATCAACTGCAAAACCGTAATCAAATTTGCCATCAAGCATAGTCCTATATCTATTTTCCATTTGCCATGATTGAGCTGCACCCTTTGATATAACACTTAGAACCTTTTCCATATCTACATTCGATTTTTTTCCAAAAGCCATTGCTTCAGATAAACCTTGCACTAATCCCGCAATACAAATTTGATTTATCATTTTAGCTATTTGACCTGATCCAGATGGACCAATGAGTTCAATGGCTTTACCATAAGATGTGAGAACAGGCTTAACAGTATTATAATCTTTTTCATCACCACCAATCATAATAGAAAGAACACCATTTTCTGCTCCAGCCTGACCACCAGATACAGGAGCGTCAAGAAAACTCAATTTTTTATCTTTAAGTTTTTGATAATAATTTCTTGCTATTTCTGCAGAAGCTGTTGTGTGATCAACAATAATTGATCCCTCAGCTACATTTGAAAGAATTCCAACTTCACCTTCCATTACTTCAATAATATCTTCATCACGTCCAACACACATAAAAACAATTTCAGAATTTTGAGAAGCTTCACCAGGAGTTTTAGCCATACTACCTTTATATTCATCTAACCATTTTTCTGCTTTAGCAGTTGTTCTATTATAAACTGTTACATTATAACCATTATTTTGTAGATGACCTGCCATTGGATAACCCATTACTCCTAAGCCAATAAAACTAACATTTTTAATACTCATGAATATTCTCCTAATTTTTCTAAAATTTTTAAATTTAAATCTTCTGAATTACTTACAATTAAATTCTTATTCTTTTTTGTAAAGTCATATTTATTTTTATCAAAATCAATATCAGATCCACCTGCCTCTCTTATAAAAAGGATACCTGGAATATGATCCCAGGGAGATAGTTTAGATAAAATAGCAAAATTTCTAATCCCAATGCCTATATCTATATATTCAAAACCAATGCATCTATAAGAGTTAACTTCTTTAAATAAGTTTTTAAAAATCATTAACTTATCTTTAAACCCTGGCTCCCAATACTTGGTACTTATTGATCCTATAGTTTCTTCAATTTTATTTACACCTTTTGTAATAATTTTATTATTATTAATATAAGCACCTTCATTTAAAATAGCTGAGCACATAATTTTTTCTAGTGGTTTATATATCCAAGAACGTAAAATTTTTTCTTTAAATGTTAAAGCTATCATAATTGCAAATTTATCTCTACCATTAGCAAAGTTTGTTGTTCCATCTATTGGGTCAACAGTCCAACAATATGCATCTTCATTATAAAAATTTAATATTTTTTCATTTCTAGAATATTCCTCTTCTCCTATAAAATTTGAAGTAGGTAGAATTTTTAACAAATTTTTTTTTAATTCTTTTTCTGCCTCTATATCAGCTGCTGTTACTAAATCAGATCCATTTTTATAATTAATTTCATCCTCTGATAAATTTTTAAATTTTGGCAATATAATATTTTGACTTACGTTAAAACAAATGTCCTCTATGTCCTCTTGCTTTATATTATCCATTTATACATGCTTCAGTATACATTTCTGCTAGTTTCAATGTGATATTGCCAATTTTACCATTATTAATTTTTTTATTATCAATTTTTAAAATAGGAGTAATAAAACTTCCAGAGCTTGTTAAAAATACTTCATCAGCATTAATTAATTGCTTATGGGTAAATTGTTTTTCTATTAGTTTAAGGCTAGTTTTTTTTATTATTTTTAAAAGAGATGTTCTAGTTACTCCTTTTAAAATATCGGAATTAGCTGGATGAGTTATTAAATTATTTCTTTTTATAATCCAAATATTAGAAGATGTGCCCTCAGTTACTTTTCCATTTTGTATTAAAATTGCCTCATATGCGTTTTTCTTTTTGGCAATGTTTGCTGCTATAATATTTGGAAGTAAATTTACTGTTTTAATATCACGTCTTTTCCATCGAAGATCTTGGTATGTAATTGTTTTTACTCCTACAAATTTTTTTCCTGGTAAATTAAAACTTTTATTTCTTGTGTATACAATCAAAGTTGGGATTAAATTTTTTTTATATTTGTGCTCTCTAAATTGAATACCTCTTGTAATTTGTAAATATATTATACCATTTCTTGTTTTATTTTTTTTCATTAGATTTAGAAAAATATTAGTTAAGTTTTTTTTATTAATTGTAAATTTGATTTCTAGTTCACGAAGAGAATATTTTAATCTCTTAAGATGAAAATCTAAATCAATTAAATTATTATCTAAAACTGCAATAACTTCATAAACACTATCTGCAAATTGTAATCCTCTATCCTCTATATGAATTTTTGCTGATTTAAAATTTACAAATTTGTTATTTATACAAGCAAAATTTGGCATTATTTTAAAGTTTTGATAAAAGTTTCTCTAGTTTTTTTATGCAATTAGTTTCAGCAAAAAAAACAACATCATCATTTTCTTTAAAAACAGTTTGGCTATTAGGGATTATAATTTTTTTATCCCTTACAATAGAGCCAATACGTATACCCTTCGGTAATTCTAATTCTTTAAGATTTTTATTACAGAGAAACGATTCTGACTGAATATCTGCCTCAATTACTTCTCCAAAACCTTCACCTATTGAATAATCGTTTCTTATTTTTACGCCTCTAACTTTTTCTAAAATTTTAGAAATTGTTATTATTTTTGGATCTATTGTCATATCAACTCCGATATTAGACAACAAAGATGAATAATTACTATTATTTATCAAAGTTATTGATGTATCAGCACCTGCTCTTTTAGCTAATAAAGATGATAATATATTGACTTCATCATCTTCTGTAATGGATATACAATAACCAGCCTCTGATATGTTAACCTCTTCAAGTATCTGATTGTCCAAACCATCTCCACATGTAACCGTGATATTTTCCAAATTTGACGCAAGAAATTCAGCACGTTCTTTGTTAGCTTCAATTAATTCAGTTTTTATATAAGTCTCAGAACCTTCAATTAATTGTGCCAACGAAAATCCAATATTGCCACCGCCAATAACAACAGCCTTTTTAGCTTGTAACTCTTGATGCCCAAACTCAGATAAAACATCAGTCAAATTGTCAGTTTCAACAACTAAAAAAATTGTATCTTTTTTTTCAATTTTTGTAGATGAATTTACAGTAAATTTTTGATCACCTCTAAATATAAACATTATGTTAGCAAGGTAATCAGGAAATTTTTCTGATAATTCTCTGACAGATAAACCTGAATGTAAGAAATTATCCTCACATTTTAATCCAATTAATTTTAATTTTTTATCAGATAACTCAACCATATCTATAGTTCCTGGAGAGATTAATCTTCTGAAAATCCCTTTTGCAACCTCTTGTTCTGGAGAAATTATTGCATCTATTGGAAAATTTTCATCATTATATAAATCTTTCCAATCATTTTTTAAATAATCCTGCTGCCTAATTCTTGCTATTTTCTTTTTAATCTTAAATAAAGAATGGCCAATTTGACAAGTAACCATATTAGTTTCATCACTTTTAGTAACTGCAATTAATATTTCACAGTCATTTGCACCAGCACTTTCTAAAACTGACGGCATGCTGGGAATACCGTTTATTGTTTTAACATCCAATGTTTCAGATACTTTATTTAACCTATTTTCATCTTCATCAATAACTGTAACTTCAAAATTTTCGCGAGATAGTTTATCAGCTATGCTATATCCAACATCTCCAGCACCACAAATAATTGTTTTCATTGATTAGTTATTCTACTTTTATATCTAATGATTTAAATTTTCTATAAAGAGCAGTTCTTTCCATTCCTGTAAATTCAGAAACTTTAGTTATATTACCATTAAATCGCTTAATTTGCGATATTAAATAATTTTTTTCAAACTCTGATCTTGCTTCTTTTAAAGATAAATCCAGTGAATTATTTGAAGAATTTGTCACAGTTTCATCACCCATTTGCAAAGCTAAATCATCAACCTCTAACTCTTTTATATTTTGATCTTGGTTAAGTATAAGACTTTTCTCTACGTAATTTATTAATTGAGAGATATTTCCAGGCCAATCATACATTTGTAACTTAGTTAAGGCTTTAGAAGAAAATTTAAAATTTAAATTTCCTCCACTTTTTTCATTTAAATAAAAATTAAGAATAGGAAGAACATCATCTCTCCTATCAGAGAGAGATTTAAATTTGATACAATCTGTTGAAATTCTATCATATAGTCTTTTAATAAAATTACCTTTTTCAATTTCTATTTCTAAATTTTTCTCAGTGATTGTAATAATTTTATGATTTAATTTGATATCAAGATCTTCAAAAAATTTTTTGTTTTCTAGAAAATTTAAAAGTTTTTTTTGATAAATATTTGGTAGAGTTTCAATATTGAGCAGTATTAATGAATTATTGTTTGAACGATAAAAAATATTTTCATTAATTGCGTTTTTATTTTCCTCAAACATATTATCCAATGCTTCATTAGTTAGCTTTTTAAAATCAATTGATATAGGAAGCTTATCTTTATATGGTGAATTTTGATGTATCAAATTAGTAAAATGTTTTTTTCCTGTTCCAAATGGTCCCTCAATTAGTAATCTTGAATTACTTGAGCTCTGTTCATTCAAACATTTATTAATTTTTCTTATAAATTCTGAATTCCCTATCAATGGTATTGTTTTAATTAAGGTATTTTTTAAATTTTTATTTTCATTCAACAATGATGAACTTTCTATTGCTCTCTTAGTAAGAATAATTAATTTATCACTATTGAATGGTTTTTCTAAAAAATCATACGCTCCATTTTTAATAGATTTTACTGCAAGATCTACAGTTCCATGACCACTTATAATAATAATTGGAATATTACTATTAGTTGATTTGAATTCTTTTAAAATCTCAATGCCATCTAATTTACTGTTAGAAAGCCATACATCTAAAATAACTAAATCAGGTTTGATTTCATTAAATTTACTAATCGCTTCATCAGAATTAAGAGCAATTGAAGTATTATAATTTTCATCTTTTAAAATTTCTGAAATAAGAAAACAAATATCCTTTTCATCATCAATAATTAAAACTCTATGCATTGTATTCAAAATTAATTAGTGATGTTGTTCCTGCCATATTTTTATTTTTCTCAATTTTTATTTTACCTCCATGATCTTCAATAATTCTTTTTACTATAGACAATCCAAGACCAGTCCCTTTCATTTTAGTTGTAAAATAGGGCTCAAATATTTTACTCAACATTTTTTCATCAATTCCTACGCCATTATCTTTTATTTCAATTTTTATATTTTTAACATTAGTAGTCATTAATACTTCTACCGAAGGATTTGGAATTTTTTCTACAGCCTCAATAGCATTTTTAATTAAGTTATTGAAACATCTTGAGATTTGAAGGGTGTCAAAGTGAAAATAAATATCATTTTCCGGTTTAATTAAATTGAGTTTTATATCCTTTCTTGTATTGAAATATAAATTGTATGCCTCTTCTAAGCATTTCGATAGATTATCAAGTTTGATTTCTGCTTCGGGCATTCTAGCAAAAGAGGAAAATTCATCTACTAATTTTCCAATATCATCTACTTGTCTTGATATTGTTTTAGTTAAAAGTGAAATATCCTCTTTATCTGTTTTTGCATCTAAAAATTTTTTTTCAATTCTTTCAGCAGAGAGTTTGATTGGAGTAAGTGGATTTTTTACTTCATGTGCTATCTTTCTCGCTATATCAGACCAAGCTGCATGCTTTTCAGCCAAAATTAAAGATGTAGCATCATCTAGAGCAACAACATACCCCTCAATTTTATTATCATTAATCTCTTTAATAACTCTGATATTAAAGTTCCTTTGATCATCAAATAATGTAAAATCATATTGAAAGTTTAATAATACTTTATTTGAAGTTTCAAAATTCTCAAATATTTTTTTCCATTCAGGAAAATTAGAGAGGAAATTTTCATTTATTTTAAAAGTTTTAGTATTTCTAAATAGTTTTGTTAATGTTTTATTAAATAATAAAATATTAAAATTTTTATCTAAAGAAATTACTCCTATTGTTAAAAGGCTTAAGATCGCTTCAATAAAAATTCTTTTTTCTTCATCTTCTTGACTCTTTGATATTAATGCATTTTGTTTATTCTCAATTTCAGAAATCATTTTATTATAAGATGAAAGTAGTACTTTTATCTCTTGAAATTGATCTGTCTCACTAACTTTTGCATCAAAGTTTCCTTCAGATATTTTATTTGCTGATTTGATTAAGTTTGTAATTGGTTTACTAAGATTACTAGCCAGATTAAAACCAATCAAAATTGCCACTAATATAAAACAAATGGAGAAAAGAACAAATATCATTGAATAAGTTATCTGAATTCCTGAGCTTTCTTCTTCTTTCATAGTGTAAATTTCGAATGCCTCTTTTGTAGCACTAATATGATCCCAAATATTTGTATTTAAATTTCTATTAACTTGCATGTAAACATCGTTTAAGAAATTTATTTTTTTATACGCAGTAATAGAATTTTTATCTAATTGAAAAATATATACTCGGTTCTGGTCAACAACTTTAAATATTTCATTTGAAGGGAGAGAAAAATTTTCATTCAGAGGATCTTTAAGACTAAGATAAATATTGCCTTCAGTATTAAAAATATAAATACTTGAAATTGTTCTCAAATTAATAAATTCACTTAGCGCTGATCTAATTGATTGAATATTTACCTCATTATTTTGAGAAACTTTTAATATTTCTCTCATAATCAACTGAGTATCAGAAACTAATTCTGCCTGAATCTCATTTTCATAATTTCTTGCTACAATGTTAGAATTTACAACCGCGTCTCTTACTGCATCTCCATACCAAGTTCTTAGCTCTAAATTAAAAAAAAGTGAAGTTATAATAACCAAACCAATAGCCGGACCTAATGCCATTGCAGCAAATAAATTTACAAATTTTATATATAATCGAGATTCATCATAACTTTTTCTTCTTCTAACTAAAATAAGAACAATTTGTCTAATAATGATTGAAATAAGTAAAATGACAAAAATGACATCAGCTAACAAAAAAAATTGAAGTCTTCGAGGGTCTTTAACCAAGTCATTGTTGGGAAGCATTAAATAAAATGTAATCCCAAAACTCAAGACAATTAAAAAAATTAAAAAATAAAAAGATAATCTCGATAAATGAATAGATTTAAGTAATTTAGATAGGTCGAACACTGTGTACTTTAGTTAATTTTTCAAATAATGATTATAAAATAATATTATTTATAAATTAAAATGATGAAAAATGCACTTGTAATTCTAGCTGGAGGAAAAGGAAAGAGATTTGGTCAAAAAATTCCAAAACAATTCTTAAAAATTGGGAATACAAATTTTTTAAATTATTTTATTTCAAATTTAGATTTATCAAATTTTGATATTATAAACATTTCAATAGATAAAAAATATCAAAACACTTACTTTAATCATAAAGCCTTTTCTGAGAAAATAAAAATCACCTATTCAAAACCAGGCCTTACAAGACAAATTTCATCATTTAATGCTCTAAAAAATTTAAAAAAATTCAAGATTAAGAATGTATTAATACATGATGCTGCACGTCCTTTATGTAGTAATAAATTAATTAAAAAAATTATTTCCAGATTAGAAAAAAATAATAATGCAATTCCATATGTTGCATATAATGACAGACAATTAATAAAGAAAAGTAAATTGGAAACAAATGCAATCAATGTACAAACCCCACAGGGTTTTAGTTATAATTTGATATTAAAAGAACATATCAAATATAAAAAATTGGAGTTTAAGGATGATGCTGGATTATTACAAAAATCTAAAATTAAAATAAATTTTGTAAAAGGTGAAAAAAATAATATAAAAATTACCTATCCAGAAGATATTAAATTTTTCAATACATTTAAGAAAACAACAACAAGATATGGTATTGGATATGATATTCATCAAATTGATAAAAAAAGTAAAAATGGATTAATATTGGGTGGAATTAAAATACCATTTTCAAAACTAAAAGGTCATTCAGATGCAGATGTAGTTCTTCATGCAATTTGTGACAGTATTTTTGGTGCTCTTTCAATAAGAGATATTGGTTATCATTTTCCAAATACAGATAAAAAGTGGAAAAATGCAGATTCATCAAAATTTATAATTTTTTGTAGAAATAAATTAAAAGATCAAGGTTTCTCAATTATAAATTTAGATATTAATATAATTGCAGAAAAACCAAAAATTACAAAATATGTTACAAAAATGATAAATAAAATTTCAACATTACTTCAAATTAAAAATACCTCTGTATCTATTAAAGCAACTACAAATGAAAAAATTGGTTTTATTGGTAAAGGTGAAGGAATTGCAGCTGAGTCAATAGTTCATATAACAGATGATAAAATTAGCTAATTTTTTTATATCTTTATTTTTTGCTGGATATATTAAATTAATACCACCGGGAACCTTTGCATCTTTTCTATCAATAATTATTTTATTTCCTATTGTTGAATACAAAATTATTTCTTTAGAAATATTTGTAGTAATTTTTTTTGTAATTTTTTTACTATCTTTATTTTTTATTAATAAATTCTCTTCACACACACAATCACATGACTCAAAAATAATAGTTATTGATGAATTCTTAGGAGTATACTTAATTTTAATATTTTATGATCAAATTAAAATAATAAATTCTTATGTAACAATAATGTTAATTTTTATTTTATTTCGTTTTTTTGATATATTGAAAATTTTTCCAGCCAACATAGTAGACAGGAAACTTAAATCAGCTTTTGGTGTAATTCTTGATGATTTAATAGCAGGAATATATACAATAATAATTCTTTATATTGTAAATGCCTATTATTAAAAAAGTTATAGATAAATTAATAAAAAAAAATATCTCAATTTCAGTTGCTGAGTCATGCACAGGTGGGCTAATAGCAAACACTATCACAAAATATAGTGGAGTTTCAAAAATTTTCTCTTACGGGATTATTAGTTATTCCAATAAAGCTAAATCTGAATATTTATCTGTTTCAAAAAGTAATCTCTCTAAATTTGGAGCTGTAAGTAAAGAAGTGGCTGAAGACATGATAAATGGTCTGTACAAAAATGAAAAAACAAAAATCTGCATTTCTACAACTGGTATAGCAGGTCCTAATGGTGGAACAAAGTTAAAGCCAGTAGGATTAGTATATATTGGAATTAAAGTTAATAAAAGTAATTATATTTTCAAGAAAATATACAAAGGAAAACGATTGGACATACAGAGAAAAACTAGAGATTTTATATTTAGTAAAATAAATCAATTAATCTAAAATTTCATCAGCACGAACTTTAAATGATTCAATCATTTTGTTTTCAATTAAAGGAAAAAAAGCTTCAGCAATTTTTTGGTGAAAAAATCGTTTAAATTCAAATTCAACATTAAAATGAATTCTTGTTTGATTTTTTTTTAATGATTCAAAAATCCAATTAGTTTTAAGGTCTTTTAAAGGTCCTTCAATATAAGTTGTACTTATTGAAAGTTTTTTTTTATCAAAAGTGACGTGAGAACCAAAAGTTTGGGGCATAAAATATTTATACCATACGACCATATCAGCATATATTTCATTTTTATTTTTTGAATGAATTCTCATTGCTGAACACCAAGGAATAAAATATGGATAACTTTCAATATCTAAAACAATATCAAAAAGTCCTTTTGCGTCGTGATCGACTATTTCCTCCCTATTTGAAGATTTCATTGAATTGAATAAAGTTTATTTTTTCTATTTTCTTGCATGATTTTAAAATCATCAGAAGCATGATAACTGGAGCGGGTAAGTGGTGATGATGCCACCATTAAAAATCCTTTTGCGTATGCCATTTTTTTGTATTCATCAAATTCTTGTGGTGTAATAAATTTTTCTAGCTTAGCGTGTTTTGGTGTTGGTGGTAAGTATTGTCCTATAGTAATAAAATCAACATTAGCTGCTCTTAAATCATCCATTACTTGATACACTTCTTCTTTAGTTTCACCTAAACCAACCATGAGACCTGATTTTGTAAATATACTTGGATTTTTTTCTTTAATTTGACTGAGTAAATTTAAACTTACAAAGTACCGTGAACCCGGTCGAATTGAAGGATATAATCTTGGCACTGTTTCTAAGTTGTGATTAAAAACATCAGGTAAATTTTTTGATAAAATATCTATTGCTTCAGGTTTATTTTTAAAATCAGGCGTTAGAATTTCAATTGTGCAATTTGGATTTAAAGATTTTATTGAATCTATGACATTTATGAAGTGTAATGCTCCTCCATCTATTAAATCATCTCTGTCAACACTAGTTATAACCACGTGTTCTAAATTCAGTTGCTGAACTGACTCAGCAATTCTTATAGCTTCACCGTGATCAATAAAATGAGGTTTACCAGTTTTAATATTACAAAATGCACAAGCTCTAGTACAAATATCTCCGAGTATCATAAATGTTGCATGTTTTTTTTGCCAACACTCAGCTATATTTGGACATGCAGCTTCTTCGCACACAGTTACAATTTTTTTATCTTTTAAGAGTTTATTTGTTTCTTTGAAAAATTTGGAAGTTGGTGCCTTTACTCTAATCCAACTCGGTTTTTTTGGTATTGGATTTGATTTGTTATTTACTTTTTCAGGATGTCTTGGTCCAGTCATATGAGTTAAATAACTTCCATATCCAAGCTATTCAACCATATTTGAAAAGGATCTTCTAAAATATCGCTAAAATCTTTGAGTAATTTTGCCGCAACGGCACCATCTAATGATCTGTGATCAGCTGAAATCGTAGATTTCATTGTATGCCCTATTTCAATATTGCTAGCGTTAACAACGGGTTTTTCAATTATTGATCCAATTGCAATAATACTTGATTGTGGTGGATTAATAATTGCTTGAAATTCTGTGATTCCATACATGCCTAAATTAGAGATAGTTATAGATCCTCCGCTATACTCTTCTGGTAATAACTTATTTTGATTAGCTTTTTTTACTAGTGATTTAATTTCTGTTGAAATTTCAGCTAATCCTTTTGTATCAGCTTCTTTGACAATTGGGGTAATCAATCCTTCTTTTAAAGCTACCGCAATAGCAATATCGATATTTTTATATTGGTGGATTTTACCATTCACCCAAGAAATATTTGTTTCTGGATTTTTGGCTATTGCCATTGCGCATGCTTTAACAATAAGATCATTAAAAGATATTTTGATATCACTAATTAAATTAATTTTTTTTCTTAAATTTATAAGCTTGTCCATTCTTGTTTCAATTGTAAGATAGAAATGTGGAACCTCATTTTTTGTTTGTGTTGTTCTTTCAGCAATTATTTTTCTAATACTAGATGGCTCAATTACAGAAATATTTTCATTATTAATTTGTAGTTCAAAATTTTGTATATCTTTTTTTATTATCCTGCCATCAGGGCCGGACCCTTTAATAAGAGTTAAATCAATATTGTTATCTTTAGAAAATTTTTTAACAAACGGTGAAGCAAAATTAGCATTTTGATTAGTGTTTGAATCTTTACTTATTTCTATTATTTGACTTTTATCTACTTCAGTATTTACTTTAGATGCTTCTGAAACTTCATTTTTTTCTTCACTGCTTACAGTTTGATCTTTATCATTATAATCTTCTAATTTTTCATCTTTGCTACCATTGATTAAAGCAATGACAGAATTAACAGCAATTTGTTTATCTGGTGTTGTATCAATTAAATGTGTAATTTCTCCCTCATCAACTGCCTCAACTTCCATTGTTGCTTTATCTGTTTCAATTTCAGCTAAAATATCACCAGCTGAAACAGTATCGCCAATATTAACTAGCCACTTATTAATTACACCCTCTGACATTGTAGGTGATAATGCAGGCATCAAAACTTTAATTGCCATTTATTTTATATAACTTACTTTTTTTGCAGCATTTATAATATCATCTACTTGAGGAAGATATAATTTTTCTAAGCTTAATGCGTATGGCATTGGAACATCAGCACTATTAACTTTTATTACTGGTGAGTCTAAATAATCAAATGCGTCCCTTTGAACAATATTTGCAATTTCAGAACCAACACTACCAAATGGCCATGACTCTTCTACAGTGATTAGTCTATTAGTTTTTTTAACTGAATTTAAAATTGTTTCCGTATCCAAAGGTCGTAAAGTTTGTAGATCAATAATTTCTGCATCTAAATTATATTCCTCTTTTAATCTTAATGCCGCTTCTTTCGATTTCTGCAACATGATAGAATAAGTGACGATTGTTAAATCTTTTCCTTCTTTTTCAATATTTGCTTTTCCAATTGGTATTGAGAAGTTAACATCATTATTAACAGGACCTTTTAACCCATAAAGAATTTCATTTTCTAGAAAAATTACGGGATTTGGATCTGATATTGCAGAACGCAACAAACCTTTTGCATTATATGGCGTAGAAGGTGCAATGACTTTTAAACCTGGAACTTGAGAATACCAGGAAGAAAAATCCTGACTATGTTGTGCAGCAACTTGTGCAGCTGCACCGTTAGGTCCTCTGAAAACAATAGGACAATTAATTTGTCCTCCAGACATGTAAAGTGTTTTTGCAGCTGAATTTATAATTTGATCAATTGCTTGCATAGAAAAATTAAAAGTCATGAATTCTAAGATTGGTCTCAATCCCTTAAATGCTGCTCCAACTGCTAATCCGGTAAATCCATGTTCGGAAATAGGCGTATCTAATACTCTTTCTTTTCCAAATTCTTGAAGAAGACCTTGTGTGACTTTATACGCACCTTGATACTCAGCAACTTCCTCTCCTAGTATGAAAACTTTATTATCTTTTCTCATTTCTTCGGCCATTGTGTCTCTTAGTGCTTGGCGCATAGTAATTTCTTCTGAACTTAAATTTCTATCTTCTTCTATTTTAGGTGATGGTGTATCGGTTATATCAGCTTTCTTATTCTCGATTTTTGTCTCAATATTTTTTTCAATTTTCTTTTCTTCAATCACTTTTTCAATGGGAGCTTCTTTATTTACTTCAACTTTTTCATTTGGATCGCCAATAATCGCTATAGCTTTATTTACTGGAATATTGGCTTCTCCTTCTTTAAATAAAAGATCAAGAACCACACCTTCATCGACCGCTTCTACTTCCATTGTAGCTTTATCGGTTTCAATTTCAGCAATCAAATCACCAGCTTTAACAGTATCTCCTTTTTTAATTAACCACTTAGACAGATTGCCTTCTGTCATTGTTGGAGATAATGCAGGCATTAAAATTTCTGTGGTCATAATTTATAAATACACATCCGTATAAAGCTCACTGTCCTTTGGAAAAGGACTATTGGTTGCAAATTCAGCTGCATTTTTTATTTCTTCTAAAGTATCTTTATTAATTTTTTCAATTTCATCATTCGTTGCAATTTTTTTCTTTAATATTTCTGCTTTAACTATTTCAATAGGATCAGTTTGCTTATAGTTATCTAATTCTTCTTTCGTTCTGTATTTTGCAGGATCAGACATTGAATGTCCTCTATATCGATATGTTTGTACTTCAATAATATAAGGTCCATTCCCTTCTCTAACATATTTACCTGCTTTATCTGCTGCTTCAATAACTGAAAATACATTCATTCCATCTACCTTCTCACCAGGAATACCAAATGCCTCACCTCTTTTATACAAATCTAATCCAGCTGCCGCTCTATCTACAGATGTGCCCATTCCATATTTATTATTTTCAATAATGTATAAAACAGGAAGCTTCCATAAAGCAGCTAGATTAAAAGCTTCAAAAACTTGTCCATTGTTCATTGCTCCATCACCAATATATGTTCTACATATATTTTTTTCTCCATTATATTTATGCGTGAATGCTATACCGGTTCCTATTGGTACTTGAGCTCCTACAATACCATGACCACCATAAAAATTATTTTCTTTAGAGAACATATGCATTGAACCGCCTTTACCAGCAGAATAACCATCTTCTCTACCTGTCAATTCTGCCATAATACGTTTTGGATCTAATCCCCTAGCAATCATATGACCATGATCTCTATAAGTTGTTACAACTGAGTCATTCTTATCTATTGTCATTAATATACCAACAACAACAGCTTCTTGACCAATATACAGATGACAAAAACCACCTATTTTACCCATTCCATAAAGTTGAGCTGCTCTTTCCTCAAATCTTCTGATTTTGAGCATAAATGAATACATTTTAATGTAATCTGCTTTTTGAAGTTTCTTCATATGATAATCTTTAATTATAATTAGGGTGATTTTTTGTCAAATAAATCAATCTATTCTATAATTATAACTGTTTCATTTTCTGAAGTAAATCCTGTAACTTTCCTAAATGTCTCATCTAAATAGTCCAAATCTATAGTATTTGGTTGTAATCTCTTAATTCTATCTAAGTATAATTCATTTTCACTTTTTAAAGACATATATTGTTGATTGTATTGAGCATTAAGATTTTTAAGACTGAAATATTTCAACAATCCTCTCTCACCATTTACAAGAAAATAAAGAAGATAAACAAATAGAAAAAAAGTAAATAAAAAAGAAAAATAAAAATAAAATTTATTTTTTAAAACTAATGATTTATTCATGTTCTATATAAATAGCATATTTAAGATGGAGACTGTCAATTATTATTTAAGATAGAAGACCCAGCATACTTTGCCTCACCTTGTAATGCTTCTTCAATACGTAATAATTGATTATATTTTGCCGTTCTATCTGTTCTAGATAATGATCCTGTTTTAATTTGACCTGCTGAGACACCAACTGATAAATCAGCAATCGTCGTATCTTCAGTCTCTCCAGAACGATGTGAAATTATAGTAGTAAAATTATTTTCTTTAGCTAATTTAATCGACTCTAAAGTTTCTTTTAGAGTTCCGATTTGATTTACTTTAACTAAAATAGAATTGCCCGCATTCTCCGAAATACCTTTTTGTAATCTATTTTTATTTGTAACAAATAAATCATCACCAACTAACTGAACTTTTTTTCCTATTGTTGATGTTAAATTAGACCAGCCATCCCAATCATCCTCTGACATTCCATCTTCAATAGAGTAAATGGGATAAGCATTTACCAATTTCTCTAAATATTTTATCATTTCATCAGAAGACAAAACGATTTTTTCTCCTTGTAAATCATATTTATTATTTTTATAAAATTCAGTTGATGCTACATCAAGTGATAGATAAATATCTTTTCCAGGTTTAAAACCTGCATCTTCAACTGATTTCAAAACAGTTTCTATGACATCGCTAGAACTATTTATGTTAGGAGCAAATCCACCTTCATCACCAACATTTGTATTTAAACCTTTTGATTTTAAAAGTGACTTTAATGAATGAAATATTTCACAGCCATATTGAAGTGCTTCTGAAAAATTATTTGCACCAATTGGAGCAACCATAAATTCTTGAATATCAACATCATTATCTGCATGAGATCCACCATTAATAATATTCATCATTGGAACTGGAAGACTCATTGTATGTTCTTTACCAAGAAAAGAATACAGTTCATGACCTTCAGAAGAAGCTAGACATTTTGCAAAAGCTAAACTTGCGGCAAGGGTTGCATTTGCTCCTAGGTTAGATTTATTTTCCGTACCATCGAGTTGTAATAAAAATTCATCAAAAGAAGAAATATCTTCAAATGATTTTCCAACTAGTTCATTAGAAATTGTATCATTGATATTTTCTACTGCTTTCAAAACTCCTTTACCTTTATATTTAGATTTATCATTATCTCGTAATTCTAAAGCTTCATGCACCCCAGTAGATGCTCCACTTGGAACCGCAGCTCTTCCAAAGGTAGAATTTTCAAATTTTATATCGCATTCAACAGTAGGATTTCCTCTACTATCTATTATTTGTCTTGCTATTATGTTCGTTATTTTAGGCATTATTTTTTGCTATATCATCAAATTGTTTAAGTTGAATTAATAAATTTTTTAACTCTTTAATATTGATCATGTTCGGTCCATCACTAGGAGCATTATCAGGGTCATTATGGGTTTCTAAAAATAAACCAGCTACACCAATAGATATGGCAGCTTTACATAATGAAGGAATATGCTCTCTTTGCCCACCACTTTTATCCCCCAATCCTCCTGGTTGTTGGACGGAATGAGTTGCATCAAAAACTACTGGGTATTCATATCTTTTCATAATATCTAAACCTTTAAAATCATTTACTAGTGTGTTGTAACCAAATGATGTTCCCCTTTCAGTTATCATGATTTTTTTATTATTAGTGGTTTCTATCTTGGTAAAAATATTTTTAACATCAGTTGGTGATAAAAATTGACCTTTTTTAACATTAATAATTTTATTTGTATTTGCTGCAGCTAACAATAAATCTGTTTGACGACATAGAAAAGCGGGTATTTGTATAATATCGATAATACTATCTTGTTTTAATTGATTACATTGATATTCATTATGGACATCAGTTAGTATTGGTAAATTAAAATTAGTTTTAATTTTTTCAAAGATTTTTAATGCTTCATCAAGCTTAATACCCCTATCACTATTAATACTGGATCTATTTGCCTTATCAAAACTAGATTTAAAAATTAAATTAATACCGACATCATCGCATATTTTATTTAGTTCTTCTGCAATCGTCAATGAGTGACTTTCATTTTCTATTACGCATGGACCTGCAATCAAAACAAATGAAGAATTATTTGAGATAGAAAAATTTTTTAAATTGATATTAATCATTAATAGCAGCCTTTATAAATGATACGAAAAGAGGATGAGGATTTAATGGTCTTGATTTTAACTCTGGATGAAATTGAACTCCTATAAACCATTTATGTTTTACACTCTCAAGCACTTCAGGTAATAATCCATCTGGTGACATACCACTGAAATAATAACCTTTGTTTTCAAATTTTGATAGAAATTTCTGATTTACTTCGTATCTATGTCTATGTCTCTCACTAATTACTTTATTTTTATAAATAGAAAAGATTTTTGAATTTTTTTTCAAAACAGCTTTGTATGCCCCAAGACGCATTGTTCCACCCTTATCACTATTTTTATCTCTTTTTTCAATCTTATTTTTATTTACCCATTCTGTCATTAATCCTACAACTGATTTAGTAGTTTTCTTAAATTCTGAAGAGTGAGCATTTTTAATTTTTAGTACATTTTGTGCTATTTCAATAACAGCTAACTGCATTCCAAGACAAATTCCAAAAAAAGGAATATTATTTTCTCTCGCATATTTAATGGCATTAATTTTTCCATTAATACCACGAAAACCAAAACCGCCAGGAATTAGAATTCCATCACAACCTTTTAATTTTTTCATTAAAATAATGTTGTTTTCTTTTTCAGAATTAATCCATTGAATATCTACATCAGCAGAATTTTCTATACCTCCGTGAACCAATGCTTCATTAAGTGATTTATAACTATCTTTAAGATTTGTGTATTTTCCTACTACTGCAATTTTTACTTTATGTTTTCTTTTTTTAATTTTTTTTTGAAGATCGATCCAAGGCTTTAAATTTAGTTTATGATTTTTTGGTTTATAACCCAATTGTTTAAGGAGAGCTTCATCCAAACCATATTTAGAATATAATGAAGGAACTTCATAAATTGATTTAGCATTCAATGCAGGAATTACCGACTCTTTTTTAACATTACAAAATAAAGATATTTTAGAAATTGAATCATTATCTATTGGTTGTTCAGATCTACACATAATGATATCTGGTTGAATACCAGCATTGAGAAGTTCTTTAACTGAATGTTGAGTAGGTTTCGTTTTTAACTCACCTGCTGAACTTAAATATGGAATATAAGTCATATGAATTAAAGCTGATGAAATATTTTTATCATTTCTAATTTGTCGTATTGCTTCTAAAAAAGGTAGGGATTCAATATCTCCAACTGTTCCACCTATTTCATAAATTGCGATATCCTCATTTTTTAAATCACTATTAATAAATGATTTTATTTCATTGGTAACATGAGGAATTACCTGAATTGTTGAGCCAAGGTAATCTCCCTTTCTTTCTTTTAGGAGAACATTGGAATAAATCTTACCTGACGACACGCTATCTGATTGTTTAGCAGATTGATTTGTGAATCTTTCGTAATGACCCAGATCTAAATCGGTTTCTGCACCATCATCAGTAACATAAACTTCTCCATGTTGATATGGACTCATTGTTCCTGGATCCACATTTAAATACGGATCTAACTTTCTTATCCTTACTTTAAATTTTCTACTTTTTAGAAGAGTTGCTAGAGAAGCTGAGGCTATACCTTTTCCAAGAGATGATGCGACGCCGCCCGTAATAAAAACAAAATGCATTACGGAATACCGTGATACATAATAGAACTTATTATAGCAAGATAATATTAATTATTTTCTGGTATAGATGGTTCTTCTGAAGTTTCTTCATTGTTAATTGAAGGAAGAGATTCTAAAACATTGCGATCTGAGCCTATTGAGGCAGTAATTGTAAGAACAATACTCATAATCATGAACAAACCAGCAGTTATTGCAGTTAGCCTAGAAAGTAGGTTTGCAGTACCTCGCGCTGACATTAATCCAGTTGAAGTTCCACCACCAAGGCCCAAGCTATCGTTATCAGAACCTTGTAATAAAACTAATATAACCAAAGCAATCGCAAGTATCAGCTGGATTATTACTAATGTTGTCATAATTGCGCTTTATATTAAATTGATTTTATTTATCAAGAAATAATTGTATTGAATTCATCAACTTTTAATGATGCCCCGCCAATTAAGCAGCCATCTACGTTACTTAATTCTGTGATTTCTTTTGAATTTGAGGACTTAACAGAACCTCCATAAAGAACCTTAAAACTTCTAAATTTAGTATTAAAATTTTTAATTAGTTCATGTACTTGATTTATTTCATCTAAGGTCGGGGTTAATCCAGTTCCTATTGCCCAAACTGGCTCATAAGCAATTAAAGCATTTTGATGATTTGCTGAATTTGGAACACTATCTTTAATTTGTGAAGATAAGGTTTCTTCTGTTAAGTTGTTTTCTTTTTGCTCTAAGGTTTCACCTATACAAATAACTGGAATAATATTTTCTTCAATTAGATTTGAACTTTTAATATTTACATTATCATTAGTTTCAGAAAAGTATTGTCTTCGCTCAGAGTGTCCAACCAAACAAAAATCTATATTATTATCTTTCAACATTAAGGCAGATAATTCTCCAGTATAAGCACCTTCTCTATAAGAGGAAACATCTTGTGCCCCACAAAATAAGTTTTCATTATTTCCTTTTAGTGATTTTAAGTAAATTGAAGGTGAGCAGATAATCGTACAATTATTAGAATTAACTTTTAATTTTTCATAATAATCTTTTAAAAATGAGGAATTTCCATTTAATTTCCAATTTGCAATGAAAATTGAAGAATATTTATCAAGATTTACCATAATTACTTTTATTTATAGAAACTAATATTATAGAAGCAATAGAAATTTTATGAGATTTTTTAGAAATTCTTGGATTGGAATTGGTTTAGCTATTCTTTTTGGAGCTAGCTTGTTTTTCTTTAGAGGGCAAGCAAGATACTCAAATTTATTTAATTCTGATAATTTTGTAGCTGATATTTCTGGCACACCTATTTCAACTACAAAATTTATGCGTTCAATGGATATGAATATTAATCAATTTTCTCAAATGATTGGAAGTAAATTAACTGGCGATCAGGTTAGAAGCTTTCAAGTTCATCAAATTGCTCTTCAAAATTTAGTAAATAGCGCAGTCTTTGAAAATGAGTTTAATAAAATAAATTTTATTTTAGATGACACCACAATTGCAAAAGAAACAAAAAGAAATTTTCCAGATCTTTACATAAACAATAAATTAGATGATGAAATATTGAATACTTTTTTAAGAAGACAAGGCTTGAAAATTGAGGATCTTGTTGATTTAATAGACTTTGAAACTAGGTCGATTGTATTTGATCAGCTTTTCTTTCAAAAAAATTATCCATTCGAGTTGCAAATAAATTTTAATAAGTATGATAATCAGAGTAGAGAAATAGAGTTGCTTAAAATACCTTACAACGAAATCAAACTTGAAAACTATAGTAAAGATCAAATTTCCAAAGATAATAATGAACTATTAGATTACTTTAATAATAACTCTGCTGCATATATGACAAAAGAAGAAAGAGATATTTCATATATATTAATAAGCAAAAGTGATTATCGCAACAATTTTTCACCTTCAGAAAATAGTCTTAATGATTATTATAATAACAATAAAAACTTATTTATTAATCCAGAAGAGAGAAGTTTTAAACAATTTAATTTTAAATCAAAAGAAGAAGCAGATGATTTTAAAATAAAAGTTTCTGGAAAAACTAATGAAGAAATTATTAAATATGCAGAAGAAAATAATATAGTTTTTAATGATTTCAAAAATGTTGATAAAAATAAAGTTTTAGAACAACTTGCAAATGCAATATTTGAATTAGACAAAGGAAGTATGTCAGATGTAGTACAAACAACCTTGGCATATCATATAATTATTTTGGATGAAATTTTCCCAGAAAAAGAATTAACATTTGATGAAGTGAAGAATGAAATAAATAATACATTAATCAATTTTGAAGTAGATAATTACTTTAATGAATTAAAATCAAGCCTCGACCAACAAATACTTGATGGGTTTTCAATTAATGAAATAGCAGACCAAAATAATCTGAAATTAATCATTAAGAAAAAAATTTTAAACAATACTAACGAAGATGACCCTACTTTAAGCAACGTAATTTCATTTTCTTTTACGCAAAATAAAGATTTTGTTAGTGATTTAGTAGACATTGATAATGATACATCTTTTATTGTAAATATTGAGAACATTTATCCGTCAAAAATAGAGAGTATTGATAATATCTTTAACAGTGTTTTAAATGATTTTATTTTTACAAAAAAAACTGAACAAGCAGAAAATATTTTTGAAAATAATAAAGAGACCTTCAAAGATATAAGTAAATTTTATGCAACTAATCCGGAAAATTTAATTTTATCTTTAAAGACTAATGATGAATTACCAATATCTTTTAAACAAAAGATTTTTGAAACTGATATTGATAAAGTAGCTTTTGGATCAGATGAAAATGCTATTTATTTTGCTAATATTAAAAGTATAAAGATACCTGAAGAAGGTGAAAATACTTCAAATATTAATTTAATAGGTGATTTGAAAACAGCATTTGGTAGTGAGATTATTAAGACAAAAGAAATTTCGTTCAATGATGAACTGATAAATGGTCTTTTATCTCAGTATAAATGAGTCTAGAAAAAAAAAATTTTATAAGTCAATATAATAAAGGCTTACCTCAGATATTAAAAAAAAATCTTATTGCTGATATTGAAACACCATTTTCATCATTATTAAAAATTAGTAAATCGGAAAAATATTCCTTTCTATTAGAGTCAGTAGAGGGTGGAAGTAAAAGAGGACGTTATTCATTACTTGGTTGTGATCCAGATTTAATTTGGACAGTTGAAAAAGGTAAAGCAAAAGTTAAATATTTGGATAATAATTTTGACTACAAATTAGATCAAAAGCCAATTCATAGCCTTAAAGAGCTTGTAAAAATTTCAAAATTTAAAAATAATGAAATTGACGTTCCCTTCCCAACACTAGTTGGATATCTAGGATACCCAATGATTCAATATATTGAAAACATTAAACTAAGCAATAAAGATAATATAAAAATACCTGATGCAATTTTAATCAGACCGAAAATAGTTGCAGTGTTTGATAATATAAAGGACATTATTTCTCTTATGACAGTTACTTATCCAAGTAAAAAAATCTCAGCAGAAAATGCCTATAGAAAAAATAAATTACTAATAGATAAAACAATTAAGAAGTTAGAAAAGAGTATTCTAAAACCTGCTCAAAATAAAAATAAAAAATTTAAATTAAAATTTAAATCAAATTTTAAAAAAGAACAGTTTTATAAAATTGTAAATAAGGCAAAGGAATATATAAAAAATGGAGACATTTTCCAAGTTGTCCCTTCTCAAAGATTTGAAACAAAATATAATTTAAAGGCAGTCAATCTTTATAGATCGTTAAGACGACTAAACCCATCTCCTTATCTAGTAAATCTTAACTTTGATAAAATTGGCCTTGTTGCATCTAGTCCAGAATTAATGGTTCAATTAAGGAATAAAAAGGTTACGATAAGACCAATTGCTGGAACAAGAAAAAGAGGGAAAAATGCCTCTGAAGATCTGTTTTTATCTAATGATTTACTGAATGACAAAAAAGAACTAGCAGAACACTTAATGCTTTTAGATTTAGGAAGAAATGATGTTGGTCGAGTTTCAAAAAAAGGAACAGTGAATGTTACTGAAAAGATGATTATTGAGTATTATTCTCATGTTATGCATATCGTTTCAAACGTGGAAGGAAAGATAGATAATAATTTAGATGCTCTAGATGCCTTAATGGCAGGATTTCCAGCAGGTACAGTCTCTGGTGCCCCAAAAATAAGGGCAATGGAAATCATAGAGGAGCTTGAAAACTTAAATAGAAGTTTTTATGCAGGTTGTATGGGTTATTTTGATTCTAATGGAGACATGGATACATGCATTAGTTTAAGAACTGGGCTTGTAAAAGATAATAAATTATATATCCAAGCTGGTGCTGGGATAGTTTATGATTCTGTTCCAAAAAATGAACATCAAGAAATTTTGAATAAAGCAGGTGCTTTAATGGCAGCAGCTGAGGATTCATACAAATTTGATATATGATATTGCTGATAGATAATTATGATAGTTTTACTTACAATGTAAAACACTACTTAATGGATTTAAATCAGAAGGTTGTTGTTTTTAGAAATGACAAAATTTCTATAAATAAAATTCTTAAATTAAAACCTAAATCAATAGTTATTTCACCAGGTCCGTGCACACCAAATGAAGCTGGAATAAGTCTTAATATCGTTGCAGAATTATCAAAACAATTTCCTATACTTGGCATTTGTTTAGGACATCAAACTATTGGTCAAGCTTTTGGAGGTAAAATCATTAAATGCAAAGAAATCATGCACGGAAAAGTTGATACAATTAATCACTTTGGACACTCTATATTTAAAAATGTAGAAAGAAAATTTAAAGCAACTAGATATCACTCTCTTATAATTTATAAAAGAACTATGCCTAAAGATTTTTTAATTACTGCTGAAACAAATAATAAGATTATAATGGGTATTGCACATAAAAAATTACCAATATTTGGACTACAATTTCATCCAGAAAGTATAGGTACTGATAGGGGTAAAATTATTTTAAAAAACTTTTTAAACTTAGTAAAATGATGGATCAAACTTTAATTTTAAATAAAATTCTCGAACAACAAAATCTGAATATTGAAGAGAGTATGTATATATTTAATAAAATTATGAGTGGAGAATTAGATGATATTAAAATTACATCAATACTAATTGGCTTAAAGTTAAAGGGCGAAACAAAAGAAGAAATTATTGGTGCAGCTAAAGTAATGAGAGAGAAATCTCTAAAAATAAACTCTCCTCAAAATACAATTGATACTTGTGGCACGGGCGGAGATATGAAAGACACACTAAACATATCAACAAGTGCAGCAATAGTTGCTGCAAGCGCTGGCGTTACTATAGCAAAGCATGGTAACCGTTCGGTTAGTTCAAAATCAGGCTCTGCAGATTTGCTAGAAAAAATAGGTTATAAAATTACAGATAATGTAGAAGATTTAGAAAACTCATTATCAAATAAAAATTTTTGCTTTTTATTTGCTCAATACCATCATTCTGCCATGAAAAATGTAATTAACGTTCGTAAGAATTTGGCTACACGTACAATTTTTAATTTGTTAGGCCCACTTACTAATCCTGCTAAAGCTGGTAAACAGCTTTTAGGAGTCTATTCAAAAAATTTAGTTTCTATGCATTGTAATTGCTTAAAAGAACTAGGTTCTGAAAAAGCGATGGTTGTTCACGGATTGGATGGTTTAGATGAAATAAGTTTATCAGACAATACTCTAATTAATGAATTGAAAGATAATAAAGTTCTAGAATATAGTTTTGATCCAAGAGACTATGGTTATGATTTAATTAAATTAGAAGATATAAAAGGTGGAGATCCAGAATATAATGCAAATTGCTTTAATAAAATGATTAACGGCGATTACAAAGAATTTCAAATGATTGTAGAAATAAATGCAGGAGCGGCAATATATTTATCCAATTTAAGAAATAATCTAAAAGATAGTTTTGAATTAGCAAAAAAAACAATTGAGGAAGGAATTACAAAAAATTTTGTAAACTCACTAATTAATGAGTAATATACTC
>CABYXC010000010.1 GCA_902522865.1 uncultured Alphaproteobacteria bacterium | reverse complement strand
AAGTCAAATATCCCAATATCAAGAACTAATGAACGATCTTTTAGAAATTAATGATAGTCTTGGTTTAAAAGATGCATCACTTAATGAACAACTTGATGCAATTAGGTTTAAAAATGAAGAATTAGCAAGATTAAATAAAGATTTAATTCAGAAAGATAGCACGATTTTCAATTTGCGAGGAAAAATATCTGAACTGAATAATGTACTTTCTCTGTCTGAAGATAAACAAAAACAACAACTAGAAAAACTTGAGCTACTTCAAAATCAAATTGCATTATTAGAGCAAGAAAATCAAACACAAAAAGAAACATCGCTTGAAGAAATTAAAAATATGGAAATACAATCTTCAAAAACATTAGAACAAGTAGAAATTCTATCTAATCAAATTGACACTCTGCAAAAAGAAATTGCTTTGCTTAATAGTGCTCTAGAAGCTAGTGAAAGTCAGGCTTTGATTAAAGATTTAGAAATAGAGGTGCTAGGTGAAAAGTTAAATAAAGCCCTTACATCAAAAGTATTTGAACTTCAAAAATATAGATCTGAGTTTTTTGGAAAACTACAATCTATTTTAGGTGATAGAAAAGATATTAAAATTGTAGGAGATAGATTTATTTTTGAATCAGAGCTATTATTTGATTCTGCTTCAGCAGATTTACAACTATCTGGTAAAGAAAAGTTAAGTGAAATCGGCCTTACTTTAAAAGAGACTACTAATGATATTCCTTCAGATATTGACTGGATTATCATGGTAGAAGGACACACGGATAAAAACCCAATACAGACAATAAGATATCCATCTAACTGGGAATTATCTTCAGCTAGAGCTAATACAGTTTTAAAACTTCTTCTTGATCTTGGTTTTCCTCCAAATAGATTAGCATCGGCAGGATATGGAGAGTTTTATCCTATCAGTAATGGAGAAACTGAGAGTGATCTTCAACAGAATAGAAGGATTGAATTAAAACTCACTTCACGCTAATTTGCCTTAAATTTAACATAAACTGATCATAAAAATTCAATATGAGATTTTTAATTATATTTGTCTTAAGTTTCTTTAGCACATATTCTGTATTTGCTGCATGCAGCGATCAACCAGCAAATGAGGTTGACTGGACTAATTGTAATTTTGTAGAAAACCTTGATCTTTCTGGTACTGGTTTGGCAAATTCTCAAATGTCAGGAGTTAATTTATCTTTATCTAATTTTGAAAAATCTCAACTTAATAATTCAAATTTATCTATTGGTAATTTTATCTTCTCAAATTTCAGTAATTCTAATTTATATGCTTCAAATTTACAGGGCGCTAATTGTAATAATGCTAACTTTGATAATGCAAACCTTGCAAAAGTAAACTTTGAGGGATCTAATCTCTTTGGAGCGACTTTTAAAGGTGCAAATCTGTATGAGGCAAATCTTCTTGGTGCTAATATTTCTGGCGCAATGTTTGATGAAGCAAATTTATCAAATGCTATATGGATAGATGGTAAAAAATGTGCTCTTGGTTCTATAGGCAGTTGCCAATAATTTTTTTAATTCTTTTTATTTACAGTTGCAAAATGTCAACCGTATCTGAAATACAAAAAAATGATGATAATAAAGTTAATTTTAAGATCTCAGGAAGTAAAGAAACTGGTATTCAGATAAATAACTAAAATATTAATTTACTTTTATTAAATTTAATGATTTGACCTTTTAATAATGAGTCAAAATTCTTATTTATATGCTTTTTGTGTAGTTTTTCTTGCTGGAATTTTTTGGAGTTTTGGAGCGTTGACCGTTAGGTATATGGTTGATGGCCATCAATATGTTTTTCAATATTTATTTTATAGAGGTTTAACAATTTCAATTATTCTTCTTATATATTTATTTTTTCGTGAAGGTTTTGCTTTTTATAAAAATTTTCTCAAAATAGGAATTCCATCTATACTTGGAGGTTTATTTCTTGCAACAGCTTTTACTGGGTTCATTTTTTCTATTACTATGACTACGGCTGCCGTAACATTATTTATGTTAGCAGCCATGCCTTTTATTGCAGCCATTGTTGGTTATTTTGTTCTTGGCGAAATACTAAAAAGATCAACATTAATTGCAATGGTTGTAGCATTTATAGGTGTTTGCGTAATGATTATAAATGACAGTATTTCTGGAACTGCTTTAGGTGCAATAATAGGATTTATTTCTGCAACTGGTTTTGCATTATACACGGTAACAATAAGATGGAAACCTGAAACACCAAAATTCACAACAGTTGTTTTAGCGGGAATATTTTGTACAATATTTGCGTTCTTTATTTTAGGCTTCTCTTTTGAACCTTTTATTCTGATGCCTAAAATAAATAGTTATTTGAGTATACTTCATGGCATAATTGTTGCAGCTGGTTTAATACTTTACAGTCTTGGAGCAAAATACTTACCCTCAGCTGAGCTAGCACTTTTATCGTTAATGGAAGTTGTTGGAGGAGTTCTGTGGGTTTGGCTTCCTATTTTTGGAATTAATGAAGCACCAAGTACAACTGTAATAATTGGAGGTTTTATAATAACCTTAGCTGTGGTTTATTATGGTTTTGCTGCTAGGCAGATTGATATCAATATTAAAACTTAAATATTTGCTGTAACTTTATTAATATTTTTCCTTGGCAAATTATTTTTAGACCAAACTATATCCAGAGCCTTAATCATTTTTTCGATATGCTCTTTTCTATGTTTTGGGGTAACAGTTATTCTAAGTCTTTCTAAACCTTTTGGTACAGTAGGGTAAAAAATTGGTTGTGCATAAATGCCATGATCATCAATTAAATCTTTAGACACTTTTTTGCATAAAAAAGGGTCATTAATTAATACTGCCACAATATGAGAATTCGTATCCAAATAAGGAATTGCTAAGGAATCTAAATTTTCTCTTATTAAAGCTGCATTTTCTTTTATTCTTATTCTTAGTTGTTCAGCCAGAGAAACAATATCTATTGCTTTAGCTGCTCCTGCAGCAATTGATGGGCAGATTGAAGTTGTAAAAATAAAACCTGGAGCAAAACTTCTAATGTAATCAATTATTTCTGAACTAGCTGCAATATAACCTCCCATTTGACCATATGCTTTTGCTAAAGTTCCATTAATAATATCTATTTTATCTTCAACGCCCATTTCTACTGCAATACCTTTACCTTGTTCACCGTAAAGTCCAACTGAATGAACTTCATCTAGATATGTCATACAGTTATATTTTTTTGCTAACTCTACAATTTTAACTATAGGCGATCTTATACCTTCCATAGAGTATAAACTTTCAAAAACGATTAACTTAGGATTATCTACATTTGACTCTTTTAGTAACTGTTCTAAATGATCAATGTCATTGTGTTTAAATATATGACACTTAGCTCCACTATTCTTAATACCTTGTATTAAAGATGCGTGATTTAATTCATCAGAAAATATCTCAATATCTTTAATTTTTTTTCCTAAAGTCCATAAAGTAGATTGGTTTGCTGTATAAGCAGAAGCAAAAACTAATGCCGCCTCTTTATTATGAACATTTGCCAGTTTTTTTTCAAGTTCAGTATGATAGGTTGATGTACCAGAAATATTTCTTGTTCCACCTGAGCCAGATCCATATTCAAGTAGTGTTTTTACAATTTCATTTACGACTTCTGGGTGCTGACTCATGTTCAGATAGTCATTAGAACACCAAACCTCAACTTCTCTTTCTTTGTTTTCAAAACTTTCATCTGCATTTGGAAAACTTTTTATAGGCCTATCTATGTTTCTAAAGTCCCTATAAAGACCCTGATCTTTGAGATTTTTCAATTCAGATTTAAAGAAATTTTTGTATTCCATATTTATTAGATATCTTACCCAGTCTTTAATTGTAAGTTTTTAATTGAATGAATTGTCACACCTTATTTCTACTAAAAGACATTCTCCTCCAGACACCATATTTATCTTTAATTATAAATCGATGATACAACGCCGCTGCAATATGAAGTAAAAAAAGAGCTGTTAACATAAGTGCTGAGTAGTAGTGTATAGTTAGAGCTTGAGGGTATAAATAAAAATTCTCTTCGATTAAGGGTGGTATTTTAATTAATCCCAAGAGATGAACATCTTCTCCTCCAAGCCATGTCATAAAGGTACCTTGAATTGGAATAAGAATAACTAAACCATAAAGTACAAAATGGACTAAATTTGAAACCAATTTATGAAATATAGGAATATTTTCATATTTAGGATGAGTATTAAATATGTATTTCCACATTAATCTGAGCACAACTAGACTAAAGACTAATGTGCCAAAAAATTTATGAGTAATAATAAAACCCATTTTAAGAGGAGAAAATTCCATATTATGAAGGCTAATCCCTGTTGCAACTTGCCAAAAAAGAAGAAGTGCCAATGACCAATGAAAAAGTTTTGCAACTAAGCCCCATGAAGATTTCGTACCTTTAAATTCAACCATTACTAATTTTATTATATAGTGCTATCTAAAGAAATATAATCCATGAAAATTAGAGTTTTATCGAGAAAAAGTGACTTGGCAATAATTCAAGCACGTGAATTTTCTGACTATTTGCAATCAAAACATCCTTTTGTAGAAATAGAATTTTTAACAAGAAGTACTTCAGGAGATAAAGATCTAAAAACACCTCTTTCTGAAATGTCAACAGAAGGTGTTTTTACTAATGATTTAAGAAATGAATTAATAAATAACAAATGTGATTTAATTGTTCATTCTTGGAAGGATCTTCCAATTGAAGTTGGTGAGAAAACTAAAATTGCTGCTACATTAAAACGTGCTGATAAACGAGATATATTATTCTTAAAAAAAAATATAAAATTAGGTAGTAAGAAAATTACTATTCTTTGCTCATCACCACGAAGACAATATAATTTAGAAAATTTTATTAAAAATTATCTTCCACAAAAGTTTGATGAAGTTTGCTTTGAAAATATAAGAGGTAACATACCTACTAGATTTAAAAAATTCTTGGAAGATCCTAATAGTGATGGTTTCATTGTTGCTAAGGCAGCAATTGATAGATTACTTTTAAATAATTATTCTGAATTTAATGAATTAAAAACAACTCTAAAAAAATATATTAACGAATGTCTATGGTCTGTTTTACCATTATCAATCAACCCTTGCTCTCCTGGACAAGGAGCTCTAGCGATTGAAACAAGAATTAAAGATAATAAACTTAACGAAATTTTAAATGATATTAATTTTTCCAAAGATTATTCGAATGTTATTCAAGAAAGAAAAATTTTAAAAAATTATGGAGGAGGATGTCACCAAAAAATTGGAGTATCTTACATCTCACATAAATTAGGATTAGTTGTATCTAAAAGAGGTGAAGATGAAAATGGCAATCATTTTGAGAACTGGGATTTTATTGATCCAAAAGATATAAGTTTTTCTAGTAATACTACGGATGAAATTTATCCTGAAAATTTAAAAAATTATAAAATATTTTCTAGAAAACAATTAAATGAAAATGTCGATGATATAAATAATTTACAAAATAAATGTATTTATATTTCACGAATTAGCTCAATCCCAGATAAGTCAAAAATCCAATCAAATAATGTTATTTGGACTAGTGGTTTAAGAACATGGAAAAATTTAGCTAAAAGAGGTATTTGGGTTAATGGAACTTCAGATGGTTTGGGTGAGGATTTTGATAAAGATATTAATTCACTTACAAATAATCCTTGGGTTAAGTTAACTCATTCTCAATCTCCTGAAAGTTCGATAAAAAATAAAATTGAAACTTATCAATTGGAGTCTATCGATTTTGAAATAGATATAGAAAAGAAAAAGTACTTTTATTGGATGAGCAGTTCAGCTTTTAAGGCGAGTATCGATAAATATCCTAAAATTATAGAAAAATATCATTTTTGTGGCCCAGGAAATACTTATAATGAGATTAGTAAAATATTAGGTAATGATAAAAATCTTTTTGTTGAGCTATCTTATGATAGTTGGAAGAAAAAATTACTAAAAGCCTAAAAATGACAAATATTTTATTCGAAAATGCTCTCAAAAGAAATATTCAAAAAACACCACCCATTTGGTTCATGAGACAGGCTGGAAGGTACCATTCGCATTATCGTAAGCTCAAAGAAAAATATACTTTTGAAGAACTTTGTAAAACTCCGGATCTAGCCGCAGAAGTCGCTTTTGGTCCAATACAAGAGTTTGATTACGATATTGCAATTTTATTCAGTGATATTTTATTTATCTTGGAGGGACTTGGTTTAGAATTAAAGTTTGACCCAGGACCGAAATTTAATTCTTATATAAATTCAGAAAACATTAATGATTATAGTAATATTGATCGTGGCATTGAGCATATGCAATTTCAATTTGAAGCTATAAAAATAACAAAAGAGAAATTGCCAAATAATAAAAGTTTAATTGGATTTGTTGGTGGACCTTGGACATTATCAAAATATGCATTTGGAAATAATAACTCTGATTTAATCAACGCTAAAATGAATTTAAAATTTATTTCAAAAATTCTGTTACCTCTTCTAAAGAAAAATATTCAATTACAATTAGATGCAGGTGTTGAACTTGTTATGGTTTTTGATAGTTCCTTGTATGATTTAGATAAAATAAATTTTCATGAAATTTATTCTAAATTTTTAGAAGAGATTGCAATTTCTTTTCCAAATAAAGTTGGCTATTATTCAAGAGGTAAGAGTTTACCAGATCTAAATTCTATCATCAGTTTTCCCTTTGCTGGTTTTGGTTATGATCACACTATTGATCTAAAATCTAGTTTTGAAAATCAACAGCATGGATTTATTCAGGGAAATTTCAATGAACAATTAATGTTGAGTGAAACAGATACTTTTCTTAATGATTTAAAAGATTTTATTGAAAAAATGAAATCAATTAAAAATCTTAATGGCTGGATTTGTGGCCTTGGACATGGAATTAACAAAAATACTCCAGAAAAAAATGTTCATTTATTTATAGAAAATATCAGAAAAGAATTTAGCTAATAGATATGGTTAAATATATTGGTGAAAAAGATTATGAGCACGGCAGTAAAGAAAAAATTGGTGTTTTAATTACTAACCTAGGCACTCCAGATGCTCCAAATAAAAAAGAACTAAAAGTTTATCTTAATCAATTTTTATCAGATCCTAGAGTAATTGAATTACCTAAAATCTTATGGCAAATTATATTAAAGCTAGTAATTTTACAAATAAGACCATCAAAGTCAGCAGAAGCATACAAACAAATTTGGACTGATAAGGGTTCTCCACTTTTAGATATCGCAAACAGACAACTAAATAAAATCCAGTCATCCTTTTTATCAAAAAATGAAAATATAGTTTTTGAAGTTGGGATGCGTTATGGCAATCCATCTATTCCAGATGCTTTGATAAAACTTCAAAAAAAACAAGTAAGAAGATTATTAGTTCTACCTATGTATCCACAATATTGTGCTGCAACAACAGGTAGCACATTTGATGAAGTAACAAATGTATTGCAAAAATGGCGTTGGATACCTGAAATGCGTTTTATCAATCAGTATTTTGAAGAAAAAAATTATATTGAAGCATTGTCAAATTCTATAAAGTCATTTTGGAAAAAAACTCCAAAACCACAAAAAATTATTTTTAGTTATCATGGTATACCAAAACGGTATTTGACCAATGGTGATCCGTATCATTGCTTTTGTCTTAAAACCACAAGACTGGTTAAAGAACATATGGGATTATCCGATGATGAGATAATGACTACTTTCCAAAGTAGATTTGGAAGAGAGGAATGGTTAAAGCCATATACAAGTGAAACATTAAAAGAATTACCAAAACAAGGGATTAAAAATATACATATAATATCTCCTGGTTTCAGTAGTGATTGTCTTGAAACACTTGAAGAACTTGAAGAAGAAAATAAAGAATATTTTATAGAGTCAGGTGGAGAAAATTATCATTATATACCTTGCTTGAATGATCATGATGATCATATAGACTTTTTTGTAAATCTAATAAAAAAACATATTCAAGGTTGGCCATTATGATTGATGATCCCAAATTTAATACTGCAAAAGAATGGTTTGAAAAATTACGCGATAACTTAGTTGAAACTATTCAAAACATTGATGAAAATCAATTTGAAATAAGTAACTGGGATCACAAAGGTGATGGTGGCGGTAAAATGAGTAAAATTAAGGGTAATATTATTGAAAAAGGTGGAGTAAATATTTCTACTGTCTCTGGGACATTTAACGAAAAGATGAGAGAAGTTATCCCAGGTGCTAAAGAAGATCCAAATTATAATGCAACTGGCATCAGTGTTGTATTACATCCTGTTTCACCTAAAATTCCTTCTATGCATTTTAATACAAGATTTATTAAAACCACTCAGGAATGGTTTGGTGGAGGTATGGATATTACACCTTGTGTAATATTTGAAGATGAGGAAAAATATCATAGTGGTTTAGAAGTTTTATGTAATAAATATGATAAATCATATTATCCTAAATTTAAAAAATGGTGTGATGACTATTTTTTTCTTAAACATAGAAACGAACCAAGAGGTGTTGGAGGAATATTTTTTGATTACCTTCAAACTGGTGATTGGGGAAAAGATTTTGAATTTGTCCAAGGCGTAGGTACTTATTTTCATCAGTTTATCAAAAATACTTTAATTGCACTTAAGGATGAGAAGTGGAATAAAGAGGAAAAAAAGATACAATTAGTTAAGCGCAGTCGCTATGCTGAATTTAACTTATTATATGATAGAGGTACAAAATTTGGTCTAGAGACTGGTGGGAATGTTGATGCTATATTAATGTCAATGCCTCCTCACGCAGTATGGGAATAAATAATGTTATTTAATACGCTGAAAGTTATTCATATTTTTAGTATCATAGCTTGGATGGCTGGACTTTTATATCTGCCACGTTTGTTTGTAAATCATGCTAATCCTGAAATTACAAAAGAAACATCAGAAACATTCAAACTAATGGAAGGAAAATTGTACAGAATAATAATGTTTCCAGCTTTTATAGTGACGTGGATATCAGGTTTTACACTTACACATTATGTGGGTCTTGATACTTGGTTGCTTTTAAAAATTTTATTTGTAATTTTATTATCTGGCTATCATTTTTTTTGTTTAAAATGCCTTAATGATTTTAAAAATGATAAAAATAAATACTCCACTAAGTTTTTTAGAATTACAAATGAAGCACCAGCAGTAATATTGATTTTTATACTTATACTTGTTGTATTTCAGCCTTTTTAATTACTACTTTTTTGTTTTAATAGGTGTTATTCTCTTTGGATTACAAACCTTGCATATTTCACACTCCAAACCATAACAACTTCTTGCCTGACAAAATTCTCTTCCATAAAATATTATTTGTAAATGAAGTTTGTTCCACGATTTTTCTGGAAATAGATATTTTAAATCTTTTTCTGTTTGGACAACATTTTTACCATTTGTTAAACCCCAACGTTGAGCTAAACGATGAATGTGCGTATCAACTGGAAATGCTGGATGACCAAATCCTTGAGACATAACAACACTGGCTGTTTTGTGACCAACACCTGGTAATTTTTCTAATTCCTCAAAACTTTCTGGAACATTGCCTTTAAATTTTTTTACAAGAATTCTTGATAGTTCAAAAATTGCTTTTGATTTTTGAGGTGCTAAACCACAAGGACGAATAATATTATAAATTATTTTTTTTGGCACTTTTGTCATTTTTATAGCTGTGTTTGCTTTTTTAAATAGTATTGGTGTAACTTTATTAACTCTTTCATCTGTACATTGAGCACTAAGAAGTACAGCTACAATTAATTCAAATTTATTTTTGTGGTTAAGAGGAATCGGTACTTTTCTGTATATACGATTTAGTATTCTAGAAATCTCTTGTGCCTTCTCTATTTTTTTCACTATATCAAGCCTCCTCAAAGGTGTATGTCTAAATTAATACTAATAATTATGACAAAATATAGCACTTATTAATACTAATAATATTGAATATTTCCATTGAAGTAGTATGGGTCTACCATCAAATTTCTATGGAGGAAATAATATGAAAAAGACTTTAAGCATTGTTTTGTCTTTGCTTTTCATGGGTATTTTCTCACCAGCATTTGCAAACACTATTAAATGGTCAATGCCTGGTGACTCTTTAACTCTTGATCCGCATGCACAAAACGAAGGACCAACTCACATGGTTTCACGTCAAGTATATGAAGGTTTAGTAACTCCAGGTATTAATATGGAAATACTTCCTCAGCTTGCTGAATCATGGAAAACAACTGCTGATGACACTTGGATATTTACAATTCGTAAGGGTGTAAAATTTCATGATGGATCAGATTTAACAGCTAGTGATATTGCTTTTAGTATCAATAGAGCAAAAACTGCTCCTTCTGATATGGTAGATTTAATTAAAAGCATTAAATCAGCATCAGCATTAACTGATCACACAGTTCAAATTGTAACAGATGGACCAAATCCAATTCTTTTAAATCAATTAACTCAGATATTTGTTATGTCTGAAGATTGGGCAAAAGCAAATGGTTGTGAAGTTTCATACAACTGGGATGCAGGTGAAACATCTTACTGTGCTTCTAATGCAAACGGAACTGGACCTTTCAAAATTACTTTTAGAGAACAGGACGTAAGAACTGTTTTTGAAAAAAATAATGATTGGTGGGGCGATGATAGTACTTTCAATGTAGATACTATTGAACTACTTCCAATTGCAAATGATGCAACAAGAGTTGCAGCACTTCTATCTGGAGAAATTGACTACACAAACGTTGTTCCAGTTCAAGATATTGAGAGAATCAAATCTTCTGCTGGACATGGTGTAAAAATGACTCCTCAAAATAGAACAATATTTTTTGGAATGGATCAAGGTTCTGCTGAATTAAATTCATCTAATATCAAAGGTAAAAATCCTTTTGCTGATAAAAGAGTTCGTTTAGCTATGTACCATGCTTTAGATATGGAAGCTATTAAGGATAAGGTAATGAGAGGACAAAGTGTTCCTGCGGGAATTATTACTGCTCCTGGTGTAAACGGTCATACAGCTGCACGTGATGAAAGATTACCTTATGATCCAGAGCTATCAAAAAAACTATTAGCAGAAGCTGGTTATCCAGATGGATTTGAGGTTACACTAGATTGTCCAAATGATCGTTATATTAATGATGAAGCAATCTGTGTTGCTGCAATTGGTATGTTTGCTAAAATTGGAGTTGATGTAACTCTTGATGCAAAAACTAAAAGTCAACACTTCTCAGAAGTTAAAGAAGGTGACGCAAACGGTATGACAAGTGACATGTACATGTTAGGTTGGGGTGTTCCAACTTTTGATAGTCATTACGTATACTCTTACTTATTTGATAGTGCTGGTAGCTGGAATAAAGTTAATTTCAGTAATGCTAGAGTTGATGAGTTAGTAGCGGCAATGGGTGTTGAAACAGATCAAGATAAAAGAAATGCTATGATTGCTGAAGCTTGGGATATTACTCAAGATGATGTAACATATCTTCCTTTACATCACCAAGTTGTCAACCAAGCATCAAAAAGTAATGTCGATGTTCCAATTAGAATGAACAACGAGCCATTATTTAGATTTGCAAACGTAAACTAATAATTTTTATATTTTCTGGCCAGTAATCTGGCCAGAAATTAAACCATGTTTAGCTATTTCTTTAAAAGACTGTTTCAATCTATTCTTGTAATGATTGTTGTAGCTTTTGTTTCATTTTCCTTATTTAATTTTGTTGGTGATCCAGTAAATAGTATGACTGGAGAAGATGCTTCAGATGAAAGACGTGCTGAGGTCAGAGAAGTATTGGGTTTAAATGATCCTGTTTACGTTCAATTTTCACGTTTTATAGGAAATGTAATTCAAGGTGATTTTGGAATATCATACCAATTAAAAAGAGAAGTTTCAGACTTAATTGCAGAAAGAATGCCTGCAACTTTAGAATTAGTTTTTGTCTCTGCTTTAATTGCAATCATCAGCGGTGTTATCTTAGGTGTATATACTGGTATTCACAGAGACAGTTTTATTTCTAATATTATTCTTGTGATTTCTCTAGCAGGGGTTTCTTTACCAACATTCATTATAGGAATAATGTTAATTTATTTGTTTTCAGTAATTTTAGGAGTTCTTCCATCCTTTGGAAGAGGTGAAGTCACACAATTAGGTTTTTGGACTACAGGATTTTTAACTACTTCTGGTTTAAAAGCACTGATACTCCCATCTGTTACGTTAAGTTTATTTCAAATGACTTATGTGATTAGATTAGTTCGAGCTGAAATGATGGAAATTTTACAAACAGATTATATTAAATTTGCAAAAGCAAGAGGTATAAAAAGGAGTGTTATTAATTATAAGCATGCGCTTAAAAATGGATTAATTCCAGTTATTACTATTACAGGTATCAACATCGGAACATTAATTGCTTTTTCAATTATTACAGAAACAGTTTTTCAATGGCCAGGTATGGGGTCATTATTTATTAAAGCAGTATACTTTGTCGATATTCCTATAATGTCAGCATATATGATCATGGTAGCCTTTATATTTGTTATGATAAATTTTATTGTAGACATCACATACTATTTTATTGATCCTAGAATTAGGCTTAAGGAAGAGGGTAGTTAAAATGCTACTTAAAACGTACAATAAAATATATGATACTGATATTGGATACAGTTTCTTTAATTCTAAATTAGCAATAATTTCTTCAACAATATTTTTTATTATACTTTTTTGTTCTGTATTTGCTGGGATAGTTGCACCTTATAATCCTTTTGACCCAGCATCAGTTTCTTTAATGGATGCCTTCACCCCACCAGTATGGTCGGAGGGAGGAAGTTTTAGCTTCATATTAGGAACTGATCAGCAGGGAAGAGATATGTTTTCAACAATGATTTATGGTTCAAGAATTTCACTTATCGTTGGTTTTGCATCTATAATTTTTGCAATGATACTTGGAGTTTTTCTTGGAATAACAGCTGGATATATTGGTGGTAGGTATGAGATTATTGTAATGCGTCTTACAGATGTGCAGTTAACTATTCCAAGTATTTTAATGGCATTACTTGTTGATGGAATTGCAAGGGCAATTATCTCACAATCAATGCATGACGAAATGGCAATTTATGTTTTGATTTTTGCCATTGGTATTTCAGAATGGCCTCAGTTTGCAAGAGTATCGAGAGCATCAACCTTAGTTGAAAAAAATAAAGAATATGTCTCAGCTTCAAAAATAATTGGATTATCAAATATATTAATTATGTTTAAGCATATTTTACCAAATATACTTCGGCCTATCTTAGTAATTGCTACAATCGGATTAGCACTTGCAATTATTACAGAGTCTACCTTAAGTTTTTTAGGTGTTGGTGTTCCACCAACAACACCTTCTCTTGGGACTCTAATAAGGTTTGGAAATAATTTTTTATTTTCAGGTGAGTGGTGGATTACTTTTTTTCCAGCAATTTTCTTAATTGTTTTAGCATTATCAATTAATTTATTAGGGGATTGGATGAGAGATGCTTTAAATCCAAAATTAAAAAAGAGATGAGTTTTTTAGAAGTTAAAAATTTAAACATAAGTTATCCAACACGAAAGGAAACTATTGTTGCAAGCAAAAATGTAGAATTTTCTTTAGAAAGAGGTGAAATATTAGGAATTGTCGGTGAGTCTGGATCTGGAAAATCTACAATTGCAAATGCGCTAATTAACTTGATTGATTCTCCAGGTGAAATCACAGATGGCTCAATAAAAATAGACAATATTGAATTAAGAAGTAATGAAGAAATAATTCAAAATATTAGAGGAAAAAAAATAGGATTTGTCTTTCAAGACCCTCAAACTTCATTAAACCCTCTATTTAAAATAAAAGATCAATTAATTGAAACTATTCAGGCTCATTTAAATTTAAGTTATCAAGATTCACTTAAAAAATCAATTCAACTACTTAAAGAGGTTGGAATAGAGAACGCAGAAAAAAGAATTGAGGACTATCCACACCAATTTAGTGGCGGTATGCGTCAAAGAGTTGTGATAGCTTTAGCGATAAGTTGTGAACCTGACTTAATAATTGCAGATGAACCAACAACAGCTTTAGATGTAAGTATTCAATATCAAATATTAGAACTTCTTAAAGATCTTACAAAGAAAAGAAATCTTGGTGTTATAATTATTACCCATGATATGGGAGTCATAGCAGAGACGACTGATAAAGTTATTGTCATGAGATACGGACATATTGTTGAAAAAGGTGAGACTAAAGAATTATTAACAAATCCAAAATCAACAGAAGCAAGAAGCTTAGTAATTTCAGTGCCACCAACAAATAAGAAAATTGATAGATTTAAATTGATTAGCCCCGATGGTAAGGAAATAACATCTAGTTCCAAGGATTTGACTAAAAATATTATTAAAACATGGGGCATAAGGGAAAATAAAAATCAAAAATTATTAAAACTTGAGGAAGTGACAAAAGTTTTTGATGATAATTCTTTAGGCAGTGGTTTTTCATTTATTTCTAATAAAAGTTCGAATGATAAAATAGTTAAAGCTGTCGACAATGTATCTTTTGAATTATTCGAAGGTGAGACACTTGGATTAGTTGGAGAGTCTGGTTCAGGTAAATCAACTATTGCAAAGATTATTACTGGATTAATCAGTCCTAATAAAGGTAATTTAATTTATAATAATGAACCTCTATATAATTCAAATAAAAAATACCAAATTCATAATAGTAGAGGTCAAATTCAAATGATTTTTCAAGATCCTTACTCATCTCTAAATCCTCGTTTCAAAGTTAAGGATATTATTGCAGAACCAATTAAATTTTTTCAAAAAAATATTAGCAATAATGATCTTTTACAAAATGTTTATGACCTAATAGATATTGTGGGAATGACCAGACAATCTCTAGATCGATACCCGCATGAATTCTCAGGAGGGCAAAGGCAGAGAATATCTATTGCTCGTGCTTTGGCAACAAGACCAAGATTATTAATATGTGATGAACCAACTTCTGCATTAGACGTAAGTATACAAGCTCAAATATTGAATTTACTAAAAGATATACAAGATGAACTTCATCTCACTATGCTATTTATTAGCCATGATCTTCCTGTAATTCGCCAAATGTGTAACCGAATAATTGTACTAAAAAATGGTGCTATTTGTGAAACAAAAGATACAGAGGAATTGTTTAATAATCCTGAGCATGAATATACGAAGGAATTAATTAGACTTATGCCTAAAATTGAATCAATTATTTAACTAATTAATAATAGGTAAATTTTCTGGAGTTCTAGTACTTAAAAGTTTATAGGAATCTTTAGTTATCAATAAATTTTCTTCTTGTACTAATATTTTATTTTTGTCCATTTCAATCGATGGTTCAAGAGTTATAATCATATTTTCTTCAAGTAATGTTTTGTCATTTTTCATAATACTTGGCGGCTCAGTCAGTTGTAAGCCTAAACCATGACCCATTCTTCCAATTGATATGTTGTTAGTTATTAAACTTTGAGATAATTTAGAATATATTTCTGAACAACTAGTTCCAGGTTTTATAATTTCTAAAGTTCTTTCAGTTGCTTCCCACAATTTATTATATGCATCTAGAACTTGTTTGTGAATTTTTCCAAAGCCAAAATTTCTATCAAAATCTGAAAAATAACCATTTAAAGTTGCACCGGTATCAATAATTAGAATATCACCATCTTTAGTTACTCTTTCTGTTGGGTTACAGATAATCTGATTATAACCATTAATTCCCGAAGCACACGCCATATATTGAATATAATCTGCACCACTCTCAATTAATTCTTTTTTAAATATTGATGTAATTTGTTTTTCACTCATTCCTAAATTAATTTTTTCAGGAAAATTATCAAACACCTTACTTGTAATAGAACAAATTTCTTTAATATTACTGATCTCTATTTCAGATTTTATTTTTCTTATACTCCAAAGTATTTTACTAGCATCAACAAAATTATATTCTGATAAATTTTTTTGAATATCCTGATAATCGTTAATACTCATTCGCAAAAAAGTTTCATTTCCTAATTCAAAACCAATATTTGAATTTTTAGGAAAACTTTTGATGTTTTTTTTCAATAAAGATATTCCTTCATCTTTTGGATTTGGAGATTCCCAAGTTTCGATATCATTGACTAATGTGTTTTGCATAGCTGTAATACCAATAGATGGTATTATAGCTTTAATTGGATTTTTTTTTGAAATAATTAAATACCAAGGTCTCGTAGGACTTTCCCAAAAATTACTATCAAGTCCAGTTAAATATCTAAAATTTGACGGTGATGTTATAATAACTGCATCAATATTTTCTTTTTCAATATGTATTTGTATTTTTTCAATTCTGTAAATAAATTCTTCTTTTGGAAAATCGTTCATAAATTGATAAGTAAGATAACATTAACATAAATTAACAATAAGAAATACTTTGATCTATTCATCATTATTTATTTTTTGTTTGTCTTTAGGCACTTTTTTTCCTTTTGCTTCAGAGACATATTTATCTGTACTATTATTATCTAATAATTATAATCCATTTTTATTATTATTTTTTGCTTCAGCAGGTAATATTTTAGGATCTCTAATCAGTTGGATATGTGGTTACGTTGTAAATTTTCTTATTAAGAAACCTTGGTTTCCAGTAAATAAATATTTATTACAAAAAGCTACAGATATTTTCAAAAAGTATGGAAAATGGTCATTATTATTTTCATGGGTGCCTATTATTGGAGATCCAATCGCATTTGCAGCAGGTACAGTAAAATATAATGTTACTTTTTTTTTAATATTTGTATCTATTGGGAAAATTGCTAGATATTTGATAATATATTTATATCTTATCTAATTTGTGATGTTTGAAAATCTTATATTTGTTTTCATTATTGGTTTTTTATCTGGAGTTGGTTTTTTATCAATTTTATTTTTTCTTCGCAAAACAAAAAGTTCTGAAATAAAAGATGATACTGATCTTATTTCCTTAAAAAATCACATGCAATCAATTCAGCAATCTTTACAAAATTTTAATTTAGCTCAAGATAGAATTGAGAATACATTAATTAGAGGTGGTGCGCTTCAACAAGGTCCTTGGGGAGAATTTGTACTTAAAAATATTTTAGATAGTGTTGGTTTAAGAGAAGGAGAAGAGTATTCAACTCAAAAAACTTTTAGAGATGAAGATGGTAATTTACAAAAACCAGATGTAATTGTTCATATGCCAGGTAATAGACACATAATTATAGATTCAAAAGTATCCTTAGATTCTTGGCATGATTACTCTAATACAAATGACAATCAACAAAAGAAGATATTTTTGAAAAAATTTTTGGATTCAACAAAAACTTCGATTAGAAGTTTGAGTAAAGATAATTATTCAAAAATATATGGAATCAATACAATTGATAATGTTTTAATGTTTGTTCCAATAGAACCAGCATTACTTACTTTATATAATGAGGCAAATAAACTTATCGAAGATTCATGGAGCAATAAAATAATTATTGTTGGTCCATCAACTTTACCCTTTTTACTTAAAGCTGTAGAAAATATGTGGCGGGTTGATAAACAATCTAAAACAATAAAAGATATAGCATCAGCTGCATCGGATATTTATGATAAAACAGTAAGTGTATATGAGTCGTTTGTGAAAGCTAATCAGTCAATAGATTTAGCTAAATCAAAAATGGATGAAGCTAAACAAAGATTGCAAGATGGATCAGGAAGTTTGACTAAAAAAGTAGAAAAGATGAAAAAATTAGGAAGATTAAGTACTAAAAAACAGTTGCCAGATATAAATGACGATGTAATAAACTAAATAAATGCCTAGTTTTGATATTGTAAACAGATTAGATCATCAAGAAATTGATAACGCACTAGGAAATGCGACAAGAGAAATTACCACCAGATACGATTTTAAAGGATCAGATACTTCAATTGAAAAAAAAGAAAATACTATAGTTGTTATTACTGATGATGAAATGAAAGCTGGTCAAGTAAATGACATGCTCGTTACTCATTTTGTTAGACGAAAAGTTGATCCTTTATGTTTAAAAAAAAATGATATAGAAAAAGCTGGGGGAAATAAAATTCGTCAGACGTATGAATTAGTAGAAGGAATTGAGCAATCCCTGTGTAAAAAAATTACTTCTGATGTCAAAAGCTCTAAATTAAAAGTTCAAGTAAAGATCAATGGGAATGAACTTCGTGTTGAAGGAAAGAAAAAAGATGATTTACAAAGCGTAATGAAGCTTATTGAGGATGCTAAGATAGGTATACCAGTCCAATTTGTAAATTTTAGAGATTAAAAAATGATTACATGGGAATTAATAGCTGCTTTAGCAGTGTATAATTTTATTATGTACGTAACTCCAGGTCCAAACAATAGTATTTTAACTGCATCAGGTATAAAATTTGGATTTATAAGATCTATACCTAATATTTTTGGGATTCCTTCTGGTCATGGTTTGCAATTAGCACTTGTATGTCTAGGTCTTGGATCTTTGTTTATTACCTATCCTATACTCTATGATATTTTAAGATATGTTGGAGCAGGCTATATTCTTTATTTAGCATATAAAATGTTTGGGTCTTTAAATATTTCAAAGACTGAAGATAGATCAAGACCATTAAAATATCATGAAGCAATTTTGTTTCAATTTGTAAATCCAAAAGCTTGGGTAATCTGTTCAACTGCAGTAACATTATATTATCCAAAAGATGAAAATATAATAATTGGAACACTATTTATGGTTATTATGTCTACAGTAGTTAATATTCCTTCCATTAGTATATGGGCATATGGAGGAAGTGTTATCAGACAATATCTTAATAATGAAAAATTAAAAAAAATTGTTGAATGGTTTTTAGCAATCCTTTTAATTATAACTGCAGGCTCAGTACTATTTTACAACGCTTAGGGTTTAGGGATTTCATAAGATTCGCCTACAGAATTATATCCTTTAATAACTGCAGGTCTTGTTGATATTTGTTTATACCATCTCAACACATTTGGATAATCATGCAAATTTATTTGATGCCTTTCATAACGAGCTGTCCAAGGCCAAATTGAAATATCAGCTATTGAATAGTTATCCGAAAAATATTCTTGTTTAGAAAGTCTTTTATCCAAAATTGAATAAATATGTTGTGCATAACCTTTTGTTTTATCTTCTGCAAATTTGCTTTTACCAGGATGATAAAACAAATATTGATGAGCCTGGCCTAGCATTGGCCCAACGTAAGCCATTTGAAAAAAAACCCATTGTATTATTTCCCAATACTTATCTTTATCTAGAAATTTATCATATTTTTTTGCCAGATAAAAAAGGATAGCTCCGGATTCGAACACTGTTTGGTTGTTATCATTATCTACAATTACAGGAATTTTATTTGCAGGAGATATTTTTGAAAACTCTTCACTAAACTGCTCTTTTTTATCTAAATTTATTAAAATTGGATTAAAATCCACACCTAATTCTTCAAGCATAATGCTAATTTTTCGACCATTAGGGGTAGGTGATGAATACAAATCAATCATTTTTTTTAGAATTTAATTAATAGAGAACTATATTCATAATATGCAGGAGAATATAGATAATATTATTAAATTAGCCTGGTGCGATAAAACCTCTTTTGAAAAAATAAAAAGAATTCACGGTGTAACCGAATCAGAGGTTATAAAAATAATGAGAACAAATCTGAAACCTAGATCATTTAAGTTATGGAGAACTAGAGTAACAGGGAGAACGAGAAAGCATGAAAAGAAAAGAAATCTATCCGAAAAATCATTTAAATATGAGAGTTATCTCTAAAATATTAATTGTCAGTATAAGCCTTTTATTTGCTAGCAAGATAGCATTAGCAGACCAAAATGATCCACGGCTAAATAATTTGTTTAAAAAATTAAATGAGACTGAAAATCAGGATGAGATAAGAGATTTGATATCTGACATTTGGAATATATGGTATGAAGTTGATGATCCAAAAGTAATTGAATATTTTGAAAAGGGTATTCAAGCTATGAATTTAAGAAATTATCCACTAGCAATTAGATTTTTTAATAATTTAATTGAAGAAGATCCTAATTTTGCAGAAGGTTGGAATAAAAGGGCTACAGTTCACTTTATGATGGGTAATTTTGATCAATCTATGCAAGACATCATTAAAACTCTTGAATTAGAACCAAGACATTTTGGTGCTCTAGATGGAATGGGTTTAATTTTTATTCATCAGGGTCAGTTTCAACAGGCAATTGATGTATATGATAAAATGCTAGAGATTTTTCCTTTTAGTGTAAAAACTATGGATAAAAAAGAGAGAATACAATCGTTTATTTCTCAATCTACGTAATATCAAAAAATACTAATAATAAAGACAGTGTAAAAAAACTAACAAACGTACTTAATACTACATTGGAAGAAACTACAGCTTTTAGTGAGTTATATCTGTACGCAAAATAATATGACTGAGACCCACTTGGTAAAGCTGCGGCCATAGTAACAATAATTACCAAGAGACTATCAAGCTCTAATATAAATTGTGCTAAACAGAATGCAATTATAGGGTGAATGAAATTTTTTAAGATAGTTAATAGTATTGCGCCATAAATATTTTCTCTAATTTTAAAATTTCCCAATGCAAGACCTAAAGAAATAAGAACCATTGGAAGAGCAAGGTTTACAAAAATATCTAAAGGCTGTTTCATAATAGATGGGACAATAAGATTAGAGTAATTAAGAATGATTCCAATTATCATTCCAAAAAGTACAATATTTTTAATTATACCTAATAATATTTGATAAAAAATTTCAACAATACTTTTTTGTCTATTTCTATAAACTTCTATTATAATAACAGTATAGCTAAAATGAACAATACCATGAAAAAAAACTAATATCATATAAGGAATTGTATTTATTGGACCCAAAACTGCATACATAAGAGGTATTCCCATTGCAACCGTGTTACCAAAACAAGCAGCTAATCCAAAAAGTGCAGAGTCATCTGTTTTAAAATTTAAAAATTTCTTGCTAATTAAAAATCCAGTCATGGATATAAAAATTCCTGAAGCAAAAAATGAGATGATCAGGCCAATAGAATTAATTTGAGGAAATGAGACTTGCCAAAAATATATAATTAAAGCCAAAGGTAAAAGAATGTTAAAACCAGTAAAATCAAAATAATCAATATATTTTTTTGGAAGTATTTGTAATTTATTTAAAAAAAATCCAAAAAGGATATATCCAAACACACTGCTAACTATATTTAATAAATCAATCATTGAAATCAAAAAAATTATTTAAAAATTGAATGACGCTTTCTTCAATTATATTATTTTCATTTGAGTTTGAATTTTGAAAAAATTTTGAATTTTTATCAAAACTTATATTAGGATTATTTAAGTTTCCTTTTATCAAAGTAGTTAAATATATTTCATTATTTTGAGATAAATTTAAAATAATATCTATAAAATTATTACTGTAATTGTATTCTCCTTTTATAAAAATTCTGTTGTTTTTATTACTGATTTCTATTTTGTTAGTTTCTAAAATATTTTTATTTTTATTTATTGTGCCTTTAAAATTAGAACTTTCATTACCAAAAGCATTTATTAATTCAGAAAATGCAAATTTTTGATTTTTTTTATTTTCTAATTTTTCAAAGAACAATTTTAAAAATGAAATTAGAAATTTTTCTTCATTAGTTGTTTCTAAAGTTATTTTTCCATTAATTTTATAAATTGAGTCAAATAAATTTTCTAAATTATCACTATATTTAAGATAATTTTCAATATAATTTACTTTTCCATTAATATTTACATCACTAAAATTAATATTCTTAATATTCAAATTATCAATGAGAATACTTAAATTTCCTGAAACTTGAAATACGGGCTGAGAAATATCAATTCTAATATTATCAAAATATAAATTATTTTTGTAATCTTTGATTTCTAAGTTTGTGTTAAGCTTTACAATTGGAAAAATATTGATTTTAGTTTTATTTTTTTCATTAATTTTAATTTCAAATTTCTTCTCAATATCACTAATTATTTTTTCTTTTTCGAAATTATTTAGAAAAATATAAATAAAGATTGATAGAATTATTAATATAATTACTACTATAGAAAAAAATAATCTAATTTTTTTCATATATTAGATCGTAAAAAACTATATTTTTGTAAAATTATTTTCAGGATCATGCAATGGATTAAATTGAACAAACATAACATATTTATTTTTAGCAACCTCAACTTCAAAATTACTTCCATTTAATTTTTTTAAATCTATTTCTGAATCTATATATCCAAAAACCATATTTTTATTATAATAAAATGAATAATTGCTAGAAGTTGTTTCTCCCACAATTTTATTTTTATAATAAATAGGTTCATCATGTAATAAGAGCGGGTTTCCTGGCGTAGATTTTTCTAAAACAAAATTTGTTAGTTGTTTCTTTTTTATTCTATTTTTTGCACTTAAAGCTTCTTTACCTATAAAATCTGATTTTTTATTTAATTTAACAGTTAATTCTAATCCAGCTTCAAAAGGGTTTTCAGCTGGAGAAATATCATGACCCCAATGTAAATATCCCTTTTCCATTCTCATGATATCTAGTGCATGGGCACCAGCATGTGAAAGGTTATATTTTTCTCCAACTTTAACTAACTCTAAATAAATTTCTCTAGATATATTTATAGGAACATAAATTTCCCAACCAAGTTCACCAACAAAAGATAATCTTTGGAAGATTAATTTATTATTTTTCAATGATATTTCTTTAGCAGTTCCAAATTTAAACTTGTCGTTTGAAAAATGTTCTCCAAATATCTCTGTTAGAATTTCTCTACTTTTAGGACCAAAAATACCAAAGCAAGCTAAACTTTCAGTAATATCAATTAAAGTTGTGTTTTTACTTAAATTTTCTGAAATATGTTTTTTATCATGTTCTCTAACAGATGAACCCGTTACAATACGAAAAGAATTAGTATCAATACAAGTAACTGTTAAATCGGCAACAATGCCACCATTTGAATTAAGCATTTGCGTGTAAGTTGTATGACCGGGATAATTTTTAATATCATTACAGCATAATCGTTGAAGATCTTTGAGGGCAGTGTCTCCCTTAATTTCAAATTTTGCAAAGGCACTTAAGTCAAATAAACCAGCGTTTTTTCTTGTGTTTATTGTTTCATACTTTGCTGCATCATACCAATTTTGATAGCCATAACTATACTCATATTCTGGTTTCTTACCATTTAGAGCATACCACATTGGTTTTTCAAAACCGGCCACTTGACCAAAGCATGCCCCTTCTTTTTTCAAATCATTATGAAAAGGAAGTAGTTTAATATTTCTCGAAGATTTATGTTGTTTGTAAGGCCAGTGCATTGCATATAAATCTCCTAATGACTCAGTAACTCTTTCAGTTATAAATTTTGTCTCAGAGTGAAATTTTTCAAATCTTGAAATATCTAAGGAGTAAAGATCATCATTAACCTCACCGTTCATCATCCATTCTGCAGTTACCTTACCTGCACCACCAGCACTCTGAATACCAATACTATTAAATCCACAACAAACATAAAAGTTTTTTATTTCAGGTGTTTCTCCTAAAAGATAATTTGTATCTGGAGTAAAAGCTTCAGGACCGTTAAAGAATTTTCTTATACCTACATTTTCAAGAGCTGGTATTCTTTTCATAGCATTTTTTAAATGTGGTTCAAAATGATCAAAATCTTCAGGTAGTTCTCCAAAAGAAAAATCATTGGGCACTTTATACGTATCAGTAAATGCAGGTTTAGCTTTAGGCTCAAAAATTCCTACTAAAATTTTTCCAGCATCCTCTTTTAGATATAAGCAATTATTATAATCTCTAAGAACTGGAAGTGATTTAGAAATTTCTTTTAATGGCTCACTTAATATATAGAAGTGTTCATTTGGATATAGCGGTATACTAACATTAATATCATTTGCTATCTGCCTAGACCACATTCCAGAAGCTAGAACAATATACTCACATTTAATTTTTCCAAGTTTTGTATCTACACCTTCTATTGATCCATTTTTAGTAAGGATTTTATTTACAGAACAATGTTCAAATATTTGAGCACCATACATTTTTGCCGCTTTAGCAAGAACATTTGTTATACCAACAGGATCTGCTTGACCATCTTTTGGTATAAATATTCCACCAACAACATCATCAGTATTTATAAGAGAATAAATATCCTTAATCTGATTTTTTTCTAATTCATTAACTTCTATATTAAATCTTTGAGCAAAAGTAGCTTGCCTTTTTAATTCTTCTAATCGATCATTAGTTGTTGCAATAGTTAAAGAGCCGTTTTGCTTTAAACCTGTTGCTAATCCTGTTTCTTTTTCAAGGTCTTTATATAAATTTAACGAATAATTTCTAAGTTTTGTAATAGTTGCTGAAGCACCAATCTGACCAATCAGTCCTGCTGCATGCCAAGTAGTTCCAGAAGTTAACTGATCTCTTTCTAGCAAGATAACATCTTTCCATCCAAATTTTGCTAAATGATAAGCTACAGAACATCCAGCTATACCACCGCCTATTACAACTACTTTTGCAGAAGTAGGAATTTTATTACTCATTTGTAATATTATAGATAAAGATTTTCAGTATGAGTTTCAAAATAAAAATCTAGATCTTCTATATTTATTTCATCTATTGTTGATGGTTCCCAAATAGGATTATGATCTTTTGAAATTAGCACAGAATTTACACCATTATCAAAGTCACTACGATATACTATTTTTTGACTTAATTGAAATTCAGTTTCTAAACATTCTTTTAACGGTTTACCTTTTGCATCATCTATAAGTTTAGTGCTTATCGCAAGACTCATTGGACATTTAACTAAAAGAATATCTAAAATTTTTTTTGAAAATTCTGAGTTATGATTTTTTAAATTTGATATGATTGTTTGAATATTTCCATTGAATAGTTCATTTATTAAATTCATATTTTTAATTAGATAAGTATCATTCTTTACTTCAAAATTATTGTCTGAAATTTTTCCTCTTGTAATAAATTTTTCTTTAACATCTTCTATTTTATTACTTTTAAAGTAGTGAGTTGCTAATCCAAAAAAAATTAATTCATTTAACCCTAAAACCTCACCCGTTAAACCAATATACTTACCAATGTTACCTGGAAGATTTGATAAAAAATAACTTCCGCCAACATCTGGAAAAAAGCCAATTGCAGATTCTGGCATTGCAAATTTTGAATTGTCTGTTGCCAATCTGTGATCACCATAGATTGATAAACCAACCCCGCCCCCCATCACTACACCATTCCAAACTGAAAGAAATTCTTTACTAAATTGGCTTATTAAATAATTAAGTTTATACTCAATTTTAAAAAAATCATGTTTTAAAGAGTTTTCTTTTCCAGCAAGAACAAGAGATTTTACATCACCTCCTGCACAAAAATGTTTACCTTCTCCAACTAACAATACTCTTAAGATATTATCTTTTTCTTCCCATTCTAATAATTTGTCATGGAATTTTTTTGCCATTTCTAAATTGAGAGCATTTAAAGCTTTAGGACGATTTAGTTTAATGATTCCAGTTTGGTTAGTTTCTGAAAATACAATATCCATTAATTCTTTTTAAACTGCAAAACTTTATTAGAAAGACCTACTTCTTTTGCCTTTAATCTATTAATTTCATCTCGTAATCTTGCTGCATCTTCAAATTCAAGTTTTGAAGCAAATTCATTCATTTTTTTCTCTAAATTTTTAATATGTTTATTAAGATCCTTACCAACTAATTCTTTAGCATTATCAATTTCAACTGTAACATGATCTTGTTCAGCTGTGTTCTCAATTATTTCTTGAATATTCTTTTTAATACTGATTGGCGTAATTTTATTTATTTTGTTATATTCTAGTTGTTTTGTTCGTCTTCTATCTGTCTCTTCGATTGCTTCTTTCATACTCGTGGTGATGTTATCAGCATACATTAAGACTTTACTCTCAACATTTCTTGCAGCCCTACCAATAGTCTGAATTAAACTAGTTCTAGAACGAAGGTAACCTTCCTTATCAGCATCTAATATAGCCATTAAAGCACATTCAGGAATATCTAAACCTTCTCTAAGAAGATTTATTCCTACTAAAACATTAAAAACTCCTAGTCTTAGATCTCTAATAATTTCTAATCTTTCTAATGTATCAATATCAGAGTGAAGATACCTTACCTTTAATCCTTCTTCATTGATATATTCAGTAAGATCTTCAGCCATTTTTTTTGTAAGTGTTGTTATTAGAACACGATGACCTTTATCTATAGTCTTTTTACATTCATCAATTAAGTTATCAATTTGATGTTTAGTTGACCTTATCTCAATAGGTGGATCAATTAAACCTGTTGGTCTAATTACTTGTTCAACAAAGGTACCACCTGTCTTTTCGAGTTCATAATCTCCTGGTGTTGCACTTACAAATATAGTTTGTGGACGCATTGCATCCCATTCTTCTCTTTTTAAAGGTCTGTTATCAACACAACTTGGTAGTCTAAAACCATATTGAGCTAAAGTTGATTTTCTAGAAAAATCACCTTTGTACATTCCTGCTATTTGACCACATGTCTGATGGCTTTCATCTATAAACAATAAAGAGTCTTCTGGAATATATTCATAAAGTGTAGGAGGAGGCTCTCCCGGCTGTCTTCCTGACAAATATCTAGAATAATTTTCAATACCACTACAACTTCCAGTAGTTTCCATCATTTCTAAGTCAAATGTAGTTCTCTCATCCAACCTTTGTCTTTCTAAGTATTTTTTTTCTTTTTCAAAAATCTCTAATTGTTTTTTTAGATCATTTTTAATCATCGTAATTGCTTTTTTTATTGTTGGCTTTGGGGTTACATAATGAGAGTTTGCAAAGATCCTTATTTGTTCAAGTTCTCCGAGTTTCTCTCCAGTGAGTGGGTCCACTTGTGTTATACTCTCTATATCATCTCCAAACATAGATATTTTCCAAGAAATATCTTCATAGTGAGAAGGGAAAATTTCTAAAATATCTCCTTTAGCCCTAAAGCTACCTCTTCTAAAGTCCATGTCACGACGTTTGTATAAAAGTTCTACCAACTTTCTGATAATTATCTCTCTACTTATTGATTGATTTTTATCTAAAGTAAAAGACATTGAAGAATAAGCATCAACTGATCCAATACCGTAGATACAAGAAACTGATGCTACTATGATTGTATCTCTTCTTTCCACTAAAGATCTAGTAGCTGAATGTCTTAGACGATCAATTTGTTCGTTGATTGAAGATTCTTTTTCAATATATGTATCAGTCCTTGGTACATATGCTTCTGGTGTGTAATAATCATAATAACTGACAAAATATTCAACAGCATTATTTGGAAACAAATTTTTCATTTCTCCATAAAGTTGTGCTGCTAATGTTTTGTTTGGCGCCATTATTAAAGTCGGTTTCTGTACTTTTTCAATTACTTTAGCCATTGTAAAGGTCTTACCTGATCCAGTGACACCTAAAAGAACTTGTTCTTGTTCTCCTTCATTTAGACTTTTAACAATACTTTTAATTGCTTCAGGCTGATCACCACTTGGATTAAAATCACTGACAATTTTAAAAGGTGTTGTGATTTCGGAAGAGAGATGATGTTTTTTTTCTGCTTTATTCATTGATTCTAATATAATCATTTAGATAATTGTACTTTTCTAAAAAACTACCATCTGTTGTTATTGTTCCATTTAATATTCTTCCATCATCTTCTTTTAATAAAAAAGGAAGAACTTCGTTGATAATACCTTCACTAAATTCTGTACTTGAATCACGTGGTAATTCAGATGGTAAATTATCAACTGCCATAACAGCAATTCCATCATTATTTTCATCTATTTCTTTTAAAGTATATCTTTCAATCCAATAATTTGGCTCCTCAATTGTTGTTGATCGTATTGTAGTTGGAACAGAGCCATTAATATCACAAGTAATATCGCCAACAATCTTTAGATTTTGTAAAACTTTTAAGTCTTCATTCTCAAATATTTTTGGAGAAGATGGGTCCCAGTAATGTGCACTTATAAGTATATCAGTTTCTTTTAAATATTGTAATGCAGAACTAGAATAAACTTGAGGATTATTAATAAAATGCTCAAGGTTAAAGTTGGTGGAAGAATTATTTGTAACATAATCTTTAGTTTCTAAATTACAAAAAATAGGTTGATAAAATTTTTTTTCCAAAAAGTCTTTTTTTGATACTGCTTTAATGTTTGTTAGATTTAAAAGTTCAATTACTCCTTTTGCAACTCTACCATCACCAGTAACTAGAATTTTAGTTTTAGGAAAATATAAATTTTTTAAATTTAATACTAATCTTTCATAATCATTAATTTTATAGGCACTAGCAAGAGATTGTTTTCCAAGCACTTTAAGCAATAAATTTAAGGTATTATAACAACCAACAATACCTGCAAATCTTCCAAAACCTAAACATCTTGTACCATTTTTACCTCTGATATTTTCATAATCAATCAATGTAATTTTTTTATTTAAAATTGATAAGAGTAGGTCTTTCTTATGTTTTTCAATATTTTTTTGTTGTTTATTAATTTTAAAAGTGTGAGAAAAAAAAAGATATGTCCTATTATTAATTAAAATATTTGGATTAATTTCTTTAACTCCGAATATGATTGAGCATTCATTTAAATTTTCATTAATTTTAGCACCACATAATTCATATTCTTCATCAGCAAAACATCTACTATTTGATGGCTGAATAATGAAATTAATATTTGGATTGCTTTCTTTGTATTTTTTAATATGTTCTGGGACTAGAGGAGTTCTATTTTCATCATTTCTAGACTCTCTAATAATACCAATATTGGTTAATTGCTTATCCATTCTCTTGTTGGATATTAATTTTATAATCTTTTAAAATTTTAAAAAAATACATAATGTCTTCTGTTTTATGTGGTGCAGTTTTAACACCAGTCTCAATTTTATTATCCAAAATTAGATCAATCGCAGCTGATAAAGTAATCGATACAAGTTTGCCCATTGCAGTATTTTCACCACTTCCTTTTTCATCTAAAAAATAAGAACTATCAAAAATTTTATTATGATTTTCAAAAGCTTTAAGTCTTACAGAAAGTACAACGCGATCTTCTTCCTCAGGTAAATATTTATTATCTTTTAATAATTCTTCACTTTTTTCATTGATTTCAGCTTCTATATTATCTGATCTATTTTCAAGCATTGAAAAGATATCTTGCCATGCCTCTTTCCAACCATCAAGTCGCAAAGTTCCTCTTACGAATTCTTTGACTTTCCATTTCTCATCAAACAAGTATTCACTTACATATGGTGTTGAATCTCTGTTTGGATAAGCTTCAAAATTTTCATTAGATATTGAATAAGAATTAATAGATTTGTAAGGAGTTACAGTATTTATTTTTCCTTTTGTTATATATTTTGCATCATTGTTTAAGGCTTTGATTACTCCAGCTGGAGACCAACTAAATTTATATTTGAAATCATTTGGAATTGCTGGAAAACCCCCACAATATGATTCATAAACCACTTCTGTTTTTCCAGTCGAGATTTTTTTAAGATCACTGACAAGTAAATGGGAAAAAAAATGATCGATACCTGGGTCTAAACCGACCTCATTGATAAATACTAAATTTTCTTTTTTTACATCTGAATTTAGCATATTTATTTCTGGATTAAGGTAGCTAGTAGATGCAAAATGACATTTATGTTTTAAACAAAGTTTAGCTATTTCTAAATGTTTGTTTGCTGGCAGTTGAGAAATAACAATATCACCTGGATTTGTTTCGTTAAATAATAAATCAACATCAAACTGTTTTGCGTTCACATTGTTTTTATCTACATGGTCAATACTCTTTATAGCCTTATCTAATGTTCTATTCCATACTGTAAAATTATCTAAATTTTTAGCTAATCTTCTAATTCCTGGTATAGAAGATAGTCCAGTTCCTATCCAATGTACATGTTTCATAGTCTTATTTACTTTTATATTAAATTGTTTACTACATTAATGAAACTTAAAATACGGAAATTTATTTGACTTCAATAGTATTTATTTTTTTATTAACAGGTCTAGTCTCTGGTTTTATTGCAGGATTATTAGGAGTTGGAGGAGGAATAATAATTGTACCCGTAACTTACTTTATTTTACTTAATCTTGGTTACAGCTCAGAAATTGTCATGCATGTTGCTGTAGCATCTTCTCTTGGTGTAATTTGTTTTACTTCAATTTCTTCTATAAGATCTCATGTTAAGCTTAAAAATACAAATTTGATAATTGTAAAAAAATGGGCAATAGGAATAATAATAGGATCAATGGTAGGCTCACTTGCAGCAAGTGCTATTTCAGGACAGAGTTTAGTTATTCTTTTTGTTATTCTGGCATTTTTGATTTCATTAAATATGCTGTTTCAACAAAGCCCAATTGTTGTAAGCAACGATATACCATCGTCTAATATAATTAATTTTTTAATAAGCTCTTCTATTGGTTTTTTATCTGCAACAATTGGTATAGGTGGTGGAAGTTTTAGTGTTCCAACTTTAACAATGTTTTCAAAAAAGATTCATGAAGCAGTTGGTACTTCTGCTGTTTTTGGTTTTTTAATTGCTTTTCCAGGAACACTTACATTCATGTATACTGGGTCAAATATAAATGAACTTCCCATTTATTCTCTTGGTTACGTAAATATTATAATAGTTTTTTTTATATCGATAACTAGTATATTTACTGCTGGAATTGGTGCAAAAGTTTCATCAAATATAGATAAGTTAGTATTAAGAAAGATTTTTGCTATTTTTTTGTTGTTAACTTGTGCTAGTCTAATTATTGAACATTTTATAATTTAAATGAATTTTGTTGCAGATAGACTAAGTAAAATAAAACCTTCAATGACTGTAGGTATAAATGTCAAAGCCAAGGCTTTGAAGGACGAGGGTAAAGATATAATTGTTCTTGCAGCAGGTGAGCCAGATTTTAACACACCAAAAAATATAAGAGATGCTGCTAGTAAAGCGATGGAAGAGGGTAAAACAAAATATGTACCAGGTAAAGGTACACCAGAATTACAAAAAGCAATTCAGAAAAAATTCAGAGAAGATAATAATATTGATTATCAATTAGATGAAATCATATGCGGTGTCGGAGGCAAACACATTATCTATAATGCTATGATGGCAACAATTAATCCAGGAGATGAGGTCATTATAACAGCTCCTTTTTGGGTTAGTTATCCAGATATTGTTTTATTATCAGAAGGTAAGCCCGTGATAGTTAAGTGTCCTCAATCACAAAATTTTAAGATTACACCAGAACAACTAGAAAAAAATATAAACTCTAAAACAAAATGGTTAATGTTAAATAGTCCCAGTAATCCGACTGGCTCAGTTTATTCAAAAAAAGAGTTAGAAGACTTAGCACTTATCTTAAAAAAATATCCTAATGTTCTTATAATGTGTGATGATATATATGAAAAAATTGTTTACGATGGCATAGAATTTCATACTCTTGCTTCTATTGAACCTTCACTGAAAGACAGATGTTTGACACTTAATGGTGTTTCAAAATCATATTGCATGACAGGATGGAGACTTGGATATTGTGGAGCTCCAAAAGAGATTATTGCTGCTATGAACAAAATACAATCACAAAGCACAACATCAACTTCTTCAATTACAATGGCTGCTGCAGCTGAAGCAATAAGTGGCCCTCAGGATTTTATAAACGAGCATAATAAAAAATTTTTGATACGTAGAGATTTAGTATTGAATAAATTAAATGATATTGATGGAATTACATGTCAAAAACCAAAAGGAGCTTTTTACGTTTATCCAAATTGCGAGGGTATAATTGGAAAAAAGACACCAAATGGAAAACATATCTCCAATGATGAAGATTTCATGACATACCTTTTAGAAGATCAAGGTGTAGCAGGAGTGCATGGTGCAGCATTTGGCTTATCGCCTTATTTTAGATTATCTTATGCAACTAGTGATGCAATTCTAGAAGATGCGTGCAACAGAATAAAAGAAGCTTGTAATAAGCTTACTTAAGATCTTTATCAGCAATTATTTCAGCTAATCTAAGCAGATTAGTAGTACCAGCACTTCCAAATGGAACACCAGCTGAGATAACTACATTATCTCCTGGTTTTACTAATTTTTTATTTTTTGCAATTGAACATGCAATATTAACCATATCTTGTGCATTTTTAGCATCTTCTTGAGTATGACAGGAGTTTACACCCCAGTATAATTGCATTTTTCTTGTAGTATTAATATTTGGAGATAAACCAACAATTTGAACTGGTGCCCTTTCTCTAGCCATTCTTGTCGTTGTTCTTCCACTTACAGAAAATGTAATTATTGCTTTTGCATCTGATTTTTTTGCAATTGAGTAAGCTGCTAAAGTTATTGCATCTGTATTATCAACATCATCAATATTTTCTTGAGTAATTTGTAAATCATAATTATTTTTATCATTCTCAACATTTTCTATTATTTTATTCATCGTTCTTACTACTTCTATTGGATGTGCTCCAACAGCAGACTCACCAGATAACATTACAGCATCTGTTCCGTCGTAAATAGCATTTGCAACATCAGATGCTTCAGCTCTCGTTGGCACAAGATTTTCAATCATACTTTCAAGCATTTGTGTAGCAACAACAACTGGCTTACCAAAGTGCCTACATCTTTTAATAATATTTTTTTGAACTATCGGAACTTGTTCTGTTGGCATTTCAACACCCAAATCACCTCTAGCTATCATAATTCCATCTGCAGCATTTATAATATCATCAATATTTTTTACTGCTGAAGGCTTTTCAATTTTCGCCATCACGAGTGCTTTATTGTTAATTATTTTTTTTAATTTGTGTATATCCTCTGCTTGTTGCACGAAAGAAAGTGCAACCCAATCAACTCCCATATCTAATGCCTTCATAAGATCAGATTTATCTTTTTTGGTAAGGGCGTCTATAGGAAGAATTACATCAGGTATATTTACACCTTTGTTATTTGAGATTTCAGCATCATTTAAAACTTCTGTAATTAAAGTATCTTTTTTTTGTTCAACAATTTGTAATCTTATTCTTCCATCATTTACTAATAAAATAGAATTAGGTGTTAAAAAATCATAAATTTCTTCATGAGGAAAGTTAACCCTATTATTATCTCCAGGCTCACTTGAAAGATCTAATACAAAACTTTGACCTTTGACTAAATTTTCTTTTGTATTCTTAAATGTGCCCACTCTTAATTTGGGTCCTTGTAAGTCAGCTAATATGCATGACGCATGATTATGTTTTTCTTCAAGAGATCTAATATTTTCATAATTTTTTCTATGAGTTTCTAAATCGCCATGTGAAAAATTTAATCTAAAAATATCACATCCAGCAATAAATAAGTCTTCTATTATTTTTTTATCTGATGATGCAGGACCTAGCGTAGCTAAAATTTTAGCTTTTCTGTTACGTTTCATTAATTTTTATATATATAGCACAAAAAAAGATTTATATAATTTATTTACGTAATATGACCAAAAACTTTGACAGAGAATTACTTGCTGATGTTGCAGAAAGATTGATTCATCATCTAAAAAATAGAACAGATGTACAAAATATTGATTTAATGAATCTATCAGGTTTTTGCAGAAACTGTCTTTCAAAATGGTATGTTAGTGCTGCAGAAAAGAAAAATATTTCAATTTCATACGATGAAGCACGAGAAATGATCTATGGTATGCCATACTCAGAGTGGAAAACAAAATTTCAAACTGAAATTACATCTGAACAAAAAGAAAAATTCGATAAAAGAGAAACTTAATATAGTTTCTCTAAATTTTCTCCATACATCTCTTTTACTTTAAACCTTCTTACTTTCATGGAAGGTGTCATCATATTGTTTTCAATTGTAAACTCGTGATCAATGAGAATAAATTTTCTTATTTGCTCAATACTAGAAAGGCTTTTATTGACTTTATCTACAACTTCTTTCATTTTTTTATTAAATGAAGAATCTTGAATTATTTCATTTAAATCACCCTTAACATTATTTTCTTTTGCCCATTCTAAAGCTAAATCTTTATTAGGCACCAAAATTGCAACTAGGTAATTTTTGAAATCCCCATATAACATTGATTGAGTAATTTCAGGTTCAATATCTAGTTTTGCCTCTATTCTTGAAGGAGAAATATTATCTCCACCAGCATTTACAATAATATCTTTTTTCCTATCTGTTATCTTTAAATAATCTTCTTCATCAAATTCACCAATATCACCTGTATGAACCCATCCATCGATTATAGTTTTATTAGTTGACTCAGGATCATTCCAATAACCATTCATAATTAGTTCACCACGAGCTAAAATTTCTCCATCTTCAGAAATTTTCACTTCATTTCCTTGAAGAACTTTTCCAACAGTATCTAATTTAATTTTTTCAGGAGGGTTTGCCGAAATAACAGGAGCCGTTTCAGTTTGTCCGTATCCTTGAAGAAGTGGAAGGCCAAGGGCGCTTAGGTATAATCCAACTTCAAAATTTAGTGCTGCACCTCCTGATATCAATGCTCTGAGACTTCCACCAAATCTTTTCTTAACTTTTTTTCTTACTATCCTATCCATCAATCCATTCATAAATCTTTCAGAGAAGCTCATCTGCTCACCAAAATATTTTTTCTTTCCTAGATTTAATGTAATTGCAAAGAAGCGTTGACTCAATTTACTTTGGTTTTTTAGACCTTGTGAAATACGTGTGTGTAAAGAGTCATAAAACCTTGGAACAGCAGTCATAAAATGTGGTGCTGCCTCAGCCATATTTACCAATAGTTTATCTATACTTTCAGCGTAATAGATTTGTGCGCCTTGTCCCATTTCTAAAAATTGTAAAGTATGTTCATATGAATGAGATAAAGGCAACCATGATAAATATCTAATTTCTTTTGTTAAATCACTAGTAAGACTCTCAAGTAATTTATCACAGGAAGCACAGTTTCTTAGCATGGCTCCATGACTTAACATAACTCCCTTAGGATTACCTCCAGTACCTGATGTATAAATAATACATGCTGTATCTTTTCTTTTATAATTTTTTGATAACTCTTCTATTTCATTAGAATTTTTATTTTTTTCTAAATTGTCATTTATAATTTTATTGTATGATAAAATATTTACAACTTCAGTATAAGTTTCATTATCATCATTAATTTTTATTACATTTTGACAATGTGAAATTTTTTCTATTGCAGGTAGAACTTTTTTCATTAACTCGTGTGATGATACGATGGCACATCTAGCACCAGAATGCTCAATAATATATTTATAATCATTGGTTGTACTCGTTGTATAAGCAGGAACTGAAATTGCTCCTATGGACATTATTGCTAAATCAGTGATTTGCCATTCAGGCCTATTTTCAGATAAAATTAGTACTCTATCTCCTTCTAAAATTCCCAGATCTTTTAAGTATGTTGCTAGACTTTCGACTTGTTCTTTTACTTGAGACCAGCTTAAAGAAACATATTTATCATTCTCTTTCTTCCATAAATATGGTTGATCTTTTAGACCATTTGCTTGATGATAAAATATACCCGGTATGCTATTAAATTCGTCAAAATTAACAATCATGCTTTCTATCCTCCCTACAAAGCTTTGATATTAGACCTATATCGAAATAGTAAAATATGAAACAAAAAAATTATCAAAATTCAACAAAAAATACCCTTGGTAAACTACCCATTTGGAATTTAAAGGATTTATATGAATCCCCAAAAGCAAAGAAGCTGAATAATGATTTAAATAAGCTCAGAATATCAACTAAAAAATTTGAGAAAAAATACGCATCCAAAATCACCAAGATTAGTTCTTATCAACTCTTAAAAGCCATTATTGAATTAGAGGATATTGATATAAAAATAGATAAAATTATGTCTTATGCGCATTTATTAGTTGCAGAGGATGGTAATAATGAAAAGAATAAAATTTTTTATCAACAAATGCAGGAGCAAATAACAAATATTGCCTCCTCAATTGTTTTCTTTAGTCTTGAGATAAATGAAATTTCTGAAAAAAATTTAAAAAAAATATATGCTGATAAAAAACTAAAGATTTACAAAAACTGGATAAAAAATATTCGAAAATTCAAACCTTATCAATTAGATGTTAAAACAGAAAAATTACTTCAAGAAAAAAGTATTACTTCAAGATCAGCCTGGATCAGACTATTTGATGATACAATTGCATCACTAAAATTTCCTTTTAAGGGAAAAAATTTATCTAGTGCTGAAATTTTTAATTTTCTTTCTGATAAAAAAGAATCAAATCGTAAAAAATCAGCTGAGGTAGTATCTGCTGTTTTAAAAGATAACATTAGTTTGTTTACATCTATTACTAATAATCTGGCTAAAGATAAATCAATAAATGATAAATGGAGAGGATTGCCAAATCCAGTTAGTTCAAGAAATTTATCTAATGTTGTTGAAGATGAAGTTGTAGAAGCCTTAACTGAAACAATAAAAGAAAATTATCCAAAAATTGCTCATCGTTATTATAAAATAAAATCTAAATGGCTAAAAAAGAAATCTTTAATGTATTGGGACAGAAATGCACCTCTTCCTTTTCAATCACAGAGTATTTATTCTTGGAAAGATGCAAGACAAATTGTAACTGATGCTTATTCAAATTTTGATAAGAGGGCAGGAAATGTTGTAAATAAATTTTTTGATAATTCATGGATACACGCTCCAGTAATTCCAGGAAAATCTCCCGGTGCGTTCGCTGCTTCTACTGTTCCATCAGCTCATCCATTTATACTTGTTAATTACCAGGGTAAAGCAAGAGATATAGCAACTCTTGCTCATGAACTAGGACACGGCATTCATCAATACTTAGCAGGACGAAAACAAACTTATTTTAATTCTTCAACACCGTTAACGCTTGCTGAAACAGCAAGTGTTTTTGGAGAAATGTTAACTTTTAAATCTCTTTTATCTATTACTTCAAAAGATAATGAACGTAAGGGGCTTTTAGCAAATAAAGTCGAAGATATGCTAAACACTGTTGTGAGGCAGATTGCATTTTTTGAATTTGAAAAACGTATTCATCATCAAAGAAAAATCAAAGAATTAAGTGTTGACGAGATTTGTGAAATTTGGATTGATGTTCAAAAGAAAAGTTTAGGACCATCAATAAAATTTAATGACGATTATAAATATTTCTGGAGCTATATACCTCATTTTATTCATTCACCATTTTATGTTTATGCATATGCTTTTGGTGATTGTCTTGTTAATTCTCTTTTTAATGTTTACGAGAGTAAACTACCTAAATTTGAAGACAAATACATTACTTTGTTAGAGAGTGGTGGTAGTGATACATATGATAAACTATTGCAACCTTTTGGGTTAAATCCCAAGAAAAAAGATTTTTGGCAAAAAGGAGTTAATGTTATTGAGAATCTGATTGACCAATTAGAAGAATAAAATTGATGAAAGATAAAGAAGCAAAATCCCTAACTAAACAACTTACCAGGTACGCTAAAGTTGGTGGAGTTGTTGGAAAATTAGCCACTAAACTTGCAAGTCAAAGATATTTAGGTGTTAAGTTAGATAAAGAGAAACATGCTTCAGAAATAAGAGCTGCTCTTGGAAGTATTAAAGGGCCCTTGATGAAAGTGGCACAATTATCAGCAACCATACCTGACTTACTTCCTGATGAGTATGCACAAGAGCTTATGCATTTACAGTCTAATGCACCACCGATGGGATGGTTGTTTGTTAAAAGAAGAATGGCTGCAGAATTAAAACAGGACTGGCAAAAAAATTTTATCGAGTTTGATAAAGAAGCAACTAGAGCGGCTTCTCTTGGACAAGTTCATAAAGCTAAAATAAAAAATGATGATATAGTCGCCTGCAAACTCCAATACCCAGATATGGCGTCAGCAGTTAGTGCTGATCTTTCACAATTAAAAATGATTTTTTCAATTTATCAGTCTTATAATAAAGCGATTAAGACTGATGAAGTATATAAAGAAATTACTGACAGACTCAAAGAAGAGCTAGATTACGAAAGAGAAAAAAAATTAATGGCTGTATTTAGAAATATATTTTCAAATATAAATTTTGTTCATGTCCCAAAAACCTATGATAAATTATCTACAAAAAGATTACTAACCATGAGCTGGTTAGATGGCGAGCCTATTTTAAATTTTAAAAAATCTTCTAAAGAAACAAGAAATACTTTAGCGGCTAATATGTATAAAGCGTGGTATAAACCATTCTTTGAATACGGAGTGCTTCACGGTGATCCACATTTAGGAAATTATTCTGTACAAAAAAAAGACCTTAGTATTAATATATATGACTTTGGTTGTATGAGAATTTTTAATGGTAATTTCATTCAAGGTGTAATTGACTTATATTTTGCTCTTCAAGAAAAAGACAATTCAAAGGCAGTTCATGCATATGAGCAATGGGGATTTACTGATATTACAAAAGAGAAATTAAAAGTATTAAATAAATGGGCAGGATTTTTATACTCACCTTTAATGGAAGATAAAGTTCAAAAAATACAAGAAAGCGATAGTGGTATATATGGAGCACAAATTGCATCTGAAGTTCATCAAGAACTTAAAAAACTAGGTGGTGTCAAACCTCCAAAAGAATTTGTGTTCATGGATAGAGCAGCAGTAGGACTAGGTTCAGTATTTATGCATTTAAAAGCTGAAGTTAATTGGTACAGAATATTCCATGAGCTCATTGAAGATTTTAACTCAAAAAAATTAATGAAAAACCAACAAAAAGCTTTAAATTTAGCTGACCTATCAATATAAGAACTCATGCTCTTATCTGCCATTAAAGAAAATGATAACAATGAGACAAGAGTCTCTATCTCCCCTGAATCAGTAAAGCTTTTTTCTAGACTGGGTTTTGAAGTTATAATTGAAAATGGAGCTGGAGAATCTTCAGGATATCAAAATTCAAATTATGAAGAAGCTGGGGCAAAAATTGTTACTAGATCTGAATGCTTGAAGGCTGATGTTTGTTTATGTGTTAGAATGCCAAGCAGTGATGACATAAATAACTTAAAAAGTAATTCATTACTTATTGGAATTTTAAACCCTTATGAAAATAAATCTGAATTTTCTAATTTAAATAAAAACAAAATATCATCATGTTGTATGGAATTAATTCCTAGAATAAGTAGAGCACAAAGTATGGATGTTCTATCATCCCAAGCTAACTTAGCGGGGTATAGAAGTGTAATTGATGCAGCGGAGCAATTTGGAAAGGCTTTTCCAATGATGATGACTGCTGCTGGAAGAGTAAATCCAGCAAAAGTTATGATACTTGGTGTAGGAGTTGCTGGTTTACAAGCAATTGCAACAGCAAAAAGACTTGGTGCAGTAGTGTCTGCCACTGATGTAAGAGCAGCAACTAAGGAACAAGTTGAAAGTCTTGGTGGAAAATTCATAATGGTTGAAGATGATGAAGCTGAAAATGCTGAAACCGCCGGTGGTTATGCAAAGGAAATGAGTGAAGATTATAAGAAAAAACAAGCTCAATTGATAGCTGATACAGTTTCAAAACAAGACATAGTAATTTGTACAGCTCTTATTCCTGGCAAAAAAGCTCCAGTTTTAATCACAGAAGAAATGGTTTCTTCGATGATACCAGGTTCAGTAGTAATTGATTTGGCTGTGGAAGCTGGTGGTAATTGCCCTTTAAGCAAAATGAATGAAATAGTAGAGCACAATGGAGTGAAAATTGTTGGTTATGGAAATGTTCCTGGAAGAGTGGCTAAAGATGCTTCAGCACTGTATGCAAAAAATATATTTAACTTCTTAAGTTTATTAATAGATAAAGAAAATAAAAAAATAAATTTTGATTTTGACGATGAAATAATTAATTCTGTTTTGCTTACGCATGACGGGAATGTAAGATTGGAGCAATTTAAGTAATATGGAAGCACATTCTTCAGAAGTTTTTGTTATAGGACTAACAGTATTTTTCCTAGCTTGTATTATTGGCTATTATGTAGTTTGGTCTGTTACTCCTGCTTTACATAGTCCATTGATGGGTGTGACAAATGCAATATCAAGCGTAATTATAGTTGGGGCAATATTGGCAGCTGGCCCTCAAGGTTTCGATACTTCAAAAATTTTTGGACTAATAGGTGTTGTATTAGCTTCAGTTAATATTTTTGGAGGTTTCTTAGTAACATATCGAATGCTCTCGATGTTTAAGAAAAAAACTAAAAAAACAAAGGAAACAGAATAATGTCTTCTAACATGGTTGCGATATTATATTTGATTTCTGCGTTATTATTTATCTTTGCTCTAAGAGGTTTATCTCACCCTGAATCTTCAAGAATGGGTAACATTTTTGGTGTTATTGGTATGATTATAGCGGTGTTCACAACGCTAATGTTCAAATCAGTTCTTAGTTATTATGAAATTGGTGCCGCGATACTTATTGGCGGTGCAATAGGTTCATTTATTGCTCTCAGAATTGAGATGACCGCATTACCTCAATTGGTAGCTGCTTTCCATAGCTTAGTAGGTTTAGCTGCTGTATTTGTTGCTGCTGCTGCATTCTATGATCCCGTAGCTTTTAGTATTGGAAAAGTTGGTTCGATTAAAACTGCTAGTTTAGTTGAAATGAGTATTGGAACATTTATTGGTGCTATCACTTTCTCTGGTTCAGTTTTAGCTTTTGGAAAATTACAAGGCACAATTTCAGGAAAGCCAATAGTATTTAAGTTCCAGCATCTTATAAATGCAGTAATTTTCCTCCTAATTATTTTCTTGATTATATTATTTGTAATTAATCAATCTCCAACAATCTTTTGGACAATAGTTATTGTTTCAATATTACTAGGATTTCTTGTTGTAATTCCTATCGGTGGTGCTGACATGCCTGTTGTCGTTTCTATGTTAAACTCTTATTCAGGTTGGGCAGCTTGTGGTATAGGATTTACCCTAAGTAATAATCTCTTAATTATAACTGGTGCTCTTGTTGGAGCGTCTGGTGCAATATTAAGTTATATAATGAGTAAAGGAATGAACAGATCCATTATTAATGTTGTTTTAGGAGGTTTTGGTGGTGAGCAAGACACTAGTGCTAGTAAGGATAACTCAGACAAAATTGTTAAACAAGGTAACGCAGAGGATGCGGCATACATAATGAAAAACGCAGACTCTGTAATTATTGTACCAGGATATGGAATGGCTGTAGCACAAGCTCAACATGCTTTAAGAGAAATGGGTGACATATTAAAAAAAGAAGGAATAGAAGTAAGATATGCAATACATCCAGTCGCTGGAAGAATGCCAGGTCATATGAATGTTTTACTAGCTGAAGCTAATGTTCCTTATGAAGAAGTCTTGGAGCTAGATGAAATTAATCATGATTTTCCTATGACAGAGGTTTCTTTTGTTATTGGAGCAAATGATGTAACAAATCCAGCTGCAAAAACAGATGAGTCATCTCCAATTTTTGGTATGCCTATTTTAGATGTAGAAAAATCTCAGAGTGTTCTATTTGTAAAACGTTCAATGGCAACTGGTTATTCTGGTGTTGATAATGAGTTGTTTTATAGAGATAATACAACTATGCTATTTGGAGATGCTAAAAAAATGTGTGAGGATATCGTAAAAAGTCTTTCTGCTTAATCGTTATTTCTTTTTGCAGACTTCCTAGCTCTTCTAATATTTTCTTCTTTTTCTCGAGCGCGTTTCAAACACGGTTTTTCGTAATGTTTACGTAGTTTCATTTCTTTATACAAACCTTCACGCTGCATTTTCTTTTTAAGCGTTCTAATTGCTTGTTCTACGTTATTATCTTTTACATTTACAAAAAGTGTCATTGGGACGGGCTAGTAACACAAACTTATATTATTTGCAAACGGATATATTGAATTAATCTATTGGTATATTAGAAAAAATACTTATATTTATTATGTGTCTATTCTCAAAATATCAAAAATCGGTCATCCAATCTTGCTAAAAGAATGTTCTGAGATAAAAGAATTCTCTTCAGATTCTCTAAAAAAAATAGTTTATGATATGTCTGAAACAATGCTTGACTATAACGGTATAGGTTTAGCTGCACCCCAAGTACATATTTCAAAGAAAATAATAGTTTTTCGTAATCCTGATAATGAAGAGAAAGATAAAATTGAGATAACACCATTAATAAATCCTATTTTTACACCCATGGGAAAAGAAACTGAGGATGATTGGGAAGGTTGTTTATCAATACCTGGTATGCAGGGTTTAGTTAGAAGATTTAAAAAAATCAAATATTCTGGATTTGATCTTGATGGTAAAGAAATTGAAAATGAAGTTGAAGGCTTACACGCAAGGGTAGTACAACATGAGGTAGATCACTTAAACGGCATTCTGTATACATCACGCTTAGCACATAAAAATGCTTTTGGTTTTGAAAAAGAAATAACTACATATTGGAAAAATGAACAAAACAGAAAATAAAAAAAAAGAAGATATTCTCAAAAAAACAAAAAAAATCGTATCAATTGAAGGTTGGTCATCAGAAATATTTTCAAAATTACAAAAACAAAATATAGAAAAAAATGATTTATTCTATTTTTTCCCTGATGGATATAAAGATTTATTAGAATATGCTTTACAAAATATTAATGAAAAACTTGAATATAAATTAAAAAAAATTAATTTAATTAATTTTCCAATTAACAAAAGAATAAAAAAAATATTATTATTACGATTTGATATATTAAATGAAGATAAAGAATTTTATAAAAAAACCTTTAACCATCTTTTGCTACCCACAAATAACAAAATATCAAAAATGAGTTTATATAATTCAGTTAGTACAATGTGGTATTTAGCTGGAGATAATTCAACAGATTTCAATTTTTATACAAAAAGACTGATTTTATCAGGAGTATATACTAATGCCTTGTTCGTTTTTTTTTCCAAAGAAATGAAGCATGTTGAAGAAAATATTGATAAAAATCTTAAGAGAATATCAAAAATTCCAAGAATTAAGGAAAGAATATCTTTTATTAAGGATAACGCTCCTAAATTTTTAAAAAGTTTTTTAGCTTAAGCTATACTATCTGGCTCTAATTTATTTTGAATTTCTAATATTTTATCTTTTAGGATTAATTTTCTTTTTTTTAACCTTTGAATTTGTAAAAAATCTACAGTATTTTTTTCTTGAAGCCGAATGAGTATTTCATCAAGATCTCTGTGTTCTTGTTCAAAATTTTTTAAAATTTCTATAAGTTTGTTTATGTCATCCATGAAAATAAATAAGTAAAAATATAATAATAGTATATAAACACCCTGTGGTAAAAAAAATAGCAATTTTAACAAGTGGTGGAGATTGCGCAGGTTTAAATGCAGTAATTAGAGCTGTTACCTTGAGGGCACATAATAAGTACAATTGGGAAGTCTATGGAATTAAAGATGGAACATTAGGCCTGTTGAAAGAACCACTGGACGTTATCAAATTAAATCCTCAAAATTTTGAAGGTAGCTTAATGAGAATGGGTGGAACTTTTTTGGGATCAAATAACAAAGGCAACCCTTTTAAAAAAATTATAAGGAATGGAAAAAAAATAGACTCATCTGATTTAGTTATAGAAGGTTTTAAAAAATTAGAAATAGATGCACTAATAGGTATCGGTGGAGATGGAAGTTTAAAAATTCTCCAAAGTATTACAAAAAAAGGTAATATAAATTTTGTTGGTATTCCAAAGACTATAGACAATGATGTAAAGCATAATGAGCTTTCTATAGGATATGATACTGCAGTTGATGTTGCAACAAATGCATTAGATATGCTTCAACCAACAGCTGCTAGCCACAGAAGAGTAATGATTTTAGAAGTAATGGGCAGAGATGCAGGTCACATTGCTTTGAATGCAGGAATAGCTGGAGGAGCAGATGTTATTTTGATTCCGGAGATTCAATATTCTATAAAATCTATTGCTGACCATATTGAGAAACTTAGATCTAAAGGAAGAAATCATGCATTAATCGTTGTTGCAGAAGCTGTAAAAAAAGAAAACGGTAAAAAAGCTACAGTGAAATATGTGGATGGAGAGGTGCGCCTTGGAGGGATTGGAAATTATCTTGGTGATGAAATTTATAAAATAACAGACTCTGAAACAAGAGTTACAGTTCTAGGGCATGTTCAAAGAGGTGCTCAACCAACTCATAGAGATCGTTTAATTGCAAGTGCCTTTGGGGTTTATGCGGTTGATTTAATTGCAAAGAAAAAATTTAATAGAGTAGTTGTATGGAAAGACAGAGGAGTACAAGATTTGATGCTTAGTCAAGTTGCTGGATATTCAAAAACTGTTCAAAAAAATGATCCTTTGATTAAAGTAGCTGAAGGACTTGGAATTTATATTGGTGAAACAAACTAAAAATTCCCTAATTTTTTCCATATATAAAAATATATTTTGTAAGGTAATATCCTTGTAAATTTAAAAAAATATACAATCAAATATGGAAAAATTATTTCAAATTCTTTACCTTTAGTTAATCTATCAAATATTTTTTTTCCTGCATATTCAGCACTTTTTAAAAAAGGCATTTTAAAGCTATTTTTTTTGGTTGCTTCGGTATCAATAAAACCTGGACATATGACTCTAACATTAATGTTCAACTTTTTGAAATCAAAATACAAGCTTTCACTCAAGCTTAATTGAGCCGCCTTAGAAATACCATAAGCCCCAGCTGTTGGCCAACCTCTATATCCCAACGGTGAAGAAATAATAGCAATTGTATTATTTCTATTTTTCATAACATCTTTTAATTTGTTAACACAATACAAAGTGCCTTTGATATTTACATCTACTAGCAATTCGTAGTTTGAAATATCAAATACTTGATTTTTGTTTGGACTATAAGCTGATGCATTTAATAATGCTATATCAATTTTACCAATATTTTTTTCTATAGAATTAATCGTTTCATCAACATTATTTTTTGAAGAAATATCACATACAATAGCATGAACTAAATTTTTATTATTATTTAGTTCTAATTTTTTTTTTGCAGATTCAAGTTTTATTTTATTACTTGAAGAAATTACAACTTGCCAATTATTATTTAAAAATTCTTTTGCTGTAGCAAAACCAATACCTGAAGATCCACCAGTAATCCATATAGTTTGCAACTATAGACTCCAATCATTACGAATTATTGTTATAATATTTTTTTTATCATTAGGGTTTTTGAATTGCATTTTCATGAGCTCTTTTTCAAAATACCAAAGTGTGTACTCAGGGAACGGCCCTTTATCTTTTGGATTTTTTGATGCATTGAAAACATACTTGTTAGCTAATATTTCAATGTTATTGATTTTAATTTTTTCATCTTCCAGTTGCTTTACTTCTATAGTTCTTACAATACCTTTTTGAATATCAAATACTTCTTTTTCATTTAACATTTCAAGATTCCAATAATTTAATGGCACTATATTTTTATCTAATTTTAATTGCCCATCCATACCACTAGCAATAAAAAAATTGTCTTCATCATTTCCAATTATTTTATATTCTCGATCATCTTCAAAGTCTGTAAATCCATCTATTGATACAAATTCACCATTTTTCCAAGTTTCTTTAGTTTCTTGAAAAAATTTGTATGCTGGAATAAATAAAACTTTAACATTTATCTTTAAGACTGAATGTATAACAATACTATCTTCATTTTCTATAAATTTTGATATTAAGCTCCCTATATTTTTCTTTTTTCTAATAACATCAAAGCTAACTTCTTTATCATCAGGTATTGGAAATGGCTGACTAAAAACACTAAAAGAAAAAAGAGATAAACAAATTATAGAGATATATTTCACGATTTAATTCTTAATGATGATCTTCCACCATCTATATGAAATATTTGTCCAGTAATCCAACTATTTTTGTCACTTAATAGAAAACTTCCAATATCTGAGAAATCATCACCAGATCCAATTTTAGGCAAAGGATGCATATTTTCAATTGCTTTCTTAATAGTTTCATTACTAAGTAACTTTTGTGTCATTTTTGCGTCTGTTAAACTTGGTGCAATACAATTAACTTTAATTTTTGGAGCAAATTCTGCTGCTAAGCTTAAAGTAAGCCCTTCAATGGCACCTTTTGCGGTAGAGACTATTGTGTGATTAGTAAAACCCTGTTTAACAGCAATAGTTGAATAAAGTAGAATACTACCAGTATTTTTAGCTAGAGTTTCTTGATTAAACTTAATTGCATTTACAGCACTAAGTGTATTTATTTTAAAAGAATCAATAAAATCCTCATCTTTAGTCATTTTGAGAGGTTTTAAATTTATAGATCCAACACAAAAAGCAATACCACATAATCGATCTTTATATTCTTCCGAAATACTTTTAACTTTATCAAAATCTAAAACATCACAAACTTTATATTCGCAACCAATTTCTTCAGATAATTGTTTTAATTCTGTCTCATTTCTAGAAATAATTATTGGATCATAATTATTGCTCTTCAGTTTTTTTGATAATGATTTTCCAATAGAGCCCGTTCCCCCAAAGACAAATATATTTTTGTTAGACATTTTTAACCTTTCTAATTTTAATTTGATGATAACTAATTAATAAAGTTGATAATAATAAAATTGAATTAGTTTGATGTAAGCTTGCGACTGGTAAGTAAACATTACTTAAAAGAGTAATAATACCTAAAATTACTTGTAATATTAGAAAGAATAAGACTAAATACAGAAGAGTACTTGAAACGTTTTTATTATCAAATTTAATAAATCTGAAACACACAAATAGGATATAAAAAAAAACAAAAATTGATAACCAGCGGTGGTTAAAATTTATTGCAACTGTATTTTCAAAAATATTATAAATACCTAAATCATCAATAATGTAATCATCAGGTATAATTTTTCCATTCATTAGTGGAAAAGTATTAAATGATTGTCCAGAGTTGGTTCCTGCCATAAATCCACCTGTCGCAATTGTGATAAATATTAAGATTACAGCAATTAAAATATAAAATTCAATTGTCTTTGGAGTAGATAAAAAACTTATATTAGAAGAATACCTATAATCCATTGCTATCCATAATAGTATTGAGAAAATTATAAGAGCATTTATAAGATGAAAAGTAAGTCTATAAGGGCTTACATAAGGATTTTCAGTCAATCCACTCTTTACCATCCACCACCCAACAACTGCTTGAAACAAACCAAACACAAACACAATACCAAGTCTTATATATAGTGACGATTGAATTTGCTTTTTAAAACTGAAGTAAATTAAAGGTATTAAAAAGACAATTCCTATGGCTCTTGCAAATATTCTATGAAACCACTCCCACCAAAAAATATATTTAAATTCATTTAACGTCATATTTTTGTTAACTATTTTGTATTCTGGTGTTTGTTTATACATTTCGAATACAGCCAACCAACTTTCTAAACTCAGTGGAGGAATTACACCTAAAATTGGACGCCAGTCGGTCATAGAAAGTCCAGAGTCAGTTAATCTTGTTAAACCTCCTATTACTATAATTAATAAAACCATTGCGGTTATTGTTAATAGCCATATATAAATGGCAGGATTATAATATCTCGAAGTATTAGAGTAATTCATTCAGAATATATATAATCCCTAGAAATAATAAAAAAAGTTGTTATTTTTCAGATATGATACAAAAAACTGATGTAGTAATTATAGGTGCAGGTCCAGTAGGCTTATTTGCAGTATTTGAACTAGGTCTTTTAAATATAAAATGTCATTTAGTTGATAATTTAGATAAAGTTGGAGGTCAGTGTGCTGAATTGTATCCAGAAAAACCAATTTATGATATTCCCTCAAGACCAGTTGTAACAGGACAAGAGTTAACTGACGAGTTAATTAAACAGATAGACCCATTTAAACCTAAATTTCATCTTAACCAACAAGTTGAGAAAATTGCTAAAACAGAATATGGTTGGATTGTAGAAACTAATATTGGAACAAAAGTTGAAGCAAAATGTGTAGTGGTGGCAGCAGGAGCAGGAAGTTTTGTGCCCCGAAAACCTCCGATTGAGAATATTGAGAGTTTCGAAAACAAGAGTGTTTTTTATGCAATTCGAGACAAGTCAATATTTAAGGATAAAAAACTCTTAATTGCAGGAGGAGGAGATTCTGCTTTAGATTGGACAAATGAACTATCTAAGAATTCCAATGTAACTCTAATACATAGAAGAAAAGAGTTTAGGGCAGCACCTGATTCCGTTTCAAAAATGCAAGAATTAGAAACAAAAGGAAAAATTAAATTTTTAAAGGGCCAAATAAAAAAGATTTCAAAAATTCAAGATAGTAGAATAATGCTAGAATATGAAAATGATGAGGAAAAATTAAATATTGAAGTAGATTATCTTTTACCGTTTTTTGGTTTAAAAATGGAACTAGGTCCAATTGCGGAATGGGGCCTAAACTTACACGAGAACTTAATCAAAGTGGACACTGAAAAATTTGAAACGTCTACACCTTCTATCTTTGCAATTGGTGATATAAATTGGTACCCAGGAAAACTTAAGCTTATTCTATCAGGATTTCACGAGTCTGCCTTAATGGCTCAAGAAGTATTCAAGTATTGCTTTCCTGATAAGAAAAACATTTTTAGATACACAACATCTTCCAAAGAACTTCAGAAAAAACTAGGCGTTTAATGCCAAAGTTAATAATCACAGATAGATCAGGTAAAAAGTCTGAAATTGAATATGATAGTAATTTTACATTAATGGAAACCCTTAGAGACAATGGCTATGATATTGAAGCTTCGTGCGGAGGATGTTGTGCTTGTGCTACATGTCATGTTTATGTTGATGATAAATGGATAAATAAGTTGAAAAATATGGATGATGATGAAGAATCTATGCTGGACCAAGCTTTTGATGTTAAAAATAATTCAAGATTATCCTGCCAAATTGATCTATCTGAAGAACTTGATGGGTTAGAGATAGAAATAGCTCCGGAATAGTATTGACATAAATTAATAATTTGTATACAAACAGTTTGTATAAAAACTATGGCAGACACTTCTCTTAATGAGAATAGATTAGCATTATTAATATGGCAAACATCAAACTTATGGCAATCTAAAGTAAGGAATAAATTAAAAGAAAGTGAAATCACATTAAATGAATATCTTATTCTCGAGACAATTTATTTATTACAGCAAGAAAATATAAATATTACTCAACAGGATATATGTAAAAATGCATCTATTGATAGATCAGTTGTTAGTTTACGTGTTTCTAAACTAGAAGAAAAGAAATTAATATCGAAACAACAACCACAAGATAAAAGATCTGATAGTTTAATTCTAACTGAAGCAGGAAATGATTTAATTGATAATATTATTGATAATATTATTGATTTAGAAAATGAATTATTTAATAAATTAGGAACTGAAATTTTTAATTTCACAAATTCATTAAAGTTGTTATTGGGTAAAAAAATTAGAATTAGAGCAAAATTAAATGATTGATCAAGAATTAGTACAATCCTTAAAAGCTTGGCCTTTTAAAGAAGCATTACAAATCATTAAAAAAAATGGTGGTTTACAAAATTTTAAAATTCCACCTAAGGGATATGTATTGTTAGAAACTGGTTATGGCCCATCTGGTTTACCTCATATTGGAACTTTTGGTGAAGTTGTAAGAACATCAATGGTAAAAAATGCATTTAGCTCTATAATTGATTGCCCAACAAGACTGATCACATTTTCTGATGATATGGATGGATTAAGAAAAGTTCCTGAAAACGTTCCAAATAAAGAAATGTTAGAAAAATTTATAGGCAAGCCACTTACTTCCATACCAGATCCATTTGGTAGATTTGAAAGTTTTGGACACCATAATAATGCAAAACTTAGAAGTTTTTTAGATGAATTTAATTTCGAATATGAGTTTGTCAGCTCAACAGAAAAATATCAAAATGGAGATTTTAATCAAACAATATTAAGTATATTTGAAAACTATTCAAAAATTTTAGATATTATTCTACCCACCTTAAGAGCTGAGAGAAAAGAAACTTATAGTCCATTTCTGCCAATAAGTGAAAATTCAGGTGAGGTACTTCAGGTTAAAATTGAAGAATATAAAATGGATTCAAAAACAATTATTTACAAAGATCCATCATTAGACAAGTTAGTAGAAACAGAAGTAATTAATGGAAAATGTAAGTTACAATGGAAAGTAGATTGGGCAATGAGATGGATTTCTTTTGATGTTGATTATGAAATGTGCGGTAAAGATCTTACAGAAAGTGTTGATTTAGGATCCAAGATTTGTAAAGCATTAAATAAAAAATCACCTACTAATCTAATTTATGAAATGTTTTTAGATGAAAAGGGTGAAAAAATTTCTAAGTCAGTCGGCAATGGTATTAGTGTTGATGAGTGGCTACGTTATGCTTCTCCTGAAAGTCTTGCGCTTTATATGTTCCAAAAACCAAAATCAGCCAAAAAACTTCACTTTGATGTAATTCCTAAAACAGTAGATGATTACCTTTCTCATTATAATTCATACTCAAGTTTAGACAAAAATAAACAGTATGATAATCCAATCTGGCATATTCATTCAGGAAAGCCTAAAGAATTTAAATCAGAAATAAATTTCAATACCCTTACTAACTTAGTAAATGTTTCTAATTCTAAAGATAAAAAAGTAATATGGTCTTTTATTAATAAATATGATGATAATATCAATTCTGATAACAACCCTGAATTTGACCGCCTTATAGACTTTGCTCTAAATTACTATGAAGATTTCATTTTGCCTAATAAGAAATTTTTAAAGATTGATAGTAGTAATAAAGAAGTATTTATTGATATTATTTATGTTTTAGAAAATGATGTTACTATAAATAGTTCATCTGAAGATATCCAAACATTATTATATGAAGTAGGAAAAAAGCATGAATTTGAAAACTTAAAAGATTTTTTTAAACTAGTATATCAAGTTATGCTTGGTCAGGATCAAGGTCCTAGACTGGGATCATTTTTTAAATTATTTGGTTTAAGAGAAACTATTGATTATATAAAAAAATTAATAGATAATTAATTTATTGTACAATAGTTCATTAAAAATATTAAGATTATTACCTCCTGAGTTATCTCATACTATTACAATTAATTTTTTAAAATATTTTAAAGTAAGACAAAAAAATATTGAGGATCCTATTCTTGCACAACATTTAATGGGCTTAGATTTTATAAATCCTATAGGACTCGCTGCAGGTTTTGATAAAAATGCTGAAGTAATGCATTCCATGTTTTCATTTGGTTTTGGATTTCTTGAAGTTGGCACAATTACTCCACTACCACAAAGTGGTAATGCTAAACCCAGAGTATTTAGATTACGTGAAGATAAAGCCATCATCAATAGTTTAGGATTTAATAATAAGGGTATTAAAAAAGTAAAAAAAAATTTAATTAAACAACAAAAATCCCACTTAAATAATAAAATTATAGGAGTTAATATTGGAAAAAATAAAAATTCAAGTGAAGCTATTGATGATTATCTAATCGGTTTAGAAGAGTTAGGCGATTTAGCAAGCTATATTACTATAAACATATCTTCACCAAATACTGAAGGATTAAGAGATCTACAATTGAGAGGAAAAATAGAAAAATTAATTAAAAAAATTGTAGACAGAAGAGATGAAATAAAAAATATCAATACCAAGCCAATATTAATTAAAATTTCACCTGATTTAAATGAAGATCAGCTAAGAGATATAGCTTTAATTTCCTTGGCTAATAACATAGACGGATTAATATTGACAAATAGTACTATTAAAAGAGAGAGCAATTTAATTTCATTTAATAAAGAAAAAAAAGGCGGTTTAAGTGGTAAACCTCTATATGATAATTCCAATATAATTTTGAAAAAAATGTATGAATTAACAAATGGTCAAATACCATTAATAGGAGTGGGTGGCATATCAAGTGGAAGAGACTGTTATGAAAAAATTAAATCTGGCGCTTCTTTAGTTCAGCTATATACCGCTTTAGTTTATTCTGGTCCAAATTTAATCAATAGAATGAAAGGTGACTTGATCGACCTAATTAAAACTGATGGATATAAAAATATATCTGAAGTGATAGGTAAATCAGTATAGTAATGAAAAAATTAAAATCTATTGAAGATATTATTAATGATTATGACAATTTTATAATTGATCAATGGGGTGTAATGCATGACGGAAAATTTGGATATGATCACGCTTTTAATTCTATTAATATTCTGAATAGTAATAATAAAAATTTGTTTATAATTTCAAATTCATCTAAAAGATCATTATCATCTATAGATAAATTACCAAAACTTGGATTTAAAAAAAGTTCTTTTATTAATACTGTCACTAGTGGAGAAATGATTTGGAAATTACTTAAAAAAAAATATTCAGATGTAAAAAATAAAAATAATTGTTTTCATATTTATGATGTTGCAAAAGAAGATGGGTTAGATTTTAGAGAAGGGTTAAATTTAAATTTTGTAGAAAAAATAGAAGAAGCAGATTTAATTTTAGCCTGTACTTCATTTATAAATTTACAACCTGTTGATTATATCCCAATATTAGAAGTAGCATTTAACAAAAATATTACAATGTACTGTGCAAATCCAGATTTTGAAACTGTTGGGATTAAAGAAAACAAGAATACTTTTTGTATGGGAGCAATAGCTGAAATATACAAAAAAATGGGTGGAAATGTTGTTATAAAAGGTAAGCCTGATGTCAGCATATACACTGAAACTACTAATCAAATTAATTTAGAAAAAAAAAGAACAGTAGCTATTGGAGACTCTTTATTCCATGACATTCAAGGTGCTAATAATTTTGAAATAGATAGTGTTTTAGTAAAATCTGGGATTCATAAAGATTTAAATAAAATAAATAGTATAATTAAAAACCATCAAATAGCCCCAACTTATATCATAGATAAATTTAGTACTTAGAATACTTGACAAAGTAATATTTATATTTACATGCAATTCAACTATGACAATGCGTTGTGAATTAACCGGAAAATCCTTTCAAACTGGTAATAATGTCAGTCATGCTAAAAATAGAACAAAAAGACGATTTAAACCAAATCTTCAGAGTATAACTTTTGCTAGTGAAGTTTTAGGTCAAAAATTTCAAATGAAAGTTGCTGTTAGCACAATTAGAACAGTTGAAAAAAAAGGTGGGTTAGATGAATTTCTAATAAATACACCTAATTCTAAACTACCGTTAAAAGCAAAAAAACTTAAAAAAACTATTCTTAACAAATCTTCTTAAATTTAGGTATGGAAGTTTTAACTAGTATTAAAACTCTAATATCTACGATACCTCAAAATATAATTAATTTAATATCAAATCAAAATACCGAAGTAGTTTGGTTTATAATGCTAATATTGTGTTTTCTTTCAATATTAGTCTTTTTAAGGTTATTTGGATATGTTGGTTTATACGTTTATTCTGCTATAGCGATAATAGCAGCTAACATCCAAGTATTAAAACAAGCTAATTTTAACTTTTTCTCTTCAATTAATGAAAAAATTATTCCATTTTATGAACCTAGTCCTATAGCATTGGGCACAATATTATTTGCCTCCACTTTTTTGTGTACAGATATTCTATCAGAATATTATGGTAAGGAAAAAGCTAAAAAAAATGTACTTATCGGTTTCTGTAGTTTTTTCTTAATGACGATTTTGATGTTAGTAACAATTGGTATTCAGCCAGCTGAAGACGAATGGGTATCTATGGTACAAGAGAGTTTAGTAATTTTATTTACTCCAATGACCAGCATATTTGTAGCAAGTATGGTAGCTTATTTGATAAGTCAATATTTTGATATCTGGTTCTTTAGTTATTTAAAAACAGTTAGTTCAAATAAATTACTTTGGTTAAGAAATAATATTTCTACAGCTGTATCATCTTTAATTGATAACACAATTTTTAGTGTTTTTGCTTGGATAATATTAAATCCCAATCCTTTTCCACTTAGTGATGTTATTATGACATTCATTTTGGGTGTTTATCTATTAAGAGTATTTATAGCTGTACTTGACACACCTTTTATTTATCTTGCAAGGTACTTTATTCCGAAAGAAAAAAATTCCTCTCCTGAAATGGGTTAATATTAGTTTTATATAACTAATGAAAGATTTTAACTGGTCAATTAAAAATAAAACTAATAATTCAAATGCAAGAACTGGAATAATATCAACACCTCATGGTGAAATTAAAACACCAGCATTTATATTTTGTGCAACAAAAGCAGCTTTAAAATCTTTTACAACAAAGCAAGCAAAAGAAAATAATACACAAATCATATTATCAAACACTTATCACTTAATGCTTCAACCAGGAAGTGAACTAGTTGCTAAACATGGAGGTCTTCATAAATTTACGGGTTGGAATGGTCCTATGTTAACAGATAGTGGTGGATTTCAAATTTTTTCTCTTGGACATGGCTCAGTTGCCGATGAAATAAAAGGACGAAAAAATAATTCAAAAAATAAAAAAACTTTAATAAATTTGAATGAAGAGGGCGCATTATTTAAATCTTATATTGATGGTTCTACTCATATGTTATCTCCTGAAAAATCTATAGAAGTACAAAGAAATCTTGGTGCAGATTTTATCTTAGTCTTTGATGAATGTACTCCTTATAATGTAGATAAAACTTATACATCTGATTCAATGTTAAGAAGTCATAGATGGTCTTTAAGATCGATCAATGCATTTAACTCTAAAATTAATTATGATCCAAAAAATGGCTCAGCTGGTAGACAAGAAATGTATGGTATTATTCAAGGAGGGATTTACAGAGATTTAAGAGAAGAAAGCATTGAATTTAATACAAAAAAAATCAACACTTTTGGAATTGCTATTGGCGGAAGTTTAGGATCAAATAAAGATGAAATGAAAGATATAGTTCATTTTACTTCTTCTAAATTAGATAATACTCGTCCAGTACATTTACTAGGTATAGGTGATCCAAGGGATATATGGGATTTTGTTGCAGATGGAATCGATACATTTGATTGTGTAAGCCCAACTAGAATTGCTAGACACGGATCAGCTTTAGTAAAAGGTAAACAGGGAAAAATAAACTTAAAAAATGTTAAATATAAAAATAATTTAAACCCAATTGATAATAAATGTAATTGCTATACTTGTAAGAATTTTACACTGGCATATTTATATCATCTTTTTTCTGCACAAGAATTACTTGGATTACAATTGCTTACTAATCATAATATATATTTTATGAATAATCTTATGAAAGAAGTTAGAAGCTCAATTGATAACAATGATTTTGATAATGCAAAAAAGAAATGGTTAAATTCTTAATTATCTAAATGAAAAGTAGCAGATAATTGATTTAGTAATACTTCGCCCAACTGATCGACATCCATTATTGTTACAGCTTTACTATAGTATCTTGAAACATCATGCCCAATTCCTATAGCTATTAATTCAATTTCATCTTTTTTTTCAATTTCACCAATTATATCTCTCAAATTTTTTTCTAAATAATTACCTGGATTTACAGAAAGTGTTGAGTCATCAACAGGAGCACCATCACTTATAACAATAAGAATTTTTCTTTTTTCCTTTCGAAAAGATAATCTATTATAAGCCCATGATAGTGCTTCTCCATCGACATTTTCCTTCAATATTCCTTCTTTCAATAGAAGACCTAAATTTTTCTTTGATCTCCTCCATGGTGAGTCTGCAGATTTATAGATAATATGTCTTAGATCATTTAACCTACCTGGATTAGAAGGCTTTCCATTTTTGATCCATTTTTCTCTAGAATTACCTCCTTTCCAAGCTTTGGTTGTAAACCCTAAGATTTCAGATTTAATTAAGCATCTTTCCAATGTTTTTGCTAAAATATCTGAACAAAGGGCAGCAACCGTAATTGGTCTACCTCTCATTGAACCAGAATTATCAATTAGAAGACTCACAATAGTATCTTTAAATTCAACTTCTTTTTCTATTTTGTAGCTTAATTTATTATTTGGATTAGCAATAATTTTTGCTAATCTTGACGTATCAAGAAAACCCTCTTCCATATTAAAATCCCAATGACGATTTTGCTGAGCTAAAAGTTTTCTTTGCAGTCTAATGGCAATTTTAACAATTAGTGGCTGAAAAGAAAATACTTGTTGATCAAGATTTCTTCTAAGCTTCTCTAATTCTTTGATATCACAAAGTTCCTCTGCATTAATAATTTCATCAAAATTATAGTCATAAACTTTATAATTTTCTAAGCTCTCTATAATTTTTCTATCTGGTAAATAATCAAGTTCAGTATCCCCGCTTTCTTCTCCAATATCATCATTTTCTTCTAATGAAACTGACTGTTCAACAGTTGTTTTACTTGTTTGCATTTCAATATTTGACTCAGTTTGTTCATCATTTTTTTGTTCATCATTATTTTCATTTTCATTATCTTGATCTTCATCGTTTTGATTAATATCTTCATTCTGAGTATTGTTTACACTGTTATTAAGTAATCCAAGTTCATCTAGTTTTTCAACTATTGTAGATGTATATTTTTCCTGATCATGCAGACATTTCTTTATATCTATAAAAAAGTTTGAATAATCTTTTTTTAATTTTTCTTTTACAATATTTTTAAAACTACTATTAATTTCACCTAAGTCTACGCCAACAATTTCTTCAAATGCTACGTTTTTAAATGCTTTAATTAATAAATTTTGATCTTTTTTAGTATTTCCAATTTTAAGATCTCTAATATACTTGTTCTTTAGATTTTTTTGTATTCCCTTGAATTCACTACTACCTATAGCTTCTACTCGTGCTTGTTCCAAAACATTAATTATTTCGTTTGATAATTCATCTTGATTTAAAAAGTTTTGGTGTATGTCTTTTGAATGCAATCTGAACTCTAATGCAAAAGAGTCCGCTTCAGCTCTTAAATATTCTAGATTATTTTTGAAATTTTCAATTTTTGGTTCAGTTAGATTTATAGTGTTACCAATAATTGAAGGATTTTCTTTAACAAAATTAATCTCTATATCTTCTTTTCTACCTATTGATTTTATTGTAGCACTTAATGATTTTTTAAAATCTTCAATAATTTCGCTATTCTTTGACATTAGCTACCTTAGCATCAGTAATATCAATTCCAAATGACCTTTGAAAATATTCCTGTAAGATAGATCTCTCCATTTCATCGCATCTATTTAAAAAAGATAGTTTAAAAGAATATTCTATATCATTGAATAGAAGATAATTTTCTGCCCAAGTCAATACAGTTCTTGGACTCATAACAGTTGAAATATCACCATTAATGAATCCTGATCTAGAAAGATCTGCAGTAGCTACCATGCATTTAACGATTTCTTTGCCATCCTTATTATTAAGTTTTTTTACTTTACTTAAGATAATATTTATTTCTTGCTCGTTACTAAGGTAATTTAAAGTTGATACAATATTCCATCTATCCATTTGACCTTGGTTTATTTGTTGAGTACCATGATACAAACCAGATGTATCACCAAGACCAACAGTGTTTGCTGTGGCAAACAACCTAAAAAATTTGTGAGGTTTGATTACTCTTGATTGATCCAGTAGAGTTAATTTACCTTCTGACTCCAAAATACGTTGAATTACAAACATTACATCAGGTCTGCCTGCATCATATTCATCAAACACTAAAGCTACAGGATTTTTGTATGACCATGGAAGTATGCCATCCTGAAACTCTGTCACCTGTTTATTATCTTTGAGTACGATAGTATCTTTGCCAATCAAATCTATCCTGCTGATGTGGCTATCTAAATTAATTCTAATACATGGCCAATTAAGTCTGGCTGCTACTTGTTCAATATGGGTAGATTTTCCAGTACCATGATATCCTTGTATCAATACCCTTCTATTAGATGAAAAACCAGCAAGTATTGAAAGAGTTGTCATTGGATCAAAAATATATGTTTGATCTATTTCTGGTACGTGTTCAGTTTTTTCTTTAAACTTATAAACCTCAAACTCACAGGAAACCCCAAATGTTTCTTTGGGATCAATTTTGATACTAGGAGATATTTCTATATTTTTTTTATCAGTCATTTTTAAATTTTTTTAAAAGTATTTTGTATGAGTTATTTATTTCCTTAAACTTTTCTTCTGCTTTTTTATCGTTACCATTTACATCAGGGTGAAATATTTTCACTAGTTTTTTGTAAGTTTTTTTAATTTTATCCAATGTCAATGGTAGATCTAGATTGAATAATGATAGAGCTGCACTTTCTTCTTTTGTAAGATTTTCATCAACCAGCTTATTTCTAAAGTAATTATTCTGTCTTTCATTTGGATTTAAATCGTTCATTTCTTCGTTAAAAAAATTGTTAATTTGATCCATAACTTTGTGATAATTTCCCTTTAATGGCCAAGATGGCCTGTTCCAAATAATATCTTCTCTCATTGAATTTTCAATTTCATTAACTGACAATCCTTTATAAAAATCCCATGACTTATTGTATTCCTTAATATGTTCCATGCAAAAATAATAATATTGATTTAACAAAACTCTGGATTTTGGTGCTTTAAACTTACCTTCACTATTACAATCTTTGTTATCACATTTTCTAAAAAATGTTTTTTCCCAAGAAAGACTATTTTTATTAATATCTATTTTATGTTTACCCACAGGTATTATATAGTTTAAAAATAATGAATCGTAAGCAAAGAATTGATAAAATATTGTCAAATAAATTTGATAATTTTTTAG
>CABYXC010000009.1 GCA_902522865.1 uncultured Alphaproteobacteria bacterium | reverse complement strand
GTAGACCAAATAAAGGAATGTTGGCCTCTATGCTTGAAGTACCAAATGATGTCTGGGTTAAAAATAAAAAATTGCTAACTACTGATCAAGACATACAAAAAATAAAAACAAAATTACAATCTAAAGGTTCATTTGAATACTCATTTAGTCATTTTGATTTAGAAACAGAAATTTTTTATGGAAATGTTAAAAAAGCAAAATTATCAAAAAGTAATTGGATAAAGAAATCATCTTATTCTAGTTCTAGAATGCCAACTGTTATGAAAAAAATAGTAGATATAGCAGTATAATTTATGCAAAGAATTTTTTTGCGTTCATAAAAATTTTATACCCATCACCGAATTTTTTAGAAGTATTATTTTGCCAATTAGGAACATGATAATGATAAAATGCTCTTTCTGGGTGAGGCATCATTGCAAGAACTTTCCCATTTTGATTTGTTAACGCAGCTATATCATCTTTTGATCCATTAGGATTAAAGGGAAACTGACCTTTTGCTAATTTTTTATGGTTATTAATGTATTGTAAACCAATAAGGTTATTAGCTTTGATACTTTTTAGTAGATTAATAGGTATCATGAATTGCCCCTCTTGATGGGCAACAGGTAAGTGCATCGCACTAATATTTTTTAGCCATGGTGATTTATTATTATTTACTTTTACATCAACCCATCGACACTCATAGCTCCCAGATTTATTTTCAATCATTGCAACTTCTGGATCTTTTTTATTTAGGCTTGGAACTAACCCAAGATTAATTAATATTTGGCATCCATTACAAATGCCTATAATTAATTTATCTTTTAATGAAAAATCTATTATCTGATCATATAAATTGGTCAGAATTTTTTTCGCCATTGCATTTCCTGAACCTGTATCATCGCCATACGAAAAACCACCAGGTATAGCGAATACTTGATAGTTATTAAGTTGTTTAGGATTTTGTATTAGATCATTAATATGAACAATTTTACCTTTAAAGCCTACTTCTTCAAATGCATGTAGTGTTTCATTTTCACAATTAATACCATAACCTGATAAGACTAATACGTTCATAACCCTTTAATATTTTGTTTGTATGACTTAGCAAAATCTGAAATTTTACCTCTAATAATTTTTTTGTTATCCTTAAACTCAACTACATCTGAGCCCGTACATTTGCCAATAATTGTATAATCAGAAGCTTTAAATATTTTTTTAAAATTGGGTAACTTATTTTTTTTAAGAGAAACAAGAATTCTACTTTGTGTTTCAGAAAATAAAAATTGGTCAACTGAGATTTTATTTTTAAGTTTTAAATCAATGGTTAAACCTTTCTTTGCAGCAATTGCCATCTTTGTAACTGCAATTCCAAGTCCACCCAAATCTATTCCAATTGCAGAATTTATAATTCCGAGTTTATTAGCTTTTTCAAAATTTCTATATGTGCGAAGCGCATCCTTGCTATTTACAACTGGATTTTTTGATTTTTCATAACCTATAATTTTGGAATAAACACTATCCTGTAATTCATTACGGGTAGCTCCTAAAACTAAAAGTATATCACTATCATCTGGTGTTATTTTTGTTAAGTGTGAAATTTTATCTACCACTCCAATAGAAGAAATAAGCAATGTTGGAGGTATTGAAATTTTTACTGATTTTCCAGTTTTATCAAAACCTTTAAAATCATTAAACATACTATCTTTTCCTGAAATAAAAGGTGTTTGGTAAGCAACTGCATAATCATAACAAGCTTTTGCTGCTTCTTTCAATTGATATAAACGATCAGGTTCATCCGAACTACACCAACAAAAGTTATCAAGAATTGCAATTTTTTTTGAGTTGGCACCACTTACAATTAAATTTTTATATGCTGTATCAATAGAGCACCCAGCCATATCATAAGGATTTGTTTCGGCGTACTGAGGATATGCAGCTTGAGAAAGAGCTATTGATTTTTCATCATCAAATAGAGGTTTAATAGCAGTAGCATTGCCAAAAACTCTGCCTTCGCCTTGTAATGGCTTTATAATGGAGGTTGCTTGTACTTCGTGATCATATTGTGTGGCTATAAATTCTTTTGATACAATATTTGGACTAGAAAGAAGTTTATGTAATTTATCTATTAAGGAACTTTTTTTAATTATTTTTTTCTTTTCTTTTTTAATTTTTGGAAAAGATGTTTTTAAATTTAATTTTGGATAACCTTCATGAAGAAATTCCATATCTAAATTGAGAATTTCAGTTTTATTGTATTTTACTATGGCTTTTTCTTTTTTAATAAACTTACCAATTATTGTTGCTTCCACACCTCTTGCATTAAATATATTTGTAACTTTTTTTACGTTCGCTGGAGGTACTGCTAGTGTCATTCTTTCTTGCGATTCAGAAACCCAAATCTCCCAAGGATATAATCCATTATATTTGAGAGGAACTTTTTCAAGATTAACTATAAAACCACCACTCTCTTTTGCCATTTCTCCAATTGATGATGATAATCCTCCAGCTCCATTATCTGTTATGCTCGAGTAAAGATTTTCATCACGCAATTCTCTAATGATGACATCAGACATTTTCTTTTGTGTTATAGGATCACCAATTTGTACGGCAGAAACTGGACTATTAGGATCTAATTCCTCCGATGAAAATGTTGCACCGTGAATACCATCCTTTCCTACCCTGCCTCCAGCCATTAGTATGATATCCCCTGGATTAGCTTTCTTCTTATGTGATAATTTTCCTTTAATTTTTTTCGGAATAATCCCAACTGTTCCACAAAATACAAGAGGCTTTCCCGCAAACCGGTCATCAAAATATACATTACCTTGAGGAGTAGGAATACCCGAACAATTTCCCCCAACTCTAACACCACTTATAATACCCTTCGCAATGAAATTTGCTGGAAGCATTGGATCCTTATTTTTTTGACGATAAAATTGATATTTCTTATTCGGGTCTGCTAAATAATATGCATACGTATTCGCTATAGGTTTTGCTCCTTTCCCAAATCCAAGACAATCCCTATTAACACCAACAATTCCAGTGATGGCACCACCAAATGGATCTAAGGCAGAAGGTGTATTATGTGTTTCAACTTTATGACAAATAATCCAATCTTTATTAAATTCTATTCCACCGGCATTATCAGTAAAAAGAGAAACACAAAAATTATCTTTTCTTAATTGAATAATTTTTTCAGTAGCGCCTTTAATATATTTTTTAAATATACCTTCTTGAATATCATCAATTTTAGCTGAAAATATTTTGTGTTTACAGTGCTCGGACCACGTCTGAGCTAATGTTTCAATTTCTACATCTGTTGGTTTACGTTTTATAGTGGAAAAATAATTTCTTATGGTTTTTAAAGATTCTAGATCTAAGCCAAGTGTTCCTCTTCTAGATTTATCATTTTCTTCAATACCAAGTTTACCAATGAGGCTGAGATTATAATCAGAAATATCTAAATTAATTTCTTTTTTACTATATTTTTTTTTCGGTAATTTTACCCTTTCTATTTTAAATTGATTTTTTTTAAAATTATTTAAATATTGTTTAAATGGATAAATCTTTATTGTTTGAATTAAGGGATTTGCTTCATTTTTAGATATTTTGGTAATATCTTCTTTTCTTCCTTTTATTAAAATAATTTTTGTTGAACCAAGTTCAAAGCTTTTAAAACTACTTTTAAGATTATCATTGATTATTTCTTTTACAGTTGTAGCTATATTGTCAGTTACACCAGGTAAAAATTTTATTTCTACAACCCAGTTGAAATTACTATAACTAGATAAAACCTTATTTACATTTTTTTTAGTTAATATTGTTTGAGAAACGTCATTAGAAATAAGTTTACTTATTTTAGTAAACTTTTGATCATCAAGATTTCTCGAAAAGAAATATCCATCTATAATTTTGATGGATTTATTATTATGTTCTTTTTGTAGTGAACTTTCTTTCCCTGTCTTCTCAATGGAGAGAATTTGAATTGTATTTGTCATTATAAGTACGAATCAACTTAATTTACTATATTAATAGTTTACTCGTTAACGATTCGTTTAAAACTAATTAAATATGACAACATATAAAGAAGCAGGTGTTGATATAGAAAATACAGAGGCCCTTGTTGAAGATATTTCTGAGCTAAGCAAATCAACAAACAGAAACGGAAATTTTGATAAAATTGGCGGATTTGGTGGTATTTTTGATCTTAAAAATTGTGGATATGAAGATCCTTTATTGGTCTCTGGAACAGATGGCATAGGGACAAAAATATTACTAGGGATCCAAACTGACATTTTAGATGGTTTGGGTCATGATCTCGTTGGTATGTGCCTTAATGATATTCTTTGCCATGGGGCAGAGCCATTATTTTTTTTAGATTACTATGCTTCTTCCAAGATTGATAAAAATTCTTTTTTAAAAATTATGAAAAGCATCACTGAAGCTTGCAAGATAAATAATTGCTCTCTTATTGGTGGTGAAACAGCAGAGATGCCCGGGCTTTATAAAAAAGATGATTTTGATTTTGCTGGATTTTGTGTTGGTGCAGTAGAGAGAAAAAAAATTCTACCTAAAAGAGATGTCATGAAAGAAGATGATCTTCTTTATGGGATTAGATCTTCGGGCTTTCATTCAAATGGATATTCTCTCATTCGAAAAGTTTTAAAAGACAAAAATATAGATCTACATGGAAAAACAGATTTTAAATCATCTTATGAAACAAATGCAGCTGCCTTAATGGCTCCAACAAAATTATATTTTCCTTTTTTAAAAAAAATTTTAACAACAAATCTTATCAATGGTATTTCGCATATAACAGGCGGAGGCATTATTGGTAATGCACCAAGAATGCTCTCTGAAAATTTATCAGCAAGGATTGATAAAAAATTTATTTGTGATGAAGAAATTTTCCAATGGTTTCAAAGTTTAGCTAACATTTCAGATGAAGAAATGTTGAAGACCTTTAATTGTGGATTAGGTTTGATAATGACTATTTCAAAAAATAATTACAAAGAATTTGAGCAATTAATAAAAGATGAAAATTTAGATATTTTTGAAATTGGGAAAATAGAAGTTAACAAATCATCAAGGTGCACAATTAGTTGAAAAAATTACAAGTTGCTATTTTCATATCGGGAAGAGGTTCCAATTTAGAGTCACTAATACAAACATCATTTAAAAAGCAAAGTTTAGTAGAGGTTCAATTAGTCGTCTCTAATAATTCCAAAGCAAAAGGTTTAACTATTGCCAAAAAAAATAAAATTCCATTCATACATTTTATTCCAAGAAAAAATTTTGAAAGCAAAGTCATGAAGTATCTAAAAAATATAGATATCATTTGTTTAGCTGGTTTTATGCAAGTTTTAGACTCAAAATTTGTCAGGCAGTGGCGATCGCGATTAATCAATATTCATCCATCTTATCTTCCAGCTTTCAAAGGCTTAAATGCTCAGGATCAGGCCATAAAGGCTAAAGCGAGCTATTCTGGTTGTAGTGTTCATTACGTAAGCGCTAAAATTGACTCTGGAAAGATTATTTTGCAAAAAAAAGTAAAGATTTTGAAGAAAGATAATACCGAATCACTCTCAAAGAAAATATTGATAGAAGAGCATAAGGTTTATCCAAGAGCATTACAGATGGTTGCAAAAACACTTTTAACAAGACAACAGTAAGATGAAAAATCGGCAAAATTTTCTAAAAAAATTTGAGATAAGGCAATCTCATGTTCCAAGATTTAATGAGGAGTGTGGAGTTTTTGGAATAAGTGGAACCAAGGATGCTGCTGCCTTAACAGCTCTTGGTTTGCATGCGTTGCAACATCGTGGTCAAGAAGGTTGTGGAATTGTAAGTTTTGATGGAAACTCCTATCACTCAGAAAGAAAATTTGGATTGGTTGGCGATAATTTTACGAAGAAACACTCATTAGACAAGTTAAAGGGAAAAATTGCGATAGGACACAATCGTTATTCAACAACGGGCGGTGAAACAATAAGGAATATACAACCTTTTTATGCTGACCTGCACGGTGGAGCTATTAGTATTGCTCATAATGGTAATTTAACTAATGCACTTCTTTTAAGAGAGCAAATGGTACGTGAAGGTGCAATATTTCAAACAACATCAGATACTGAAACAATTGTTCAGCTTGTAGCTCGTTCAAAAAAGAAAGATATTTTAAATAAAATTATTGATGCTTTAATGCAAATTCAAGGTGGTTATGCTTTATCAATTATTGCTAATGGTACGTTGATTGGAGCAAGAGATCCATTAGGTATTCGACCACTTGTTTTAGGTAAATTTAAAAATGCATTTATTCTTGCCTCTGAAACTTGCGCGCTAGACATTATAGGTGCAAAATTTATCCGTGAAATTGAAAATGGAGAAGTTGTAGTTATAAAAGATAATAAAGTTGAAAGTAGACGACCTTTTCCAAAAAAACAAATCAAACCATGTGTATTTGAATATATTTATTTTTCACGGCCAGATAGTATTTTAAAAAATAAAACCGCCTATGAATATAGAAAAAATTTAGGCACGTACTTAGCAAAAGAAACCGAAATAAAACCTGATGTAGTCGTACCAGTTCCAGACTCTGGTGTTCCTGCTGCGCTTGGTTTTAGTCAAGAGTCTGGTATTCCTTTTGAGTTAGGATTAATACGAAATCATTATGTGGGGAGGACATTTATTGAGCCAACTCAGCAAATTAGAAGTTTAGGTGTAAAGTTAAAACTAAATCCTAACCAAAGTTCTATTAAGAAAAAGAAAGTTGTTTTAATTGACGACTCATTGGTTCGAGGAACAACATCCACTAAGATAATAAAAATGCTTTATGATTTTGGCGCAAAAGAAGTCCATATGCGTATTGCTTCACCTGCAATTAAATATCCTGACTTTTACGGAGTTGATACCCCCACTCAAGAAGAGTTATTGGCTGCAAACAAAAATTTAGAGGAAATGTGTAAATATATTGGAGCTAAATCATTAAAATTTTTATCATTAGATGGTCTGTATCAAGCTCTTGGTTACGATCAGAGAGATAATGATAATCCTCAATTTACTGATCATTATTTTACAGGAGAATATCCAATCAGACCTTTAGATTACTTGAATGACGAAAGCTTAAAAAAACTTTCATTTTTAAGTCTTGCTTCAAATAATTAATTAATGAATTATTTTTTTTCATGAACGTTCTTGTCATTGGTAATGGTGGAAGAGAACACGCATTATGTTATGGCATAAAACAATCTCCTAATTGTTCTAATTTATATTGTATTCCTGGAAGTGATAGTATCAGTGAAATTGCTTCTTCGATTATCACAGATGTTAATGATCATGATGCTATTCTTCAATTTTGTCTTGAAAGTAAAATTGATCTTGTGGTGATAGGTCCAGAACTACCTTTAACTAAAGGATTATCCAACCTTTTAATGAACAATTCTATATTAGTTTTTGGTCCTGATCAAATGGGAGCTGAGCTAGAAAAATCAAAAAAGTTTACAAAAGATATTTGTAAAAATTTAAATATTGCAACAGCTGCCTATGACGTATTTGACAACTATGATGAAGCCTTCATTTTTTGTCAAAACCAATCCTATCCTCTTGTAATTAAAGCTGATGGTTTAGCAGCAGGAAAAGGAGTTATTATTTGTCAAACAATGGAAGATGCAAAAGATGCACTGATTAAATGTTTTAAAGATAATTCTTTTGGTGATGCTGGTTCAGTTGTTGTTATTGAAGAATTTTTAGTTGGTGAAGAGGTAAGCCTATTTTCACTTGTTGATAAAAACGGATTTGTGTTGCCACTTACAACAGCACAAGATCATAAAAAAATCTTAGAAGGAGAAAAAGGATTAAATACTGGTGGTATGGGAGCTTACACACCTGTTCCTTCTATTTCTTCAAATAAAATGAATGAATTATCCAAAACATTTGTTGAACCTATTGTTCAACATCTTGCTGAACAAGGCATCAAGTATCAAGGAATGTTTTATGCAGGATTAATTCTAACAGATAAGGGTCCAAATTTACTCGAAATTAATGTTCGTTTCGGTGATCCTGAAACACAAGCAATTATTCCACTATTAGAAACAGATTTATTAGAACTCCTTCATGCATCAGCGATAGGCACCTTAAATGAAATAAAAAAAATTAAGTGGAAAAATGATTACGCTATGACAGTAGTAATGGCTGCTCATGGTTATCCTGAGGATTATAAAAAATTAATACCCATTAATAATTTGGAAAATCTTACTTTAACAACAGATGACTATCTATTTCATGCAGGAACAATGCTTAAAGAAAACAAATGGCTCTCTAATGGTGGGCGTGTTTTAAATATCTCTAATACGGGTAAGGATTTAAAAACTATTAGAGAAAATATTCACAATATAATTAATCAAATTAATTGGGATGAGGGATATTATCGAAAAGATATTGGTTGGAGATATATTGATGAGTAATTCTTTTTTAGTTGAAGGAAAAACAAAAATTATTGAGAAAACAAATGATCAAAATATCATTCGAATTGTAACAAAAGATTTTTTAACAGGTGGGGATGCAGCGAAGAAAGAGGAAATTAAAGATATTGGAATACAAAAGACAAAACAAACAAGTAATGTGTTTAATATGCTAACGAATGCAGGTATTGCAACATCATTTATTGAACAAGATTCGCCAAACAGTCTTTTAAGTTACAACTGTAATATGCTTCCTTTAGAATTTGTAGTTAGACGCTATGCATGGGGAAGTTATTTAAGTAGAAACACTCAATTTGAAAAAGATAAAAGCAATCCTCATCAATTTGAAAGCTTAGTTTGGGAAATATTTCATAAACAAGCGGTTGTTATCCCTCCACATGTTGCAGAACCTGTTCAAATGGATGAGAGTGAAGCGAGAAGACAATTTTTAAAAGAAGGAAAATGGGAAGAGGGTGTATTTACGGATCCTTTTGTTAAAACTGGAGAAGAATGGGAGTTATTTTCTGCCAAACAACCTATAACAAGCAAAAGCTTGATGAAAACCAAAAAATTATTGTCTGATCAAGAATTAGAAATAGCTATTAATAAAATTATTCTTCCAAGTTTTGAGCTTATTGAAGACAAATGGAAAACTATTAAGACAATTGATGGTCCTATACATTTAGTTGATATTAAGTTTGAGCTTGGTTTTAAAGTATCGGATAATTCGTTAGTTTTATCTGATGTCGTTGATAATGATAGTTGGCGAATATGGCCTGGAGGAGATCCAACTAAACAATTAGATAAACAATCTTTTCGTGAAGGAGAAGATTTAGTAAATGTCGCCAATAAATATCAACTGGTAACAAAGTTAACTGATCAATTTAATTAAAGTTAATAATTTATTTTTCTATAATCGTTAAATGACCCATTTTTCTTTTTTGTTTAATTTCTGTTTTTAAATAATCATAAAAAAATTCGTTATCCTTAAATGTTTTATTTCGGTACGGTGATATCTCATCACCAATTAAATTAATCATTTTGGCATTATATAATTTTTTTGTTTCTATCTTTTCTAAGCCACATACTGCTCGTACATGATTTTCAAATTGACTAATATTATGTGAGTTCATTGTCAAATGCCCAGAATTATGAACACGAGGAGCAATTTCGTTAGCATATAAAGTATCATCAGTATCAATAAAAAATTCTACACATAACGTTCCAATATAATCTAGTTTTTCTACAACGTGTTTAGCCCACTCAATCGATTTTTTTCGTATGTTATCAGAAATATCACTTGGTATTGTTGAATATTTTAAAATTTGTTCTTCATGAACATTTTCAATAGGGTCATAGATCTCATAACTATTTTGATCATAACGAGTAATGACGACTGAAATTTCTTTTTTAAGATGAATGAGTTTTTCTAATATGTATTCTTTTGTAAAATCAATTTCGTCCGTAATATCATCTACAGTATGTAATTTATATTGACCTTTGCCATCGTATCCTAATGTTGTTGTTTTTAACAAACCAGGAAGCAAGTCTACATTTTCACTCAAATCCTTTTCATTTTTAACAGTTACATATTTTGTTGTTGTTATATTATTATCATTGAGAAATTTTTTTTCTGTTTCCCGGTGTTGAATGAGTCGATTAATTTCTGGTTTAGGTAAAACTTGTTTCTTTTCATTAATCTTTTTTAGTATTGCAAAGGGAATATTTTCAAATTCATATGTAACAAGATCAACTGCATTAATAAAATTATTTATTGCTGTATCATCATCATACTGACCAAAAATAAATTTAGTCGCAAAGTGTTTCCCGGGCGCATCAGGATCATCACTTAATATGACGGTTTGTATATCTATTTTTTTTGCTGCATCTGCTAAAAGACTTCCTAATTGTCCACCACCGATAATGCCAAGTGTGGGTGTATTCATGACTTATGGTTTTTGTTTAACAGCTTTTGATTGTTTACTTCGATAATTTTTTAAATTTTTCTTAGTTTCTTTATCCGTAAGAGCAATAATGGAAGCTGCATATAAACCAGCATTCATTGCTCCATCTTCGCCAATTGCAACACTACCAACAGGAATACCTTTTGGCATTTGTACTATAGATAACAAACTATCCAATCCCTTTAATTTACGACTTTCCACTGGTACACCGATCACAGGTATAGTTGTTAATGATGCAATCATCCCTGGTAAATGTGCAGAGCCTCCTGCGCCGGCAATAATGACAGAAAAATTATTATCTTCCGCTGCTTTGGCAAATTTAAACATTCTCTCTGGTGTACGGTGTGCAGAAACAATTTTCGTTTCAAACTTTACTTTCAGTAATCTTAAAATTTTTTCACAATTTTTCATGGTAGCATAATCAGACTTACTTCCCATCACAATTGCTACCTTATGTTTTGTTGATGCTGAGGCCATTTTTGTTTTATTGTATCAATTCAATGATGATTCGATACATTATTACATAATGACATCGTGGACATTACTTTCGCGGGCTCCTGCTTTAGAAATAAACACAAATTTACAATTGCCTTGCATTTTCTTAATCGTTTTATGACCAGTGTACCCCATAGAAGATCTTAAGCCACCAACAAGTTGATACGCTACATCTTCTATTTTACCTTTATATGGAACCATCCCTTCCACACCTTCTGCCACTAATTTTTTGGCATTCTTTGTTTCTTCTTGGGAGTATCGATCAAAAGACCCTTTTTGCATTGCTCCTACTGAACCCATACCTCTATAGGATTTAAATTTTTTGCCTTTAATCGTTAATAATTTTCCTGGTGATTCTTCAGTGCCAGCAAATAAAGACCCTATCATGCAAGCACTTGCACCGCCTGCTATAGCTTTTGCAATATCGCCGGAAGTTTTTATTCCTCCATCTGCAATTACAGGAATTTTAAATTTTTTGGCAACTTGAAATGTTTCCATTACAGCGGAGAGTTGAGGAATACCAACACCAGTTATAACCCTAGTTGTACAAATAGATCCTGGCCCAATACCTACTTTAATAGCATCTACACCAGCACTAATTAAATCTGATGCAGCTTTTTTTGTAGCAATGTTTCCAACTATGAGAGGTGTTTTCTTTAAAACTTTTTTTGCTTTTTCAATAAATTGTAAAGTCGTTTTCGTATGTGCATGAGCAACATCAATAAAGACTATATCAACACCAAATTTTAATAATTCTAATAGTCGTAAGTACGCATTATTTTCAACACCAATTGCAGCCCCCACCGCAATCTGTCCATTAGAATTAATTACAGCATTTTGAAATTTTTTAGCGTTCACTTTAAAGCTATGAACTTTTTTTACTTCGCTTGCTTGTTTATCAATTGGCATATTACGGTGAATAACACCTAGACCACCATGTAGTGCGAGATTGATTGCCATTTTATTCTCTGTCACGGTATCCATAGCAGCGGAGAGTATGGGAATATGCAATTTGACTTTTCCAATGGTAATCGATGTATCTACATCTTTTGGTTTGATCTCTGAATACGCTGGTGAGAGCAGAACATCATCAAAAGTAACGGAATAATTGGTATTTATCTGGTAGGCCATTTCCAACAATATTTATTTTGTTTCGATTTGTAAAATAAATAGTTCAAATAATACTTTTTGAACCCCTACGTCTTAAATTTTATATTCGAAGTTCTGCGTTGTAGGGTTAATCTTAATTAATCTGGCACCATTACGAATATGATAGTGTGTAGCAACGGGAGTTAAAGGCGAAATAGTAATGATGCTTTCAAATTGCTCTTTTGATTTAATATATTTTTGTAATTCTTTCATAATTTTTTTCCCTGCCCCTTTTTTAAAAGACCATAACGTATAGGCAATTGGAATGGTTGCTTGATCTTCTTCAACACTCATTAAATCCATTTCTTTAATGGTTGCAGGTATTTCATTTGTAAAGGCAAAGCAGGCAATACCTTCAATATCATCTTTATATTTGAGGCCAAATATTTTTCTTCCTTTTGAGGTACGAAAGTCATTATCCAGTTCAGGGCGTACTGGATCATCAGACGGATTAACACCATCTAGTTCAACTAGCTCAGTTTTTTTGATCCAGCTAAAGAAATCAAACTCGTATTTGTATCTGCCAATTTTCATTTAAATTAATTGGAGTTTTATAAGATTTAGGAAATAAAGATAGTGAATTATATTCTTTTTAATTTATTTGCCAAATACTTTAGTATCAAATTTCACCAATATATTATTTGAAAAAATAATTAGAATTTTATAAAATTATAATTGATCGTGCTCCCAAATAAAGGAGTTAAAAAAATGAGTCCGCCAACACAATAAGGGTGGTGTCCACAACCAAAGCCAAACAAGCAATTTAAGCAGACCTTTTTTTAAAAGGCCTCGCATTAGGTGATGAGCCGAATTTATAAAACCCCCACATATGGGGGTTTTTTTTATTCTTACTACTTGAACAAATTATAAAAAACCTCAAAACGACTAACTAATAAAAATTCTATTCTTAAAATGTCGTCAAAATCATCCATTCAAAATATTTTTAAATTATCTATCCCGATTTTCTTCGCAAATTTAGTCGTTCCTTTTGTAGCTATAGTTGATACAGGTTTAATGGGCAATCTTGATAATGCAAGTTACTTGGTTGCTACCAGTATTGCAGCAAGTATCTTCTCCATTCTTTTTGGCAGTTTTGGTTTTTTACGTTCAGGAACGGTAGGTATGATATCACAGGCAGATGGATCCAATGATTATGAAGAAATTATAAATATTTTTTTACGTAATATTGCTTTTGTTATAATTATTTCCCTCTTATTAATTATTCTTCAAACATACATATATAATATTTCCTTATCTATTTTTGAGTTATCACAGGAAACAAAACTTTATTTTAACGATTATTTTACTTTTCGTATTTATTCTTCTTTTGGCGAGCTTACAATTTTTGTAATTACAGGATTGTTTATTGGTTTACAAAAAACTAAAACATCCAGTCTCATTGTAGGATTTTATTCTCTTGCAAATATAATTTTAAGTTTAGTTTTTGTTTTATTTTTTAATTTAAATGTTTTAGGTGTTGCCTTAGGCACACTTGTAGCTTCAACACTGACAACAATAATCTTTTTATTTTATACATTCTATGCTTTAAGCAAGATGACCCAATTAGAATTTAATTCAAAAAAAATTTTTAATCTTAGTAAAGTAAAAAATATTTTTAATATTAATCTTAATATATTTATCCGATCTCTTCTTCTTGCTTTTGCCTTTTTATATTTTACCTATCTTAGTAATTCTATCAGCGAAGAAACAGTAGCGGCAAATACCATTTTGCTTAATTTTATTATGTTATCCGCTTATGTTCTTGATGCCTATGCCTTTTCTACCGAAGGTATCGTTGGATACTCTATTGGATCAAAAAACCGACAGTTATTAAATGATGTGATAAAAAATTCCTTTATCTTAAGCACGGCAACAGGATTAATAATTTGTGCCATCTTTTTCTTAAGCAAAAATTATTACATTATTACAATGACAGACTTACCAAATATACGAGAGATCAGCTTTTCTTATTCTTACTGGATTATTATTATTCCTTTTGCGGCTTCTTTTTGTTTTCAATTTGATGGTATCTTTGTTGGAGCCTCGCAAACAACTGAACTGCGTAATGCGATGATCGTCTCTGTCGCCATCTATATTGTTGTCTCTTTCTTTTTAATAGCAAGTTTTGGGAATACAGGATTATGGCTATCTCTCTGCCTTTTCTTTATTACCAGAGCCTTGACCCTTTTCTCTTATATGGGTAGGATTTATCAACGAATAAGCTAAGACTAGAGCTACATAATGCAATAATTTTTATTTTTCTTTAAATACCGTTATAATTTAATTGTAAATATTTACTAAATTTGATCTATAATAAATCTTAATTAAGGTTGGTCAAAACCCTTATAAAAAAAAGGCCTCGTAAAAATATTATGAGAGTCTTTATTACTTTAATTATAACCATTTTTTATTCCTGCTTTGTATTGGCTGAGCTGCCAAGTGGTAATGCAACTATTGCAGGTGATATTACTATTACCTCCAATGATCAGTCGATGACGATACAGCAACAATCGGATCAAGCCATTATTGAATGGAATAGTTTTAATATCGGAGAAAATAATACCGTTACCTTTAATCAATCATCATCAAGTTCTAGTGCACTTAATAGAGTTATCTCCGGCAATCCTACCACACTGGCAGGATCTTTGAATGCGAATGGTAAGGTATATGTTGTCAATGAAAACGGTGTCTATTTTACACCAACATCTACAATTAATGCGCATTCTTTTGCTGCCTCCACGCTTGCTCTCTCCAATGATAATTTTCTCAATAATATTTTTTCTTTTAGTTCTTCAAATCAATCGTCATTGAAATCTGTTATCAATAAAGGATCGATAACAACTTTGGATGGAGGTTTCACTGCACTACTAGGTGGTGCGATCAATAACGAAGGTACCATTAATGCAAACCTTGGAAAAGTTGGTCTTGGCGCTGGAAAAGAAATCGCACTAGACTTAAGTGGAGACAAATTTTTACAAGTAGCAGTTCCCCTTGATACAGCATCAACAGTTGTTGATAATGAAGGCAATACACTTGACTCTTTAATCAGTCATAGTGGCTCAACAAAGGGAAACACTATAGAGTTAGATGTTGGAACAGCTAAAAATATTTTATCGAATGCAATTAATATTCCTGGCTCTTTGATTGCAAATAAAGCTGAACAACAAAAGGGGAAAATTATTTTATCAGGAAGTGGAACTATTAAAATTGATGGATCTCTCAAAGCAACGTCAACAGGGGACATTAATATTACCAGTGATACTCTTTCTCTTGGTGGAACAATAGATGTATCAGATGATTTACCGGGGAGCATTACAATTACCAGTAAAGGAGAACTTAGTGTTTCTGGATCTATTCTAGCTGACTCTCAAAACAATACTGGTGGTGCAATAGAACTTACATCACCGTCTATCATGCAAATGGATAAAAGTCTTATTTCCGCTAATGGCACAAATGGAGGATCAATAGCATTATCAGGTAATACGATTATTTCCTCAGGTACACTGTCATCAAATGGGAGTACGGCTAAGGGTGGTCGCATTGATATAGAAGGAACAAATTCTATTCGACTTCTATCATCGGATATTACTGCCTCAGGCTCACAACAAGGAGGGCTTGTACGCATAGGAGGTGCCTTTCAAGGAGGATATGATCTCACTAGAACAAATGAGCAAGAAGAAACATTTGTAACAAGGTGGGGAAATGTACCAACAATGGAAAATGTTAACACACTTTTTATTAATGATGGATCAACCCTCAATATTGAATCAGATCAAACACCTGGCACACTAATTTTGTGGAGTGATCAAGAGACAACCATGTTAGGGCATATTAATGCAATGGGACTTCAAGGAGGTTCAGTAGAAATTTCATCAAAAGATACTCTTCGTTATTTAGGTTTACAAAATATCAAGATGGTAGAGGGTGGTCATCTTCTTCTTGATCCAAAAAATATTATCATCAGTGATACTGCGGGATCACAAAGTTGGTCTTTACAAGGCGTGATTGGTTTTGATTATACCGGCAGTAAGGACTATGATTTAAATAGTAGTGAGGGTAGTTTAGGTGGTACTGTTGTTTATTCTGATACAAACACAAGAATTGGATCTAGTGTTGCATTAAGTGGTAATGGAAAAAATTTAGCTATAGCATCAGTACAGATACCCACTCATTGTGGTTGGGGTTGTCCACGTCAAACAGGTAGAATTTTACTTTTTACCTTTGATGATACGGATTTTAGTAATGCAACATTAAGAGGACAGTTATATAATGGGGCAAGCGGTAGTAATGATCTTGATACGTCTGGTATGTATATGCGTAACGTTGCACTTGATCAAGACGGCGACCGTTTAGTTTATTCTTTTGACGCGATAAGAAGAAATTCAGTTATTAATGACTACACGGTAGGCACCGCTCTCTCTATACCCGGTGTAAGAACAGTAAAATTTGATGATACCAATTTTTCTAACCCCCAACATGTTGGCATAATAGGAACTAGATTTTCTAGTTTTGATATCCCACTTACTTCGAATGATCTTGATATGTACGCTGGAGAATCTGAATTTACTAGTTCATGGGGTCATCACGTAGACGTTGCACTTAATGCAGATGGTTCACGCTTGGCGCTAACTTACCAAGATTTTACTATGGAAACAAATCTTCAACAACGTGAAGGAATAAACTTAATTTCGTTCAGTGATACAAACTTCTCTTCGCCATCATTTACGGGAAGAATTGGTAAGGGTAATACTGGTTATATGCAAGGTATAGATCTCACTGGCTCCCATAGTTTAGATATTGGCTATGATGCACCAATTGAAAATAATCGAATAATGTGGCGAGCTGGTGGATCTTATTTTGGTTGGGATATAGAATTATCAAATGATGCAACAAAGTTGGTCGTTCTCCATAATTATGCTAATTGTTCAAATTCTTATGCTAACGCTGGAAGTGTATGTAATTCTGTAGTTACGACATCGGGATCTGTGGTAAATACCGCAAGCAAGTCGCAGAATGCCATTCATCTTTTCACCTTTGCTGATAGTAATTTTCTTACACCAACTTATGTAGGGGCAATTACATCAGAAAATGATAGCAGTATTACTTGTCAGGCAACACAAAGTTGTTATTCGGGCAATTCAGGATATCTATATAATAATAGTAAAATACTCCCAGAAACTTTTGATTGGGGTCATGTAGTATCTGGTGGATATAACACTGCATCTTCATATACTAATTATTGGACAGAAAAAGTGCATCATGTCACCATAGCATTAAGTGGGGACGGTACCCGTTTAGCTGTAAGTGGTCGTGGATCTGATGATAGTAGACTGCATCTAATTGGTTTTTCAGATTCTAGTTTTGGGAACCCAGAAATAAAGCAAACAATAACTCCAAACGGTACTTTTAAATCAAAAATTAGTGGTAATACTGATTATTATCAAACCCAATACGCAGGAGGGGCAATGTCCATGGACGATACAGGTAAAATGTTAGTTATAGGTACACCAATGGATTTGGGTTACAATAATAGCAACACTGGTTATGGTCTTGGTGGTGCACTTTTACTGAAAGAAAATATTTTATCAGGGGGGTATTCGTATACGGACTCGTCAAGCGATGATGTGATTATTAATACAACAGAATTAAAAAATCTTCTTGATGCAAATGTGAATGTGACGTTGCAAGCAAATAGTGATATTACTGTTAACTCAGCCATTACAACAACTGGTACAGGAACATTAAGTCTGCATGCTGGACGTGATGTTGATATTAATAAGTCGATTAGTACTTCTGGTAATTTAGCTATTATTGCGAGTGACACATCAAGTAATAATGTAGTGAGTGCCCAGCGTGATAGCGGAACCGGTGATATTTTAGCAGCCTACGAAAGTGATGGGACGACAGCGATTAGTTTAACGGCGAGTGATTTGGATATTACACTTAATAATGGAAGCGGTATTACAAATGCTAGTATGGGGGATATTGAACTTGCTACCATTACGGCAACAACAGGAACAATACAATCAGCCAACTTTAGTGCGTCAGGAGCTGGCGTTAGTGATAAAACCTATGATGGTAATACCTCGGCGACTGTTTCCAATACTGGTTCTGTTTCAGGATTAACGTTAGTTGGTAGTGATCTATCAGTGGTGAATACAGCAAGTTTTACATCGTCAACTGCTGGATCTGCAAAAGATGCAACAGTGGATTATGATCTTAGTGGCTATTTAAGTAGTGCTATGGATGTAACAGATACAAGCAGCACTGCTATTACCGAGAGTGTCACAGCTGCAATCACTGAAGCTAGTTCTAGCAGTTCATCAAGTAGCAATTCAAATAATTCTTCAGAAGAAAATAGTATTGCCGCAGTGACTAGTAGGGATCAAAGAGATATTGTGGAAAATATGATTGGAGATATTAATAAAATTGTTCCTTTTGTATCTGTGGACGCTATCGTTGGTTCAACCATATCTCTTCAATTAGCAAGAGAAAGTAACATACAATCTGCTCCAAATACTGAAGGGTTAGGTATTCAAAGTCTATAAACACTAATGAGGGTCTTAATTACTTTAATTATTACTTTTTCTTCCTGTTATTTATGGGCTGAACTGCCAAGTGGTAACACAACGATTACAGGTGATATTTCAATTAGCTCTGATACTCAAACGATGACCATCGACCAACAATCAAACCAGGCTATTATTGAATGGAATAGTTTTAATATCGGAGAAAATAATACTGTTACCTTTCAACAACCTTCAAGTAGTTCTAGTACCCTTAATAGAGTTATTTCTGGCAATCCAACAACACTGGCAGGCGCATTAAATGCGAATGGTAAAGTTTTTGTGGTGAATGAAAACGGTGTCTATTTCACACCAACTGCAACAATCAATGCTCATTCGTTTGCTGCATCAACGCTGGCTTTATCCAATGATAATTTTCTTAATAAGATTTTTTCTTTTAGTTCTTCAAATCAATCATCCCTTCAATCAATTATTAATAAGGGATCGATCACGACATTAGATGGAGGCTTTACTGCTCTACTAGGTGGTGCGATCAATAATGAAGGGACTATTAATGCCAACCTTGGAAAACTTGGTCTTGGTGCGGGAAAAGAAATTACCTTAGATTTAAGCGGAGACAAGTTTTTACAAGTAGCGGTGCCAATAGAATTGGCCACGACTATTCTTGATGACGAAAATAAAGATGTTAAAGCTCTCATTCAACATGCTGGATCTTCTAATGCTCACACTATAGATATTGATATTGGATCAGCTAAAACAGCATTAAACAACGCCGTGTTCATTCCTGGTAATCTTGTTGCCACAACAGCTTCACAAGAAAATGGTGTTATTACTCTTGGAGGAAGTACAGCGCCTATTAATGTTTTAGGAAACATGACTGCAAAGGAAGGTCTCGTTAATATTGATGCGGGTTTAATCTCTTTTACTGGAAAAGTAGATGTATCAGGTGAAGATTCAGGTAATGCTAACTTTGCATCGATAGGTAATATCTATCTTGATGGATCCATTGATGCATCATCAACAGTGGCACAAGGAGGTAATATTACTCTTTCGTCATCAAATAAAATTATACAAACATCGAATAGCACTTTAGATGCCTCTGGAACAGAAGGAGGAGACATAAATATTAGTGCAAAAAATTTTGAAACATCAGGAAATATTATAGCTGCAGGTTTGAATGGTGTGGGAGGACGACTTGCTATTGAAGCAAGCAGTAAAGCAACCCTTTATACATCAAACCTTGATGCGAGTGGTACTAGTAGAGGTGGTTTAGTAAGAATTGGTGGTGCGTTTCAAGGAAGTAATGATCTAACACGGACAACAGCACAAGAAGAAACATTTATTAATCGTTGGGGAATTCTTCCAAGTATGAAAAATGCACAATTTGTTTTTATAAACAAAGGCGCTATCATTGACGTTGCTTCTAGTAATGGTGATGCAGGCACAGCAATCATTTGGAGTGATCAAGAAACAACGATGCTGGGAAAAATTCTTGCAACAGGAACAATAGGCGGGTCAGTTGAAATATCATCAAAGGATACACTTCGTCATATTGGACTAAATGATATTTCAATTAGTGCTGGTGGTCATTTACTTTTAGATCCTAAAAATATTACTATCGGGGATGTTGGCACCTCAAAAAATTGGACATATCAATCAATAATAGATAGTTCTGCTAATAGTGCAGTCGACTTGACTAGTTTTAATATGGCAAATGATGATCAATTTGGAATGTCCGGTGTAAGATTAAGCGGAGATGGAACAAAACTTGGTGTACTTTCACGGCTTGACGATGGCTATAATGATAGTAGCAATAATTATCCAGCTCTTTATTTATTTCAGTTTAGTGACACAAACTTTTCCAATCCAACTCTTAGAGGTATTATAGGTAAAGGTTATGATGCTTTATCAGGTACTCATCCTGGCAGTTTAGATTTTGAATTTCCATCAAATGATCCTTATCCGGTTCAGTTTGATTTAGATTATGATGGTGATCGTCTGGTATTAGGAGCACCAATACATAACGCCCCCGGTAAAGCGGGTTCTGTCTATACTATTAAATTTGACGATACTAATTTTACTAATCCAACCATTGTTGGGCATATCTCCGAAACTCCTAATGCAGCCTACAGTCAAAATTTACAACTATTAGATTTATTTAACCAGGGATTTGGAGGTGGGATCGCTCTTAATTCTGATGGATCAAGAATGGCAGTAGCAGTGCTTGAAGGTATTCATTTAATTTCATTTAGTGATACAAATTTTACATCTCCCACAATAACAAGGGTACTCTGGGCTGAGAGTCGAAGTACACCATATTCATATAATTCTACTTTCCCCATAACGAGTATTAATTACCATACATTAGGTAATAATATACCATATAATTTGAATTTAACCGATGATGCCACAGCTCTTTCGTTTACAGGTTCTGAACATAATATAGTTACTTTCTCAGATAATAATTTTTCTAATCCTTCACTTGCTCTTCAATTTGCACATGATTGCTCATCGTGTACTGGTAATAATAATATTAGCTTCGATGCCCCTGCTGGCGGAAATCGTGGCGTTCGTGCTCATGCGTTAAGTGGAGACGGACGCACTCTTTTAATATCATCTAACACATCAGGTGATTATATAATTAAAGGGTACGGTTTTAGTGATACAAGTTTTTCAAACCCAACATTAATTTCCTCATTTTATGCTTTGAATGGTGCAGATGTACAAAAAATGGCTTTAAGTTCTGATGGTTCCAACCTTGCTTTAGGATATACAAGTGGAGGTGTAGAATTATTGACGTCATCTAATTATCTTGATGGTACAGCCTATACTGAAGATTCTAGTAGTGATATTACAATTAGTGTGGATGCGCTTGAAGCTCTTCTTGATACCAATGTGAATGTGACACTTCAAGCGAACACCGATATTATAATTAACGCGCCCATTACAACAACTGGCACAGGAACATTAAGTCTGCATGCTGGACGTGATGTTGATATTAATAAGTCAATTAGTACTTCTGGCAATTTAGCAATTATTGCCAGTGATACTAGTGCTAATAATGTCGTGAGTGCGCAGCGTGATAGCGGAACCGGTGATATTTTAGCGGCCTATGAAAGTGATGGAACAACATCTATAAGTTTATCGGCAAGTGATTTAGATATAACACTTAATAACGGCAGTGGTGTGAGTAATGCCAGTATGGGGAACATTGAACTTGCTACTATTACGGCTACAACAGGAACACTGCAATCAGCAAACTTTAGTGGTTCGGGAGCAGCTGTCAGTGATAAAGCGCACGATGGCACAACGTCAGCAACAGTTGCTACAACGGGATCTGTTTCAGGATTAACATTAGTTGGTAGTGACTTAGCACTTGTAAATACAGCCACATTCACATCAGCAACTATTGGTGCAGCAAAAGATGCAACAGTGGACTATGATCTCAGTGGCTATTTAAGTAGCACGATGGATGTGACAGATACGAGTAGTACTGCTATTACCGAGAGTGTCACAGCAGCTATAACTGGGACAAGTTCGAGCAGTTCTTCAATCGAAAATAATAATGTAGAAGTGACCAGTAATGATCAAACAGAAATTGTGGAAAACATGATTGGAGACATTAACAAAATTGTTCCTTTCGTATCTGTAGACGCTATAGTTGGATCAAATATGTCCCTTCAATTAGCAAGAGAAGCCAACATACAATCTACTCCAAATACTGAAGGTTTAGGTTTTCAAAGTCTATAAGCATTTATGAAAAATGCTTTTATTTTTCTTCTCACTTTTCTCTTTCTAGAAACACAATTCGTCTACGCTTCCTCTCTTCCAAGCGGGGAAAATATTATCTCCGGGGATATTTCTGTCAGTTCATCACAAAATTCCATGACGATTACCCAGTCTTCCGAACAATCAATTATTGAATGGACGAGTTTTGATATTGGCGCACAAAATAGTGTAACCTTTAATCAACCTTCTGTTAATGCAAGTGCTTTAAATAGAGTTGTCTCAGGAAATCCAACAACGCTTGCTGGTGTATTAAATGCCAATGGTAAAGTTTTTGTGGTGAATGAAAACGGTGTTTACTTTACACCCACGTCGACAATCAATGCGCATTCCTTTGCTGCCTCCACGCTGGCTTTATCCAATGATGATTTTCTCAATAATAAATTTTTATTTAAAGCAGATAATGTAAATAATATTTTTTCTTCTATTATTCATAAAGGTTCCATTACTACTTTGGATGGAGGTTTTACTGCTCTCTTAGGTGGCGCTATTAATAATGAAGGTACGATTAATGCGAACCTTGGTAAAATTGGAATAGGGGCTGGAAAAGAAATTACGTTAGACTTGAGCGGTGATAAATTTTTACAAGTAAGCATTCCATTTAGTGAAGCGATAACGTTACTCGATCAAAATGCAGAAGAATTAAATACCATTATCAATCATGTAGGAACATCAACGGCAAATAGAATAGACATTGATGTTGGTGCTGCCAAAAATGTTGTTCAGCGTGCTGTTAACATTCCAGGAAATCTTGTTGCAACTACGGCCTCACAAAAAAATGGCGTCATTACCCTTGGGGGTGCAGGTGATATTGTCGTTGCAGGAAATTTAACAGCCAAAGAAAATGGTAAAATTAACGCAGAAGGTAACTTTTTATCTTTTGGCGGTAAAGTTGATGTGTCAGGTGCAAATGCAGGAACAATAAGTTTTAATAGTACAGGTGAAATATCTTTAGGTGGAACTCTAAATGCTTCTTCCTCTACTAATGCTGGTGGTAAAATTGATATTCAATCTGATTATAAAATTATTCAAAGTCATGGCAGTGAAATTAATACATCAGGAAATACTAAGGGTGGTAATATTCTAGTATCAGCACCAAACATTATGTCTTCAGGCTCTATGTCTTCAAAAGGCAGTCAACAAGGCGGTTTCATTGATATAGAGTCTGAAGGTTACATTCGTTTATTATCTACTGATATTAATGTAGCAGGTAATACCCATGGAGGGTTAGTTCGTATTGGGGGAGAATTTCAGGGTAATAATAATTTAACAAGAACTACCCAGCAACAAGATGTTTTTATTGATAGGTGGGGTGAAAGACGATCACTTGTTAACGCAAAAACTATTTTAATATCAGATGGATCGAATATTGATATTTCCTCTTCTAATGGCGATGCAGGTACAGCAATCATTTGGAGTGATCAAGAAACGACTATGCTTGGTAATATTGATGCAACAGGCATAACAGGAGGTGCTGTTGAAATTTCCTCCAAAGACACATTACGACATGTTGGATTATCAAATGTCAATATATCAGAGGGTGGCCAATTATTACTTGATCCAAAAAATATTACTGTTGGAACGGGTGTAACGTCTCAAAACTGGATTCATTTGGGCTTAATTGGAAAGGACTATGCCCCTACATCAACAAACGATGTAGGGGAGTCTAATCTAACTAAGGTTGAAAATTTTGGAAGTGCTATAGCAATCAGTGATGATGCTACTTTAATGGCTGTAGGTGCTAGAAATGGTAAATCAAATAATAATAAAAGAACTGGAGTGGTATATTTGTACCAATTTGATGATGGAAATTATACTAATGCAACACTGATAGGTCGTATTGGAAAAGGATACACTGGAGGAAAAAATGTAGATAATTCATTTCTTCAAAAGGATGACAAGTTTGGTCGCTCTGTATCTTTTAATAGTACAGGGACTAGATTGGCAGTTGGAGCAACAGGTGATGATGCAAAAAAAGATGGCACAACAGAAGCTGGTGCGGTTTATCTAATAAGCTTTGATGATACTTCTTACTCAGGTGGTGAAATTACTGGAATAATAGGAGGTGGTTATACAGGATCTAAGGATGTGAATTTATTTCGACAGGGAATTGTTAAAAAAGGTAATACTTTAAGTGATTGGGATTTATTTGGTTCAAGTGTAGCATTAGACGGTGATGCAGATGTTCTGGCTGTTGGATTAAAAGGTGATGATGGTTTTGAAGAACATGTTAATAATTATCAAAAAGATAGAGTTGGCGGAGTATTTATAATTGCTTTTGATGATACAGATTTTTCTGGAGGTAAAGTTGTTTCACGAATTGGCAATGGTTATCAAAATTTAAGCACTAACAGTGATTGTGCGAAAACTAACATGTGTGCTGTAATCGCAAATGATTTTGATACGAATAGCGATACTGATTTAACCCCCAAAAAAAACGATGAATTAGGTTCAGCAGTTTCTTTTAATCACGATGGTTCTCTGCTTGCTATTGGATCTTGGCGAGATAATGGTAAAAATAATAATCAAGGTAACTCAGGTGCTGTACGATTATTTAAGTTTATGAATAGTGGAAGCCTTGTTTCTGCTGCAACAGGTATACCAACCTATATTGGATCTATAGGAAAAGATTATGATTATCTTGATGCAAGTGACGAAAATGTTCATGCAGTAACTTTGGCTAATGGAGATCGATTTGGAAACTCTGTTGCCTTTGATAAAGATGCTGATCGATTAGCTGTTGGCTACTGGGATCAATCTAACCCTGGTGGTAACAACCCTAAATCAGGAGCTGTAAATTTATATACGCTAACCGACAACCTTGCTTCTGCAACCTACGTTGGAACAATCGGAAACCGTTATACAGGAGAAAAAGATATAGATGTGGAAAGTTCATTATCTAATAATGATCAATTTGGTGAAGGTGTAGCCTTGAATGAAACAGGTAGTCGCCTTGTAATGTCATCAATGTATGCAGATGGGAATGGAGGGTCATTAGGTAGAAGTGGTGAAGTTATGCTCATTAGATTTAATGATGATGAATTTACAGGTGGAAGTTTGTACGGAAAAATTGGATATGGTTATGGAAGTGCGGGAAGTAGTTCTCTAGATATTGATCTTGATGATGATGATAGATTTGGTCAAGGAACTGCCTTAGACAGTGATGGTAATAGAATGGCCATAGTTGCTGCTAGAGTTGATGGAGCGGATGATAGCGCAACAGATACTGGTGCTGTTTTTTTATTTACCTTCGATGATGGCTCAGCATTTAAAAATCCAACACACGTAGGGACAATTGGAAAAGGTTACACTGGAACTTATAGTTTAGACTTAGATGATTTAACAGCTGGTGATTATATTTGGAGAACCGCCTTAGATGGTGACGGGGATAGATTAGTTTTGTCTCAACTTAGTGGTACATCAGGCGGGGTTGATAGTGGTTCAGTGTATACAATAAAATTTGATGATACAAATTTTACTAATCCAACACACGTAGGAACAATTGGACATACTTATAATTCATCTAGTTATGATTTATCAATTGGTACTCTTGGTTCTGGTGATAGTTTTACTTCATTATCTTTGACTGATGATGGATCACGTCTTGCAGTTGGAGCAATGAAAGATGATGGAGCAAATGGAGGTCATAGTAATGCTGGAGCAGTTTACTTAATCACATTTGATCAAACAACAAATAGTGATGGAAACCCATCAACTGATTTTAATAACCCAACTCATGTTGGAACAATAGGAATAGATTATGCCCCTACAAATACTTTAACAAAGAGTTTGGACTTGGGTGATAACGGACTTAATATATTAAGCAATAATGATCAATTTGGAATAGGGCTTGGTTTAACAGCAGATGGAAAAATCTTAGCAGTAAGTTCACCTAAAGATGATGGAAAAAATACAACAAATGATGCTGATGATAATTATGGAGCGGTACACTTGTTTACTTTTAGTGACTCAGATTTTACTGGTGCCACATATGCAGCTTCCATAGGGAATAATTACACTGGAGGTAAAAATTATGATACTTCAGCATCTGGTGAAACACCAATAACTGGTTGGGGGGCGGCTACAGTTGCTGTTGATGGTGATGGTAATAGAATAGCAATAGGGGATTTTGCTGAAGATGATATATATTTATTTGGTTTTGAAGATACCTCTCTAACTGGTGCAAGTTTACAATATACTATTGGTTTTGGTAAAACAGGTACGAATGAACTTGATACTTCTACGGCAACATTAGCAGATGCTGACCAATTTCCAAATTATATTGCTCTAGATGATACTGGTACCTTAATGGTTGCAGGAAGTGCTAAAGGTGATGGTGCAAGCGATGCGGGTGATAATACTGGCGATATATCTTTATGGTCAGATACAATTATCCGAGGTAATACGTCTTATACAGATTATGCAAGTGATGATATCGTAATTAATAAAACAGAATTAGAAGAATTTCTGAATAACGGTGTTGATGTTACTCTTCAAGCTAATACTGACATCACTATTAGTTCTGCCATTACTGTCACTGGTACGGGTAGTCTCAACCTTCATGCAGGAAGAGATGTAAACATTAATAGCAATATTAACACCGCATCAAATTTAGAAATTATTGCAAGTGATTCAAATGATAATAGTGTTTCTGATAGCGATAGAGATGCGGGAGCAGGTGATGTAGTAGCTAGTTTAGCAAGTTTGACGGCTGAAGATCTCAATATACAACTTTTAGATGGAGGCACATTAACAAATGCAAGTATGGGAGATATTAATCTTTCAACTGTTACGGCTACAACTGGATCTTTAATGTCAGCTAACTTTACAGTATCAGGTGCTTCGGCAAATGATAAAACATATGATGGAACTACAACGGCCACTACAAGTGGTGGCACTATATCGGGTTTAAACTTAACAGGTTCAGATCTTTCTATTAGTTCTTCTGGCAGTTTTGCAGATGCAGATGTTGGCAATGATAAAGATGTTACAATAAATTATGAATTATCTGGTTTTACATCAAATCCAATTCCAATAAATGAAAATTCTGGTGCGTTAGAAGCAATACCAACAGCAAATATTTTAGCTGGGGCTTCAACACCACCTCTTCCAGGTGTAGCACCAGATGAAGAAAAAGAAAAAATTGTTGTACAGGAAAAAATTAATAAAGATGTTTTCGATGACGTATCTCGAATAATTTCTTTTATTTCTGTTGATGGTGCGTCTAACGCTGCTTTAATTAAAAATGAATTCATTACGTCTTTTCCTCAGGTAGACGCAATTAGTATCCAAAGGTTATAAATGAGATATTTTTTATCTTTTATCTTTTTTATCTCTACTTCATTTATGACATATCCTGTTTTTACTAATACTGGTAATTATATTGTTTATGAAACAGGTTTAGTTATTCCACCTGGTGCAGAAAATATTTCATTTAATTTTGTTGGTATTGAGATTGAAAATGAAATTGAAGAAATGATAGAGCTTCGTAAAAATTTATTTAAATCAAAAATTTTTAAAATAATAACATTAAAAGATTTTTATAATTTATTGATTGCTTTAGAACAACTGTATGTTTTAAATGGATATTTTTTAACCCGTTTTATTGTTCCACCTCAAACGATTGAACAAAATACTAAGGTAAAAGCCATTGTTTTTCCTGGTAAAATTGAATCAATTGATTACTCACAACTAGATAAACGTATTTCTAAGCCAATTAAAAAATATTTTAAAAAACTTGTTGGTATTAAGGGATTAGAATATCCCGTCATTGAAAAATCGATTATTAAATCACGAGAATTACCAGGTGTTGAATTAGAAACTACGATTAAGGCAGGAGAGGAGCCTGGAACTTCTTCATTGCAATTAAACGCTGAACATAAATTAGTTAATGGTTATTTTACCTATTCAAATGGATTATCTGAAACAGCAGGAAAAGATCAGTTTACTTCTTATTTAAGTTTTAACAGTCCTTTTGGTTACGGTGAAAATATTTATGCAGCTTACGTCTTAGATCCTGAAAATAGTGTTAATGTGCCAATAGATGATACAGAAATAATTAAACGGACTGATTTTCGAGAAGCCTATCTTGTTGGTGGTAAAGTACCAATTCTTGCATCAGACTTTTCTGTATTTGGCGCTGTTAATGAATCTTATTCGGAACCCAACGGACTAGAAAAAAAGGGGGAATCCAAACAAATCAACTTTGGTCTTGAATATCAAATAAAAAATACAAGGCTTATAAAAAATAATCTTTCATTAGATTGGCAATGGATTAAAGGAAGAGATTATTCAATACTACCTAACATCACAGAAGATAACTTTTACGATGAGTACAATGCTCTAGAGTTAAAATATACAACTACTAACTTATCTTTTTTAGATTCTTTCTCGCTTAAAGCTAGCTCAGCTTTAAAGTTTGGTACTCCTATGTATACAAATAAAACATCAGATACAAAAACATTATCCCGTGTTGGTTCCACTTTAAATTTTATAAAATGGAATAGTGATATTAATTTGAATAGGCAAATATTTAGAGATTATTTATTGAACACACGTTTTGTTTTTCAAAAACTTGTTAGCGATAGAGGTTTAATTATCTCAGAACAAATGAATATAACAGGACCAGGACAAATGTCTGGTTATGAATCAGGTAATATGTCTGGTGATCAAGGTTTTTTTCTGCGAACAGAATTGAGCAGACCTTTTTATCCTTTTTTAGAAGGAGAAGAAGATAAAAAGGAAGAGTCTATACGTATTGAACCATATATCCATCTTGGTGTTGGTGCTACCTACTATAAACGACCAGCTTCAGGTGAGTTTAGTCGAACAGAAGTGGCAAGTGGCGGGTACGGTGTTAAATTAAAAATTCCTCTTAATTCTAATAGTCTAGATATTAGTTTTGAAGTAGCAGAAGCGGATAAAAGTGTTGAGGGAACTACTTCTAGACCAGTGTATTTACTCAATGCCACATTTTCATTCTAAAAATTTATGATAAAAAGATCTCAAATAATGAAAATATTTACGATAATTATCCTCAAGATCATATTTTTTTACTCAACTTTTGTATACGCAGAAGTAAAAATTGCAGCCCTTTACGCAGAAAGTGGTCCTGTTAGTGAAATTGCTGAAGCAATTGCGGAAGCAAAAAGAGTTGCTGTAGAAACAATTAATGCGGACGGTATTGGTGTAGTAGGAAGAGGTCTTATATCAATTGATACTATTGATACAGGATGCGATCCTACAAAAACAGAAGAAAGTTTAAATGCCTATTTAAAAAATAATGATCCAGAAATCCTTTTAGGACCGACGTGTTCAACAAGTGCTGTTAAAGTTATTGAACGAGCAACTATTCCAGACAATATTTTAACGATTTCTTCTTCTGCTAGTTACCCGTTACTTTCAACAATTGAAGATAATGATTTATTTTTTAGAACTATTCCTTCTGATATTCAACAATCAACATCCATTGCCAATTATCTACTATCTAAAAACATAAGAGAAATAATTCTTCTCTACGGTGATGATAATTATAATTCTACACTCGCTCAAAATTTTTTAAAAGTTTATACCGAACAAGAAGGTATAGTGTTATTCAATACTTTACTAACTGATAAGACACTGATCAATCAAAACTTCATTAATACATTTGTTGATATTGCTATAGATAATAATCAACCCGGTTTAGTCATGTTCCTTCACGGAAATGAACGAACAGTTAATTTACTAGAACAATTTGTAAATACTGTTTTGACCAGATTACAAGAACTAGAAACTTCAGGTATTTTTAAACATCATTATGGTTCTGATAGTATGTTAACGAATGAAGTTAAAGATTTAATCTATTCCTATATTCCAATCCAGTTAAATAAAAATACAACTATTGTTGCCCAAGCAACTTCACAAAGTTCAGAAGAATTCCAAACTTACGCAAATATAATGTTGAACGCAGGTGTTGATCCTAATTCTCCTTATTCTGCTATAAGTTTTGATACAATGATGTTAGCAGCTTTGGCACTACAGCATCAGGCACAAAATAATATTGCAAAGGAAGATTTATCAAAAAGTTTAGTTAGTGTTGCTAACCCACCTGGAATAAAAATGGGACCTGGAAGTTGGGAAGCCGCTAGAGCTTTACTTCTTCGTGGTGTTGAAATTAATTATGAGGGTGTTTCTGGATCACTAGATTTTGATATTAACGGCGATGTGGAAGGTATGTATTCTTTAAACCAAGTCACAGATGATAATCTTTGGTCAGTTGAGCGTTTAGAAAAACTTCACCCTTTTGAGCCAAGAATTATAATTGATTAAGAAATTAATTATTATTCTACTTACTTTTTTTTATTCTTTATCAGGTAATGCTAATTCAGATTATGTAGAGCTATTAAAACAAAACAATAAATTAATATTTATTCGACATGCATTAGCTCCTGGTAATGGAGATCCTGATAATTTTGATATTATTGATTGTTCTACTCAGCGGAATCTTAATAGTGTTGGTAGAGAACAATCTATTGAATTAGGGAATTTTTTTGACACAAATAATATTTCTATAGATTTAGTTTTATCTAGTGAATGGTGTCGTTGTAAAGAAACAGCAAATCTAGCATTCAAAAAATTTGAAACGTTTAATGCTCTTAATTCTTTTTATGATCCAAAATTTTATAAAAATAAAGAGCCACAACTAGAAAAATTAATTAATTTTATAAACAATTTAGAAAATGAAGGTAATATAGTATTTGTTACACACTACGTAGTAATCGCTGCTATCTTTGGTCAGGCAGTAACTTCCGGTGAAATATTAATAGCTGATCAAAATCTTAATGTCGTTGGAAGAATAAAAGATTATTAATTTAGTTTATCTTTACGGTAATTAGATCGTATTTCGTCAAGTAGGATTGATTTTGACTTATCTTTTACATGCCAAAAATCCCATCCATTACAACTTGGTAGTCCTTGTATTTTAGCTCCCATTTGATGAATAGAACCTGTTAAATCTTTTATTTTAAGTGTTCCATCAATACTGACCGTTGCTTTAAAGCGTTCTTTTTTATCTGTTAATACGGCACCTGGTGGAATAATTCCTTGCTCGACTAATTCACCAAAAGGAACTTTTGGTAATTCTTTTCTGCTCTTTGCAATAGTAACAACTTCTTCTTTCAATACTTTTGTATTCTTTAATCGTTCTTTTGAAAGTTTAACGTAGTCTTTATCTTTTTCTATGCCAATAAAGTTACGTTGTAATTTCTTAGCTACAACAGCTGTTGTCCCACTTCCAGAAAAAAGATCAAGAACAAGATCACCTTTGTTTGTCGATGCTAATAGAATTCGGTAGAGGAGAGCTTCTGGTTTTTGCGTTGGGTGTGATCGTTGATTGTTATCTTTACGCAATCTTTCTTTCCCTGAACAAATAGGAATATACCAGTCACTCCGCATTTGTTTTCCTTCATTTAGTTCTTTGAGATTTTGATAGTTAAATGTGTATTTTGCTTCTCTTGATGTTGTGCACCATAACAGTGTTTCATGCGCATTTGTAAAACGTGTACCACGAAAGTTTGGCATGGGATTTGTTTTATGCCAAATAATATCATTTAAAATCCATAAGCCTGCATCTTGTATTGTAGAACCAACACGTAAAATATTATGATAACTTCCTATCACCCAAAGTGCCCCACCTTTTTTTAAAACACGTTTACATTCACTAAGCCACGCATTAGTAAATTGATCATATTCTTTATACGTACTAAATTTATCCCAATCTTGTGTAACTGCTTCGACTGTTGTTTGATCAGGTCTGTATAAGGTATCTTTTAATTGAAGATTGTAAGGTGGGTCAGCAAAAATAAGATCAGCAGAATGATCTTTTAGTTTTTTCATTTCCTTAATTGAATCGCCTAAAATGATCTGATTTTTCTTCATAATTGATAAAAAGAATCTTTAAGCAGATATGGAATCAGGTCAATTGAGTTATCAACAGGGGGAATCTTTAGATAGGGATAACCATAAAATTTGGTCTAATACATAAAAAAAGGGGTCCGTAGACCCCTAAAATAGTTCATCAAATGGGAGGAATGATGAAATATAATTTATATTTAGTATTTGTCGCATCTTTTTGAAGCATAATAAAATAATATTTATTATGCAATATTTGCATGGATAAATTTCAGTAATTTATTTTTTTAATAGGGATTTAATTGGTTCAAAAGATTTTCGGTGAAAATTAGTTATCCCATGTTTATGTATTGCATCAATATGTTTTTGGGTTCCGTATCCCGCATTTTTTTTCCAATCATAAAGTTTAAATTTAGCATCAAGTATACTCATTAGCCGGTCACGGTGAACTTTTGCAATAATAGATGCACTTGCAATCGATAAAGATTTTTTATCACCACCTATAATAGATTTTTCATTTGGATAACTTAATGAAAAATTTCCATCAATAACAAGATAGGGATTCTCAAAATTAAATTTATTTATTACTCTTTTCATCGATAATTTTGTTGCCTCCAAAATATTGATCCTATCTATTTCTTCTACACTTGCATAGCCTAAGTGATATTTAAGTTTCTTTTCTTTTTGCAATTTTTTAAAAAATAAGAATAATTTTTCTCGCTGTTTTGCCGTATGTTTTTTTGAATCAGTTATGGGTATTTCTGATTCTAAATCATCATAATTAGAAAAATAACATCCACAACTCACCACTGGGCCTGCTAATGGACCTCTGCCAACTTCATCTAAACCAATTACAGGTTCACCAATTGATTTCTCTATAGAAAAATCAGTCACTACTTTTCATTTAATCTTGGCATGATTTCAACAAAATTACAGGGCTTATGTCTAATGTCTAATTGATATTGTAAAATTTCATCCCAACCATCTTTGCATGCACCTGTCGATCCGGGCAAACAAAAAACATACGTACTATTTATTAAAGCTGCAACTGCTCGTGATTGAATTGCCGATGTGCCAATTTTTTCAAAACTGACTTGGCGAAATAATTCTCCAAATCCATCGATGTGTTTACTTGCAATAGCATTTACAGCTTCTGGTGTTGTATCTCTTCCTGTTAGACCAGTTCCACCAGTTGTAATAATGCAATCAATCTCTTTTTCTTTAGACATTGTGTTTAAGGTATTTTTTATTTGAGTAACATCATCTGGTATAATTGTCCGTTTAATCATTGTATGACCAGCATCAGTAATGCGCTTTTCTAATGTATCTCCAGATGTATCGTTTTCTTTAGTTCTTGAATCTGAAATTGTAATAACAGCAATATTTATCGGAACAAAATCTAGAGAAGTATCAATTGGCATAACCTATTAATAAAGTGGATCATTTCCATTTGCTAGCATTTTTAGGGAACGCATTTCTTTATTGTTTTTATTTTGGTAAATCCAATATTTTGTTAAGATTTTTTCAATGAACCAACGTGTTTCTCTTGAGGGAATACTTTCCATAAAAAAGAGTGAATCTTCCATATAGTTTGTTTCATTTTTCCATTTTTGTAAATTTCCTGGACCTCCGTTATAAGCTGCTGCGAGAAATATAAGATTTCTTGAAACTTGCTCTAGATCAAGAAGATACGCCAAGTATTCTTGCCCCACCTCTAGATTTATTTCTGGATTTTTAAGAATATTGCTATTGCTTCTTTTTACATCTTTACTTTTGGTAATAAACTTTGCTGTTGAAGGTAATACCTGCATTAAACCTATGGCACCGTCTTTACTTTTTGCCTTTATATTAAACATAGATTCTTGATGCATAAAGGCGTGGAGTAATTCTTTTTCTAATTTGAAACCATCTCTTGGTTTCCAGATACTTGTTGGGTAGTAAAGATAGGTTGGAACATCCATTCCGAAATTTTCGAGCTTATTGACAATTTTTAATTGCGTATAGGCAAGATCAAAATTTTCAGCAATTTGAATAGACTCTTTTGCTATTTCTCTATTTAAAATTGAATTGATATGAACAATTTCCTTTTCTAATTCATCTGCAAACCCTACTTGTATTAGTGTCTGTATTCTTTTTCCTACTGGTATATTTAAAATTGTACTATTATTTTTATTTAGATCAGTATGTTCTACCCATTCTATTTTTTCATCTACACCTAAAATTTCTAATGCAAGCATTCCATAAAAACTATTTGGATTATTTGATGCTCTTTTTAACCAAAAATTAATATCATCATAACGACCAAGTTTTGCATATGATCTGGCTGTCCAAAAACTTCCTGACGTTTGATGCCACGCATCATCTTTTAAACTAATCGAAAAGAGAGAAAAATATTTTGCAGCATCTTCATATTTTTTTAGCCTCCAAGAAGATAAACCAGCAGTCCAAGCTGCATAAGGAACATACTTTACAGAATTTACAAGAGCTTCAGAAGCATATTGGATTGCTAAGTCATTTTTATTTGCTAAGAAATATCCTTTGGCGATTAATTCTTTTTGTTGATCTATCTCAACTTGATCTAATAATAGATCTACATCTCTTTGATTTAATAATTGTACTGCACCTGTTGGCCATCCTTTGTTAACTCTTGATTTAATTCCGTTAATTAATTTTCTTTTTTCAGCTCTTTGATTGTTAGAGAGTTTTTTAGAACTTTTATATTTACTAGTCTTTTTACTGGTTACCTGTTCTGACTCTATTCCAATTGGAATGCTTGGTTTAGTCGGGCTTTTATAACCCTCTGGCATTCTTCGAATAGCCAATTTATAAATTTGTTTTGCTTGAGGGTGGTCATTATATTTTTTTAGCCAATAATATAGTTCTAAATACTTTGATCGATAACAATTTGGATGCAAAAACTTTTGCGCATAAATGTGTCCTAGTAAAGATTTATTTTTAATTTTTAAAATAAAATTGTTTGCACTTTTCCATTTGCATATTTCTTGAAACTTATATGCTTGTTGATAGTTATAAACATCTTCTTCACTAAGCACCTTTGATGAGAATATATTATCGTATTTGGTGACTATATCTTGCTGGTAAGCATAGATTTGTTTTGGAAAAATTACAAAGAATATAAAAAAACAAAAAATTAAAAATTTTTTATGATACATTTTTCAATTTTTCTTGTAGCATTTGTAAATCTTCCCAAGAGTGCTTTTTATACTGAGGAGATCGAAGTAAAAACGCAGGATGATAGGAAGCTATTGTAGGAATTGATCCGTCTAAATTCAGTGATTTGTATTCATGCCATTTACCTCTCAGTTTTCCAAGGGCTAGAGGTGTTGATAAAATTGCTTTTGCTGCAACACCTCCTAATAGGAAGATAAATTTCGGCTTAACAATATCAATTTGTCTTTGTAAAAATGGCAAAAATTCTAAAATTTCTTCATCATTAGGCGTTCTATTATCAGGTGGACGCCAATTAACAACATTAGTAATATAGACGTCTTCTCTTTGTAAATTAATTGCTAAAAGCATTTTATTTAATAGTTGCCCAGCTCTCCCAACAAATGGAATACCTTGCTGATCCTCATCTCTTCCTGGAGCCTCACCAATTAACATAACTTTTGCATTTAAATTTCCATCATAGACAACTAAATTTTTTGCAGTTTTTTGAAGATTAGATTTGTAATCTTTAAGGTCTTTAATCACATCATCAATTTTCTTTTTTTTATCCCCAGCATTGATATTGGGATCAGGTAATTCAGATTTTTTCTCATTTTCAAACCAGTTTCTTGGAGAATCTTGAAGAAAATAGTTTACTCCAGAATTAACTATGAATTCTAAATTTTTTTTATTTGATTGATTCATGCAAATTTACAATTATCTATTCATAGTGCAACTCTAGTATATTTAAAATGATTAATTTGATCAAAAAATGGTTTTTTATTTGTCTTCTTATCTCCTTCAATACTAGTGTTTTTGCAACAAGTAGTTCTAACTTTTTAATATCACAACTAGCCTTTAAAAATTATGATTATCCTGCAACATTATTGAATTTTAATGCCAATAAAATAAAACTATCTCAAGATCAACTACTTGATAAAGCAATAGCGGCGATTATTACCGAAGATATTAATTTAGCCAAAGATATTGCTAATAAAATTTTGGAAAAAAATAAAAATAATCAAGAAGCATTTATAATTAAAATTTCATCATTATTTTTAGATAAAAAATTTAATCAGATAAAAGAATTACGAGATAATTTAGATCAACCAAATGAATTACTAGATTTTATTTTCTTCACAAATAATAGACTTAAAGATGGTACTACCATTAGTCGTTCACTTGTTGAAATTGTGGCATCATCTTTTTCAAATAATGAGCAAAGACGTTTAAACTATAATTTTTTATTATTTTATACTTCACTTGCCAAATTAATTGATCCAAAAAATGATAGAGCAATAATTATTAAGGCTGAACTATTTGATCAAGTTGGTCAATTCGAAGTGGCTAGAGATACTTTTGAGAAGATAGGGAAGGAAAGTCCATATTATTTAGATGCACAAAGTAGTTTAGCAATTAATTATTTATATAATAGTTTGTATGAAGATGCTGAAAATAAAATTTTATCTATTCTACAAAATAACAATAACAATTATTCTCTAAAAAAAATTCTTGGTGATTTTTATCGGTACAATAAAAAATATGATTTAGCTTTATCAATTTATAACCAGATGATTGAAGAAAACCGAGGTGATGTTTGGAATATATATTATATGAGAGGTATATGTTTTGAACAATTAGGTGATTGGGATTTGGCAGAAAAAGATTTTTTAAAATCACTTGAAATAAAACCTGATAGTCCAAACGTTTTAAATTATCTTGCTTATGGCTGGGTTGAAAGAGAAATGAAATTAGATCGTTCTTTGCAAATGTTAGAAAAAGCGTATGAAGCTAATCCTGAAAGTTTCTATATTATTGACAGTCTTGCCTGGGCACATTTTAAAAAAAATAATCTTTCAGAAGCTGCTCGTTTAATGGAAATGGTAATAGATATTGCGCCAGGTGAAGCAATATCTCTAGACCACCTAGGAGATATTTATTATGCTATGAATAGAAAAAGAGAAGCTATTCATTTCTGGCAACAAGCACTAGAGTTAGCTGAACCTGAAGATGAAATTGAAGAAGATGTTAAAATTAAATTAGAAAAATTTAATGGATAATAGTATTACTGAGAAGTCACCTGCAAAAATAAATTTATTTCTTAAAATTTTAAATCGAAGAGATGATAATTATCATAATATTAGAACAGGAATAACCAGTATTAATTTATGTGATGAAATAGAGGTAAAGCCAAGCAATCAATTCAATATTGAATACAGGGGTGCATTTGCTCCAGAAAATAATATATTTGATGATTGTATTATAAAAAAAATATTTAGTTTTTTGAATATTTCACCTCCCAACATTTCGTTTTTAATTACAAAAAACTTTCCCTATCAAGCTGGATTGGGCTCGGCATCTTCAAATGCAGCAACGGTAATAAAGATTCTAGAAAATCTAGAAATTATTAATAAAAAAAATATTTTTGACTATACAGATTTAGGTTCTGATATTCCTTTCTTTCTTAATCAACACGATAGTTTGGTAAGAGGAAGAGGAGACTTAATCTCAAATATTGTCTTTCCAAAATATTTTTTTTTAATAACAAAACCAAATTTTAATTGTTCTACAAAAAAAATGTATGACACATTTATTCCTTCTGATTTTGATTATAATATTGAGGAAGATTTTGAGGAAATTAATGATAACGATAACGGGAATGATTTTGAAAAAGTAATTAAAAAACTCGAACCAGATTTTAATGCTATTTATAATAAGATGGATAATTTAGATGATACTATTTTTACAAGACTAACAGGAAGTGGATCATGTATTTTTTCAGTTTTTGAAAATAAACTTTCAGCTGAAAATGCAAAAAATTCTTTTCTTAAAACTTATCCAAATTTATGGGCAGCAGTTGCTGAAAATAATAATATAAAATTATAATATTTTATGTTTCTCAAATACAGCAGTTAAACTATCACCTTTTTTAAGTTCATCTCTAACAGTATTTTCACTGCTTACTTTTTCTAGAGCTTTTTTTATAACTTCATCAATAACTTTAGATGGCACAATAACAACACCATCATTATCGCCAAATACTAAATCTCCACTTTCAACATAGACATTTGCTATTTCACCTGGCACATCTGCCATCATCATTTTACCTCTAAATTTTGTATCAACAGGATTGGTTCCTTTGGCAAAAACTGGAAAACCAATTTCATTAATCATTTTTGTATCGCGCACACAGCCATCTGTTAAACAACCTGCTGATTTTAAATAAGTTGCTCGAGTTGATAATAATTCTCCCCATGGAGCTATCTTTTCATTTCCATGACAACATAAAACAGCAATTTCATTTTCTTTTAAACTATCAATCAATGCTATTTCATGTTCGTAAACATTTGTATTTTTATCATCATGATAAATAGGCATATACAAACCAACTCTCGCAAGCCCACATATAATTACATCTGGTTTTATTGATTTTATACCTGGTGTTAATGTTTGTTTATGATAACCCAAACTATCTAACGTATCAGCTAGTACAGCTGAATAAAGTTTGGTTTTATATTCTTCAAAATTAAGAGTCATTTTTTTTGAATTTATTTATATTATCAATTTACTTATTCATATAACATCATACTATTATAAAGTGGTCAAGTTAGTTTTATATAAAAAATGATTTATAATATTTTAATAATTGGAGCAGGTGGAATTGGTAAAAGACATATTAAAGGTTATTTGGAAACAAGAAGAGCCAAAATTTCAATTGTTGAACCAGATGTTAATAAACAAAAAAACTTAAATAGTGAATTTGAAATTCAACATACATTTAATTCTCTTTATGACGTTAATCAAAAATTTGATCTGGCAATAATATGTTCACCAGCTAATTGGCATCTGGAACATATGCAGTTTTGTATAAAAAATAATCTATCATTTATGGTAGAAAAACCTCTTTCTACAAAAATTGATGGTTTGGAAAAAATTATAGAAGAGGTAAGAGAAAAAAAATTATTTGTTCGTGTAGGGTATACAAGAAGAAATAGCTTAGTCTCCAGAGCCTTAAAAGATCAAATTATGAATAATAAAATCGGAGAAGTTAAATTAGCTTATATTAATTCTTCTCAAGAGTTTCCTAAATATAGGCCAGATTATCAAACTATTTATTATGCAAAAGAAGAAACCGGAGGTGGAGCCATACTTGATGCTTCTACTCATATGATTGATCAATTAATTTGGATCTTGGGCATTCCCGAAGAGGTAGGCTGTATGTACGACAGATTAGTATTAGAGGGTACAGAAACTGAGGATACTTGTCTTATTAATATAAAATTTTCTAATGGATGTTTAGCCAATATAACTGTTAATCAATTTCAGAAACCAAATATTAATACATATGAGTTTGTTGGCACTAAAGGTAATATTAAACTTGATCATTCTACTTTAATGTTTGCTGATGATGATAGTGGTGTTTGGAAAGATCAGAAAGATTATATGAAGGGTCAAGATCCAATGGAAGTACATCAAAATAATTTTCTATTACAGGCAAACAGATTTTTAGATGGTTATGAAAGCAAGGATTGTGATTTAGCAACTTTAGAAGAAGCTTATTTAAATTTAAAAGTTGTATTGGCTGCTAAATCGTCTTGGAAAAATAAAAAAATAATTAAAGTCAGTTAATATGATTAGTTTGAAAAATAAAAATATTTTTATTGCTGGAGGTTGTGGATATCTTGGTTCAGTTTTATGCGAAGAAATATTGAAACTGGGAGGAAATATATTTTTAGCCGATCAAGACATCAAAAGATCTGAATTAGTAATAAAAAAATTACAAAAAAAATATCCTAAAACTAAAATTATATTTTCTTACTTAAATATGATTGAGCCTGAATCGATTTCTAAAAATATTAAATTAGCATATCAAAAATTTAAATATATAGATGGATTAGTTAACGCAACATTCGGATCAACTTCTGATAAATTATCTCAATTAACTGCAGAAAAATTTAATAAAGCTAATCAAATTAACTTAACAGGTTCTTTTTTACTTATGAGAGGTGTGGCAAATAAAATGAAAAAAGGTGGAAGTATCGTAATGTTTGCTTCAATGTATGGATTAGTATCACCAAAAATGGAAATGTATCCAAAAAATATTAATCCTAATCCCATTGAATATGGTGCTGGAAAAGCTGGTCTAAACCAAATGGTAAAATATTTTTCCTCGTATTATGGTAAAAACAATATTCGTATTAATGCAATTGTGCCTGGACCTTTTCCAAACATAACTAAGGCTGCAAACAATAATAAAAAATTTTTGAGTAATTTAAAAAATTCTACAATGTTAAAACGTTTCGGTAAACCTATCGAAACCGCAAAACCAACAATTTTTCTTTTATCTGATGCATCAAGTTATATGACTGGTCATTCACTTATAGTTGATGGTGGTTGGACAGCGTGGTAAGTGATATTAATTAATGATTCAGTTTCCCATAGAAAATAAAAAAATCAAATTAGCAATGCTAGGAATGACAGAAGGAAATGGACATCCTTATTCATGGAGCATAATTATAAACGGTCGATATAATGCAGAAGCTTTAGCACAATGTCCTTATGCAGCAATTATTGATTACATTTCAAAGCAACCAAAAAATACCCTAGGTATAAAAGATGTAGAAGTTTCACATGTATGGACAGATAATCCTGAAGATGCAAAACTTGTCGCCAATGTTGCAGAAATTGAAAATATTGTTGAAGATCCAAAAGATGTGATTGGACAAGTCGATGCAGTTTTAGTTGCAACTGATATTGGTTCAGAGCATGTTGAGAGATGTAAACCATTCGTTGAGGCAAATGTACCAATCTTTGTTGATAAACCATTATGTGATAATTTTACTGATCTAAAAATTTTTCAACAGTGGATTGATGAAGGAAAGCCGATAATTAGTTCTTCTGCAATGCGATATTGTAAAGAGTACGAGCCATACCATCTATCAACTTACGAACTAGGTGATTTAAGATACATTAATGTCACTATGGCAAAAAGTTGGGAAAAATATGGGATACACGCTTTAGAAACATTATATCCAATTGTTGGTCCAGGCTTTACCTCAATACAAAATCTAGGAGATAAAGATAGAAATATTGTTCATTTACATCATTCAAAAGGTATTGATATTAATATTGCTAATGTCTTTGATATGATTGGTGGTTTTGGTCTTGTTTCTTTAGTTGGAACTAAAAGTGGAATACAATTAAAATCAAATGATACTTTTTATGCATTTAAAAAACAATTAGAGTCATACGTTCATTATTTACGAGCAGGTATATCACCAGTTCCATGGGAGGAAACCAAAGAATTAATGCAACTTGTTGCTGCTGGTATAAAGAGTAGAGAAGAGGGTGGAATTAAAATTAATTTAAGTGAGGTTAGTTAGATGAATGTTTTAGAAAGTTTTTCTTTAAAAGGTAAAGTTGCACTTGTTACTGGAGGTGCTGGACTTTATGGAAGACAAATAGTGGAAGCATTAGCTGAAGCTGGAGCAGATACATATATAGCTTCACGAAATATTGAAAGTTTACAACAAGTAGCAGAAGAAGAAACAAAACGAGGCTATAAAGTTACTGCATTACAATTAGATTTATCTCAGGATGACTCAATCGAAAAATTATACAATGACATTATTGAGAAAAGTGGAAAATGTGATGTTTTGATAAATAATGCAGTTTCCAGAGAGCATGGCAGTCTTGGTTGGGATAACAGTCTAGATGATTTTGATAAAAGTTTAAGAATAAATGCATCAGCATTATTTAAAATTACAAATATGTTTGCTGAAGGAATGAAAAAAAATAAATCTGGATCCATTATAAATATTGGATCAATGATGGGTACAGTTGGTGTGGAAAATGGCAATTATGAAGGTACAGACTTCACACCTGCTACTTCTCCATTATATTTTTATGAAAAGGGAGGCATGCACAATTTTACAAGATGGGCAGCAAGTATGTTAGGTCCTTTTAATATTCGAGTAAATTGTTTAGCTCCTGGAGGATTTAAAGTTCCCTCTCATCCAGACAGATTTGTTGAAAATTATAGTAAAAGAACCCAGCTAGGACGAATGGCTAATAGTACTGATTTAAAAGGCCCAATAATTTTTTTAGCATCAGACTCATCAGCTTATTTGACAGGAACAATTATTGCTGTTGATGGTGGATATACTGCAAAATAACAAAGGATAAATAATATGACTAAATATGATGAAACAATAACAAATAATGGAACAAAACCATTTAATACTTTTCGCAAAAGTAGAGTAAAAAGAACGACTAGTGCAGGGAAAGTTGCAACAATATTAAAATGCAACACAGTTGATATTAAAGTGGCAGAAATTTTTGCCTTAGCACAACCAGATGCCATTTGGCTTTGTATGGAACATGGATCCCTCGATTACAATCAGGCCGAAAATCAGAGTAACGCTGCAAAGATATATGATGTTGACTCTCTTCTTCGTGTTAATAGAGGTAGCTACAGTAATTATATTAGAGGTTTAGAAGTTGATTGTACGGGATTAATTATACCTCAGATAAAAAGTTTAGCAGATGCAAAAGAGATTGAGGAGTTTACAAAATTTCCTCCTATAGGCAAAAGAGGAGTTGATGGTGGTAACAACGATGGAAAATACACGAAGCTTGATATGGCTGAGTATATTAAGCAAGCTAATCAAGAAAGAATAGTAATCTATCAGATTGAAACACCTGAAGTAATTAATGATGTTGAAGCTATTGCTGAAATGGAAGGGGTAGATGCACTTTTTTTTGGGCCTGGAGATTATTCTCTTTCACTTGGCGTTCCAGGTCAAATGGATCATCCTGATGTTGTAAGTGCAAGAAAAAAAGTTGCAGAAGTAGCAAGAAAAAATAATAAAATTGCAGCTACTCCAGGTGGACCCGGAGTTGCAAAAAATTATATTGATATGGGATACAATCTTCTAAATATTGGTGCTGATGTAATTGCATTATCCGATTATGCAGAGAATTTAGTTAGTCAGTTTGAAGAAATTAATTCTTAATGGATTTAAGTAAAATTCAAAATACTATTTTAGACAGGCGAACTAAAGGTATTCCAGGTTCAAGTGAACCATTTCCATTAAAAGAGCTTAAAAATAAAAAATGGAATATTTTGAAAGAAGATATGCCAATGCCATTGATGGTATTAAAACAAAAAAATTATTTCCATAATTTAAAAACTTTTTCAAATTATTTAGAAAAACACAATCTAGATATTGCTCCTCACGGTAAAACTACTATGGCCCCTCAGATTTTTTCTGAGCAAATAAAACATGGTGCATGGGGCATTACAGCTGGTGCTATTAATCAAATTCAAGTTATGTTTGATTTTGGTATCAAAAAAGTTTTACTTGCAAATCAACTTTTAGGTAAATCGCATTTAGAAACAATAGCATCATATATTAATCAAAATAAAAATTTTTCCTTTTATTGTTTTGTTGATTCTATTGAACAGTTTTTAAATATTAAAAAAAATCTTGGTGATCAAAATTTAACCCATCCAATAAATTTATTGCCTGAAATAGGTGCAGAAAATGGACGGACCGGTATACGTAAAAAAGAAGATTTTTTAAAACTCGTTAATATAATTGGAGAGGATTCATCAAAGAATTTTACTTTTGCAGGTATATCTTCTTATGAGGGCATAGCGGCTGTTGCTATGAAAGGTTCAAATGCTGTGCATGATTTTTGTTCAAAGATTGAGGATATTATTAATGATATTTCTTCAAATTATTACTCTCATCTAAATGAATTATTAATTACGGCCGGTGGATCAACTCATTTTGATATTGTGGGGGAAAGATTTTCAAAAATTAAACTCAGTGTTCCTATTAAAGTACTATTACGAAGTGGATGTTATATTACACATGATCATGGACCTTACTTAGATGCACTTGAAACAGCTAAAAGTGATTCCAATAGACAATGGGATCAATCTCTACAACCAGCTCTTGAAATTTGGTCCTATGTACAATCCATTCCTGAAAATAATCTTGCTTTTCTAACTATGGGAAAACGAGATGCTCCATATGATTCAGGTTTACCAAAACCTATAAAAAGATTTAGACCTGGGGAAGGTTTCTTAGATATTGGTGAAGCAGAAATATTTAGCACAAATGATCAACATGCCTTTGTTAAACTTGCTGATAATCATCAATGGCAGGTAGGAGATATGATTTGTTCTGGTATTTCACATCCATGTACAGCATTTGATAAATGGAAATTTATTCCAGTTGTTGATGATGATTATAATGTTCTTGATGGAATATTAACTTATTTTTAGTTATTCTTCTTGTCTAGTATTTGGCGCATAAGCCACACAATCAAGCTCAAATTTTAAGAAAGTAGGCAATACTTTTACAATTGTACTTCTTGTTGGTAGTGGATCTTTAAAATATTCAGGATAAATTTTATTATATTCTTTTAAATCTTTTTGATCAGCTACGTAGCCCTTAACATTAATAACATGATCCAAGGTCAGACCTGCTTCTTTTAAAATCACTTCTAAATTTTCAATTGAACGTCTCATTTCTTCTTCAAATGTCCCTTCGATGACTGACCCATTTTCTCGATCAACGGATGCTTGACCTGAAACATATACAAAATCACCTGCTTTAATTGCGGGGCTAAAAGGTAAAACTGATTTTGCACCAGTGGTTATTATTTTAATCATATTCTCTCCTTTTTTAAATTTTTTTATAAAAGTGACTCATCCCAATTTAATTGATTAGCTAAAATTCCACCATCGACGTATAACATTTGTCCTGTAATATATTTTGCTTCTTCAGATGCTAAAAATACAGCTGCTCCACCGATATCTGATGGCTCCCCAATCCTGCCAAGTGGAATTTGTGAACTGATTACTTTTTTATTATTTCCTTTATTTAGGCCTGCACTAGTCAGTGGTGTTTCGAGTATACCTGGACCAATACCATTAACACGTATGTTCTTTGATGCTAAACTTACAGCCATTGATTTAATCATCATTAGTACAGCTCCTTTGGAAGTATCATACATGACGCTGTTTTTTTCAGCTGCTAAGGAGTTAGAGGAACCAATACAAATAATACTACTATTATTTTGATCGTTTGAAATTTGTTTTACAAATTCTTGAGATGTAAACATATAACCTCTAACGTTCAGATTAAATGTTTTATCAAATTTTTCTTTATTAATATTTTCAAAATCAGTATCTTGAAAAGTACCAGCATTATTTATAAGAGTATCTATTTTTCCAAGTTTAACTTTTGCTTCTTGAATTAGTTTTTTATTTCCATCAATTGTTGATAGATCTGATTGTACAAAATAACACTCTGTCAAATTTTTGAGCTTATCTAAAGCGCCATTATCTTTTTCATGAGAATTAATGACAATTTTCGCTCCTTTTTTAGCAAATGCTTCTGCAATTCCAAATCCTATACCATGTGTAGATCCAGTTATACATACACATTGGTCTTTCATCTTATTTCCCCTAGTTCTTGTTTTTTCACTATAGTTGTTTTAGGTTTTACCTTAATATTAAATTAAATATATGCAACACAAACAAAGATTTACAAATGTTACTTTAGTAACTCCATATGGAGAAGAAGATAAAGATCTTCTAATTGATAGCGATAAAATTGTTGATATTTTAAATCCAAATGAAAATATTTCTGATGACTGGAAAATAATTGATGGTCAGAATAACTTTATCTTTCCAGGAATGATCGATGTTCTGCAACATGGTTTTTTAAATTATTTGTATGGTCATGCAGAAGAAAATTGTACTGTTGATAATTCTAAAATACTACCATCAGTAGGAGTGACAGGTTTTTTACCATCAACACCATGCCTACCACCTGAAAAAACTAAAACTTTATTAAGTGCACTATCAAATGACATTGATAAAGCTAAAGAGGGGGCGCGTGTTTTAGGAATTCATTCAGAAGGACCTTGTTTTGCATTACCTGGGGCTCATGATCCTAAAAATCTTCGAAATCCTTCTGTATCTTTAGCCGAAGAATTATTAGATGCATGCCAGGGTAAATTAAAAGCTCTGACATTAGCGCCAGAAATGAATGGTTCAGAAGAATTTATAAAGAGACTTAAAAAAGAAAATATTTCAATTCATTTGGGTCACAGTGGAGCCAATCCAATTGATGTTCCTAAATTTGCAGATTGGGGGGTTGATGCTGTAACACATATGTATGATGCACTTCCAACTTATCCACCAGATGACACAGGTGTTCATGTATTATCTCTAACTGATGCTTTAATTGCTGAAACACGAATTGCTCTTGGAGTTATATGTGACGGTATTCATGTTCACCCTCAATTAGTTGAACTACTATCTCACTTACCAACTGATAGAGTATTCTTAGAAACGGACTCTGTTAAGGGAGCCGGCTCTCCAGTTCCTGTTAAGTTTGAATTTTTTCCTGGAAGATGGTGTACAGTAGAAAAAGGGAAAGCTTCTACTTATAATGGTTTATTAGCTGGGTCATCATTAACTTCTATTGAAGCATTACAAAATTATTATAAGTTTTCAAAAAAAACTTTATCCCAAGTTGCTATTGCTGCAAGTTTAGTACCAGCAAGAGTAATAGGTTTAGAAAATATTATGGGAAGTATTGAAAAAAATAAATTAGCTGATTTTATTCTTTTACAAAAAGATAATTTGGAGATTAGTGAAACCTATATTGCTGGAAAATCTGTATATAAAAGTGAATAAAAATAATTTAGATCAAAAACTTCGTTACAACGATGGTGGCAATGTCCACATGGATTTTCACGGTGCTACAAATACAACTATTGAGTTTATAATTAATAAATATGGTATCGATACCATGAACGATATCTTCAAAAAAGTTGGTAATGATGTTTATAAAGATATCAAAGATCATATTAAAAAAGGGAATATCAAAATGTTAGCTAAACATTGGCAGCATTTTTTTGATCGGGAAAATGCTGATTATAATATTTCTATTAATGATGAAGAAATTATTTTAACAGTTAATCGTTGTACAGCATATGAACATGTAAGAAAGTTGGTTGGAAATGTTTCACCTAACTTTTGTGATCAAACTATTAAAACAAATGAAGCACTGGCTGAAGATACTCCATACGAAATTAAAACTGAAATTTTAGGAGAAGCAGCATGCAGACAAACTATAAGGAAAAGAGCATGATACCTAGTGATCATTTTACCCGTTTCTATAACGAAGTTTTTAAGTTTCTCGAAGATCAAGGAGAAGAACATCTAGAGGCTTACTGGTTGGAAATCAGTAAAAATCAAGAAAAACATACTTTAAAGTTATTCAAAGAAAAAGGTTTGAAGGGGATGTATGAATACTGGGATCATATTAGAATTGAAGAAAACTGTGATATGGATTTAAAATTAGATGACGAAAAATTAGAATTAAGAATGAATGTTTGTCCAAGTCTTAGTAAAGTTTTGGATAATGATGCAGAGCCTATGAAAAGATACTGCGATCATTGTGCTGGTTGGATAGGCCCACTTATTGATAAAGTAGATCACCATCTAGTTTATGATGTAATTGATCGTAATAAACCTCAATGCGTAGTGAAAATTTTTAAAGATAAAGAAAAGGCTATTGAAGAAGAAAAAAATGCCAAACTTTTAATGGAATGGCCTAAGAAAAAAAAATAAAATTTTATTAAATGAAAATAGATTCTTCAGGTATCTTATGTTCTGCAAAAATTGATTCAAATAAAGCATGCTATACTTTTTCATCATTTGTTTCTCTTAGTAATGGATCTATTCTTGCCACTGCAAGAGGTGGAAATAATAAAGATTCTGAATTAGAGGGAATAGAGTTTTTTCGATCAGATGATGAAGGTGAGAAATGGTCAGAACCTTGGGAGCCTTTTAAAAATGTTAAAATAGATAATCTTAAAGGCAGTCTAAAACTTTGCTATTTAACTGAAATTTCTGATTCTCATATTATTGCATCATTATTGTGGATCGATCGAACTTCTATTCCAGGAAAAGAATTATTTAATGCTAATACTGAAGGCTGTCTTCCAATGAAAATTCTAATTGCAGATTCTTATGATAATGGGAATACGTGGTCAAAACTTAGAAAAGTTCAGCTACCTAAAGACATTGGTCCACCAAGTCTTACCAATCCTATTATGAAATTACCAAATGGAAAATTAATTATGAGTATTGAAAATAATAAAGATTATTATGATGAATCAAAATGGTATCAAAAAAATATTTTCATATGTTCTTCTGATAATGGAAAAACATGGTCTAAACCTTATTTAGCAGCAGGTGATGAAACTGGAAGAATTTTTAATTGGGATTTAAGATGTGGTGTAAATAAAAATGGAACTATTACTTCTTTTGCATGGACATATGATTCGGCAAAAAAAACTTTCCTTAATATTCATCAAAGAATAAGTAATGATGAAGGTAAAACATGGTCTCAGCCAAAAGATTTAAATATTTCTGATCAACCTTCTCATCCTGCATTATTAAAGGATGGTAAGGTAGTGTTAGCATGGGTTGATAGATTTAAAAATCAAAGCATAAAAGTAAGAGTATCAGATAATCTCAATGCTCATTTTGATGAAATTTCTGAGGTAACAATTTTTAATCAAATAAAAATTAAACAAAATAGTAAAGAGCTAGGAGGGTTATTAGCTGACATGAATATATGGAGTTTTGGATTGCCCTATGCTGATGTTTTACAGAGTGGGAAAGTTTTAGTTTTTTATTATGCGGGTAATGATAAAAAAATGGATCTACATTGGATACGTTTAAAATTTGAATAATATTTTATGGTAATTGCTTTCTGTAAAAAATTAATTGTCTCAAAAAAGTCCTAACTCCCATAGCTCCTTCTTCTCTTATAAGAATAAAAGCATTCATAGAAATTGCTATAATAAATGCACAAATAACAAATAAAACTTCATAGCTACCTAGTAATTTATCAAACAAAATTATCTCATTATTATCTAACCAAACAACTAAATAACCAGCTAATACTGTTGTCACTCCTGCTGTTATTCCATCTAAGCTATAAGCAAGCGACATAAAAGATTCTTTGTTATTACTTGGTACATAGTTTAGCATAAAAATATAACCTATTGATGCACTTCCCCACATTAAGAAACCAAAGAGAAAGAAAATTATTCCAATTACGTAGCTTAAGTAAGGAGTATCAGAATTTATAAATGGTAAAGTAAGTAATAGTATTATTTGTAGGCTTTGGAATATTACTCTTATACCCCTACAACCATAACTATCTGTTACTCTTCCAACTACTAAACCACTACACGTCCCACCAATTAGAATTAAAGTTGAAGAAAAAATTAATTCCCCACTTGGAATATTCATTCTAATTTTAAAATAGAGAGTTAAGAAAATAGCTAGTATGGTAATGACTAAATATTGTGTTCCTGATGAAACTAAAAATAAGTTAAAATTTTTATCTTTTGTTGCTTTAAGTAAATTTCTTAAATAACCTTGATCATCATCTCGTCCTTTAATTTTTTTTCCCCCTCTTAATTTTAAAAGTAAAAGAGCTGATATTAGTCCAAGAATTATTGCTATAAAAAAAACTGGGTAAAATCTTTCTAAACCCTCTCTACTGTCCAACCAGATTTTTATTCCATATGATGCAACTAAAGCAAAGGGTGTACAGATAATTCCATTAATGCCAATAACTCTACCCCTAACGTCTCTTGGAATAAATTCTTGCATCCAAGGCACAAATGCAGCTTCAGATAATGAACGTAAAATAGAAAACATGAGCATTGCAAAAAATAACAAGTAGAAAACAAGTGTTAAATTATCTTGATAAAACGGAACAATTAAAAAAATTAAAAGAAAAATGTACCTGCTAAATAATGTCCAAATAGATAAAATCTTACTACCAAAATAAAGAGTTAAAGGGATACTAATTAAAGCTAAAACTTGGCAAAAAGCCATAAGACTACCTAAAATACCAATTCTATCTGGATCTAATCCTAATTCTACAGAATATAATGTTAAAGGTGCTGCAACTGTTCCTATAACAGCACACATTTGTAGTGCAGTTGAAAAATGATAATAATTAATTACTTTCATTTTTTCTTTTTCATTTGATATTAGATTGAACATACTGATGACTATATATTTACGATATACGTTTTAATAATATGTTGGTTATCATGAATGCACCAAAAACAAATTAGTAATTCATTGTTATTTAAAAGAAGAATTGATGGTTGACCAAACTTAAGCGAGCCAAACTGTTTACTTATGTTAGTATCATCACTTGATAAACCATCTTTAGAAAACAAATTGATTTCGTCTAAAATTGAAAACTTATTATCTCTGACATCAACTTTTCTTAGAATTAATCCTGTTGGGTTTTCTCTGTGACAATGAATGGTAAAAATTATATCATCTTTATAAAACATTACATTAGACGCTTGTCCTCTGATTTTAGTATCAATTACAGTATTAAATGTTTTTCCAGCATCATCGGAAATTACAACATGGTTGCTAAGATTTTTTTTATTTTTATTGTCATAAGCCCAAAAAATAACAATAATTTTGCTGTTCGTTTCACATAATCGACATTCCCAAGTTGAAACATGTCCTTCCTTGGATTTGTAAAATTCAGATAGTTTACCCCAATTTTCTCCTTCATCATCACTATAAATTATCCATCCTGAATGATCTGACTCTTTTAAATGGAAAGGTGGCGCTGCTCCTAATATTCTACCTGATTTTAATTGAATACACGGTCCTGATATTTCAAGTGGTGTTTCATCGACATTAAAATTTTTTGGCATAGACCAACTTTCACCATTATCATTAGAAATACTTATTTTATTATTGAGCGGCAGTATTTCAAATGTATTAGGATTAACAATTGGTGTTAAACTATCTGGTCTTACAAAAGCATAACCTATTGCCAGCAATTTATTATTTTGTAATAATAGTGGTTTAAGAGATTCTGATTCTTCTTTATTTTTATATATATGATTATGTAAAGGTTTTGGTTTAGACCAACTTCTTCCATCATCAAAACTTTTTGAAACAAATGTTCTTTGATCAGCAGAATCAAAAGCTTGCCCAATAGTAAATAATGCAAGTAAGGACTTATCTTGTAATTTTACTATACCTGGGAAAATACCTTGTTTACTAACGAGTAAAGGATCAGGGTTTTCGTATAGAATTATTTCATCAATTATTTTCATTTATTTTATTTAAAATTTAATTTCTTCACCAATCACTTTCAAATTCATGATGAAATTGAAAGCCCTTAACAGGAGTTGCTTCGCCTCTAGGTATAGGAGCAATAGGATTTAAAGAGTGATTTGTTTCACCTCTAGCTATTTGAACAGAAAAAAATGGCCACTCTGATAAATCTGCTTTAACATTTGAAGGAGAATATCTAAGAGTAATTCCACATCTAGGATTATTTGAATGGTTTGCATCAGAACCATGTAAAAGAGCATCCGAATGAAGAGAAATCTCACCAGCTTTTAAATTCATATATACTATTTTTTCTTTATCAATTTGATCATTAGATACTTCTTGATTTAAATCATAATTTTTATCGTCATTAATTTTATGTAAAAATTTTTTTGTTTTGTGGCTTTCTGATACTATTTTCATTGCTGAATTAGATTTATCTGTATCATATACAGCTAACCAAACTGTAACAGAGTTTGATGGATTTAAAGGCCAATATTGAGAATCTTGATGCCAAGGAACAACACCTTTACTTTTAGCTGCTTTGTAAAAAAATTGCCCACCCCAAAGGAAGAAATTTGGCCCTAAAAGATCCTCCACATAATCAAGAATAGCCGGCGTATGTGCTAAATCATAAAACTTTTTACTCGCTTTATGCCACATATTAGTTTTATTTATGTTAACGCCTGCGGGCAGTCTATTACTTAAATCTAAAAAAAGTTTTTGAAGATCTTTAACACCACCTTTAGAAAATACAGGCAGACCTTTTATATAACCCTTATCTTCATACTGCGCTATTTCATTATCATTTAATCTTCTAACTAATTTACTAATTTCCATTTAGATTTTTTTTATTAATTTTTTAAATTTTTCTAGTTCTTTTTTTTCAGCAAAAACAACATTATTTTTTGATGGAAATTTCTTATTTACTACATCCTTCTGATATTCCTTAAAAGCATCTATCCTATCTTTTTGTAACTTTTCGTATGTCTTATTAAAATCTTTATATTTTTTTGCATGTCTTGGTGTTTTAGTTGAATTGAAGTGATATCCCAAAATATCTTCACCAAACAAAAATTGAATATCTGCATATCTGCCTGATCCTATTGAAATAGTCAAAGCTTTGGTGTCTTTTGTTATTTCTTTTAAAACATCCTCCGGTACACATTCAACTTCTACAGCCCAAGCACCAATTTTTTCTAATTCTTTTATATCATGATAAACTTTAATAGCCTCAGCTGAACTTTTCCCAACTGGTTTCACACCCCCTGTCCACGTTGATTTCATTGGAACAAAACCTACGTGCCCTTGAAAAGGGATATTAAAATCACTTAAATATTTAATAAAATTTATATTCCACGAATTGGTGTGTATGGAGTCTACACCGACTTCAAGTAATTCAAATACTTTCTTCATCATACTTTCTTTGGAAGCATGCTCAGTATATTTTATTCCACACGTTAAAAATGTATTGGGCGCAGCTTCGCGTATTTCTTTTAACTGATCTACTCCACAAATAATCATATCTATACCAGCAGCTTCTGCAGCGGCAGCATCTTCAGCAGATACAACATTTATTTGTGTTAATTTTTTCTTACCTTTTAAATTTACTAAATCTTTAACCGTATAGTTTCTATAACCAGTTTGATGTGCAAGAGAGTAAACTTTTTTAAATTTATTTTTCATAATTAATGTTGTTGCAGAAACTTTCTAAATTTATTTAATTCTATTTTTTTAATTGCAATAGTATGTTTTTTTGTTGGAAATTTATTTTTTTGAACTTCTGTTTTATACTTTTTAAAAGCATCAATTCTTTCTTTTTGAATATCACTTAATATTTTATCAAAATTTTTATATTTTTTTGCATGTCTTGGTAAATTTATTTTACTCTGTCCTAATATATCTTCAGCAAATAAAAATTGAGCATCCGCAGCTATTCCCGAACCAATTGAAATAGTAACAAGTGATGTGTGCTTTGTAATAACTTCTAAAATATTTTCTGGAACGAGTTCTGCTTCTATGCCCCATGCACCAGTTTTCTCAATATTCTTTATATCTCTAAATAATTCTGCAGCTTCATTTGCTGTCTTTCCAAAAGATCTAATGCCACCTATCCATGTCGTTCTTCTTGGAATAAAACCAACATGACTTTGAAAGGGAATTCTAAATTTACTTAAATGTGCCATCCATTCAAGATTCCAATTTTGACACATTAGTGAATCAGCACCAGCCTCAATTATTTCGAATGCTTTTTTTGTTGCTTCTCTTTTTGATGGGTTCTCAATAAAAGGTACACCAACAGTCATAAAAGTTTTTGAAGCAGCTTTTCTAATATTTGGAAAATCTTTTCCTGGTCCAGTTAATAATAAATCAATTCCTGCTTCTTCAGCAGCCGCAGCTTCTTCAACTGTGGTAACTCTCACTTGTGTTAGTTTTTTCTTACCTTTTAAATTTATTAAATCTCTGACAGTATAATTTCTATATCCTAGATCATTGTTTATAGAAAAAACTCTTTTATATTTTTTTTGCATTCTCTTATGATTTATAATTTAATTAAGAAAATATGGTAAATAATTAATTTTTACTAGCTATCTTTTTAATTTCAGTTACCATAATTTTATTAAATTATGACAACTTTTAATAATCAAGATCTTCAATCTAAATTTGATGACAACGGCTTTATTGCAATAAACCCATTATTTTCTATTGAAAAAATAGAAGAGATTAAGATTGAATTATCTAGATACATTAAAGAAGTTACTCCTAATGTACCTGAGCATCATATATTTTATGAAAATAAAGATGATAAAACTTCTATAAAGCAACTTCAGCAAATGTTTACTTATGATGATTACTTTAAAGAATTAATTGAAAAATCTCCTATTAGAGAAGTTGCAGAAATAGTTTTACGAGAAAAAGCTGAGCCCAAAAATTTACAATTTTTTAATAAACCGCCAGGAATTGGAAAGCCAACACCACCACATCAGGATGGTTATTACTTTATGTTAAAAAAACATAATGCCGTTACTTGTTGGTTAGCTCTAGAAAAAGTAGATGAAGAGAATGGATGTATTCATTATGTAAAAGGTTCTCATAAATCTGAATACAGGCCACACGGTAGATCCAATGTATTAGGTTTTTCTCAAGGTATTACTGATTTTGGAAATGAGGAAGATAAAAAGAACACAGTCTCTTTTCCTGGAGAGCCAGGAACTTTTTTAATTCACAATGCTAAAACAATACATTGGGCTGAAGGAAATAAATCTCAAACAAGAACTAGAAAAGCACTGGGATTTATTTATTATGGAGAAAGTGCAGAAATAAATCAAGAAGCACATGATGCTTATCAAGAAAAACTTCGAAAAGAAATGAAGGAGAAAAATCTAATATGAATTTTAATACCAACACCCCTGAATTAAGTGATCTAAAAAAAATTTATGACGAAAATGGTTATAATCATATTCCTGAACTTTTTTCGAAGTCTGATATGGAGCTTATAAATAATGAGTTTGATAGATATATTAAAGACTGTGTTCCTAAAATGAAAGAAGGGGAAGTGTATTACGTTGATAAAGAAAACAAAGATACTTTAATGCAAATGCAAAAGTTAGAAGAATACGATGCTTTCTTTCATGATCTATTTCACAATAGTAAAATAAAAGAATTAGCTGCGAACGCTTTAGGTGAGGATGTTATACCTAGAGCAATGGAATACTTTAATAAACCTCCTGGTAAAAGCAATCCTACTCCACCTCATCAAGATGGTTATTATTTTAATTTAGATAATGATAAAGCTGTTACTGGTTGGCTTGCTCTTGAAGATGTTGATGATGAAAATGGATGTATCCATTATGTTAAAGGTTCACATAAATATGAAGGATACAGACCACATGGCAAATCAGAAATTTTAGGTTTTTCAAAAGGGGTAACTGATTTTGGAACTGAAGAGGATAAAAAAAATACTGTAAAGTTTGAAGGTAAAGCTGGAATGTTTTTAATGCACCATGCTAAAATTATTCATTTTGCTGATCCCAATAAATCTAAAACTCGATCACGAAGAGCTTTTGGTTTTGTTTATCATGGTGTTTCTGCAAAACACGACAAGCAGAAAGAGAAAATGGAACAAGAACAATTAAAAGCAGAATTAAAATCAAAAAACAAATTATAAAATGAGCAATAGAAAAGTTTATATTTCTGGTGAGATTGTACCAGAAGTAGATGCTAAAATTTCAATATTTGATAGTGCTGTACTTTTAGGTGATACAGTTACTGAATCTACTAGAACATTTAATTTCAAACCATTCAAATTAGATGAACATTTAGAAAGATTATATAAATCATTTAAATTAACACGTATCGACCCTCAAATGACAATAGAGGAAATGAAAAAGGTTAGTCTTGAATTATTAGAAATTAATAAAGATAATTACAAGGCTAATGAGGATTGTTGGCTTGTGCACAATATTTCTCGAGGACATTCAATCACTGGAGGTAATCCAGCTTTGCAAGTCTCTAAGCCAACTGTTATGATTTACACGCAACCTATGAATCTTGTTTTGTGGGCTCCTTTTTATACTAAAGGTTGTCATGCAGTAACTCCTCCTACTAGAATGGTACCCTCACAATCCTTAGATGCAAGAATTAAAAATAGAAGTCGTCTTTTTTACACGTTAGCTGAAATTGAAGCTAAATTAGTTGATCCTGATGCACAAAGTGTCATTCTTGATATTCATGGAAATGTTGCAGAAAATAAAGGTGGTAATATATTTATGATCAAAGATGGAAAGTTAATTACACCAACCACTGCTAATTGTTTGGAGGGGCTTACAAGAAATTCAACAATGGAAATAGCCCGATCTTTAGACATTGAAGTGATTGAAGCTGTTATTCAATCTTATGACTTAGCAACTTCTGACGAAATGTTTATTACTAGTACGCCATACTCAATAATGCCTGTAACAAAGTTTAATGGAATGCCAATTGCTGATGGAAATGTTGGTCCAGTAACTAAGAAATTGATTCAAGGATGGAGCGATAGAGTGGGTGTAGATATTATTCAGCAAGCACAAGATCAATTACATAAACATTAAAATGAAACAACGAGAGAAACCAAATGGAATTTGGGGTACTATTCTTTTACCAATTAATAATAATCAAATTGACTGGGTTGCATTTGAAGAGCAGATTCATATCTTATGTGACTCAAAAGTTTCTGGTATCTATACTAATGGTACCGCTGCAGAATGTCATAATCAAACAGAACAAGAATTTGATAAATTATCGGAAATAGTCTCAACAATTGCATTAAAAAAGAAGAAAAAATTTCAACTTGGTTTAAGTCATACTAATCCAAGAGTGTGCCAAGAAAGAGCAAAGCGAATGGTAAGTTTAAAACCAAATGGATTTCAAATTACCTTACCAGATTGGTGGCCTCCAACTTTTAATGAGTCAAAAAATTTTATTTTAGGAATGCAAGAGGTGGTTGAGGACATTTATATGATTTTATACAATCCTCCTCATGCAAAAGTCTTGCTTTCTCTTGAAGAGATTAGTTTATTAAAACAATCAGTTAAAAATCTTGTAGGAATTAAATGTGCAGGGGGTGATGAGCAATGGTATTCTCAAAGAAGAGAATTATTAGATGATTTCTCGGTATTTGTGCCTGGACATACAGTTGTATATGGAAAACCTTTAGGAGCAAATGGATCTTATTCCAATGTTGCATGTTTAAGCCCAAATGGCGCTGTTAAAATTTGGGATTTGATAGAGAAAGATTATAAAAAAGCACAAGAACTAGAAGCAAAAGTCCTAAACTTTATGAAACAATATATTTTACCTTTTGCTAATAAACTATCAAATACTGGTTTAGATAAATTACTTGCTTCTGTTGGTGGATGGGGACCAGTTTCCGAAAAAGTTCTCTGGCCTTATGATGGAGCAACCGCAGAAGATGTAAAAAAAATAAAAATACATGCAAATAATGAATTAGAAGAAATACTAAATGTCTAAAAATATTTTTCTCTCAGGTATATATCATGAAACGCATACATTTCTAGGTGAACCAACTACTTTAAAAGATTTTATTATTTTTCATGATGAAGAAATAATTAATGAAAACACTGGTAATGGATCTCCAACAGATGGTTTTATAGAATATGCTTCTGGTCAAAATTGGAATATAATTCCAGGAATTCAAATGTCAGCCAGACCTTCAGGTACTGTTGATGAAGAATCAGAAAACTATTTTAAAAAAAATTTCTTTGAAAAATTAAAAGATTCTTGTCACAACATAGATGCTATTTTCTTAGTTTTACATGGAGCTATGGTAAGCACTAACCATGATGATTTTGAAGGAGATTTTCTCAGAGATATTCAAAGTTTTTTATCAAAAGAAAATATATCTATTCCTATTGTTGCAGTTTTAGATTTACACGCCAATGTTTCAGAAAATATGATTAAGTATAGTACATGTGTTTATGCATATAGAAAAAACCCTCACAGTGATTCTAGAGAAACAGCAGTAAAAGCTGCATCAATATTAAATGACCTTCTTTTAGATCCTAATGTAAAACAACTACATCTGGATACAAAATATATTTTACCTCCAACAGGTGTTGGTACAGCAAATGATCCAATGAAAACAATTTTAGAGGAAGCACTAAAAATAGAGAAGAAAGATCCAGAGATCTTATGCATTAATGTTATGGCAGGATATTCATACGCGGATATTCCAGATTGTGGTTTTAGTATAAATTGTTGTACTAGAGGAAAAATTAGTGATGCAAAAAACTATCTAGATAAATTGGTCAATATACTAGAAGTAAAAATAAAAGATGGTTATCCAAAAGAAAATTCTCTGGATGAAGCGCTAAATGTGATTGATAATATTAAAGAAATTAAAAAACCTATTTTACTAATTGAACCAGCTGATAATATTGGTGGAGGAACACCAGGAGATGCTACTGATTTATTAGATCGATTATTACAAACTAATCATACCGGGATCGTTGCTATCATTAATGATCCTGAAGCTGCAAATGCTTGTCATAAAGCTCATATTAATAATGAAGTTCAGCTACATATAGGTGCAAAATTTGATGCATTTCATGGCAAACCTATTTTTATTAAAGCAAATTTAGAAAGAATATCTGACGGAAGATTTGAACTTGAAAATAAACAATCTCACTTAGCTTCAATGATGGGAACAAAAATTAATATGGGCCCTTCAGCTGTATTAAAAAATGATCAATTAACCTTATTGTTAACATCAATTAAAACACCTCCAATGGATTTAGGTCAACTAACTTCACAAGGTATTAATCCTAGAGATTCAAAATTAATAATAATTAAAGCAGCTGTGTCTCATAAAGATGCTTATGATCCAATTGCATCTCAGAGTTTTTATATTGATAGCCAAGGTCTTTGCACAAGTAATTTAAAAAGATTGCCTTTTAAAAAAATTGGAAATAAAATTATATCTTTAGATTAGTTTAATCGTTTAAAACCATTATGTGCAATAGGGCCTTCTAATAAATCCATAATATTTCTTCCATCCTCACACTCTTTTATCGTTTGAAAAATAGGGCGTATATTTTCAATGTAACCATCAATGATGTCTTTTGTGTGTGCAGTACAAACATAGACTGCAGTTGCAGCAAGATAACCTTTTTTAAGCATTTCTTGAGTAATAAATGTTTTATAGGCCAATGCATTTTCACTTTTAAATGAAAATGTTGTCAGTGCCGCTAATCCACTAATAGTAATTGGAAGATCAAATTCTTTAGACAACTTCATCCACTCACTATTTACGTATTCACCAATTTTTGTAATTTTTTCCCATGATTTTTCTTTATCCATAACTTTTAGTGTCGCAAGACCAGCACTAGATCCAATTCGTTCAGTCCAAAAGGTGCTACTTATAAAAGATTTTTCTGCTGCTTGCATTACCTCTCTTTTACCAAGGACTGCAGTTACAGCATATCCATTTCCAAGAGCTTTTCCAAACATTGCGACGTCAGGCTCAACATCATAAAGCATATGTAAACCACCATAATTTTTTCTAAATCCTGATGTACATTCATCAAAAACTAAAACAATATTATTATCATTTGCTAATTTTCTAACTCTTTGTAAAAAATTATTTTCTGGTTCTTTGTTTCGGTAAACTTCCATTTTGATAACGCCTATATTTTTAGTTTTGACTAAGTTTTCTAGTTTATCAAAATTATTATATTCGAATGGATATACACTTCCTTTGAGATTTTGTGGTACACCATGAGGATCTAAACCGGGTAGTAGGTGACCATCTAACCCTTTTGAGTCAGATAAATTTGAAGCTAAGTACCAGTCGTGCCAGCCATGATATCCACAAAATGCTACATTATCTCTTCCGGACGCAGCTCTTGAAAGACGAATAGCGACTGAATTAGCTTCACCTCCTGATCTTGCAAATCTAGCCATATCAGCCCATGGATGTAGCTCAACTAATCTTTCCGTGAGTTCAACTTCTTCCGGAGCATTAAGTGAAGACATATTTCCATTCCCGACTGTTTCTTTGACAGCTTCATCGACTTCTGGATGACTATAGCCAAGTGAATTAGTTCCGGGCATCATCAAGGTATCTATGTATTTATTTCCATCGAGATCCCATACTTCACAACCTCTTGTTTTAGTAAAATAAGCAGGCCAATGTTCAGGTAAAAACATTTCAGGTCTTTTTGATAAAAGCATATTTCCACCAGCAACAATTTGCTTTGCTTTAGAATATAATTTTTGTCCTTTTCCCATTTTAATTAACCTATGCAATTTTCATTAAAAGCACAATCAGTTTCTTGTGTTTATAGCAAAACACCCATTTTTGATGCTTTTACTCCAAGAGATGACTTTACTACTTTTACGTGAAACAATTTAGGTTCTTTTTTCAAATTTTTTTTTACGAGCTCTACATAACCTTGTGCCATTCCAATACTTCCGCCAAGAATAATTATGTCTATATCAAATATAGCTTTCAAATTTGCACACAGTTCTGAGACAGATTTGGCAGACAGATCGATTATTTCTTTTGCCCATTTTTTATTTTGAAAACTAAGCTTAAAAATTTCTTTAGCACTAATATTTTTATGACCTTTTTGTTTAGCAATTTTACTCATTGCTTTACCAGAAGCGATACTTTCAAAAGTTCCAATTCTACCACTCCCACATTTTGTTTTTGCTAACGTTGAAGTTGTAAATCCTAAATGTCCTGCTAATCCATTTTCTGAGAGAAGAGGTTTATTGTTTAAAATTACACCAACTCCTATACCACTTGAAATTGTAATATATCCCACACGTTTGTATTTAAAACCTTTTCCATAATTTGCTTCTCCCAAAGCTGCAGCTGTTGCATCATTTATTATTGTAGAAGCTATATTAAATTTTTTTTTTATAAGTTTTTTAAGGGGTATTTTGAAATTTCCTAAATTTTCTTTATTTACTGGGTACCAATTTCCGTATTGGTCAACCCTTCCTGTAATAGCAATACCTATTTTTTTAGATTTAGATATATTTAAGTTTTTAATATTTTTTTCAATTTGTTGAATGTAATTATTTGTTATTTTATGTATTGAAGTTGGCTCAGTAATAGTTTTTTTAAACTTTCCTTTAATTATTTGAGATACTGATATCTTAGTTGCTCCAAAATCAATTGCGATACCTGATTTGTTAAATATTTTTTTATTCATTTTAATTTTTAATTTTTTTTACAAACCAACTCGTAATATTATCAATTCGCGTAATAGCACTTCCAATTGTAACTGCATCTGCTCCTGCTTGTATAGCTTGCTTTGCAAGCTCTGGAGTGTTGTAACGACCTTCAGCCATTACAAAGCAATTAAGTTTTTTAAATTCTTTAATTAATTTTATATTTGGTTTATCTGTATCTTTCGCTTGTTTACCAACATAGCCAGCAAGTGTAGTTCCAATAATATCCGCACCCTCTAAAATAGCATTTTTAGCATCATCTAGATTTGAGCAATCTGCCATAGCTAAACGATTTGCTTTTTTAATTTTTAAAATAATTTCTTTTGTTGGAAAAGGCCTTTTCCTATTTGTGGCATCATATGCTATTATATCTGCACCACTATTAATAATTTTATCGACATCCTTTAAGAGAGGCGTAATTCTAACTTTAAAGTTATCTAAGTCATTTTTTATTATGCCAATTATTGGTAAAGAAATATTTTTTTTGACTGCTCGTATATTTTTTTCTCCTTCAATTCGCACACCACCACAACCTCCTATAATTGCAGCTTCTGCCATTGAAACAACAATAGACGTCTTGTCTTGAGGCCCACCCTCATTAGGCTGACATGATACAATGATTTTATTTTTTAATTTTTTTAAAATATTTTTTTTCACACAGTTAATTATAATGCTTTTAAAAATTTTATTTCTGAAAGATCATTTTCCGACATTAATTTTTTTAAATCATCTTTTATTCCCTTTTCTATCTCTGTATTGACAATACTTGAAAAAGGTTTCCTTACATACCCTGAATCAATTCCCATCCAACTTAATCCCATTTTAATAAATGGATAACCTGATTTTTTTAAAGCATACAAAATGATCATATTGACTTTGTCTTGTAATTTTTTTGCCTCAACAACATTACCATTTTTCATATTTTGAAAAATTCCTACAAACATTTCTGGCATTAAATTATAAAACGATCCAATCATGCCATCAGCACCTGATATCAGACCAGAGATAGCCATTTCATCCATACCAGAATAAATTTTAAAATATGCTCCAATCTCCTTTTTTATTTTCTCAAAATTAAAATGAGTTGCTGCTGTATATTTAACTCCTTTAATATTATCTATAGCGGCCAATCTTTTTAACATATCAATGTCCATCAAATTTGCGTGACTAATATTATATATAATAATTGGCAAATGTGAGGATTGAGCTATGTCACTATAATAATTATAAATCTCTTCATTAGAAAAATTGTAATAAAAAGGTGGCAATGCTGATAATGCGTCGACTCCAGCATGAGCGGCATATTTCGCTAGATCAGTTGTAATTTTAGTTCCAATAGATCCAACATGCGCAATAACAGGAACTCTGCCATTTACTTCTTCAACAATAATATCAAGCACTTCTTTTTTTTCTTCTGGTGACATTAAAAAAGTTTCACCTGTACTACCAGTTACGTACAAGCCATTAACATTTTCGGCTATTAAATGATTGATTATTTTTCTTAAACCTTCCTTGTTTATAGTTTCATCTTTATTAATCGATGTGATCATAGCAGGCATAACACCATTTAGATCTTTTGGATCATATTTAGACATTTAGGTAATTTCGGGTAAATCAATTAAGTGGCAAGATGCATAGTGTTCATTACCATTTGTTGAATATTTTTTTAATGTTGGTACCTCAGTTTTACAAATGTCAGTTGCTTTAGGACACCGAGGATGAAAAGGACAGCCTTTAGGTGGATTAACTGGACTTGGTACATCTCCTTCCAAAACAATTCTTTTCGTTTGTTTGTCAAGATCTGCAACTGGGATAGCTGAAATCAAAGCTTCAGAGTAGGGGTGAAGAGTATTATTATATAGATCTTCAGAAACACAAAGTTCAACAATTCTCCCAAGATACATAACAGCAATTCGATCACATAGATATTCTGTTACACTCAAATCATGAGTAATGAAAAGGTAGGTTAGATTTTTTTCTTTCTTAAGTTGCATTAATAATTTTAGTACTTGTGCCTGAATTGATACATCAAGAGCACTAACCGCTTCATCACAAACTATAAGTTCCGGCTCAAGACATAAAGCTCTGACAATACCAATTCTTTGTCTTTGCCCTCCTGAAAATTCGTGAGGATATCTATCCATATATTCTCTGCGCATATTTACTGCTTCTAGGAGATCACCAATAATTTTTCTTCTTTCCTCTTTTGATTTTATACCAAATTTTTTTAATGGATCTTGAAGCGAGCCAAAAATTGTAAATGAAGGATTAAGAGAGGAGTGCGGATCTTGAAAGACTATTTGTAACTTCTTTCGAAATGGATCCATATCTTTTTTTTCTAAAGATGTTAATTCTGTCTCATCATCATCTTGTGAAATATATTTTACTTCTCCATCTGTAGGTTCTACCAATCTTAGGATGGCTTTACCAAGAGTTGTCTTTCCACAACCACTTTCTCCAGCTAGACCTAAAACTTCACCTCTAAAAATATCTAAATCCACACCATCAACAGCCAAAACATGTCCTACAACACGATTAAACACACCTGCTTGTACTGGAAAATGTACTTTTACACCGCGTAATTTAAGTATCTCTTTTTTCATTTATATTTCTCAAAAAATTGTTCGTACTTGTGACATCTTACTTGGTGAGTTTCATTTATTTGTGTGATTTCTGGCATCACGTCACAACTTTCTGTTTGCCAATTGCACCTTGGAGCAAATTGACAACCAATAGGTCTGTTATAGGGATCAGGTGTTGATCCTTTAATAGGATTAATATCTTGATTCTTCCCTCTTCCAAGTACAGGTACTGACTCCAATAGAGCTTTAGTATAGGGGTGTGTTGGTCGTCTTAAAACATCGTCTGCTGTTCCAGCCTCAACAATGTTTCCCATATACATGACTGCAACATTATCAGCTAACTCTGCTACAACTCCCATATCATGTGTTATAAGAATAATAGCTGTATCATTTTCTTTTTTTAACTTATCCATTAACTCAAATATTTGTGCCTGAATTGTAACATCTAGAGCAGTTGTTGGCTCATCCGCAATTAATATTTTTGGATTACAAGCCATGGCCATTGCTATCATTGCTCTTTGTCTCATCCCACCAGAATAACTGTGAGGATATTCATCAACTCTTTTTTCTGGAAGTGGTATGCCCATGTCATTGAGAAGAGAAATACACTTTTCCCTTATTTCTTTTTTATTGAGATTAGTATGATACTTAAGATTTTCACTTATTTGGAATCCGACTGTGTACACAGGATTAAGTGCTGTCATGGGATCTTGGAATATCATTGCAATATCTGACCCTCTAATCTCCCTCATTTCTTTTCCATTTTTTTCTAATTTTTCAATATTGATAATTTTATCATCTTTTTGAAATTTAATTTCACCCTCTTCAATTCTTGATAGTGTTGGAAGTAATTGCATAATTGTAGCTGCGGTAACACTTTTACCACAACCACTTTCACCAACGATACAAAGTGTTTTACCTTTTTCAACATCAAAGGAAACTCCATTAACTGCTTTGTTGCATCGATTATTCGTATAAAAAAAAGTTTTAAGATCTCTAACTGAAAGCGCTATATTATTTTTATTTTCCATTACTAACCTTGCTGTGATGGATCTGTTGAATCTCGTAGACCATCTCCTATAAAATTAACACAAAGAACAAAAACTGAAATAACAATTCCCACAGGTCCCCACATCCACCAATAGTTTTGTAAAATTAAAATATCTTGTGCAACATTTAAAATATTTCCCCATGTAGGAATATTTAATGGAACTCCTAAACCGAGAAAACTTAGTCCTGCTTCTGTTAAAATAAACATTGCTGTTGATAGAGTAATGTTTACCATTATGGGGCTTAATGCATTTGGCAACATATGTTTGTAGCATATAGTAAATGTAGATAAGCCAAAACTTCTTAGTGCTTGAACATATTCTTCCTCTCTTAAGGATAACATTCTAGCTCGAGCAAGTCTGTACATACCTCCCCAACCTGTAAGGATAAATATGGCCATTAAATTAAATAAACTTTGACCAGTGATGGATACAAGCAATAAAACTAAAATAATTTGAGGGAAAGACATAAATATTTCAGAAATTCTAAGAGCAATAACATCAATCCAACCACCTTTATATCCAGCGTAACAACCAACCGCTATTCCCACAACAGCTGATAGAATAGCACTTCCTAAACCAATAAATATTGAAACTCTTCCTCCAAATAAGACTCTTGTAAACACATCTCGCCCTGTACTATCTGTTCCAAACCAATGATCAAACGATGGTGGTTGTCTCATGGAACGTAAGTCTACTCGCATCGGATCATATGGTGAGAGAAGAGGAGCAAAAATAGAAGCTAAAATAATTATTGTAAAAATGATTAAACCTAAAACTGCTAAACGGTTATTTAAAAATTTATTAACTATTCTACTTCTTTTTTTTGTAGAAAAAGTTTTTTCCTCTTCACGTTTTCTTATTTGATCAAATTTCTTATCTAGTGAAGACTTTGCCATTATTCTTTTCCTAACCTAACTCTTGGGTCAATTAATGCTGTTAAAACATCTATTATTAAACTTGCCGTAAGAACAACAAAAACATACATTAGTGAAATTGTCATGACCAAAGGATAATCAGAAGCACGCACAGAGCGAATAAACATACTACCAATCCCTGGCCATTGGTAAACTTGTTCGATAATAGTTGATCCCCCTATAAGTAAAGGTAGACGAAAACCAATTAGCACAACAACTGGTGTTAAGGCTACTCTAAATCCGTGTAATATATTTACTCTCCACTCAGGCATTCCTTTTGATCGAGCAGTAGTAATAAATTCTCGTGCTAAAACATCTAACATTGATGAACGTGCATAACGCATAGCACCTGCAGTCATCATTAATGCCAATACTAAAGAGGGGAGAACAATATTTGGTATACGATCCCAGAGTGTTTCATAATGAGGCAGTAATCTACCTCCAACGGGAAGCCATTTTAATTCGATTGCAAATAAAAGAATAGCTACAAGTCCAAAAAAAAATTCAGGTATAGAAACTCCAGCCATTCCAGCAACCGTAAGAGAATTATCAGTACCAGAACCTCTTTTTAAGGCACTGATGACACCTAAAGAACAACCTAAAATTGTTGAGAAAAATAAAGCTACCATAGATAGCTCTAAAGTTGCAGGAACTGTTTTTACCATTATTTCAGAAATAGCAACACCACCTGCCATGGAATAACCCATGTCTCCTTGAACCATGCTAGTTAACCAAATCCAGTATCGTGTAAGGAAACTTTGATTTAGCCCATACGCTTCACGCATTGCATCAAGTTGTTCTGCAGTAATTGTTGATGCGAGTTCAGGACTGATCATATGTGATACAGCATCGCCAGGTGATAATTCTAATCCTGAATAAACAAGAAAACTTATGACAAGCAACATCGGAAAGAAAATAAATAAACGTTGAATAATATAAGTGGTCACTTTTACTTTCCGTTATTACTAAAAAAAGAAAGCTGAGGCGTATGCCTCAGCTTTAATGATTAAATTAACTATGGTTTTGGATACTGCATAATCCACATCATACGAGTATAAGGGATATCAACAGCTTTAGTTCCCATGTTGTCCATAGCATCTAGTGCAGCAACATCGGCTACGTTTTTAGTAAATCCGTAGTCCATTTTTCCTGCAGCAGCATTCTTAATTAAGTTACCATCACCATCATAACTTGGGTAAGCAATGATATCAAAACCAGCTTTACCGCCATGATAGCCGTCAAAAGGTTCGAACTTCGCAAAGTCGTTCATTTTAACTTCAGTAATTTTGAATGCTCCAGATCCTATTGGCATTTGCCAGAAATCACTTTGTTGGAATTTCAATGGATCAACATCACCTAATAAGTGCTTAGGTAAAATAGCAAATTGAGTGAACGTAGTTAAGATGTTAGGATCAATTTTTGTTAATTCTAACGTAATAACTCTGTCTGCAATATTGTATTTAATACCAGAAACATCATCAGTTGAGCCGTCTTTAAATGCATCAGCACCTTTGATTGATCCAACTGTGTTTCCAATTAGAGCGTGCATTTGAGGTGCTTTCATAGCAGTACGAATACTCCATGCTACATCCTCAACAGTTACATCGTTTCCATCATGGAAAGTTAGACCATCTTTTAGTTTAAATGTTAGACTTAAACCATCAGCAGCTAACTCATAACTTTCACAAGCTGAACATCCAACTGGTTGTAACGCACCATCAGCAACTAATAGTCTATCGAATACAACTTTGTTGTGTATCCATAAACCAAGGTTGTACCAAGGTTGTTCAAAGAATTCAACAGGACCAGTGTTAGTTTGTAATGTACCACCACTTACGTTCCAATCAGTAATTCCCCAGTTATAGTTATACTGAGCGTTACCATATGCTCCACCATTTCTATCAACTTTATTACTCTCATAGATGAATAATTTTTGATAGTACAATGGACAAATGTTAACTTGCTCCATTTGATATTCTTGTATTTCAAAGAAAGCAGGTTTTAGAACTTCTGGATCAGCACTTGAATTGATTTTTTCAATAAGCGCATCCATTTTTGGATCACCAGGAGTTTGTGGGTTTAGACCTGTTTTAAAAGTATTGTAATACTCTTGCATTGCAATTGCTGCACGAGCACCATAACCTAAGTCATAGTCAACAGCAGCTGGTCCGTTCACACCATCATCAGGAACTGAATTAAGTTGTGCACCAACATCACCTTGTAATAGACGGTAAGTCATTTTAACACCAACATCAGCAAAGTATGCTTGAATTGCTGCCATGAAGTCAGCAGTCAGCTGATCTCCATAATAGAATACCATATCAAGTTCTCTATTAGAGTCCCAATTTGCTTCTGCTAACAGTTGACGAGCCTTTTCAGGATTGTAACTGTAATCAGGAAGATTTGGAGACTTCATTGGACCGTTTGGTAATAAACTATCCGCCATTATGATTTGATCTTCAAATAATGTTTCACCGATTGTTTTCATGTCAATAGCCATACACAAAGCTTGTCTAACACGAGGATCGGATAGTTGGTTACTATTTGTAGGTTGAGCTGAAGCTGATGAAATGAACATCAGATGAGCCAACACTGCAACTATAACCACATATAGTTTTTTCATATTTCCTCCTACTTGAGTAAAATACGCTACTAGCTAGCATATAATTTTTATATAAACATAATGTTAAACTTTAAACAAGCAATAAAATGCTACAGATTAAACCTCTTTAAATTATTGAAATTGTTAAGAAAAATTAGTTTTTAATACTAACTCTTTTAAGCATTTTTTCGTGCATTTCTTTGGATCCATCATGATAGGTGCCAAACCATTGATCAAAAGGAATCATAAGATTTCCGTAATTTACTTCGAAATATTTATGATGAAGATAATGATTGTAATTACTGAGATCTATTGCTCTCTTATCATTGATCATCATTTGCTTAAAACCTATATGACCATTTGCCGATCCAAGACCAGCATGAAATAAATGATAAGTCGCATGTAATGGATGAGAGAGAATAACCCAATGAATGATCACACCTGAAAAATATAATAAGTGTTCAATAGGGTGCATAGACAAACTTGACCATGGCCCAGGATTAACATTTCGATGATGAACAGAATGAGCAATTTTGTACATAAATTTAAAGTGTAAGAAACGATGAATTAAATAAAAATGTGCATCTCTAAATGCTGGAATTAGTAAAAGAATAACAAAAAAGTAAATGGGTGCTTCACTAAACTGTACAAAAGGTACCAAACCAGAAGCATAAAACCAAAAAGATAAAACCTCGTAAGCTGTCCAAATTGGAACGCCCCAAAACAAACTCCAAAATAAATTATCAAATATTTGTTTATTAAATGTAAAAATCTTTTGAATTTTTTCTGGCCAGTTTGGATTAAATTTAAATTTTATTCCTTGAGATTTTTTTACATAAAGTGGAATATGGATTAAACTAAAAAAAATTGTACCTATTACATAGTTCCGAATTAAAATTTCAGAAATCCAACCTGGGGAAAGATTTTCCATTTCAGAAAGCGCGGGTGTAAAAAAATAGTAAGCGGTAAACGCAACAGCTAAGTAAACAAGATTCCAAGAAAAAATATATGAAAAAATAAACCAATCTAAAATTTTTTTTAAATTAAAGGGAAGTATCCATATAGGATTTTTATCAGCCGCTTCTTTAGGAACAAAGTGACCTCTTTTATCTCTATATCCGAAATTTTCTTCTTTAATCATATAAATTATTTTTTACTATATTTTTTACTTAATGCAATATTTTGATAATACTAATTTAACTCAGCAAAAATTCTTTTATTTATTAGCAGAGCAGACAATCTGTTCGAGACGTATTGGAGATGGATATTGTTTTAAATCAATCAAAAACCTCAAAAGATCAAATTTGATTAAGCAAGCATTTTCTTGAAATAGAGACACTTTTAATTGAAAATAATATGGTAAAGATATTTAAATCTTTAATTATTTTCTAATATTCGAGATAGTTCTAATTCAACTTCTAAAAATAATTTTTTCCAATTATGATTTTCTTTTTGTTTAAAAATTTTGACCGTTTCATACCATAACGAACTATCATTTCTAGATTGCCAATACCAATGTGGATATTTTTGAACTAATAACCAAGTGGGAACTCCTAATGCTCCAGCTAGATGAACAATAGAAGTATCGGAAGTAATTATTAAATCTATATTTTTCATTATTCCCGCTGTGTCCATAAATTTTACCTTGATATCTAGTTCATTATCAAAATTTATAATTTTATTTGTTTTAGAAAAATCTTCAATTTGTTCCAAGCCATCATTTTTTTGCAAACTTATTAGCTGTAAATTTTTTATTTTTGATATTTTTTCAAAATTATTTAAATCAAATGATCTACCCTCATCAAGATTCCCACCTCTTTTACCTTGCCAGGCAATACCAACATTAAATTTGTTTTTATCTATTCTATCACCCCATTTTTCTATCCATTGATCATCAATTTTAATATACGAATTTTTTTTAGGAATATTTGATTTGTTTACTTGAAAAATATTCAGTAAATCACCAAGCGAAAATATGTAATCGAAATCATCTTTTAAAACTGGCTCACTAGTGACATGAATTTTTTTATTTAAATTTTTCATTAATTCTTCAAGAGATTTTGGAATTTGAAAAACTACATCAGCACCGCAACTAGAAAGCAATAAAGTATATCTACTTAATAGTATTGTATCCCCAAGACCTTGATCACAAGTGACTAGTATTTTTTTATTTGTAATTAACTTTAAATTTAAATCTAGATAATTATTTTTTGCATATTTGCCGTTTTGTCTCCATTTATATAATTCTAAACCCTCTTTAAAATTTTCCATTTCTAATAAGCAGATAGATTTATTGTATAGAATTTTAAAATTTTCTGGTTCAATAACTAATGCTTGATCAAAAAACTTTAAAGCTTCTTTAAAAAGACCTTGCCTTTTTTTTAGTAATCCAAGGTTGCTAAATGCATTACTATAATTTTTATTTAAACTAATTGCTAAATTATAATTTTTTTCTGCCTCAGTGTAATTGAATATTTTTTGTTGACTTACTCCTAATGAATTAAAGAAAAAACAATTAGTATTATCTTCTTGAATCGCTTTACTAAGATATTTAATTGATAAATCAAAGTTATTAATTTTTTGATATATTATTCCTAAATTAAAAAATACTTCTGCTAAATTTTTATTTTTTTTTATAAGATTTTCAAAA
>CABYXC010000008.1 GCA_902522865.1 uncultured Alphaproteobacteria bacterium | reverse complement strand
GCAACGGTAATAGTGAAAATATAAAAATTGAAAGAGTCCACATTGGTGAAAGAATAAGAGATATGATTTATTATAATGAAAAATTATATTTATATTTAGAAGATACGGCATCTATTGCAGAAGTATATATTAATTAAATTGTCTAATTTAAAAAAAATATCCATTATTATATTAATTTTAGTTCTTTCATTAAATTTATTATTAGATTTTTCTTTTATTACAAATAGGCTAGGAAAAGATTTAAGAGAATTTGCTTATCAATATTTAGTTCCTTTTAAAAATATAGGAAATTTAGAAAAGAAGATTGAAAAATTAGAGAATAAAAATAGACAGAATTTAGAGGCTACAATTTACGTTGATCAAAAAAATATAAATGATTTAGAAGAAAATATAAAAAATATTAATAAAGAAAAAATATTAATAAGTGGAGATAGAGAAATATTTATCAATGCATTTAATAACCTGAATGATAATCTTAATAATAATTTAAAAAAATTAGAACAAAATCAAATAACCTTTAATCAAATTTTTAAAACAATAGATCCCTCTGAATTCGATATGATGCTTAAAGCGGAAAGAAAAGATTTAAATTATGGTTATGATGGACGTTTTAATATCTATGATGATAATTTAAGTGTCAAATTTTACACTCCCATTGGAGATACTTTGTTATATGGAATTACTAACACAACACCTGGAAGTGCTTATTTAGATATTTATGATAATAATCTAATTCTTGTTTCTTCTAGTGGTATTATTGGATACTCAAAAAAACCATTAAATAAACCAAAGTTTGGCATATCTCTTAAACAGATTCAGAATAATCTTAATAATTTTATAGATGTTGAACAATTCAAAAAATCAAGACACTTTGATGATCCTAAATACTCCTGGTTAAAAGGAGGTTGGTACTCAATAAAAGACGTAGAAATCTTTGATGGTGATATTTATGTCTCCTATACAAAAGAAGTTAAAGAAAATTGTTGGAATACTAGCTTGCTTTCTGGAAAAATGAATTACGTTTATATTCATTTTACAACTTTATTTACATCTGAAGAATGCGTAAATGAATATAATAATATTGATGATGAGTATAATGCGCATCAATCAGGAGGTAGAATTATTAATCTTAATAATGATACAGTTTTATTTTCCATAGGTGATTTTAGAAGTCGTTATAGATCACAAATGGAGAATAGTGTCTTTGGTAAAGTTTTGAAATTTAACAAGAAAAATAAAAATTATGAAGTTATAAGTATGGGTCATAGAAATCCTCAAGGTCTTTTTTATAATGAAGAAGAAAATTTTCTTTTAGAAGCAGAGCATGGGCCTCAAGGTGGAGACGAAATTAATGTTATAAAACTTGATCAAAATAACATCCAAAACTTTGGTTGGGCTATTTCATCTTATGGAGAACATTATGGAGGTAAAAATGCTCCAGAAAATAAAAATAAATATGAAAAATATCCACTACATAAATCACATTCTGAACATGGATTTATAGAACCATTAAAATATTTTAATCCATCAATAGGCATTTCACAAATTATTGGTTTAAATAATAAGAATCAATACGTTGTAGCATCCTTAAAAGGTCATTCTCTATATTTTTTTGAATACAGTTATAATAAAAAAGAAAATAATTTTAATATTATAAAACAATTGGATATTGGAGAAAGAATTAGAGATATGATTTATTATAATAGTAAATTGTATTTATACTTGGAAGATACAGCTTCACTTGCAGAGGTTTCTTTTAATTAAATTGATCAAACTTAAAGAAAAATGGCTTTGGGATTTTTGGCTAAGTTATGATAAAGATATTTGGTATTGTTATTTTCTTCAAGCAGATAAATCACTAAAAGATCCTGATCTTAGACATAATAATGTTACTCACGGATTAGCTACCTCGAAAGATTTAATTAATTGGAAACATCATGGAACAGTTTTTGTACCTTCTGATAATGAAAATTTTGATGACTATACAACTTGGACAGGATCAATATTAAAAAATAAAAATAAGTGGCATTACTTTTACACAGGAAGAAATAAAAAAGAAAATGGAAGTAAACAAAGAATTGGTCATGCAATAGGTGAAACACCCTATTCTTTTAAAAGACATAAAAATGGATTAGCTTTAGATTTAGATACAAATATTTATCAGGAATTAGAAAATAATAATTATTGGAAAGATCGTGCTATGCGTGATCCATGGGTAATGAAACACCCGTATAAAAATAAATTTATAATGGCTTACACTGCAAGAGCATCAATCAATGAAGATCCTTATCAATGTGGTGTTATTGGTATGGCAGAATCCAATGATCTCTATAAATGGAAATCAACTAAACCTTTATTTGGAGGTTTTTTTAGTCAGTTAGAAGTACCACAAATATTTAAAGTGGAGAATAAATGGTATTGTTTATTTTGTAACCATCCTGAAGATTGGTCTAATGAATTTAAGAAAAATTATAATGGACCAAATAAACGAGGAACACATTATTTAATAGCTGATAAATTTGAAGGTCCATGGAACTTAGCACCAGGTCCTTATTTAACAACAAGCTCTGAAATAGAACTTTATGCTGGTAGAGTTGTTGAAAAAGATAATAAATTTTTCTTTATGGCTTTTTTTCATGATGATGAAGATGGAAATTTTATTGGAGAAATATCAGATCCAATTCCAATTAATTTTGACAAAGATGGTTTAATGAATTTAAATATTTAATTAATATTTCTCCACGAATATTCTGGTTTAAAACCTAATATTCTTTTCGCTTTCTCATTACTTAATAAAGTTTTATTTTTTCCAACATCTCCTTTAATTTGAATATTTGGAAATACTTTATCGAGAAGTAATTTATTATCCTCTTCCATAACAGTATCATCTGCAGCTATAATAAAATTATCAGCGCCTTTTAGTTTACTTTCCATGGCCAAATAACAAGCTTGGGCCACATCTCTAGCATCTATATATCCCCAAAAGTTCCATTTTCTTTGGAATGGATTGTTTTGAAATGATTGAAATTGTTTGTAGTCATGCTCTTCCATTATATTTGAATAGCGCAGTCCAAATATTTTCATGTCTGGATTTCTTCTACAATATTGTTTAGCCATTTCTTCGCCAATTACTTTTGAAAGTGAATAGCTTGACTCTGGACGTGGATGATATTCTTCATCTACAGGGACATATGGAGGATAATTATCAAAAGGTAGACCGAGCACAGTTTCACTTGATGCCCATACAATATTATTTATTTTTAAAACTTTAGCAGCTTGAAAAATATTGTAAGTACTTAAAGTATTAATTCTAAAAGTTTTATGATTGGTTTCTAGACCTGGAGCAGGAATAGCTGCTTGATGAATTATAGCATCTATTCCATCAATACGATCATCTATTTCAGATACAGACTCCATAGCTTCACCAAAATTTTCTAAATCAACTTTTGTAAAAGGAACCTCTAATTCAGGGTGATTAACTAAATCTACATTGAATACCCTATAATTATTTTTTAATAATAACTTAATTGTTGATCTACCTGCTTTACCTGAACCACCTGTTACTAAAATATTCTTCATTAAAGATTACTTTAATAATTTTTTTATAAAGAATCATTAATATTTTGATAATTATATTAAAAATAGGAGATTTTATGGCTGAATATATATTAGAAGCTGGGGGAACAATGGCATTTACATTCCATGTTTTATTTATGCTTTTTAATTTATTTATTATTTATCAATTTTATTTCAATGATAAATTCTTTAATGAATTAGGTTTTTCTAATGAGGAACCAAAATTAGTTTTTAGAGGCCCTTTAGGTGCAGTTTTTCTTACAATGCTATTGATGTCTATATTGTTAACTTTTGATGTAACTGGGAATACTTATGAAGAGAATGTTGTACAATATAAATTCTGGTATTCATTTTTATTTATGCTTATGGCAATAGCTTTAATTAGCTCTGTAGTTAGGTATTTTAATCTTGTAAATAATTATGGAATTACTCCAAACATAAGAGGTGTTATGTTTCCATTAGTTGGACTCGTTTTAATAATTCTGAGAACAATATTTGAGGGTTACTAATAAATTACAAGCGGTTTAATAACCGCTTGTTTTAATTAAAATAACTTCTTATTTTATTTCTTGATGCAAAATGTAATATCAAAGAAACTATAAATAAAAATAAAACAAAGTAATATTCTCTAAATTCGACTTGACTAGTATAAAAAACAAATAAACAACAAACTGTAAATGATTTAATATAAATTTCTAAAAATTGAATAGGATACAATTTTTCTGATTGAAGAAAAAGATATCTAAAACCAAAGTAAGCAAAAGTTAGAAAAACAGCTAATCTGACTGAAGTAATTCTGTGATATGGTATTTCTTGTTTTTCAACTATAGTGAATGGAAAATAGATAGTTACACCCATAATCTCTGCAATTATAAATACTAATGCCCATAAACTTAATAAGCCTATAATTATTTTAGCTAATGTTTTAACCATAAAATTTATGGTCTTTTTTTTACAAGGGTTTAGACCAAACTAATATTAATATTTTACCTAAGGATTCAAAAAAAATATATAAATTTCATAATGTTAGCGGAAATCAAAGTTTTTTTATCTGAAATTATCTTTAACTGGTGAGAAATATAAAAGAATTAAAATTGCACCACTAATCACCCCCCCTATTTGATCTAGCATTCCACTAAATGCAGTATAAATGACAGAACCACTCAAATAATTAAGAACTATACCAGCTACTACTAAAAATAAATACAGTGGTTTGCCGTAAGAAATAAATCGATAAAGTAAATTTAAAGTAAATAGATATAAAAAGAATAAACTAATCGATACTATTCGAGAAAAATTTTCAAAATTAGATAACAAACCATCATTTAAATCTTCATAAATTTTGGAAATTTCGGATGGTTGATACATAGATGATATAACCATTAAAATAATTACAATAAAGTCAGCTAAAATTAAATTTTTAAAAATTTTTTCAATTTCCATAATAACTATAAATTCTAATAATTATATTATCTAACTTAGATGTGTAGTTTGAATATTACAATAAGATTATTTTAAGATAATAAAAAATAAATTAGACTTTAAAATTTATATTTACCACATCGATTGAATAATATCTGAACTATTAATTTTCACTGAATTTTCACATTTACTTTCAAAATCACTTAAATCATCTCTAAAAATAGCACCATTGTTTTGTGCTTGTTCAAAATGATGATCTATTCCTGCTTGAGTTTCATAAACCTCTGTTAAGATTAGAGACATATTCCCTGTTTTATTACCATCTTTGAATTCAGGGCCTATGGACCAATTTAGCATCAGAAGTGCTTTATCACCCTCCTTTGTATGTGTTTCATTCATCCATTTTGTATGATCTTCTGCAATTCTTTTTGCAATTTCATTAAGTTCAGGTTTAAAAATCCATAAATACTGAAGTTGTTTTTTATTTTGAAACATTTTTACTCCTTTTTTAAAATAATACTAATAAGTTAACAAAATATTTCAAATAAATTATTGTTGAGAATTATTTTCTAATGTTTGCACGTGAATATCTAAGTTTTCTATGACAGCATCATTATTATTATTTCCATAAAAAACACCTTTAATAGGTGATGCGTAACTAGCATCAAGCCCACATGAAACACGTACGTATCTTTCATCAGGACTGCATTTATTTGTCGGATCAAATCCTACCCAACCTAAGTCAATTATATAAAATTCAGCCCAAGCATGTGTAGATTGAAATTCTGAAGAATGAGAATTATTGTGCATATAACCATTTACGTATCTGGCTGGAATTCCTAATGTTTTTGCAGCTGCGATCATAATATGTGCTTGGTCCTGGCAGACGCCTTTTTTCTGTTTAAATGCTTCAATTGCTGTCGTTTGATTATTTGTTGTTAATGGCTTGTATTCAATTTTTTCAGCTACTAAGTTCATCAGATTATGAGATGTTTCTAAATTTTCATTTTCATTAAAACCATTTTTAGCTTCAATGGCTAAATTTTTTATATCAGCATTTGCTTTTGTTAAATTTGATTCCCTTAAGTAGACAAATGGATCTATTTTATCAGAAACACTGTGGTAAATTCCTTTGGTATCAAATGTCTCTACTTTTCCAAGAACTGTAAATTGTATTTTTTTAACCTTATTTGTATTTGTAAAACTTTGAATATTATTAGCCTCACCATCCTGATAAATTTTTGATTTTTTGGCTGAATCGTTATGGACATTCCATTCTAAAATTTTTAGACCATTATACTCTGAGGGATGCAGTTTAGTAGTTTGAATTAATCCTGAAACTGGATTTTTATATTCATATTTAGTTGTGTGTTCAATTATTAGCTCCATATTATTTAAAAAACTCCTTATGAATTTCGTTATCAACACTAGATATTTTTCTAATAAATTGTGTTACAAATTGATGAAGACCATATTCAACAATAGTTTCTATTTTTTCTTCTTGAATTTTAGTATTTAGATCTTTTAAATTATTATAAATTCTTCCAACTTTTTCTGGACTACATGTTAGGTTAGTCAAATGTTTGACAATATTTTGAATACAAAAGCTTAAAGATCTAGGACAATTATTATTTAAAACTAAAAAATCAGCTATTTTAGTTGCAGTAATATTGCCATCGTATGCCCATCTAAAAGCTCTAAAAGATGATAAAGAACGAAGCAATATACTCCATTGCATATTATCGATATTACCGCCTACATATTGAGGTTTAGGTAATAAAACAAAATACTTTACATCGAGTAATCTTGCAGAATTATCTGCTCTCTCAATAAATAAACCAAGAAAAAGGAAATTATAACCATCATTTCTTAGTAAAGAACTTAGCGATCCTCTAAATAAGTTTACTTGTTCTATAGTCCATTCTGTAAGATCAGGTAAATCAGATTTAGTAAATTTTTTTTCTTTTATGTTTAATATCTCTTGATAAGTTTTATTAATTGCTAACCAGGACTCAGGAGTAAAGGAAGTTCTAACTACTAATGCATTATTTCGTGCATTAAGAATGCAATTGTAAACAGATGAAGGATTACTTTCATCAAAAAATAAATAATCTTCAACATTTCTTTGTTCAATTGTATTATATTTATTTTTATATCCCTCAATTGCTCCAGCAGCAGATAAAACTGATTCCCATTCATTGTTATAACCACTTGGATTTGGAAAAAGAGACATTCTATAACCAACATCTAAAAGTCTGGCTGTCGTTTCTGCTCTTTCCATATAACGACTTATCCAATATAGATATTCAGCGGTTCTACTTAACATCTTTATTCCTCATTCGGCTAAAACCCATGTGTCTTTCACACCGCCTCCTTGGCTAGAATTTACAACAAAAGAACCTTCATTCATTGCAACTCTGGTTAAACCGCCAGAACTTAATTGAGCTTGCTCTCCAATTAAACAAAATGGACGTAAATCTACCCTTCTTCCCTCAACTTGATTTTTAATGAGTGTTGGTGAAAATGAAAGATCAAGTAAAGGTTGTGCTATATATCCCTTTGGATTTCTTGAGAGTTTTGTTTTAAATTCATCTATAGAGGATTTAGAAGATTTTGGACCTATTAACATTCCATAACCTCCAGATCCATCAACCTCTTTTACTACAAGTTCATTTATATTATCTAAAACATATTTTAATTCTTGTTCCTTTTCACAATTCCATGTTTCAACGTTATCTAAGATTGGTTGTTCGCCTAAATAAAATTTGATCATCTCAGGTACATAAATATAAATTGCTTTGTCATCAGCTATACCTGCTCCAGGAGCTGAACAAATATTGACACCACCTGTTCTATAAACATCCATAATTCCTGGAATACCAATTACAGATTGAGGATTAAAACATAGAGGGTCTAAAAAATCATCATCTATTCTTCTATAAACAACATCTACTCTTTTTGGACCATCAACTGTTTTCATAAAAAGGTATTTACCTTCTACAAATAAATCTGTTGATTCAACCATTTCAATACCCATTTGATCTGATAAAAAACTATGTTCGTAATAAGCGCTATTTAAAGGACCAGGTGTAAGTAACACACATACTGGTTCTGGATTTTCACATTTAATAGGAGCTAAACTCATCAAGGTTTGCAAAAGTCTTGTTGGGTAGTCATCTATTGGTGTTACTCTGTTGTTATGAAATAAATCAGGAAACATTCGCATCATTATTTCTCTATTTTCTAGCATGTAAGAAACACCACTTGGTGTTCGACAATTATCTTCTAAAACAAAATAATCATTGGGACCTGTTCTTACTAAATCAATACCAATTATAGGACTATAAATATCTCTAGGGGGAGAAAAACCAAACATTGAAGGTTCAAAAGATTTTTTTTTGTAAATAATTTCTTTAGGAATTATATTGGCTTTTATTATTTCACCTTGATTATAAATATCAGCAAGAAACGCATTAAGTGCTTTAGCTCTTTGGATTACTCCTCTTTCTAATCTTAACCATTCTGTATAGGTAAAAATCCTTGGAATTAAATCAAATGGAATAATTCTTTCTCTTGCCGTTTCGTTATTTGTAGAAAATGTAATTCCAATATTTCTAAAATGACTTTCAGCTTCAGCATTCTTTTCAAGAATAACTTTTGAAGTCATTTGATCTAACCAATCATTAATATTATTATAATGATTTCTTATAACTGACTCAGATTGATACATTTCATTAAACATCAAGGAGTAAACCTCTTGAGATTTGAATAGAATAACTTTTTACTATCTAACTTTTTAACCATAGTTATAACAAACCTTTCTTATCCGTTATAATTCATGCTTAGCTATGGAAATTAATAATAAGATCCGCGTTCCTTCAGCTTTAGCCTACTTCCGATCTGTTAATACAGATTGAACGATTTAATAACTTGCATGCGTTCCTTCAACTTTCGTTTACTTCCGTTTTGAATTATTCAAAATGAACGATGAAATTTTAATAATAAAATTTATTCATTTTTAAAAATGAATTTCATACTTATTTGATATGCATTTTTTGCATATTCAAAATAATATTGAATTACTTAAGCTTTTAATAATCTTTTATCGATCTAAGAAAACAAATATAAATAAAATAACCCGTACAAATTAACCATATTAAAAGAACAATTGTATCATTTATAATTAAGTTTATTTCTGATTTTGTTACTAATCGCAGTGTTGTTGCTGCCCAAACAACAGTAAAAAAAATCGTCAAATTTCTAAATGATTTCACTCTTAGTGGATGAACAAACTTCCATGGAACGAATGTCAATACTGATAAAATAATTATCACAATTAAGTTTATCCATTCATTCGTATTTAATATAAAGAAATATAAAACCACAACATTCCAGACTGCAGGAAAACCTTGGAAATAATAATCATCCGTTTTCATATTCACATTGATAAAAGTGTACAAAGAAACTCCAAATATAAGAGCGGGCATAATCATTTCAAAACCTGATGGTACCATCTGAAACCAGTAAATCATTAAAGCTGGGTTAATAACGTAATTTAGATAATCAATAATGGAATCTAAAATGATTCCATCTAGATTTGGCGCCTTTTCTTCAACACCAACCTTCCTGGCTAAAGTTCCATCAACTCCATCTACAAGTAAGGCCATACCAAGCCATAAAAAACTACCTACTTGATCATTATTTAATATTGATATTAAGGCAAGAAAACCAAGTATGGCTCCAGAACCAGTGAAGGCATGCACACCCCATGCGGATATTTGATCTTTATCAACTTTCATAAATGTTGTTGATCTTTATCATTAAAATAAAAGAAAATAAAATTTTTGAAAAAAAGAGTAGAAAAATTAAGGTTTTAAAGGATTTAAAAATTATATTTATAATAAGTTTATAATATCACTATCTCCTTCAGCAAAATTATAATTTTTAAAATCATTTTTTGTAATCCAAGCAGAATTCTCATGTTCATTTAAAATTATTTCACCATTAGCATGAGAGCATATAAAATAATGTAATTTCACATTTATTTTGTCATCTTGATAATTTTCTTCACCTAATTTATTTTTAATATTTATTTCTATATTAAGTTCTTCTTTTATTTCTCTTTTAAGTGCGATTTCAAAAGTTTCCCCTTTTTCCACTTTTCCACCTGGAAATTCCCAACTTAATCCCATATGTTTATTTCTATTTCTTTGAGCAATAAAGTATTTATCATCTTTTATTATTATTGCTGCAACAACATCGAATTTTTCCATTAATTGGTATTATCACGAATAAACTTATTAGCTTTCTTTATTATATGATTTTTCCTCTCAGTATTCATTTTATCATAGATATTAACCATCATATTTAAACGAGGATTAGATTGAAAAAATTTTCTATTTTTATTTATAAAACGCCAATACAATCCGTCCATAATATCATTCCAATTACCTTTTTTAAAATTCATCATTTTCATAAAATAACTTGAACCACAAATATAAGGTTTGGTACTAAATATACCTCCATCACTAAACAATCCCATACCATAAACATTAGGTGACATTACCCAATCAGAGCTATCTACAAACATTTCCATAAACCAATTATAAACTTCATTTGGTTTAATTTCACATAAGTTCATAATATTACATAAAACCATTAGTCTCTCAATATGATGAGTGTAACCATATTTTTGAGCATTTTTAATTGAGTGATCTAAAGGATCTAATCCGGTTGTACCGTCATACCATTTTTTAGTAAGAGAATTTTTATGTTGAAAGAAATTATTTTCTTCTAATTGTTGATCATAATTTTGGTAAATTCCCCTAATGAATTCTCTCCATCCAATAATTTGCCTAATATAACCTTCATAAGAATTAATTTTAATTTTATTTTCAACTTTTCTTACCCTCTCAATTATTAGATCTGGTGTCAATAAACCTAAATTAATCATGGGGCTTAGGACACTATGAAATAAAAAGTTATTATTAGTATCAACTGCATCTTCGTAATCACCAAATAAATTAAATTTTTTAATAATAAAATAATCTAACCATTTAATTGCATCATCATAAGTTGTAGGTAGCCAAAAATTATCAACTTGGCCTGGGTGATTTTTAAAAATTTTATTTATTTCTTGTTTTAAAACTTTTGTATGCTTTGTTTCTTTTGCAGTAATCATTTCTGGTATTTTAATATCTTTAGGGAGTTTTTTTCTGTTATCTTCATCAAAGCTCCATTTTCCACCTTTGGGCTTATTATTTTCCATCAATATATCTATCTTTGCACGAGCAATTTTATAAAAATTTGCCATAAAAGGTTTTTTTGTTTTACTTAAATAATTTTTAAATTCATCTCTTGAATTTAAAAACATGGGTGATTGAATAAAATTTAATTTAATTTTATTTTTTTTACATAAGGTGCTTATTTTTTTTTCAAAAAATTTATCTTCAATTTCAAAAGAAATTAATTCTTCGAATTTATTTTTTTTTATAAAATTTTCTAATTTTTTTTCGTAGGATATTTTAAAATCTTTTTTTAAATCAATATAGTTTACTTTAAATTTATTTTTTTTTAATTCATCAGCATAAGATCTCATTGAGGACAGAAAAAGAATGAGTTTTAATTTATGATGTTTTTGAAAGGTACAAAGATCAAAACTTTCACACATAAAAATAGTTGAGTCTTTATATTTTCTGAGGTGTTTATGTGGGAATAATTGATTTCCAAGAATTAAAAATAAACTTTTCATCGATATTTAAATAGTAAGTTATTAGAAAATTTATATGATTTATTAAAATTAATTGCTTATTTTAGACAATTTTTAACTATAATAAGTTATAAATTAATGACCAAATTAGTAAAATTATTGGTAATTCCTCTTATAATTAGTTTTGCACTAATCTCTTGTAATACAACATCTCCAAATAAAGTAAAAAAATCTGATGCACAAAAAGTAACTAATATTGAATATGGAACAATTAAAACCTCTCTTCCAGTAAAAATTGAAGGTGAAAGTGATTGGATTGGAGCCACTGCTGGAGCAATGATAGGAGGTCTTTTAGCTTCTCAAATATGTGGAGAAGAAGAAATATTAGGAACAAAGTGTCAAGATATAGCGATAGTATATGGAACTATTGGAGGAGCTGCTATGGGCTCAGTAATACAAGCTAAAATTGGTAATCATGATGGCTTTCAATATATAGTGAATATTGATGAATGTGGTAATGCAATTTCTAATTGCCAAAATGATCAAGAAAAAGCTTTTGTGCAAGGAGATGATAATGCCCTTCCAAATGGTCAAAGAGTCGTAATTATTTACGGAGATGTAATAAGAGTTATGCCCTATGAAGAATAATTTAGTAGAATTAATTTTTGGTATTGTTTTATTGTTGCCATTCAACCTCAATGCAGAATTAATTTTTGAAGATAATTTTCCAAAAGACATGCAAGGTATTTGGAGTGATGATTGTGATGCAGAATATCAAGTATTCATAATATCAAATAATACAAGTATGTGGATTGATGAAACATATGTTGGATTTAATGTATCAAAAACATCAAAGGTAGAAGATTGGTCAGCTTACAAATGGGGTGAACTAGATGGTAGTTATTATTATTTTTTAAAAAAAGATGGTGATAATTTACTTGAAGTTACAGCTCCTGATGGTTGGGACGGTATAGATTATTCCTTTTTAAATTCAGCAGATTATTCTGTTTATGAAAAATGTGAATCAATACCAAGTGTCTTCCAAATTATTTATGGTGAAATAATTAATTTAATGAATTCACAATTAATAGAAACTTGTAATAATGATAGTAATCCAGCAAATTGTATTAATGAAACTTTTTCATTTTTAGATGTATCTCAAGATAATGAATTATCTGTTGCAGAATTAACGCGTGCAGCAAGAATAGCTATATATTTTACCTTTATAGATAAAAGACAAGACGAAGACAGAGAAATAGGATTTGCAACTTATACAACTACATCACTAATATTTCCTGCATTATCAAAAATATTAATTGGGAATTATGATTATGATAATTCAAATACAATTTCTTTAAAAGAAATATATACGGATCGTATTGATACTTTAGACTATCAAAATTTATTTAAAGAAAATTTAAAAGGATTAGATCCTGAAGAATTAAGGCGATTAATTGAAAACTTAGATTTTTTAAAATCATTAATGTTAAATTAAATTAGTATCTTGACTTTTAAGTATAATTTTAACTATAAATACATATGAACAAGAGAAATTTATACGCAGCTATTGCAATAGTCTTTATCTTTGCTGCTTTAAATTTAACTATATATTTTTTCTATTAAATCATGGTTATTAGAAGAAAATCTAGTATTTATAAAAAATTATATGAAATTAATGGTCAGAAAATGATGTTTGGTCACGATAATATACATTTTAAAACAATTAACTTACCAGCAAAACAGAGATACAAAAATCTATGCAGTAAATTTGGTTTAAAAAAAATTAAATCTTCAGGCAAAAAAAATTTTCAAATAATTAACATTAATTAATGTGAAAAATATTGCAATAATTGGAGCTGGGATGACTGGCTTGTCTCTTGCTTATAATCTTCAAGAACATAATATTACAATTTTTGATAAATCATGGAGACCAGGAGGAAGAGTCTCTACTAGAAAGCATGATAATTACCTTTTTGATCATGGAGCACATTATCTATCGACAAATCATTCTGTAAATCAATTAAATGAAGTAATAAGTAGATTTAATTTGGGACAAGTAATAGAAATAGATTTTGCAACAGATTATTTAAAAAATAAAAAAACTAGAAAAAAAATTATTATTGGTCAAAATGGAATGAATTCTATTCCAAAGTCTATTTTTGATAATATTAAAGTAAAAAGTTATTTAAATTCAAAAATAATTAAAGTTTCAAAAAATAGTAATGATCTCTTCTCACTATTTTCTGAAAAGGAAGAATTTAAAGATTTTGATTATGTGTTAATTTGTATACCGTATCTACAATCAAAAGAACTTTCAAAAGATTTAATTGATTTTACTCAGATTGTTAGCGAACCATCTTATGATCCAATACATACAGTAATGTTAAGTTATAAAGATATTAACAACATAAATATCAAAGCAGGATTAAATCTTCATAAAGATATTAGTTTTTTTATGAATCAAAATATTAAATTTAATGAATTATCTGACGAATGTTGGGTATTAAATATGAGTTCTGAATATACGAATAACAATATTAGCATTGATAAATCTGATCTAGAAAAATACGCTCAATCAATATTTGAAAAAACATTTGGTATAAAAAATGAGATAAGTTTTATTAAATCACACAGATGGTTATTTGCGCAAACAAAAGTCAGTTATAATAGTATTTCAAAAAAAAATTGGATTAATTCTAAGGATAACAAATTATTTTTAAGTGGAGACTGGGTTATAGGAAAAAGTCTAAGTGATGCATGGGATGCAGGTGAAAAATTATCTCATTATATTAAAATTTTATCAGTTTGATATTAAGTATTAAAATATTTTTTAATATTTTTAGCCGCCTGTCTTATTCTTTGAGTATTTTCTACTAGACCAATACGAACAAAACCCTCCCCTCCTTTTCCAAAAGCTAAACCAGGGGCTACTGCAACGTCAGCATTTATCATTAAATTTTTAGCAAACTTCATAGAACCCATTTTTTTATATTTTTTTGGTAATGGAGCCCATACAAACATTGATGCTTCAGGCTCTGGAATTTTATCCCAACCAGCCCTTTCAAAAGATTCTATTAAAACATCTCTTCTTTTTTTATAAGTCTCCCTTATTTCTTCTACACATTTTTGAGATCCGTTTAGAGCAGCAGTGGCTGCTACTTGAACTGGTGTAAAAGCACCATAGTCTACATATGATTTTATTTTTGTTAATGCCTCAATTAAAGTTTTGTTTCCAACCGCAAAACCTATTCTCCACCCAGCCATTGCATAAGTTTTGGATAAAGTTGTAAATTCAACTGCTATGCTCTTTGCTCCATTAACTTCTAATATTGATGGTGGTGGATTATTGCCAAAGTAAATTTCAGAATAAGCTAAATCAGATAGAATATAAACTTGATATTTTTTTGCAATTTTCACTAATTCTTTATAAAAATCTAAATCAACTATCTGAGCTGTTGGATTTGAGGGAAAAGAAACGATAATAACTTTTATTGAAGAATATTTTTTTAAATTATTAACTATATTTAATAAAAATTTGTTTTTATCAAACTGTCCATTAAAAAATGTTTTCAAAGGTGTTAGTTTAGCTCCGGCAATCATAAAACCATATGGATGAACTGGATATGATGGATCAGGACATAATATTCTATCTCCTTTTGAAGTAATAGCTTGTGCTAAATTTGCTAAACCTTCTTTTGAACCAATTGTTACTATAATTTCACTTGATGGATTTAAATCAACATTAAATCGTTTTTTATAATATTTAGCTTGAGCCTTTCTTAATCCATTAATGCCTTTAGAAACTGAATAACGTCCAACACCTGGCTTATCTATAACTTCTTTCAATTTCTGTCTTATGTGAAGAGGTGTCGGCATATCAGGGTTACCCATACCAAAATCAATAATATCCCTACCCTCTGTTCTCAGTTTCATTTTTAATGAATTTATCTCCCCAAATATATATGGAGGGAGTCTATTAATTCTTTCAAATTTAGATTTCACTTTTAAAACAATAATTAATTATTGTTAATAATACCAGATTAAATAAAATTGATTTTTAATAATATTATTCCTATTTTTATATTGTGATTAAATTATTTTACTATTTTTTACCATTTATGGCACTCTTTCTACCAAGTTTATGGGTAAATTATATTTTAAAAAAATATAATAAAATTTTACCTGATATGCCCTTTACAGGAAGAGAGCTTGGAAAAAAAATACTTGAAGAAGAAGAAATTACCAATGTATCAATTAATCCTATTAAACAATTAGATCATTACAATCCTAAAGATAAAAAAATACATATCGCTACAGATAAACTTGATAAAAAAAGTATAACAAGCATTTCCGTTGTTGCTCACGAAATTGGTCATGCAATTCAAGATAAAGAAAAATATAAACCACTTATACTTAGACAATCATTAATTGAAAAAACAATGCTCTTTCAGAGAATTGGTTCATTTTTATTAATTATAGGACTACCTTCAATATTTGCCTTCACTAAAAGTCCATTTATCACTCTTATTGCCGCTATAATAATAATGGGTTGTTTATCTACAAATGTTTTAATCCATTTGATTACTCTTCCTGTAGAATTTGATGCAAGTTTTAAGAGAGCTTTACCAATACTCAAAAGATATGTTCCAAAAGAGAATATGTATCAATGTAAATCTGTTTTAAGAGCTGCTGCATTGACATATTTAGCTCAATCAATTGTGAGTATATTTAGGTTAAAAATAATACTGTTATCTTTTATTAATATTTTTAAGTCAATTATAAGAAGATAATATTTTTTTCTTTAATTAAAAAGAGAAATTTATTAAGCTAGATAATTAATGAATTTAAGTGAAAAAATATCTTTAATACTTGTAGATAAAGGTTTTTCTTTGTCTCCAAAAAAAAATACTGAAGATTTAATAAATTCTGGTGCAGAATTTCATAAAAGTAATGAAGACATCAAAATTGCAGAACAGCATGGTATTGCAGATCAAATTTTTATTCTTTTAAAAGGTGAAGCGGAATATGTAAAATATCATAATAATGTTTTTTATAAGTTAGCAGCATTACAAAATGAAGGATCACCTCTTGGAATTTCTGGCTTAAATGCACCAGGCAGATATATGTCGGATATATTTATTAAAGGTAATTCAGAATATATTTCTATCAAAATAGAAAAATTAAAAGAATTAGAAGAAGTAGATCCTGATTATGCAAGTTTTTTTTATTCTTTTTTATTATTTGAATCAATTAATTTAATAGAGTCATCTCGCAATTTAAAAAAACCTATTGAACAAAAAAACATTAATATAGCAGAAGGTGTTAAAACTAGTGGAGATATTGTAAATACAAAAAGAATTAAAAATTCTGCATTTTTAGCTTTTCTTGATGATAATGATCTCGATGAATTAATAAACTATGCAAACGTTAGGCTATTTTCAGCAGGTGAATATATAGCGCTAGAAGGCACTAAATCAGATGGAATAAATATTTTGTTAAAAGGTAAGGTTGAGGCATCTTTTACAAATTTAAAAGATGATCAATTAGAAAACAATTCAAGATCAATAGCTAGACCAGGAGTAGCATTATCATTATCTTCAGGATTTCATGAAATTGTATCACCCTACTCATTAAAAGCAACAAGAGATACAACTATATTAAAATTTTCAAATGAGTTTATTGATAATTTAATTAAAACCAATGCAGAATTGGCAATCAAATTCTTTAAAAGACAATTATGGCAATTAGGTCGTTATATTCAAAGTTCAACAGGCTTAACGACATATCCAGCTAAAAATGAAAAAGAGTTTTTTCAATATTTATTAAATGATAATTCTGCAACAATACCAAGTAATTCAAAACTTTATACAATACCTCATTTATTAGAAAATCATTTAACTCATTCTTTAGCATTCGATACAATTTATGATTTAATTATAACAGGTAATGATGATGAAAAATCTATAGCTAGTTTAATGATTGATGCTTTGAGTGGTATAGAAAGAAAAAATAGATTTTTCAAACAACTTAACAAAATATATAACAGAGTAGCAACCTCATATGACTCAATAAATAAAAAAGCATTACAAAAATTAACAAATTCAGATTTTATAAAAGCTTTTGATCAAGTGCCTTATGTTATTAAAGGTATGGAGAATTTACCTGACGAACCTACAAACATTTTTTTTTATAATCATTTGGCAAGCATTGAAGAAAATGGTTTAGCTAATGGACATCAATTTAGTATAGATAGTCACTTTATTAGTGCAAAAATTTTATTCCCAAAATATGGTGATGGTGGTCAAAGAATTGCTCGATATTCTAGAAATACAGAATTCTGGAGATATAATTATTATGAGAATTTAGATTATATTTTCGTCCATACACCAGAATCAGATTATTTAAACGAAACTCAAGAACAAAAAAAGAAGAGAAAAAGCAAATTATTTATCGAAACTCAAAATATTTTTGATCAAAACAGACCTTTAGTTATAGCTCCAGAAGGTACATCTGAAACTGAAGATAATTTAACTCCAAATTCTCCAGGCCCATTAAAACCAGGTGCATTTTTATTAGCAGACCAATTAAAACCAGAGCCTCTTCTTGTTCCTATTGCATTAGCCAATTTTGATTATTCAATTTCTGATACAATTTATTCAGCAGTTATTAAAAAACCAATAAAAATAAAAGATTTTATAAATGATATGAAAAATAAAAAAGAGTTAGAAAATTTTTTATCTAAATATAGAAAAACTTTTAGAACATATGTTGAAGAAGCAATTGAATTAGCGAAATCTGCTTCAAAAAATAAAATTAATAATGAAGATGTAGTTAGTAACTTAAATTTAGTTAGCCCTATTGAAGAAGAATTTGAAGCAGACGTAAGAGAATTAGAAATTAAATTACATTCAGATCAATATAAAAATAACAAAATAGTCTTATTTGGAAGTTCAACATTTAGAGATTGGGAAAATGCAAAAACTGATTTGTCATTTGATAGTTTATTAAACTTAGGATTTGGTGGTTCCACATTAGTTTCATGTCGCACCTATTTTAACAGAATAGTAGTCCCAAATAATCCTGACAAGATGATTTTTTATGCTGGTGATAATGATATAGGTAGCGGAATGAGTGCTGAAAATTTAGAAAATGAATTTTTATTATTTGCTTCTGAAGTTAATGAAAAATTACCTCATACGTTATGTTTTTTTGTATCCATAAAACCAAGTGTATTCAGAAATAATTATTTAAATACAATTTTAGAAGCAAATGAACGAATAAAAAATAAAATTGAGAATTTTAGTCAATGGCGCTATATTGATCTTTGTTCTCCAATGCTTTATGCTGGATTTGAAAAATTTTATTCAGAAGATCCATTACACATGAATGTACTTGGTTACAGTCTCTTAAGTAAATTAATTAGAGATGAAATATCTAAATTTACAATTTAAAATTAAATAAATAATTAAATTTTAACTTCTTTCCTTAGCTTATCAGATTTATATGAATTGAAGACTAATGATAAACTCTTTATGTTATCTTCACCGCTGGTGTCGTGTTCAATATTATTTATTAATGAATCAATGAAATGTTTGTGCGTATTAATTACACTTTCCTGAATTTGATCCCAAGGCTTTGAAATCCATTTATATTTCTTTGGTTTTCCATCATAAATCTTCTTCTTATTATTTTTGTGAAGAGTAATTTTATAATTGTAATCCAAATCAATTGAGCCGTTAGAGAATTCTAAATTAACTAGTGTTTGAGCAAATCTATCAGGTTTTTTTATTGAAGAAATAGATGCATCAACAATGGTAATACTTTTATTTTTATTTCTTATTAGGGATATAAAATCTGTTTCACCTTTAAATTTATTATTTGTATTTTGATTAACTGTATAAATACTTTTTGCTTCTCCCATAAAAAATCTGCTTAAATCAAATAAATGGATTCCCACGTCTAAGGTTAAATACTCTTTTAAATCATATAAATATGTTTGATTGGTATATCCAACAGGATTGGCATGTCTAAAAGATATTTTGGCATAATGAGGTTTAGTTAACTTCTCCTTATTTATAATTTCTTTTAATTTTAATAGAGGGCTTTGCCATCTAAAATTCTCATGCACCATAAGTGGTGTTTTGTTTTTTTTATATAAAGAAACAATTTTTTTTGCATTTGATAAATTTTCAGCAAATGGTTTTTGTATAGAAGTTGGAATTTTATACTTAGATAAAATTTTACCAATATTTAAATGTGTCTCCATTGTTGTTACAACATCAACAAAATCTATTTTATGTTTTTTTAACATTAACTCTATCGATGAATAAGAATGTAAAATGTTAAATTTAGATTTAAATTTATTAGCTTTTTTAATATCTAAATCACAAACACATATTATCTCAATATTTTTTAATTCATTCCAAGCTAAAATATGATTTTCAGCAAAGAAACCACAACCAATTAATGCTCCTTTTAATTTTTTCATTTATCTTCTATAAATTTAATTTCTAAGGGTTCAAACGTATATGGACTTGTATCATTTTTAAAGTTAAAAAAAGAAAAATCATTATTAAAAATATCAGTATAATTGTTTAAATTAAGCTTATATTGATTACTAAAATTTATTTCAGGAATAATAATTTCCTTTTTTTGTTTTGAGGAATTAACAAATAAATAATACTTTTTATCATTTAGTACGATTTTTAATCCATACACTTCGTTAACTGGATTAAATTTAAAAATTTCTGAATTTGTTAATGAAATAAGAAAATTATTTAAATGATACAATGGTCTTTTGGTATTATCTTTATTTAATATTCCATGATGCCCATAAATAGAATTAAAAGTAAAAAATTTTGATTCTTTATTTATTGATTGAATAAAAATTGCCAGTGTCCAAGTTAGTGAAAATAATTGATCATGCCTTGGATCGCTATCAGCCATTTCTAATCTTATTTTGTTTTTATTACTTACAAGACCTTCACCATAAGGATTGAAATGCATACCAATAGAAATTGGACCAATATGAACATTGGTACTATTAGAAAAATTTTTTAGAGTTTTAAGGATATAAGGTATAGTTTCAGGTGTATTTAATACACCAAAATCACTAGAATCATGAACAATTGGAGTGAAGGAAAAACTAACCAAATCATAAAACATTTTTGGTCTTTTTCTATTTAATTCTGTAAAATTAGTGACCATTCCAGAAACAATTTCACTATTAGAAAATATCTTTTTCGCAATTTTATAGTATTCATTTAATTCCGGAGCTTTAGGCCATTCACCAGCTGGTTGAAAACTATTCAAATATATTTTTGGACAAATTAAAATTTTATCTAAATTAATAGTATTTTCAGTTACAAAATTGTAAATTTTTTTTAACTCATCATCAGGATCATTAGTATGATCAACCAAAGCTACAAGGAATACTTTGTTTTGAGATCTTGAAGTTACATTCGTAAAATCTTCAGTAAAATCAATAAGATAGTAATAATAATCAAAGTTATTTATTAAATTATCATCAGGAACAATTAAAGAATCAATTTTTATACCAATTTTAGGAAATTTATAAGGAGTAGTATGATCAATTTTTACAATATTCTTAGACGGGAAAGATCTTTGTTTTTTATTTACTAAATCTATTTTAACAGTTTGAGAGAAATTAGTCCCCCCTTTTTCTACATATGGGAAAGGTTCTAATAAGGAGCCGCTATATATTTTATAAGAGGCATCACCCCAGTTTCTTTGATCCTCCATTTCAAATAAAATACCCTCAAAATTAATATTAACCAACAAACTATCGTCTAAAGTATAAGCAAGGTTTTTAAATTTAAAAAATGGTTGGTCGGGTTTTATGTTTTCTGGAAATTTTTTTTCCTCTTTTAAATCGTTCCCTTTTGTTACAATGATGTTTGAACCAACATGATTTTGTAATGGAATTAATAAATTAAAACCTATTCTATTAGTCCAAAAATCAGTTAAAAATTCTCCTTCAGAGGATAGAGTGATAGAATTATCAGAAAATAATATAACATTTCTTGTTTTAAGAATTTCATCTATACCATATTCTAAATCGAATATATATTCTAAGGATGTATCAAAGTTCTCTTCATAATTTAGAATTTTAGGATCATAGTTATTCCAATTTTTGTTTCTTACCAAAAATGATATCATCTTTAAAATTTGAAAATTTTGAAAAGTTATATTTCGAAAAAAAAGATTATCTTTTAATAAGGTAAAATTATTATTTGAATTTTTTATAAATTTTTCTTCTAATAATTTAGAATTATACATATAATTTTGATACTGATTTATAATCATTATATTCTGATATTAAATCTGATTTATTCTTTTCATATTTTGTATTTTGGATTAAACTTAAAAAAATAAGTTCTCGTTGAGCAAAACTACCTCCAAGGTATTTAAATTGTGATTTAATTATATTTTCGTTTAATAATTCATTTGTTTTCATACTGTGAATGATTGGCTTTAAGTAATTAATATAATTTTCTTTAAAAGAATTTTCTAAATAATTTTCTTCCATTTTCTCTTCAAGTTGCTGAAAATAATCTTGGTCATTATAGTATAAGTAATAAAAAATAAGATGATAATCAATGAATGGAAGTATGTGTTGATTTTTAAAATATTCAGCATAATCTTTTAATTTATCCATTCTTTCTTTAACATCCACTCCTTTGTAATGAAGTCTTAATAAAAAAGAACAAGCATTACAAAAATCTAAATAAAAAATTTCTGAAGAAGAGAAATAATTATCAAATAGTTTTAAACTTTTCTCATATTCTTGATTGTAGAATAATATTAATGATTGATGCCACCATATATGTCTTTTTATTGGACCGTAAATTGACCAATTAATTTTATTAAAATTATCATTGTTGTTAATAGAGTTGTTATTCTCATTATCGTGTACATGCAAAAGGGCATGCCAACTCCATAAGTCATTTGATGATTGTTTTAGTGAATTTAAAGCTAAAAGCTTAGCTTTATCAATTATATTATTTTCTTCAAAAGCATAGCTAGTCATCCCTAATAGTAAATTGTAATGCTGATCATTTTCAGACCACTTACTTAGTATTTCCTCATGTTTATTTAAAAATTTACTATCAATACCCAAGAAAATATTATTAAAATGAAATAATCTGATTGCAAAAATATCTTTGGGATTATCTTTTATAATTAATTCCAATTTATTTAATAAATTTTTTAAATCATTTTTAATCCAGAGATTTACTATCTCTAAATATTGATGAAAATAATCATTTACTTCATCAGTGGAAATTAATTTGAATGTTTCTCTAGCTAATGAAATTTTTTGTACATCTCTAGAAAAAAGCAATAAAACTATTTTTAATAATTTTGGAGCATTAAATTCTGGTTTTTTTTTAATTAATTTGTTAGTTTTATAAAAAGCATCTTTCTTAAAATAAATATATGAATCGATACATTCTTTGAAACTATTTATTTCATCATCTTTATTACTATCTATCCATTTATAAAAATAATTATTTTGCATTTATTAATAATACACATAATCTAACGATGTTAAATATTAATATTATGAATTAATATTTAATCTCTTTCTTGTAATTTCTTTATTTAATTGAAGTTCTCTGTAAGAAATTAGAAGCACACCACAAAAAATTACAGAAGCACCTAACCAGGTATAAAAATCAGGTTTATCACTAAAGACAAAATATCCAATTATTGATGAAACTACTAATCCTAAAAATGAATAAGGTTGAGTCATAGTTACATCAACTAATTTATATGCATGATTTAATGCAATATGTAATATAGTTCCTGACATTGCAGCACATAATATAAAAATAATTGTTTTTAAGCTTGGCTGATCCCAAAAATATATAACTAATGGAAATGAAAAAAGACTCATATAAACATACTGGTGTGATAATATTGTTATAGCACTATCATCCTTAGATACTTTTTTAGTTAAAATTATAACTACTGACCAAATTAGCGATGAAATAAGCGCCATATATATTCCAATAGAAATATCTATAATACCGGGTCGCAATATTATTAACATTCCTAGAAAACCAATCACTAATGCAATTGACCTATACAAATAGATTTTTTCTTTTAAAAATATCACAGCTAAGATTGTAACAATGATAGGAACTATAAAATGAATGGCTGTCATTTTCTCTAATGGAAGCATAGCTAAAGCTGCAAAACCAAGTAACATTGCAGGTAAGTTTAGTGCTGACCGTAAAAGATGAATTTTTAAATTTTTTGTACTAAATACTTCAAATTTTGTTTTTAGAATGTAAGGGGTGATGATTAAAAATCCAAAGAAAAAACGTAAAAAACCAGTTGTAAATACATTTAATTCTTCTTGAGCTAATTTTATAAATGTACCCATAAGAGTGCCAAAAATAATTGATATAATAATTAAAAAAATTGCAAATTGATTATTGTTTAACAAATAATATTCCTAGCTAAAAAGAATTAGGATAATCATAACACAATTTTTCCTTATTTATATCTCTATTAAAACAAAATTTGATTATATTTTATAAATTGTGGCACTTATCAAAAGAATAGTTCTTTTTTTCATAACATTAATTTTCATTATAATTCTCCTTGTAGGTGCCACGACTTCATTTTAAGATTAGAAAATGTTAAATCTACAAGATGAATTGATAATTTCTAATAATGGACAGGGAATGTATGAAATTACAAATAATGTTCATGATTGGATTCTAAAAAATAATATAATTAAAGGTCAGCTAAATTTATTTATAGAACACACTTCTGCTTCATTAACAATAATGGAAAATGCTAGCCCTGATGTATTAGATGATATTAATTCTTTTTTTCAAAGAATTGTTCCTGAAGATTCTTCATTATATAAACATGGTTATGAAGGAGATGATGATATGCCTGCTCACATAAAATCTATGCTTACTCAAACCTCATTAACAATTCCTATAAACAATAAAGAAATGAAATTAGGGATGTGGCAGGGAATATATCTAATTGAACACAGGTACAGTAAATACAAAAGAAAAATAATTCTTAGTTATATAGGTGAGTAAATTATACTCTTACTTTTTTTAAATTACTTTCATCTAAAATAATCTTTGATAAATTATTAGGTAAAAAAAATGAAGCGATTAAAGATAGTAGAGCAAACAAAGATCCAATTAAAAAAACTATTGAATGAGAATTAATCCAAACAAATCCTAAAAGTACTGGGATAAATACTGCAGCTATATGATTGATAGTAAATGAAACACCTGCAGTGCTTGCAATATCTTTTGGATCAGCAATTTTTTGAAAATATGTATTAATTGCAATAGCTAATGCAAAAAACATATGATCAATAATATATAAACCTGCTGCAACATAAGCATTAGTCACGAATGCATAAGATGTAAAAACTATAACGAGTCCAATATATTCAAATATAAGACATTTTTTCTCACCAAATATATTTATTAACTTTCCAATACGTTCTGCAAAAAACCAATTAAAAATATAATTAACTAAAAATAGTAAAGTAACTTGCGATGCTGAATATCCAAATTTTTCTACCATTAAAAAAGCTGCAAAAACTACAAAAATTTGTCTTCTAGCACCTGATAAAAAAATTAAGATATAGTAAAGAGAATATTCTTTTTTTAGAATTATTTTTTTATGTTGTTTATTTTTGATTTCAAAAAAAGGAAAGGATATAAAAAGGTGTATGGAAATAAAAATACAAATTAATCCTGCAATTAAAAATATATACTTATAATCTAAATTAAAGATTTCTAATAAACTCCAAATTATACAATACAAAAATAAAGACGTAATTGAGCTAACAGCTATTAATTTTCCTAGAACTGGTGGAGCTTCTTCTTTTGAAAGCCATTGTAAACTCAAAGAATTTTTGGCCGTTTCACAATAATGAAAGCCAGTACTCATAATAATTGTTGTAAAATACAAACCATAAACAGTTGGTAAGAAACCTGTAATTGCAACACCAAAACCAGTTAAGGCTAAAGAAAAAATAGCAAAATATTGCTCTTTAAAATAGAACAATAAAAAAATAATAGTAAATGCTAGGAAGCCAGGTATCTCTCTGATACTTTGAAGTATTCCAATTTCAACTCCAGTGAAACTTGCTCTTTCAACTGAGAAATTATTTAATAAAACCATCCAAGTACTAAAAGCGATAGGCATGGCTATTGATGATAAAATTAGTAAAGTTATTGGATTTTTATTATTTAATAAATTTTTCATAATAATTTTATGCTATTAAAATATTATCACAAAGTTTTGATTTATAATTATTAATTTAGTGACCTCTATTAAATTGGTCACGAAATCTTGAATCTTCTTTAATATATGGCCTAACCCCTATTTTTGTTTCTCTAATTATTATATAAATTCCACTACCAACAATAATTAATGATCCTATAATTTCATAAATATCTGGAATATCAGCAAAAAATAAATAACCTAAAATTGCTCCAGAAATTAATTGTGTATATTGAATAGGAGCAAAAACACTAGACTCTAAAAATTTTGAGGCGATTGTTAAACAATTACCCCCTATTCCACAAATAATACCACAAAAAACAAGTATCATTAGATCATTAAAAGATAATGCGATGTGGCTATTAAAACTAAGTAATCCATTTAAAATAGTTGCAGATAAAAAAGCATAAAAAGTAAATGCTATTGATGATTGATTATTTGAATACTTTCTTACTAAAGTAATATTAATCGCCATTAGTAATGCGGAAAAAAATAAACCAAATAGACTTAATGAAAAATGAATAGTGCCAGGTCTACTAACTATTAATACACCAATAAATCCAACTGTTACCGCTGACCATCTTCTAATACCAACTTTTTCTTCTAAAAAAAAATGGGATAACATTGTTATCATTAATGGAGCACTAAATAATATTGGGTAAATTTCACTAAATGCATGTTCTCTAAATGAATAAACTACTAAAGCCCCTGAAATTAATCCAAATAATCCTCTAAGAAGCTGTATATGAATAATATCATTTTTTAGTGAGCTCCATTTGTTTAGAAAATAAAGAGTTAATAGTGTTGGTATAAAACTAAAAAGACAAATATAAAAATTTATTTGAAAAACAGAATATTCATTAACTAGGTATTTTTTAATTATTGTATCTAAAATGACAAATATCGTGTAACCAATAAATCCGATACTAATTCCAGATAAAACATTCATATGATTTGATTAAATAGAAGTTAATTTTTAGATCTCTTATTTCAGATTCTAATAAATAAATATTAATTTTTTCTTATTGTTTCATTATAATGATTATTTAATACTAAAAGATGTTGATAAGCCTCATGATCAAAGTCATCTTTAGCTACTTGATCTGTCTTAAAATTTTTATACTTATCTTCTCCTCTTACACAAATAGCGCTATCATTTTTGCTTTTTAGTTGTTTCATATCAGTAGAAATAAATTGAAAATTTAATCCTATTCTTCTGTCATTGCTAGAATTAGGTTGAGATGCGTGTAATGTTAGACCATGATGAAAGGAAACTTCACCGGGTTCTAACGGACATGATACTGCTTTATTTATATCAATATCTTTTACAGTTTGACCTCTAGATAAAACATTATTTTTATCTTCAGTTGAATGATGTTCAAAAAATCCATTTTTATGAGAACCTGGAATCATTTTCATACAACCACTTTGATCATTAGCTTTGGATAAAGCTAACCATGCACTTACTTGTTTTTCATTATTATCAAAGCCCCAATAGGTAAGATCTTGATGCCAACTTACGTGTGTTTTAGTGTTTGGTTCTTTTATTATAAAAGTTGCATTATATAATAATATATTTTTACCAATTATTTCTTCAACAAAATCAAGCAATATTTTATTAGTTGCTATTTCATACACCCATTTCATTATTGTATAAGTTTTCACAATATAATGAAGTTTACCTAATTTTTTTTCTGAGTCTTCTAATTTATTTCTAAAAAAATTTGCTTCTTTTGCATTATAAATTTTTAATGGTGAAAAATAGCCATTTAGATCATAAAAATCTTTCATTCTTAAAATATTATTTAAATTGATTATTAATTCAATAAAAATTGACAATAAAAAAACCAATCATACAAATAATTAATAAATCAAATATTAAAACAAATTCCATATTGGTTGTGACACTAATTCTTTATGGATAGAATACATTTACTCACTAAATATATATTGGTAGATTAGTGCCACATAAACTATGTACAAATTAATTTAGGCATAAATTGAGTTAAAAAGAGGCAAATTTATGAAAAAAATCAGTTGGGTAACACACGAAGATTATGACATTCCTCTGCCTGAAAATCATAAATTTACTGCCAGTAAGTTTTCAGATTTATATAATGAATTAAAAACTTCAGATTTTTATCATCGTGCAAAAATTCTAAGTCCTCAAAAATCAAGTGTTGATGAAGTTTCTATATGTCATGATTTAGATTACGTATTAAAAATTAAAAATGGTACTTTGTCCGATAAAGAAATAAGAAGATTGGGTTTTAAATGGTCAGAAACACTTTCTAATCGCTCCTTTTTAGCAGTTAATGGAACTCTATTAACATGCAAAGAAGCAATTAAGAATGGTATAGCAAATCATTTAGCAGGTGGAACACACCACAGTCATAGAGATTTTGGTTCAGGATACTGTGTTTTTAACGATTTGGCTTATGCTTCATTACATTTAATAAGAACCCATCAAGTAAAAAAAATATTAATTTTTGACACTGATGTGCATCAAGGAGATGGTACAGCCTCAATCCTTAAAGATAATGATAAAATTTTTACATGTTCTATTCATTGTAAAAATAATTTTCCATTTAGAAAATCAATAAGTGACATGGATGTTGAATTAGAAGATAATTTAGAAGATAATGAATATTTAGAAATATTATATCAAACTCTTAATAGTTGTATAAAAAATTTTAATCCTGATTTAGTAATTTTTGATACTGGAGTTGATATTCATGAGAATGATAAATTAGGAAATTTAAAAATAACAACTGAAGGATTATTAAAAAGAGATATTACAGTGTTAGAATTTTTTAAAAATAAATCAATTCCTGTTGCGACAGTAATAGGTGGTGGATATTCAAATGATAAATTAGAATTAGCTAAAAGACATAGTTTAATTTTTAAAGCTACATCAATGGTTTTTAATTAATTACATTTAGTAATAACTACTTGTATAGACTTGTCATTATAGAGATATTCAAAACAAAAATTTTTAAACGAATTAAAATGATTATTTATAATTTTTAAATTTTTTTTATTATAATCTAAAAAAATATATTCAAATATAATTTTTTCAACAATATCCTTAGAAAAAATTGGCATTGTAATTATTTCGCCATCATTAAATATTGATTTTAAATAAAATACATCTGAGTCATTATCTACTTTAGAAAATGAATTCTTTTTTATGAGAAAAAGAACATTTTCGTTCCAATCATTCTTTTGAAGATCAAAAAGTATTTTTAAATCATCGAGGTTTATTAATTTATTTGAATCTAAGGCGTGAGTATTTAGTGATAAAAAAATAAAACATAAAAAAAGTAATTTTTTCATAAAAACAAGTGTGAATTAAAGAACGATACTGATAGATATATTAATAATCTATTTATTTTCAAATATTTATGAAAACAAGAAATAAGGGGCTTATACTATCATTTGTAGGGGTTTTAATACTTAGCCCTGATAGTTTATTTATTAGATTAGTAAATTTAGATGATTTTAGTTTAATATTTTATAGAAGCGCTCTACCAATTGTTACGATACTAATTTTTCTCATTTATACTTACAAAAGATCTTTTCTTAAATCATTTTATCTAATTGGTGTGCCAGGGATAATCTACGCTATTCTCTATGCTATAACTCATATTTGTTTTGTATATTCAATTCAAAATACTGCTGTAGCTAATACATTAGTTCTAATTGCATCAGCTCCTATTTTTGCTGCATTATTTTCAGTTTTTATACTTAAAGAAATACCTAGTCTTTTTACATGGATAGTGATTTTAATTGCTATGCTTGCAATGATAATAATTGGAATAGGAAGCTTTACAACTACAGGATTATATGGAGATATTATGGCTCTAATTGTAGCAATAGGAATGGGTTTTAGTATGGTTCTTGTTAGATTATTTAAAAATAAAGATTTGGTACCTGCATGTTTATTAGGATGTTTAATATCAGCTCTTTACGCTCTACCATTTGGAATTAACTTTGATTTAAATAATGATCAAATTTTATTTCTTTTCATAATGTGCTTATTAATACTTCCTATTCCATTTATGATTTTAACAATTTCTCCTAAATTTGCTCCAGCACACGAAGTAGCTCTAATATTTTTATTAGAAAGTGTTTTAGGTACTGCATGGGTTTGGTTTGTTATAAATGAAATTCCTCCTCTAAATACAATTATAGGAGGAGCCCTACTGCTTGGATCTGTTACAATATTTATTTATCAAACAACTAGAAAAACTAATTAGTTTTTTTAATCTTTCTTCTTTCTCTAATAAAAATATAAATACCGCTAAAAACAATTAAAGATAATCCTAAATAAATCCAAATATCAGGCAAATCACCGAAGAAGGCATATCCAACAAGTATATTTGTGGAGATCTCAAAATAACCCAAAGGAGCTAGTTTAGAAGCTTCTCCAAGTCTTAAAGAAAGAATTATTAAAAAATGTCCTAAAGTTCCAATTGAAGCTAATAAGATAAGTAATAATAATTGTCTTAAATCTAAATTTATCCAGTAAAAAGGAACAATAAGAGATATAAAAATACAACCTACGATACCTGTAAAAAGCAAAGTAACAACAGCACTATCTGTAAAAGATAATTTTCGAGTATAAATTATGTAAAAAGCGTATGAAATTCCTGCTGCAATAGCTGAGAAAGATGCGAAATTTATTTCTATAAAACCTGGTCTTATAATGATCATAACACCAAAAAAACCAATCAAAACTGCAGTCCATCGATGAATTCCAACTTTTTCTTTTAAATAAAAAATTGATAATATTGTCACTATTATTGGAGAGATAAATGCAAGCGTTAAAGCTTCCGCTAAAGTTATAACTGAAATTGCATAAAAGAAAAAAACGGTAGATAAAAATAAAAAAAAACTTCTAAATAGCTGTACTGAAATTGTTTTAGGAAAACTAATTTCTTTTCTAAAAAATATAAATGCTAGTGGAAAACTGACTAAAAGCATAAAAAAATATCTACCCCAAACAACTTGTATGAAATGTATTTCTGAAGATAGATATTTTGCAATACCATCCATGAAAGGTAATAACAGCCAACCTGATATATTAAGAATATATGCTAACATTAATTTTATTTAAAAGATGATGGATCACAAATCTTACAAATTAAATCTCCAATTGATTTTTTAGGATTATAAGTTTGATAGAAAATATCTTTTACAGAAATATTATTTTCAGATAAATATTTTTCTATTTCCCAATAATACCTAAAACATTTTGAACATTGTGCAGCATTTTCTTTATGTGATGGTTTGTATATTTCATTCCAAAGTTTGGACATTTCATTTTGCTTATCAGGAGAAATATTTTCTGAAATAATTGATGGAATATCCATAAAACACTTAGCGCATTGTATTTCAGATGTTACATTTTTATATGGTTCATCTTTATAGTTTTTTCCTATAGTAGTTTTACCAATATATTTATCTGAACTACAATTTGGACAAAAAAAATTGATTTTATTGTTAAGCATTTTATTCTATGAATAAATTTTCATAACATTTATAAATAAAGAATAGAATTATTATTTATAATGAACCTAAATCTTTCATATCTATTTATCTTTTTTTGGAGTAGTGCTTTTATAAGTGGTCAATTTATTGTGCAATCAGCAAGCCCTTTTGCAGCACTGTGTTTTAGGTTTTGTATTGTAAGTGCATTTTTTTTAATTTTTTCTATTATTTTTAGGGAAAGAATAAGAATAAATCGAAATTTAATCTTTCAAGCTATGATTACGGGAATTCTTTTTCATGGATTTTATTTAGGTGGAGTATTTTTTTCTTATTCTATGGGACTTACTGCAACATTATCTGCGTTAATTGTATGCCTTCAACCTATTTTAACAAATATTCTAAGTGGACCTATTTTAAAAGAAAAAGTTACTGTTACGCAATGGATAGGAATATTTTTTGGTTTTTTAGGCACTATATTAGTTATAGGTTATGATATTGGAACAGAAATCCCAACAATAGGTGTTATTGCTTCTATTGTTGCACTTTTAGGAGCAACTTCAGCTACTATTTGGCAAAAAAAATTTACTCATAAAATCAGTCTTTCGGTTAATAATTTTTATCAAGCATTAAGTGCTGGAATATTTTTATTTATAATTTCACTTTTTTTTGAAATATCATTTATTAATTTTGATACACGTTTTATTTTATCAATTTCTTGGCAAATCATTATGGTATCCTTTGGAGCTTACGCAATTCTAATGTACTTGATAAAAAATGGAACAGCTTCTAAAACTTCAAGTCTCTTCTTTCTAGTACCTCCAACTACAGCTGTGATGGCATGGTTTTTATTAGGTGAAAAATTATTATTAATAGATATTATAGGGTTGTTAATTTGTACATTTGGTGTTTATATAGCAACTCGAACCAATGTGAGCAAAAATGTACATAATTCTTAAGACACTAATCAGTGCAATTATAATTGTTGCTGTTTCAGAAATAGCTAAAAAATATACTTGGACTGCCGCAATTATTGTTTCTTTACCATTAACTTCACTATTGGCATTTGTTTGGCTGTATTGGGATACAAAAGACTATCAAAAAGTTATAGATCTTTCTTATAGTACAATTGTTATGACTGTACCTTCAATAGTATTTTTTATTGTTTTACCAATACTTTTAAAATTTAAACAAAACTTTGTTTTCTCTGTGATAGTTTCAATAATTAGCACTGCAATAGCTTATGCTATTTTTATGTTTATAATTAAAAAATTTAATTTTAATTTTTAATTATATTATCTTTATTCATTAAAATTGGCCTTCCATCATGTGCAGTATTTAATGGATAATAATCACCATTATATTTAACACATAATGTTAAACCATTTCTTTTTTCTTTACCTAAATTTACCTCTAAATCGACTATTACTAATTCAGTTTTTTCTAAAACTTTAATGATTTTCATAACTATCCTTTCAAAATATATAAATATATTTAGTAAGTACTATAAGATGTATCAAGTTTTATGATTAGAGTTTTACTTATATTTATTTTAATATTCTTGATTAAGAATGCTCTAGCCAATGATAAGCATATAACCATAGCAAGCACAACTTCTACACACGATACGGGCTTATTACAATATATTAACAAAGAATTTGAAAAAAAATATAAAATAAAAGTGAGAGCATTATCACTTGGAACAGGTCAAGCAATTAAAGTTGCAATGGATGGAAATGTAGAAATTTTATTAGTTCATCATAAAAAATCAGAGCTAGAATTTATGAATAAGGGATATGGCACCCTAAGATATGATTTGATGTATAATGATTTTGTCTTGATAGGACCAAAAAAAGATAACAAAACATGCTCTTCAATTGAAAATAAAATGATTGAAATTAAAAAATCGAAATTATTATTTGTATCAAGAGGTGATGAGAGTGGAACACACAAAAAGGAAAAGGAGCTTTGGGAACTATCAAATATAAAAATACCATTTAAAGAAAATTGGTATCTCAGTGTTGGTCAAGGAATGGGCTCAACATTATTAATAGCTAATCAAAAGAATGCGTACACTCTTAGTGATCGTAGCACTTGGATAGCTTTTAATAAAAAAGAAAATCTACAAATTGTCTGTGAAAATTTACCACCATTATTTAATCAATATGGGATAATTTTAGTAAGCAATAAGATAAATGATAATTTAAATATTGAAGAGGCTAAAAAATATATTGATTGGATTACATCAGAAGAAGCAAAAAAATTGATTAATAATTATCGAGTAAATGGAAAACAATTATTTTTCTTTAATCATAATTAGTTAATTCTACCAAAAAATGTTAATCTTGCATTTTCTGAAAGCATTGTGCCCTCTTCTTCATTGTAATTAAGTGTTACTAATATTCTTGGTTTTTCGGAACCTACTGGTGTTACACGATGCAAATAATTTCTACCATAAAATAATATAAGAGTACCTGCATCAACATCTGCTTTTTGTGGTAAAATTTTTCTATCTAAAATATCTTTAATATATGATTTATCGATATAGTTTTCAGAAAAATCTCTACCTTTACTAACATATTCAAATTCACCACCTTTATCTGAAGATTGTATCATTAAAGTGATTGCAAATGATGCATTATCAAAATGCCATCCTAGCTGTTGTGATTTTTGATAATAATTATAATTTATGGAAGATAAGGTATCACTGTATGGATAAATATCTTTTAAATTTAAGACACCTTTTAAAAAATTTTTAAAAATATTTGATTGATATAAAATATTTAATTTTGATTGCTGATTTAACAGATCATGAGGGACACAACCTTTATCACTAACGACCTCTCTATTTAAAGGATCATTCAAGTCACTTAATTTATCTTGTTTATTAAGTAAGATAGTATGATTTTGAGAACAATAGAAAGCTTGATCTTGTAATCCATGTGCTTCAGTAATTAATTCACTTAAGCAGTCATTTGTTAAAAAATCATTTAACATTAGTATAGAATTTTTTTTAATTTCATCATTGCAATATTGTATATATTCATCGCTATCTATTGGATGTTTTGACTGATTAACTATATCAATTATGGTATTCATTGCTGACTAAGTACTTATATACTAAAGTTGTAGATGTTTAATTTAAAAAATTTATATATATTTATTCAAAATGGTTTGGAATTTTCAAGATAGTTATACAAAATTACCTAGTATTTTTTATAGTAAAGTTAATCCTGAAAATTTTAATAATAAAAAATTAGTTTTGTTTAATAGTGATCTTGCAAAGGAGTTAAATTTAGATTTTAGTAAATATGAAGATGATGAAAAATGTAATATTCTTTTGGGAAAAAATAAATTAGATAAAAATTACTTCTCTCAAGCTTATGCTGGACATCAATTTGGAAATTTTACAATTTTAGGCGATGGTAGAGCTATAATTATTGGTGAACATATTACTAATAATAATCAAAGGGTAGATATACAATTAAAAGGATCGGGCAAAACACCCTACTCTAGAAATGGAGATGGAAAAGCTGCTTTAGGTCCAATGATAAGAGAATATATATTAAGTGAAGCTATGCATAATCTTGGTATATCATCAACCAGAGCACTTGCAGTTATTACCACTGGTGAAAATGTATTTCGTGATAGATTAGAGCCCGGTGCAATTTTAATTAGAGTTGCGAAGTCGCATATTAGAGTGGGAACTTTTCAATTTGGAAGTCTTTTAAAAAATAGAGAGGAATTTCAAAACTTTATATCTTATACAATTTCAAGGCTGTATCCTGATATAGATAATAATGATGATAAATATTTAAAATTCTATGAAAAAATTTGTTTTTTACAAACTAAGTTAATCATAGATTGGATAAGAGTTGGCTTTATTCATGGCGTTATGAATACCGATAACATGTCTTTATCGGGTGAAACTATAGATTATGGTCCAGCAGCATATTTGGATGAATATAATCCAAAAAAAGTTTTTAGTTCAATTGATAAAATGGGAAGATATTCATTTGAAAATCAATCAAAAATAACATTATGGAATTTAGCGAGATTTGCTGAAACTTTTCTTCATTTAATTGATACAAATGAAAAAACAGCAATTAAAAAAATTGAAGATATATTAAATAAATATCAAAAATTGTTTGATCAATCTTGGTTAGCAATGATGTCTATGAAATTTAATTTAGACACTAATAAAAATAACGAAGAAATTATCAGAGAATTTTTAGATTTGATGCATATTTATAAACTTGATTATACAAATACTTTTTTAGATTTAGAAAATAATACTCTTGATAAAAATATTTTTAAAAATTGGGAAGAAAAATATAAAAAGAACAAATTAACTAAATTTAAAAATGTTAATCCTAAAATTATTCCTAGAAATCATATTATTGATCAAATAATTAACAAAGTATATAGTGGCAATTACAGTCAATTATATGAATTCGAAAAAATACTAAAAAATCCTTATGGGAAAATAGAAAATAAGAAATATATTACTCCACCTCTAGAAAGTGAAAAAGTTTTTGAAACTTTTTGTGGCACTTAATTAAATATTTATATTGAATCTAAAGTTTTTTTGGAAAGGATAAATTGGCTTTTCCCTGAAAAAATTTTTAATTCTTTTAAAATCTTGGGTAACAAATCCATCTGTTAAAATCATAAAATTATCTGCTTTAAGTTTTTTAAGCTCTGGTGAAAGATATCCTGATTTCACAACCAATATTTTATATTTTTTTAAATTGATATTTAATTCCTTAAAATCACTTAAATAATGAAAAGGTTTTCTATATTTTGTAAAGATTATCGTATTATTATTTGAACTTAAAATTGCATTATCATTTTTTAAATAATATTTATCAATTGCAAGAGAAATTTTCTTTTTTGAAATAGTATCTTTTATGACAATTTTGTTTTTTTTATTTTTTAGCTTTCTAAAAATTTCTTCATTAAAAATTCCTGCAAATAGTGTATTCTCAATATTGTTTTTAAATACGTGCTCTAATACATCAATTCTACTACCGACTCCTCCAGCTGTTGGATTATCACCGCTATCGGCTAAAATAGTAAATTTTTTATTATTAATTACGTTAAAAATCTTATTTAACTTATAAGATTGCATATCATAAACTAATTTAAATCTATTATTCCAATAACTTAGTGCTATTTTCTTACAAATTTTTTTACCAACAGTAACATCATTACAATTTACAATTGCTGAAGCTGTTGCTCTTTTAGCGTCAGCCCAAACATATCCAATAAGTAAATTACAATCGTTAATCCCTTTCAATTTATTAAATTTATTAAGATTTTTATAAATTTTTTTACATGGCTCAACTATTGTTGATGACATTTCACCTGAAACTAAAACTGGTATTTTTTCCCAAACAATATGATTTTTTTTATTTTTTAATATTCCATTTATTAACATTTTAATTGCTCTAAAATAAGTTTGCTTAACATCAATGTGTGGGGCTGTTTTATAAGCTGCAAAATAATTAATATTTTTAATAATTGTATCAGTCATCTGTCCGTGAAGATCGTAAGATAATGATATTTTGCAATTTTTAGATACTTTAGAACGTATCTTTTCAATAAAAAAACCTTCAGGATCATTTATACCTTTTACATACATTGCTCCATGCATTAAAAATAAAATACCATCTATTGAAGTATTTTTTTTTAAATCATTTTTAATATTTTGAATTGTTTTTAAAAAGAATTTTTTATCTACTGGTCCACCAGGTAAACTACGATAAAATTTACTAGATATAAAGGTAATATTCTTATATTTTGAATAATTAAAATCTATATATTTTAAAAGTTTATTACCACTTAAAATTTCAAAATCATTTTCATCTTGTATTAATGTTGAGTAAGAACAACATTCAGTACTTATCCCACAAATGAAAATTTTTTGTTTTTGCACTAATTAATACCAAGAACTAAGTTTATTTTTTGCAAATATATCAACAAGATAAACTAAAATAATATGATGAGACATTTCAATAAAATTATATTGATCAGAATTTATATGAAAATTAACATTTCCATATTTCGATAGTGGATTATTTTTTTTGAAGCCACTCAAGGTAATTAATTGAATAGAATTTTTTTTACAATAATTAGCTGCATTAACAATATTTTTTGAAGTTCCACTGCTACTAATTAAGATCATCATGTCCTTTTTATTTAGGTAAGCCTTTATTGCTTCTACTACCCAATTTTCATAACCATAGTCATTTGCAAAACATGTAATTAAATTTGAATTATTAAAAGTAGATGAATTAACTCTAGCTATTTTTGCAAAGTCTACACTAACATGACTTGCTATTGAAGAGCTGCCTCCATTACCAACTATATAAACTTTTCCTTTTTGTTTTTGTGTTTTTTTAATCAAATTCACTGATTTTTTTAATAATTTGTCATCAATATTTAATAGAAGATTAAAAATGGACTTACTGTAATTATTAAATTGTTCTCTATGTTTCATTATTTTCTATATTATCTATTTTTGCAGCTAAAATAAAATCATTTATTGATAATCCATTTATCGCATGTGTATGAACCATTACTAAACAATACCCCCAACCAATAGATATATCAGGGTGGTGACCTTGTGTTTCTGCAATATCTCCAACTTTATTTGCAAATGATATTGCTTTATTAAAATTACTAAATTTAAATTTTTTGAAAATCATTTCTTGATTATCATTAACTGACCATTCGTTGATTTCGGATAAAAATTTACTAATTTCTTGATAATCTAATTTAGGAGTATTCCCATTGCATGGCTCACACTTTCCAGAAGATAGAGGTTTATTCATAAAATCTAGCTCCTTGTTGATTTAATTCAATTGAATATAAACTAGTTGTGGCTGTTATGTACAAAATATTTCCTTCCACTCCTCCAAATTCTAAATTTGATACTAGTTCTGGAACTATAAGTTGCCCAATTAATTCATTTTGAGGATTAAAACACTTAATTGCTTTTCCTGCACTAGTCCAAACATTTCCATCTTTATCACATCTAAAACCATCAGAAAAAAAGGGTTTAAAATCATAAACTAATTTTCTATTTATGGGCATTCCATCAACCATATCATAAACATACAAATGTTTGATATTTTCTCCAGTATCTGCAACATATAATTTTTTTTCGTTGGGTGATATCGCAATACCGTTAGGTTTATCAAGGTCATCAATTATAACTTTTATAGTGTTTATTTTCGGGTCATAAGAAAAAACATTACAGCCACCATATTCTTGTTCGCCAGGATATCCCTCATAATCTGATAAAATACCGTAAGGTGGATCTGTAAACCAAATTGTGTCATCCGATTTAACAAATAGGTCGTTTGGAGAATTAAGTTTCTTACCATTATAACTATCAACTAAAACAACCACTTCTAAATTATCATTAGTTTTATAAATGCATCTCCCTCCATGTGAACAAGAAATTACATTTTCTTCTTTATCAATAGTATTTCCATTACAATAATTTGATGGGTTTTTATATTCAGTAACTGAACCATTCGCTAACTTTAACATCCTGTTATTTGGAATATCACTAAAGACTAATGTATCCAAATGAGGAATATAAGCTGGTCCTTCTCCCCATAACATACCAGAAAAAACTTTTTTAACCTCAGTAGACTTTAAATAATTATTGAATTGATCTGTGCATTCTACATGTTCATTATATTTATTTTTGTAAGCAAAACTAGGATTTCTTGGATCTGATTCAGCAGGCAGTAATTTTTTTTCTGACATATTATACTTCTACACCTTTTTGTTTTTTTTGTTTATCAATTAATTGTTTTGGGAAATTTTTTGCTCTTAATTTAATTTTGGCATCTTTTTCAATTAATTTAATAATACTGGTACTAAAAGACCTTTTACCTAAAATTTTCATACCAAGTTTAAATTTTCTACTTAGAAAATTTCCTAATTCTAACTTTATATTTTTTCCAAGTTTATTGAAAAGATTTATATCTTTATTGACTAGATCCATAGTGAATCCAACATCATAACTGCCTCCAAGTATGACCTTTGTTTCAGTTTCATTAACAAAACTATTTCCGGAGCTTATTTTTATAGCTTTATAAGTTAAACCTAAGCCAATTTTATTTTTTTTTGCAACACTCAAAGCCTCACCTATACCTAATAAATGTAATGATGCTAAATAATTTGTTATTACTTTTAATATTGAAGCATTTCCAATATTTCCGCAATATAAAATTTCATGACCAAGTAATGATAAAATTGGAAAACATTTTTTGAAAGTTGATTTTTTACCTGCAGCTAGAATAGATATATTTCCTGATTTAGCTCTATGTTCTCCTCCAGTAATTGGACATTCTAATACACTACCACCTTTAGAAATTACTTTTTTGGATAAGCTAATCATATCATTTTTATCTGTAGTACTCATCTCGATCCAGATATTTTTTTTAGTTACATATTTTAATATGGTTTTTATTACTTTGCTTACCGCTTTTGGTGAAGGTAGACACGTTATAATAATATCACTCTTTTCAGTTAATTCTTTTAACGTTTTACAAGGTTTGTTTTTTAAATTTTTTAATCTTGAATAAGCTTTATTATTTTTATCATACACGAATACATTATTATTTGATTTTAATAAATTATTTGCAAGGTTTGATCCAACATTTCCAATGCCTATAAAACCAATATATACTGGTTTCATAAATCAATAATCATACCATCATATCCAGGTTTAACATTTGGTGGGCACTTTGTTATTAATTCTTTTTCATCTAGTAAAGCTGTCATATGAGTAAAAATAGTTTGTTTTGGTTTGATATAAGATATGAGTTCCATTATTTGATTAAATCCAGCATGCGCAGGATGAGGATCTTCTCTTAACAATCCAACTATCCATAAATCAAGGTTTTTTAATTTATCAATATCATTATCATAAAATTTTTTAAGATCCGTAGAATATGCAAAATTTCCAATCCTGTAAGTTTGGACATCAATAGATCCATGATTATGTTTAAATGTCTCTATATTTATATTTTGAAATTTTATACTAGAGTCTAATTCTCTGATTTCCATAAACGGTAGATAATCTTTTTCACCTTTAAAAATATATTTATAACTTGTCTCCATTTCAAAAATCATATCTTTTGGCATATATGCAGGTATATTTTTTTTATTTATTAACGACATTGCTCTTATATCGGGTACACCTGATGTGTGATCAGAATGAATATGAGTATAAAGTACTGCATCAATATTTGTACATTTAGCATTATAAAGTTGCTGCCTTAGATCTGGACTTGTATCAATTAGAATATTTGTATTTTCATATTCAATAAGTACTGATGATCTTGTTCTAAAATTTCTTTTATTATTAAGATCAATATTGCCATGTCTATTCCATGCTAAAGGAGATCCGAAAGAACCTCCACAACCTAAAATAGTTATTTTCATTACAGATAATTATCCCTTTTAGCTTTCGTAAACAATTTAAAAAAATTATTATCAGTGATTTTTTCAAATTCTTCTAAGGATAATTTAAAAAATTTTGCTAAATATTCAGCAGTATATTTTACAAAAGATGGCTCATTAACTTTACCTCTCATTGGCTCGGGTGCTAAAAAAGGGCTATCAGTTTCTATAAGTATAGAATCTAAAGGAGCATCCTTAATTATATCTCTTAAATTTGAAGCATTTTTAAATGTTATTATTCCAGAAATTGAAATGTAGTAGTTATTATCTAGACAAAAATTTAATAATTGATTTGAACCGGTAAAACAGTGAAAAATTAATTTTAAATTATTTGATTTATAATTTTTTAAAATATCTACTATTTCTTTTTCAGAATTTCTTTGATGAATGATAATTGGTAGTGAATGCTTTATTGAAGCTTCAATATGGGTTTCAAATACTTGTGTTTGTTCTTTGAGAAATTCATCATTATGATAGAGGTCAATGCCTGTTTCACCTATTCCTATTACTTTTTCATTGTTACAGTATTGATCAAAGTTTTGTAATTCAATTTGGTTCATTGATTTAACATCACTTGGGTGAAGCCCATATGAGAGATAAATAGAATTATAATTTTTTATTAAATTTAAATGATCTTGGAAATCTTCAGGTTTGGTATTGATTGATAATATTGAGCTTATATTATTTTTTTTGGAATTATTTATTATATTCTCAAAATTTTCTGATAATTTTTTAAAATTTAAATGACAATGTGAGTCAATCATTCAATATTCTTGGAAATATTGGTTCTGGATTATTTATTTTTATATTTTGATTGATTAGTTTAGTAAAATTCTCAAATTTATTATTGTCCATATTATAATTAAAAATATTAAGAATTTTTTTTGAACTAGTTGGTATTATTGGATAAAGCATTATAGCTGATTTAATAATTATATTTGTAACAATATATAAAACTTCTTCCATTCTAATTTTATTTGTTTTTTTCAATGTCCATGGTGCTTGAGTATCAACATATGCGTTACCAGTAGATATTAATTCCAAGACAGACTTAATTGCTCTATCAATTTGTTGATTATTCATAAATTTACAATATTCATCAAATTTAATTTGAAGAGTATTAATTAAATCCTGATCGTCATTAGTTAAATTTTCTGCTGGCTTTAGTATAGAATCATTATTTTTTACAGCAAATGATGAAATTCTTTGTACTAAATTACCAAAATTATTAGATAGATCTGCGTTAATTCTATTTGCGATTGCTTTTTTTGAAAAATCTCCATCATTTCCAAAGGGTACTTCCCTAAACAAAAAAAACCTAATTTGATCCAAGCCATATTCATTAATAATATCGTAAGGATCGATGACATTACCAAGTGATTTAGAAATTTTTTGCCCTTCATTGGTCCACCAACCATGCGCAAATATTCTTTTAGGAGGTTCGATACCCGCAGCCATTAAAAAAGCTGGCCAATACACTGCATGAAATCTTAATATATCTTTTCCTACAATGTGTGTTGCAGGCCAAAATTTCTTGTAATTATTATTATTTGTATCTGGATAACCAATTGCAGTTAGGTAATTACATAATGCATCAATCCAAACATACATCACATGCTTAGAATTATTTGGAACTGGCACTCCCCAATTAAAAGTTGTTCTTGAAATAGACAGATCTTTTAATCCACCTTTAATAAAACTTAATACTTCATTATATCGCGTTTTAGGTAGAATTGATTCTGGATTTTTTTCATAATAATTGATCAACTTATCTTGCCATTCTGAAAGCTTAAAAAAATAACTCTCCTCCTTAACCCACTCTACAGGTGATCCATTATCCGTAACATATTTACCATCAATCTTTTTTAATTCATTTTCTAAATAAAATGCTTCATCTCTAACTGAGTACCAACCTTCATAATTTGAAAGATATATTTGATTATTTTTTTCTAATTGCTTCCAAAGTTCTTGTGAAGCATTAATATGTCTTTCTTCAGTAGTTCTTATAAAATCATCTATTTCACATCCTAAAAAAGGTATTAAATTAATAAAATTAACTGAAAGTTTATCGACGAATTCTTTAGGTTTCAAGTTTGAATTAATAGCAGCTTTTTCTACTTTTTGCCCATGTTCGTCTGTACCTGTTAAAAAGAATACATTGTTTCCTAATAATTTATTATATCGAGCAATAATATCGCAAGCTATACTTGTATAAGCATGACCTATATGAGGAATATCATTAGTGTAGTAAATTGGAGTAGTTATATAAAAATTCATTTTATTGAGTTAAAAAATTTAATATAAATATTTTTTTATCAAGATTTAAACTAAATAATTCTTTTTGGTTATTAGTTAAATAATCAAATCTATCAATAAGATTTTTTTTGGTAAGATTTGTAGATAAAGACTCTAACTCTAGATAATTTGGTATATTAACCAAGCTTTTATCATCTCTGTTTACTTTTAGCTTATTAGCAACAATTAGAATAAATTTAAGAATTGATAAATAATTATTAAATTCATCATTAGTAAGTTTTGATAAAATATTAGATAAATTTATTTTATCATCATCTAGATCATTTGATAAAAGACACTTAATTGATAATTGGAAAATATCCAAGAAATCATTATTATAATATAGAATAGTAGTTCCTGGTGATCCATACGTTAATTCAAAGTAAAAATTTATTTCTTCATTAGATATTTCATCAATATTATCTTTAATTATTTTAGTAAAATTAGTTAAATTATGAGTATTAAATTTAATTTTTAAACATCTTGATCTAATTGTTGGCAGAAGTAATGAAATCTGGTTTGATATTAAAAAAATATAGGTATTTTCTTTTGGCTCTTCTAGAATCTTAAGCATACTATTTGCAGAACTAATATTCAAATAATCAGCTGAATCAATGATAACTATTTTAGAAGAATTTTGAATTATTGATGTTGAATTTAAAAATGTTTTTAATCTTCTAATTTGATCAATAGTTATATTAGTTTTAATTTTTCCAGTTTTGCTATCAATTTCTTTTTCAATTATTTTTATATTTGGATGTGTATTATTTTTAAATAAATTTAAATGATGATCCAAATTAATATCTTTAAATTCTATATTTATAATATTTTTAATTAATTTGTTAAGAAAAGTTCTTTTACCTATACCATTCAATCCATGAATTAAAATTGAATTTGGAAGATTATTTGATTCGTATCTGTTAAGAAGATCATTATACTCTTTTTCAAAACCTACTAATTCAATCATTAATTACAACTTTAATTTTTTAATAATATTTTTATGAATTATATCTCTAGATAAAGAAGCATCTAAAATTATATATCTTTTCGGATTTGCTATTTTTTTATATCCTTTAATTACTTTTTGATGAAATAATAAGTTAGATTTATCATATTTGTTTTTAACTTTTCTTAGTTTTAATCTTTTAATTATTTCTTTTGGATCGATTTTAAAAATAAAAGTATAGTCAGGAAAGAAATTATTTAGAAGTTCTTTATGAAGATTTTGAGCCCTTCTAATACCAAACTTATTTACATATCCTTGATAAACAAATGAAGAATCTGCATATCTATCGGAAATGACTATCTTACCTTTTTTAAGATTAGGAATAATTACTTCATTTATATGATTTGATCTACCTGCCATAAGAAGAAGCAATTCTTCTAAATTATTAATTGTGGATTTATTATCTAAAATTAATTTTCTTAATTTTTCTGCTAAATCAGTTCCTCCTGGTTCTCTAGATACAATAAAAGGAATTTTATTTTTTTTTAAATATTTTGATAAAAGTAATATTTGAGATGACTTTCCACTAGCTTCGGGTCCTTCAAAAGTAATGAACAAACCTTTATTTAATTTCATCTAAACTTCTTCCAAAAATCAAGTATTTTGCTGCAGCAAAAATTTTAAATAAAGGATTGATTTCAGATACATCTTTTTCAGCAATAAGGGGTATTTCTATTTTTGGCTTTCCATCAATATCAATTATTAATTTTCCCAATTCGTCACCTTTTTTTATTGGGGCAGAAATGGGTTTGGTATATTCAATAGATGAATTCATTAATTGAATTTGATCAAATGATAATGTTGAGACTAATTTTTGTGCACTAATTAATTTTATACTACTCTCACTACCCAGCCATACATCTACTTCTTTAATAAATTGATCTTTATCGACTAATGTTTGTTGCGAAGTTTGATTAAATGCCCAATTTATTAAATTAGAAGATTCATTTAATCTTGATCTAGAGCTATTGGTACCATTGATAACAACTGTAATTCTTCTATCATTCCTTAATGCTGTAGCAGCTATTCCCCACCCGGATTCTTTTGTAAAACCTGTTTTTAACCCATCTGCTCCTTGAACTTGATATAAAAGTTTATTTCTATTTGGTTGAGTAATATCATTATAAGTAAACTCTTCCATTTTGAAATATGTATAAAGATTTGGAAAATCTCTAATTATTCCATTTGAAAGAATTCCAAGATCATAAACAGTAGAATAGTGATTATCATCAGGCCAGCCAGATGAATTAACAAAATTTGTATTTGTCATTCCTAAACGTTCTGCATAAACATTCATAAGTTTAGCAAAATCTTCTTCAGTACCACCTAAACATTCTGCTAAAGCTATAGAAGCATCATTACCAGATTGAACAATTATACCTTTTAATAAATCATCAACTGTTACATTATCATCTATCTCTAAAAATGTTCTGGAACCTCCCTTTTTATAAGCTTTAGGGGACACTCTACATTCATTAGAAATTGCAAAATTGGTATTCTTTATTCTATCAAATGCAACATAAACGGTCATGATCTTAGTCATTGAAGCTGGTATAACTTTTGCATTAGAATTTTTTTCAAAAAGAACTTCATTTGTATCAAAATCAATGACAACTGCTTGCTCTGCCTTTGTATCAATGGCGTAAAGTTTTAAAGAAATAATAAAAAATAAAAAAAAGCTAAAAATTTTTACCATAAATATTAATAATTCTTAATTATGACCTTTATTTGTTATTCAATAAGAATTTCAGTCTCCTTATAACCTTTTGAGATAAAGTATGAAACCAAATTATTTGCTTCTGTATTTTCTAAAGGACCAATAATTACGTCATATTTGGAATTATTTTTTTCAGAAGTATATTTTACATTTTTATCGTAATTATCTAATACTGATCGAATACTCTCATAATTTTCAAACCCTTTTACTCTTAAATATAATTTAAAATCAGTTATTTTTTCTGATTTAAGTTCAATTGGTTCTTCTGTAATTGTAGCGCTCTCATCATTAGTTTCTAAGATTTCATCAATTTCTTCAATAGATACAATATCTGTTGGTGCAGCAGATATAGTTTCATCAAAATTTTCTTCATTTAATGAATTTGCAACACTCTTCCATTGTTTACTAGCATCAGAAAGTATTTCTACTCTTACAGTAGCTATTTTAGATTTATAAAATCCAAGAAGTTGTGCAACTTTTCTTGAAACCTGAATAATAACTGCATTATCATCATGTCTATCTATTATTTTCACATTTATAGAAAGTCCATTATCCAAGTTAGTTACCTTGACCATACTTGGAATAGGCAATGTTTTATGTCTCCCAAGTAACTCTGTAACTTTATTTATATCATTATTTACAGTTTTAATATTGTGTAATTCCTTACCGTAAAAAGAAGAAAGTCCAATTTCCGAATAATTATAATTTTCCTCTGGAATGTAACTGACCCCTTCAATAAAGTAAGGCTCACCAACATAATAAAAAATATTATTTTTTGATTGTTTTTTGTTTGATTGTTTTTTTTCTTTTTTATTTTCTATTTTATTATCAATTATTTCTTCTATTTTAGTTGTACTATTTTCTACAACATCAGAAACATTATTAAGATTTAATTCATTACAAGATAATATAAATAAAATTATTATAAAACTAATTAGATATTTTATCACTTAGGAGACCTACTGATACAGCATAATATGATGAACAATTGTAATAAAGAATATTTTTATAATTAGGATATACTATGAACATTCTTCCATCTATCCCATCTGGCATTATTAATCTAGCCTCTAAATCATCCCTTATAGGTAAAGGATCTCCATTTATTTTTGTAAATCCTAATTTAGACCATTCGGATAGAGTTTTTGAAATTGATCTACGTTTAACTGCGCCACAACCTTTTGGATTAACTTGTTTTATAGAATCAAAAAAAGATAAAGAAATATTTTTTGGCGGAAGTACCTCTCTTCCCCAAGTACTATCATACGACCATGGATTTTTATCTAATGAAGTTAAATAGTTTGCAGTACTAGCAAAAGCATCTGCATAACTATTCCATATATCAATACCATTGCCATCCCAATCGTATGCAGTTTCTAAAAAAGTTGTAGGAATCATTTGAGTCATACCAACTGCCCCACCCCAACTACCTTTCAGTTCTCCATTTGGAACAAGATTTTTATCTAATATTTCAAGAGCTGCAAATAATTGTTTTTTATAAAAATCACTTCTTCTTCTATCAAATGCAAGAGTTGTTATCGCAATTATGGAATTTATTTTTCCTTGATTTCTTCCATAATAACTTTCCATACCTAAGACAGATACTATAAATCTTGGTTGTATTTTAAAATAATCACCAATTTCTTTTAATAAATCTTTATGTTTTTTTAAAAAATTTTTTCCGGCAAATACTTTATCTTTAGTAATTGTATAAAATAAGTATTCATCTAGAGTCATTGTTGATGCTGGCTGGCATCTATCACGCATAATAATTTTACTTTGTGGCTTAACATCGTTTAAATTATTTGAAATAGTTTTTTGACTTATACCTCTTTCGAGTGCTTCTTGTTTTATATTTGTCAGCCAGATGTTCCATTCTTCATCAGTTGGCATTTTTGGTTTTTCACATTCAACTGCATAGGATTTGAAAGAAATAAAAATTAAGAATATTACGAGCCTAATAATCATGAACTAAAATTACCAAAACTATCGTCAATTAGGAAATGATTATACTTAATATTTTGACTTTTTTAAGATGAAACTATAGTAGTCTTTAAAACGGAGAGATGGCTGAGCGGTTGAAAGCACTGGTCTTGAAAACCAGCAACGGGGCAACTCGTTCGTGAGTTCGAATCTCACTCTCTCCGCCATTATATTCTAAATATAATTAAAGTACGTCATCATTGATTTTAAGTTTTTCTCGATAAGATTAATCTGTTTATTAGTTAGTACATCTTTCCATTGATTAGATGTCCCAGATCTGAAAAATTTTGAATGCTTCGATGCTTCATCAAAACCATTTAAGGCTTCTTGAAATTGTAATGTTTTGAAGTTGGTATTTTTTGCAATTTCATCAATATTTTTTTTATTATTTAAAATATTTTTATTCGTAATTAAATTTATAAAAGCAATAATTTTTAATATTGTGTTATTTGATTTAAATAATAGGTCTTCATATCTAATAAATAAACTTGGGACATTTTTGTATTCTAACCAAGATTTAATATTTAAATCCCAATTGGAAACCAATTCTCTAGCACCATTTGCATTCGTCATTAGTTGTTTATTAAAAACAATTTGATTTATAGCTTCATCCAAATTTATTCCTGTAAAATTACTTAATGATACAACTATATCTCTAGGATCTCGGACAATATAAATAAAACCTGCATTTACAGTTTTATTTGTAAAACTTTTGTGCCTCACACTATGAGTTTTAAAAAAAAAATTATATTTAGTTTTTTCATTAAGTTTTTTCTGACATAAAATAAGGTTTTTTGACATCCAATCATAATCAATCAATCCTTTTTTATCATAAATCTTATTTTTAAATGAAGTGAAGTTCATTTTATCTGATAACAATCTTATTTTTGATAAATCTTTTATATTGATAATATTGTTTTGCTGTAATGAGGAAAGAATTATTGATCTAAGCCAAGTATTTCCAGATTTAGGATATGAAGCCAAAAAAATATTTTTAAACACTAAAAAATATTTAGAAAAATAATTTTAATTTAATATTACAAATTTAAATATTTATTTTTTTTAATAAATTTAATTAGTATTTTTAAAAGTTTATATCTGGTAACAAAATTAGGTATAATTTTTTTATAAAATTGATGCGTTGTGTCATTTTATATATAAAGTGTTCCCAGCATGTCCCCTGTAGAGATGGCTGAGCGGTTGAATGCAACGGTCTTGAAAACCGTCATAGATGCAAGTCTATCGAGAGTTCGAATCTCACACTCTCCGCCACAAATGTCATGTAATTACATGACTTTCACATGACACCTTAAAATTTCCCCAAAATCTAACATTTATTGCGGTTGAAAGCACCGGTCTTGAAAACCGGCAACGGGGCAACTCGTTCGTGAGTTCGAATATCACTCTCTCCGCCATTATCATTTAAATATAATTAAAATACTTCATTAATGATTTTAGATTTTTTTCAATAAGCTTGGCCTGTGAATTAGATAATATATCTTTCCATTGATTAGATGTGCCTGATCTGAAAAATTTAGAATGTTTTGTAGCTTCATCAAAACCATTTTTATCTTCTAAATTTCTTAAATTAGTAAAATTTGTATTTTCTATTATTTTGTCAATGTCTTGGTCACTTAAGTTTATATTTAATCTGTGTGTTTTATTAAGAAATTTTGTAATATTTAATATAATTTCTTTTGGATTTAATTTTAAATCTTCATACTTTATGATCAATCTAGGAACACTATTATAATTTAACCAGGATTGAACATTAAGTTCCCAAGTTGAAAGTAATTCTTGTGCTCCATTAGTTGTAATCATTAAACTTTTTGAAAAAAGAAATTCATCAATAGTTTTATCAATTTCTTTACCTGAAAAATTTTTAAGAGAAACTATTATGTCTCTAGGATCTCTAACAATATAAATAAAACCTGCATTTACCGTTTCATTTGTAAAATTTTTATGTCTTGCACTATGAGTTTTAAATATATTCAGATGATTTACATTATTATTTAATATTTTTTGACATTTAATAATATTTTGTGAAATCCAATCAAAATCTAAATCATGATTATTTGTATAAACTTTATTTTCAAATTCACTAAAATGTTTTTTAATTGATAGTAAAGGTATTAATTTTAAATCATTCAGGCTAAAATCTTTATCAAAATTATAAAAATTTCCAATAATAGACCTCAACCAAGTATTTCCAGATTTAGGATAAGAAGCCAAAAAAATATTTTTATGCATTAAAAATTAATTTTTATTTTCAAGCTTATCAATCCTTTTTTTTAAATCTTGAACTAAAAAATAAATATAGACTATTGGTCCCATAATCATAACACCAACTAAAAACGCTAAAAATTCAAACATAATGTATGTATAAATTAAAAAGAATATTTCTCAACACACATTAAAATTATTTTTTTTCAAATAACCATAATTTATCTTGTGCTAACAAAAATATTTTACCACTCACTGGATGAATTTTAATATCTCTTATTCTTCCTATATCTTTTTTAAAAATAATATGTTCTTTCACATTATCTAAATCTGAAAAATCTAGTGAGCGTAGAGATTGATCTTTTAAAGATGTTATAAGTGCTAATCCCATAAATTCTGGAAATTCATTTCCATCATATATTGTGATTGCACTAATAGCAATTGATGGCACCCAGTAATGAATTGCTTTTGTAAAACCAGGTAACCATTTAGGACCAATTTTGGAATTATCATAATTAGTTCCACCCCAACCTAAAATTTTCCAACCATAATTTTCACCCTTTTTAACTTCACCAAACCAATCGCCACCTTTTGCTCCGTGATTACTAATATAAATTTTATTATCAAAAGGAGAAATAGACATTCCTTGAGGATTTCTCACACCGATTTGATATATTTCGGGTAACCATGTTTCTTTTGAGATGTAATGAGGATTATCTTTAGGAGAAGTTCCATCTAATTTAATTCGGATGATACTTCCAGGATGTTGATTAGCATCTTGAGCTATCATTCCTTTTCCTCTTTCACCCACAGATGCGTATAAATAATCATCATGAATAGCTATTCTCGAACCAAAGTGATATGGTGATCTAATAGGTGGATTAGCTCTAAAAATGTTTTCAAAATGTAAGAAATTTAAATCTAAATCTGCTTTTGCAATAGATGTTGTTGAAGGACTAAATAATTTATCACCAATTTTTTCAGAGTAAGAAATTAAAACTTGATTATTATAAAAGTAAATGTCTAGAAGACCACCTTGCGAATTTTTATCTCTAATTACATTTAAGTTATGATCTATCTCAGTAATTTTATTACTTAAAATATCAAATAATTTGATTTTACCAGTTTTTTCACTAATTAAAATCTGATTATTGCTTATAAATGTTAAACTCCAAGGGGAACTTAAATTAGATTTTAAAATTTCAAGCTTATATTTGTTGTCTAAAGATAAAACATTTTTATTAAAAAATAAAAAAATAAAAAAATTAAATATAATTATAATTTTAACCATTATTTAATTAAATTAATGACATTTTTAGATAATTCAAACCTGTCATTAATTAAATTACCACCAAAATCATAAAAAATTTTTTGATCAGGTCTTAATATTAAAGAATTATTATTTGATAATGAAAGTTCTAATAATTTTTCTGGATTTTTTGGTTGATTTTGAAAAAAACTAATTAATATGCCTCTTCTGCTAAATTCAAACTTTTCAATGTTATTTTTTAAACAAATGATTTTAATTTCTACTAATTTTAGAAGGTTAATTAATTGTTTAGGTAATTTACCAAACCTATCGATTAATTCTATTTTAATCTCTTCAATTTCTTTTTTATTATTTAAATTTGAGATTCTTTTATAAATGGAAAGTCTTAGATCAACATCGTTAATAAAATCTTCAGGTATATAAATTTCAACAGGGATTTTAATAATTGGTTGATAAATATCTTTTTTGATAAAATCTAAATTAATTTTACTTTTTTGTAAATTTATCTCTTCTTCAAGCATTTGATGATAAAGCTCAGTTCCAATTTCCTTGATAAAACCACTCTGTTCTTCTCCGATTACAGAACCACCACCTCGAAGATCAAGATCTTGAGATGCTATATTAAAACCTGCACCAAGATGATCGGAGGAGTTTATTATTGATAATCTTTTTCTACCATTATCTTTTAGCTCACTCTCTTTGTATGTAATGTATGCGTATCCACGTTTGGAAGATCGACCTACCCTTCCTTTCAATTGATACAAAGCAGCTAAAGAAAATATATTTGATCGGTAAACAATAATTGTATTTACATGAGGTAAATCTAAACCATTTTCAATAATATTTGTGCTTAACATTAAAGGTACTTCTTGATTATAAAATTTTGATATTCTACTTTCTAATAATTTAGGACTAAGCTGACCGTGAGTAATTACATATTTAATTTCTGGTAAATTATCTTTTAAAAATTGCTCAACAAAAGGTAAGTCCTTTTTTCTAGGAACAACAAAATAAACTCCGTTTTTTCTTCCATATATTTCTCTTTTTATAGCTTCTGTGATAGTCAATGAATCAAAAGGCGATACGTAAGTCCTAACAGCCATTCTTTCAAATGGCGCTGTAAGGATTAGACTTAGATCTCTTATTCCTGAAAGAGACATACTTAACGTTCTTGGAATAGGTGTTGCACTAAGTGAGATACAATGAGCTTTTGGTGCAATTTCTTTAAATTTTTCTTTTTGAATTGTTCCTAGTTTTTGTTCTTCATCATAAACTATTAGGCCAAGCTTTTTAAATTTTAATTTATCATTTAATAACGCATGAGTACCAACTAATACATCTATATTACCAGCATTACATTTTTCAAAAATTTCTTTTTTTTCTTTTAATGACACTAATCTAGAAATTTCTGAAATGTTGATACCAAAAATTGATAATCTTTTTTTGAAATTAGTAAAATGCTGTCTAGATAAAATGGTAGTCGGTACTAAAACTACAGATTGTAAATTTGATTTTGCAGCAAGAAAAATAGCTCTTAAAATTACTTCTGTTTTACCAAAAGCTACATCACCTACAATTAGTCTATCAGAGGGTATCATCTTAGAAAAATCATTAATTACATCTTGTATAGCATTCAATTGATCATCAGTTTCAACATATGGAAACGTACTTACAAATTTGTCATACTCAGGAATATTTGTATTAATTTCATAAGATTGTGATTGAAGTCTTTTAGAAGCTGTTGAAATTAGTTTTTTTGCAGCATCTCTAATTTTCTTTTTTGCATCTGCTTTCCTTTTTTGCCAATGTGAAGCACCAAGTTTATCTAAAATAATATTTCCATCAGTATCATCGCTATATTTTGATACATAACTTAAATTTTCAACTGGTAAAAAAAGTTTTTGATTTTCAAAAAATTCTAATTCTAAACACTCATGAATTGAGTCGTTTAATTCAATTTTTCTAATATTATTAAACTTACAAAGACCGTACTCAGAATGAACTAGAATAGAATCAATAGATAATTTATTTAATTCTTCAAAAAATATTGTTTGTTTACGTGATTTAGATATTTGCGTATTAAAAAAATAACCAAATAAGGATTTTTCATTAATAAAAATATATTTATTAAATTTAAATGACTCCTCAATATCTAGAATAGTTAAAAGTATATTATCAGGAAATGAATGATTAAAGTTTTTTACATCATTTAAATTTAAGCTTAAATTATTTTCTAATATCTTAGATACCCTTTCTAAACTTCCTTTACTACGACAACATATATAAATTATATTATCTTTAGAATTAGCTGTAAAAAATTGATTTATAAAACTGAAATCTATTTCCTTTTTAATAGATGATAAATTATGAATAATATTTACATCAATATTAATATAATTATTTTTATCAAATGTTTTGAAATAAAAGTGCTCATTATTTTCTAAATATTTTTTAAATATTTCTTTATTCAAATAAAAATACTCAGGTGATAGAAAAAAACTTTCTTTATTATTTTTTCTAGCTAAATAAAAATCATTTATATTTTCTAATCTATTTTCAAAAATGTTATTAAATTCATCGTTTAGTAATATTTTATATTCTTCAATATAATCAAATAATGTTTCAAGATTATCATAAAATAAAGGTATGAATTGTTCGCCGCCGGATGGAATAATTTTTTCAGAAAAAAGATTATAAACTTGACTATTCCTATACTCTGGAAATATTTCTCTAAAATTTTTTCTAAATAAGTTCAGATTATCTTCATTAAGAATTAGTTCATTAACAATATTAAACTCTAAATAACTATTTATTTCTTTTAGTCTTTTTTGAGTAATTTGATCAAATTCAAAAATTGTTTCTATTTCTTCATCAAAAAAATCTATTCTTATTGGCTTTGATCTATCATTTGGAAAAATATCTAAAATTGATCCTCTTACTGAAAATTCTGATTTATCACGAACTAAAGAAGTTCTTTGGAAACCTAAAAGTACAAGGTTATTTATAAGATCCTCAAGTTTAAATTTTTGTTTTTTTGAAATTTTTAAAAGTTGTGAATTTATAATTGATTTAGGAATTATTTTTTGTGTTATTGAATTAATTGTTGTAAGTATTATTCTTTTTGCATTAGAATTTGATAAAATTTTAAGTGTTTTTAATCTTTCTATTTGCACTTCTTTTGAAGGAGAAACATTATCGTAGGGTATTTGATCCCAAGATTTAAATAATAAAATCTCAACATCAGGTAATAACCATTTAATTTTTTCTTCCATAGAGGATATTTCTCTTTCATTTTTCCCAATGTATAAAATTGATTTATTGGAATTTTGATAAAACTGCGAAATGAAAAAGGGCTCAACATTATGAATTGATGGACCGATTGTATTTTTATTCTTCATTAAGTATTTTATTAAATATTCCCTTAAACTCTAATGGAATAGCTACCTTAGAAGTGAGAAAATCATAAATCTCATTATCGGAGAAATGATTAAATATCGATTTAATATCTTCAAGATCTTTTTCACTAAATTTATCTAACTGATTTATAAAATATCTTTTGTATAAAATATCTGTTTCTTTTGTTCCAGAGTAAGAAACCCTATATTTTATGGTTTTTTTAAGTGAATTGAATGACATAAAAATTGAATATAGAATATAGTTTATAATTTTGTAAAAATCTATGAGACCAGAAAAATTAAATTACATATTATCTTCAATATCTTCTCTCAAAGGAGTTGGTCCAAAGTTAGAACAAATTATTAATAAATTAGGTATATATAAAAATATTCATTTTGTTTGGAACATACCAAATAATATTATTGAAAGAAAATTCTATGAAAATATTCATGATGCTGAAATTAATTCTTTAGTAACATTAAATTTAAAAATTATTAAACATGAGCCTTCAAGGTTTAAAAGACAACCCTACAAAATTAAATGTATCTGTGGAGATACAAATATTGAATTAGTATATTTTAATGCAAGACATCCTATGTTGAGACAAATGCTTCCAACAAATGAAAATAGATTAATATCTGGAAAATTAGAATATTTTAGAAACACATTTCAAATAACGCACCCTAGTCATGTAAGTGCTTTAAACAATAATAAAATAATCAAAAGTAAAGAGGCAGTTTACAGTTTAACTAGTGGCCTAAATCAAAAAATAATGAATAAATTAACCGATCAAATATTAAATAATTTACCAAATTTTAATGAATGGATAGAAACTTCAATATTAAATAAATATAAATTTAAAGGATGGAATGAGGTAGTTAAAAATCTTCATAATCCAAGTGATAATAATATAAATAATAAAAATTTGCTCAGAAGAAGACTAGCATTTGATGAATTATTATCTCATCAATTAGCTATAGGCATTATGAGAAATTTTAATCAAAAGAAAAAAGGTCTTAAAATTACTAGTAAAAATAAAACATTAAACAAATTTTATAATAATTTAGAGTTTAAACTCACAAATTCACAAAATAATGTAATAAAAGAAATACTTCATGATCTAGGAAGTTCTAATCAAATGATTAGATTGTTGCAAGGAGATGTTGGATCTGGAAAAACTATTGTAGCTTTAATATCAATGATAAAAGTATTTGAAAGTAATTTTCAATCTGCTTTAATGGTGCCTACTACAATTCTTGCATTTCAGCATTATGAAAATATTCTAAATTTATTAAAAGATTCAAAAATAAATGTGCTTGTTCTTACAGGAAAGGATAAGGGTAAGGAAAGGAAAGGAAAATTAGATGAAATTGCAAAGGGAAAAGCAGATATTATAATTGGGACACATGCTTTAATACAAGATACTGTAAAATTTAATAATTTAGGTTTAGCAGTTATTGATGAACAGCATAGATTTGGAGTTTATCAAAGAATGGTATTTAACCATAAAAATCATAAACCAAATATTTTAGTAATGAGTGCGACTCCAATTCCAAGAACATTAACTTTAGCAGCATATGGAGATATGAAAGAAAGTAAATTAATTGAAAAACCTTTAGGTCGTAAACCAATTATAACTAGCTCTTTGTCATTAAAAAAAGAAAATCAACTAATTAATAGAATTAAAGAAAAAATTAAAAATTCATCATCTAAATTTTACTGGGTATGCCCTTTAATAGAAGAATCTGAAGAGTTAGATCTAAAAGCTGCAGAGGAAAGATACAAAATTTTAAAAAAATATTTCAAAAATAAAGTTCTTTTAATGCATGGACGTTTAAGTGAAATAGAAAAAGAAGAAATAATGACAAAGTTTAAAAATGAGGATTATAAAATTTTAGTTTCAACAACTGTTATTGAAGTTGGAGTAGATATTCCTTCTGCAACAACAATTGTAATTGAGCATGCAGAAAGATTCGGTTTAGCTCAACTTCATCAATTGAGAGGTCGTGTTGGTAGAAATGACATTCAATCATATTGTATACTTTTACATAAAGATAATATTGGGGAAATTTCAAAAAAAAGAATTGATATAATGAAGCAAACAAATGATGGTTTTAAAATCGCTGAAGAGGATTTAAAAATAAGAGGTCCAGGAGAAATTTTAGGAAAAAAACAATCTGGCAGCCCATCTTTTTATGTAGCTGATCTTAGTTTTGATTACGATCTATTAGAGGATGCTAAAATTATGGTAGAAGATATATTGTCCAACAATCCAAAATTGGAAAACATAGAAGGAGAAAATCTTCGAAACTTATTGTATCTTCAAGAAAGAGATGCAGCAATTTTAACACTTACTGCTGGATAATAGTTATGGATATAGAAAAAGGTATTAGATTTGAATGCCAGGGTTCTGGAAATTGTTGTGTTTCAAGAGGCACCTATGGTTTTGTTTATTTAAGTAAGAAAGATATTAAAAAATTGTCAGATGGATTTAAGATTACAGAACAAAACTTTATAAAAAACTATTGTCAAAAAACTGATGGCTTCATTCACTTAAAGGAACTAAAAAAAAATAATGGAAATTGCATATTTTTGAAAGATAACAAATGCTCTGTTTATAAATCAAGACCTATACAATGTAGAACTTGGCCTTTTTGGCCTGAAAATATGAATACAAAAACTTGGAATAACGATATTGCTAAAAATTGCCCTGGTGTAGGAAAAGGTAAAGTAAAAACAAAGAAAGAAATTTTAAAGCAAGTACAAATTGATTATGAAAACGAATTAAATATTAAGAATAAAAATTAACCATCAGACTCAAATTCCATTTCTTTAAAATATCCGATATATTTATTAGTCTTTTTTATAAGCAATATTTTTATTGTTGTTCTTTCAAGAACTACTTCAAGAATGTTATCATTTTTTCTTAAAATATCACAATTTTTCTCAATACCTGATGCAATATTTTTAATTTTTGCTTTTTTCATTTTGGATGGTGAGCCCTGCAGGATTCGAACCTGCGACCCATTCCTTAAAAGGGAATTGCTCTACCAACTGAGCTAAGGGCCCATCGAATTTGTATTCTATATAGTTCAAATATTGTAAGCGCAAGTGATTAACTAAGAGTTTTTTTTATTAAGCAGCTCTAAAGTATTTTTAGAAACAAAATTTGAAACATCACCGCCTAGTTTGTGGACTTCTTTAACAAAATTAGATGAAATGAATGAGTTTTTTTCTGAAGTCATAAGAAATATTGTCTCGATATCGGGGTTAAGTTGGTAGTTCATGCCTGTCATTTGGAATTCATACTCAAAATCAGATACTGCTCTTAAACCACGTATTATGCATGTGGCATTTTGATCTTTAGCAAAAGTTGTTAGTAATCCTGATAATTCAGTAACATTAATTTTTGAATTTAGCTCATTTACAGAACTGATATCACTTTTGATAATATTAATTCTTTCTTGAACACTAAATAATGAATCTTTATTAATATTATTAGCGACAGCTATTACTAAACTATCTACTATTCTTAATGATCTTTTAATTATGTCCATATGACCTGCAGTCATAGGATCAAAAGTGCCCGGATATATTCCAATTTTATTCATCATTTTCGAATTCTTGTATTCTAGAAACAGAAACAATTCTATCGCTTTCAGGAATCTTAAAAATACTTACACCTTTTGTTGATCTTCCAGCTATTCTAATTTGGTTTACATTAACTCTAATTATTTGACCCTTGTCACTAACAAGAATAATTTCATCGTTGTCCTTAACAACAAAACAATCAACAACTTCACCATTTTTTTCTGATGTAATTATACCAGTTATACCTTTCCCTCCTCTATTTGAAATTCTATATTCATAGGCGGATGATCTTTTTCCAAAACCCTTTGATGTTATAGCTAAAAGAAATTCCTCATTATTATTTAATTCTTCAAATCCATTTTTGAGTGTTGAAGTTTCTTTTCTACTTTCGGATGCTGCCCTTAAGTATTCTTGACGAATGCTCATATCAATCACTGAATGTTTCAAAATTGCTAAAGAAATGATTGTATTGCCCTTATCTAATTTTATACCCCTTACACCTGAAGAATTTAAACCAGAAAATAATCTTAACTTTTCAACTGGAAAACGTAAACATTTTCCATTTGATGAAGAAAGTAAAATATCATCATCTACAGTACAAAGCTTAACACCAATTAATTCATCTTTTTCATCAAGCTTAATAGATACTTTGCCTGAGTCCCTCAATTCTCTTTTTCCACTCTTAGCAACATCAATTAATTTGTTTTTTCTAACCATTCCATTTTTAGTTGTAAAAATAACATAAAATTTTTCCCACTGATTTTCATCTAGGGGTAATGGTAGAAAAGTTGATATTTTTTCAGAATTTTTAAATGGCAATAAATTTACTATAGGCTTTCCTCTTGCCTTTAAACTAGCTTCAGGAACATCATGAGATTTTAGAGAATAAACCTTTCCTAATGAAGAAAAAACTAAAAGTTTAGTATGAGTATCCGCAAAGTGAATTTCTTTAACAAAATCTTCTTCTCTTGTTGACATACCAGTTTTACCTTTACCTCCTCTATTTTGAGAACGATAATTAGATAATAGTGATCTTTTAATGTATCCATTATTAGAAATAGTTAAAACTATATCTTCTTGTTGAATATATCTTAAATCATCAACTTGCTCATATTCTTGATCAATAATCTCGCTACGTCTTTCAGTTGCAAATTCTTTTTTAATGTCAACTAATTCATTTTCTATTTCCTTTAGAAGAATATCCCTAGAATTAAGTATAGATAGGTAATTTTTAATTTCTAAAATTAAACTTTCTAAATCTTTTTGTATATCTTCTCTTTCTAAAGCAGTTAATTTTTGCAATCTTAATTCTAAAATAGCTTTAGCCTGTGCGTCAGAAAAATTGAAAGTGTTGTTTTTTAATTCTACAGTATTATCCTCAACTGAATTAATAAAATTAAGATTTTGTTTAGATACTTTCCATTTCTTTTTAATTAATTTTTCTTTTGCTTCTTTTGTATCTTTTGAACTTTTTATTAATTCTATAATTTCATCAATATGTTCATTAGTAACAACCAATCCAACTAAAATATGAGCTTTTTCTCTAGCTTTATTAAGGTCAAATAATGTTCTTTTTATTATTACTTCTTCTCTAAAATCTAAAAATGAAGATAAAATTTCTTTTAAATTCATTTGTTCTGGCTTACCTTTGTTTAAAGCAAGCATATTAGAATTAAATGTCGTTTGAATTAACGTATGTTTATATAATTGATTGAGAATAATATTTGAATCTACATCTTTTTTTAATTCTATAACAACCCTAACACCGTTTCTATCTGACTCATCTCTTAAATCTGAAATTCCTTCAACAATTCCATTTTTTACAATTTCTGCAATCCTTTCTAATAATTTTGATTTATTAACCTGATAAGGTATTTCATGGAGAATGATTGCTTCACGATCCTTTTTAAAATTTTCAATACTAGTCTTTGACCTAACTACACACCCTCCTTTTCCAGTTTCAAAAGCTTCTGTTATGCCCTTTTTACCAATTATTTGACCTCCTGTTGGAAAATCAGGACCAAAAATATATTTTTGAAGGTCTGAGATATTACATTCTGGATTTTTAATAAGAAATAAAGATGCGTCTATGACTTCTCCTAAGTTATGTGGAGCAATATTAGTAGCCATTCCAACAGCTATTCCCGATGCCCCATTAACTAAAAGATTTGGAAATTGGGATGGCAAAACTGAGGGTTCTTTTGTTGTATCATCATAATTAGACTGAAAAGCAACAGTGTTTTTGTCAATATCCTCAACAAGCTTTTCGGATACTTTAGCAAGACGTGCTTCAGTATATCTCATTGCTGCAGGAGGATCGCCATCTAAAGATCCAAAATTCCCCTGACCATCAACTAACTCTAATCGCATAGAAAAATCTTGTGCCATTCTAACCATAGAATTGTAAATAGCTGAGTCTCCGTGTGGATGATATTTACCCATTACATCACCCACTATTCTTGCAGATTTTTTGTATGGTTTATTAAAATTGTACCCTGACTCACTCATAGAGTACAATATTCTTCTGTGAACTGGCTTTAAACCATCTCTACAGTCTGGAAGTGCCCTACTAACTATTACAGACATTGCGTAATCCAGGTAGGATTTTTGCATTTCTTGCTCTAAACTTACTGAAGGTATATTAGTAGTTTCTTGATTGTCGTTATTTGATGTATCTATATTGTCAGGCACTAAAAAAATCCAAGTTTTCTAAGAAAAATTAAGTATTTTCTATACCAAAAAGCACAATTTAAACCAATATAAATAAATGATTAAATTATATAAAAAAAACTATATTTTTCAGTAATTAAATAATAATATCTAATAAAAAATTTAAAAAGGAATATCTTCATCTAAATCATCAGAATCACCTGATTGATTTTCAAAAGAATTGTCTTCAACTGGCTTAGATTGATCCATTTCTTGAGAATTATCTGATATCTGAGAATTATTATTTCTACTGTCTAAGAGGGTTAAATTACAATTATATCCCTGTAAAATGACCTCTGTAGTGTATCTGTCATTTCCATCTTTATCTTGCCATTTCCTTGTTTGAAGCTCTCCTTCAACGTAAATTTTAGATCCTTTTTTTACGTATTTTTCTACTATATCAACTAAGCCGTCTCCAAAGACAACAATGTTATGCCAAGATGTTTTTTCTTTTTGTTCTTGAGTATTTCTATCTTTCCATCTTTTTGAAGTTGCAATTGAAAATGAAGCCATTTTAGCTCCAGACTGCATAGACCTAATTTCAGGATCTCTTCCTAAGTTTCCTAATAAAATTGTTTTATTAACACTACCAACCATAAGAATTCTATATATATCCATATAACATATTAACGTTATTAAATAACACTAATATTCATGAATTTAGATAAAATTGTTATAAAAGGTGCAAGAGAGCACAATCTTAAAAATATCAACTTAGAAATACCAAAAAATAAACTTGTTGTAATTACAGGTGTAAGTGGCTCAGGAAAATCAACTTTAGCATTTGATACAATTTATTCTGAGGGACAAAGAAAATATGTTGAGAGTCTATCAGCATATGCAAGACAATTTCTTCAAATGATGAATAAGCCTGATGTAGACAGTATTGATGGTCTATCACCAGCTATTTCTATAGAACAAAAAACCACACAAAAAAATCCAAGAAGTACCGTAGGTACAGTCACAGAAATCTACGATTACCTAAGAGTGTTATATGCTAGAGTTGGCGTTCCCTATTCTCCAGCAACAGGTAAACCAATTAAATCACAATCAGTTAGTGAAATGACTGATCTTATAATTAAAAATAATATTGATAAAAGAATTTATATTTTATCTCCAATAGTTAGAGATCGAAAAGGTGAATATCGAAAAGAAATCGAAGATTTAAAAAAAAGAGGTTATCAACGACTTAAAGTAGATAATGTTGTCTATGATATTGATGAAGTGCCTACACTAAAAAAGAATTTTAAACATAATATTGATGTTGTAATTGATCGACTTGTTGTAAAAAAAAATATCCAACAAAGACTGAGTGAAAGCATAGAGGTTGCTTTAACACTATCAGATGGTTTGTTATATTTAGAAAATTTGGAAACAAATAAAATATCTGTTTTTTCATCAAAATTTGCATGTCCTGTATCTGGATTTAGTATTGAAGAAATTGAACCTCGACTATTTAGTTTTAATGCACCGCAAGGTGCATGTTCTGAGTGTGATGGATTAGGAGTTGAAAAATATTTTGACGAAAACAAGATTGTGCCAGATGAAACTAGATCAATTTCTGATGGAGCTATTAAACCATGGGAAACAAAAGTATTTGGTTATCAAAAAAAATATTTTGTTGAAACAATAGATAAAATTTTAAAACAATTCAAAGTTAAGAAAAATGTTCCATGGAGTGAAATTCCAAAAAAAGTAAAAAATATAATTCTTTATGGAGATGAGAATAGTGAACTAAATTTTTTATATGATTTTGAGGGAATAATTAACTTTATTGATCGAAAATATGGGGAAACTGAGAGATGGTGGCTTCAGTATGAATTAGAAAAATATTTATCTGAAAGAGACTGTGAAGTTTGCAATGGTTTCCGTCTTAACGATAAAGCTTTAGCCGTAAGAATTGATGAAAATCATATTGGAAATATTACTAAAAAATCAATTAGCGAATGTTTACACTGGTTTTCATCACTTGAAAGTAAACTTGATAAAAATAATAAAAAAATTGCTGAAGGAGTTATTAAAGAAATAAAAGATAGATTAGTTTTTTTAAATAGAGTTGGATTAGATTATTTATCATTGGCAAGAGCTAGTAAAACTTTGTCTGGAGGTGAAAGTCAAAGAATTAGATTGGCAAGTCAAATTGGCTCAGGTTTAACAGGAGTTTTATATGTTTTGGATGAACCATCTATTGGATTACATCAAAAAGATAATCAGCAACTAATTGAAACTTTATTTAGATTAAGAGATTTAGGAAATACTGTAATTGTTGTTGAACATGATGAGGATGCAATTAGACAATCTGATCATATAATTGATATTGGTGTTAAAGCAGGAGTTAATGGAGGGCACATAATTGCAGAGGGAGGACTTAAAAAAATACTTAAAAATAATAAAAGTTTGACAGCAAAATATTTGAATAAATCCTTAGAAATAGAAGTTCCAAAAAATAGAAGAAAATTTAATAAAAATAAAGTTTTTAAGCTTAATAAAATAAAAACAAACAACTTAGACAATCTTAATATAACTTTACCTTTAGGAAATTTTATTACTGTAACAGGTGTATCTGGAAGTGGTAAATCTTCATTGATAATTGATACATTGTATCAAAGGTTAGATGAGTATTTTAACAAATCTTTAAATAAAGATGAAAGTCGTTTTAACTTTAAAGGTATTAATCATATCGATAAAGTAATTGATATTGATCAATCACCTATTGGAAGAACACCGAGATCAAACCCAGCAACATATACAGGATGTTTTACTCCGATAAGAGATTGGTTTGCGAATTTAAATGAATCAAGTGCTAGAGGCTATAAACCAGGTCGTTTTTCATTTAATGTTAAAGGCGGTAGATGTGAATCATGTGAAGGTGATGGGGTAAAAAAAATAGAAATGCATTTTTTAGCTGATGTTTATGTAGAGTGTGATATTTGCAAAGGTAAAAGGTATAATAGAGAAACCTTAGAAGTAAAGTATAAGGATAAATCTATTTCTGATGTTTTAGAAATGACTGTTGAAGAAGGTTATAAATTTTTCGATAAAATTCCTGCAATAAAACAAAAATTACAAACTTTAATGGATGTGGGATTAGATTATATAAAAATAGGTCAATCAGCTACTACTTTGTCAGGTGGTGAAGCGCAAAGAATAAAATTATCTAAAGAATTATCAAAAAGATCAACAGGAAAAACACTATATATTCTAGATGAGCCAACAACTGGTCTACATTTTGATGATGTTAAAAAATTACTTAAAATTCTTCATACACTAGTTGATGAAGGTAATACTGTAATCGTTATTGAGCATAATCTTGATGTTATTAAAACAGCTGATCATATAATTGACCTTGGTCCTTTAGGAGGTGTAAATGGTGGTCAAATTGTTGGAACTGGTACCCCCGAAGATATTGCAAATAATAAAAAAAGCTTTACAGGTGAATTTTTAAAGAAAATTTTATAAATCAAAGGAAATAAAATGATTAATCTAGAGTTACCAGATCTACCCTACAGTAAAGATGCTCTAATGCCGTATATGTCGGCTGAAACTTTAGAGTTGCATCATGATAAGCATCACATGGCTTACATTACTAATGGAAATAAGTTTATTAAAGAACAGAATATATCAGATGATAACGTTAATGATATAGTAATCAACTCTTATCAAAAAAATGCTCCGGTATTCAACAATGTGGCACAACATATAAATCATGTTCATTTTTGGGAAGTGATGAAAAATAATCCAGATGGTAAAATTCCCTCTGAGCTAGAAAATAAGATAGTTTCAGATATTGGTTCAGTAGAAAAAATGAAAGAAGATTTTATAAATGCAGGCATTGGACAATTTGGATCAGGTTGGTGTTGGTTAGTTTTAAATAATGGAAAATTAGAAATTACAAAAACACCAAATGGAGAAAACCCAATCGTTCATGGTCAAACTCCTCTACTTGGATGTGATGTTTGGGAACACTCATATTATGTTGATTATAGAAACAGAAGACCTGATTATTTAAAAGCATTTATTAATAATTTAGTTAATTGGGAAAAGGTTACAGAAAACTTAAATAACGCTTAATCATCTTCATCTTGCGGTCTAAACTTAAAAATTAATAAAGTTGGGACCGCAATAAAAACAGATGAGTAGGTTCCAATTATTACACCTATAATCATTGTCAAAGCGAAAGGTCTAATTACCTCTCCTCCAAAAACAAATAAAGAAACTAATGCAAGAAGTGTAGTTAAACTAGTCATTATAGTTCTGGATAAAGTATTATTAACTGATAAGTTAAATAGATCAACTAACTCAAGCTTTTTATATTTTCTTAAATTTTCACGAACCCTATCAAATATTACAACTGTGTCGTTAATAGAATATCCAGCAATTGTCAGAATTGCTGCTATTGTTGCGAGAGAAAATTCAACGTTTAGAATAGAAAGCAAACCAAGAGTAAATAATACATCATGAGTCAAGGCAACAACTGCACCAAAGCCAAATTGCCATTCAAAACGCAGCCAAATGTAAATTAAAATAGCAATTAATGCAAAAGAGACAGCCTGAAATCCTCTAAACAGAAGTTCAGAACTAATTGTAGGGCCAACAAATTCAGACCTTCTAAACTCAACAACCTTGTCTTGAATTAAATTTTTGACAGAATTAACTGTTTCAATACTTTCTTGATTACTTTTATTTTGAAGTCTTATTAAAATAATATTCTCATTACCAAATTCCTGTAAAGATACATCACTATAAGAAGAAGATAAAATTTCTCTTAGTTCACCAATTGAAGTATTTTTTGTACTTACCTCTATTAAAGTACCTCCTTTGAAATCAATACCAAGATTTAAACCTTTTATGCTTAATAGACCAATGGAAATTAATATTGCTAAAATAGAAAAAATTAAAAAATTTCTTCTTAAACCTAAAAAATTTATATTAGGTTCAACAGGAATAATTTTATTTAAACCAAACATTATAGTTTTAATTCCTTTTTATTTGCAAATGATAAGTACATATATACTAAAAAATTTGTTAGCATTAAAGCTGTGAACATTGATGCTATCACACCCAAAGACAGTGTAATGGAAAAACCTCTTATTGGACCAGATCCAAATGCAAATAGTAACACAGCAGCAATTAGAGTAGTAATATTGGCATCAAGTATAGTTGACATAGCTCTATCGAAACCATTTTTAACAATCTGAAAAACTTTTGTTTGTTTTAAACTCTCTTCTTTAATTCTTTCAAAAATTAAAACATTTGCATCTACTGCCATTCCAATTGTTAATACAATTCCAGCTATACCAGGCAATGTTAATGTTGCACCAATTGTTCCTAATAATGAAATAATTATAAATAAATTTACTATTAACGAAATGTTAGCAAGAGCCCCAAATGTTCCATAGATAAGTATCATAAATACACACACTAAGACCATACCAATGATAGCAGCTATTTGACCGGCAGCTATTGAGTCTGCTCCTAAACCAGCGCCTACTGATCTTTCTTCAACTATTTCTAAAGGCGCAGGTAAAGCACCAGCTCTTAATAAAACTGCTAAATCAGATGCTTCTTGAGCATTAAAATTACCAGTTATAATACCTGAGCCTCCTGTAATAGCACTACTAATTCTAGGTGCTGTGATAACTACACCATCTAATACAACAGCAAGATTTTTACCAATATTGTTTGTTGTAACTTTACCAAATTTTTGCGCACCTTCTGTATCAAAGCGGAATGACACTGCATGACCCTCTGTTTGATCAAAAGAACCTTTCGCATCTACTAAATTTTCTCCACCTACGACTGCTCTTTTATCTAATAAGTATTTTGTATTTTCATCATACATGTCTTGAACAATAATTTTTCCAAAAGAAGCTAAGTTGTTTTGAATAGCAGATACATTATCATTATCAACGATGTGAAAAGTTAGTTTGGCTGTTTTACCTAATAAATCTTTAATTCTTTCTGGGTCTTTTACTCCTGGTAATTGTAAAAGTATTCTCTTTTTACCAGATCTTTGTATTAAAGGTTCTTTAGTTCCAGATTCATCAATTCTTTTTCTAACAATTTCAAGTGATTGCTTAATTGCTGAGTCTTGAATAATTTTTTTATATTCATCATTTAACTTTATACTGAGTTTATTGTTATTAATTTGTAAAGTAACTCCTCTATACATTTGAAAAAAACTATCTCTAATATCTTTTATCTTCTCTTTATTACCAAAAAAAACTACAACTTCATTTTCTTGAATATCAATTTTTTCAATTTTCACAGCTTGATCTCTAGAAATCAAACGAACACTATCGACAAAATTATCTAATTCTTCTTTATATAAAACATCTAGTTGAACTTCTAATAATAAATATGATCCACCTTGTAAGTCTAAACCTAAATTAATCTTATTTTTTAAAAACCAATTTTCTGAATTTTCATCATAAATAATTGAAGGAATTGCAAAAATTATTCCTAATAAAACTAATGATACTACTGTAAATGATTTCCAGATGGGATAATTTTTCATTAATAAAAAAATTTATTTTTTTCTAGAAAATAAAGAGAAGCTGGATTTACTTTTATTCTCATCTTTTGGTGGTTCTTTTTTTTGAACTTCTGGCATTGCGTATAAATCTGCAACCATTCCGGATGCAATTTTTATTTCAACATTTTCAGCAACTTCTAAGGTTAATTCCCTATTATCGGCTACTTTGTTTATAGTTCCAATGATTCCACCTGAAGTTACTATTTTATCACCTCTTTTGAGATTGGATAGCATTTCTTTGTGCTGTTTAACTTTTCTTTGTTGTGGTCTAATTAATAAAAAATAAAAAACTACAAATATTAATATAAGTGGTAAAAATGTTCCAAATGCTTCCATAATAGTACCTATGATGATTTAATTTGAGAGATTTATTATACTGTGTAATAAGAAAAATCAAATAAAGTATTTACAATGTTTTTAACTAATTTTTTATCAAATCTTACACTCTCAAGAGGAAATGCATTTATTTGGGATAGTAAAATAAAAAACCTCAAAATAATCACTCATTTTAGATTTATAGATCTTGATCTTTTAATTGGAATAGAAAGACAAAAGAAAACTGTTTATGATAATACTATAAATTTTGCTGAAGGAAATTTTACAAATAATGCCTTGTTATGGGGATCAAGAGGTAATGGTAAAAGCTCACTAATTAAATCAGTTTTTAATGAAATAAATAAAAAAAATAAGAATTTAAAATTAATACAATTAAATAAAAATAATATTTTTGATATTGAAGTCATTTATGAAAAATATGCAAATTTAAAGAATTATAATTTTATAATTTTTATTGATGATTTATCATTTGAAAAAATAGATAGTGATTACAAAATTATTAAGTCAACATTAGATGGAAGTATACAAAATCAACCTAAAAATATTGTTCTTTACGTAACTTCTAATAGAAGACATTTAATGCCAAGAGATATGATAGAAAATGAAAGGTCATCTGCTATTCATACAGATGAAAGTGTTGAAGAAAAAATAAGTTTAAGTGATCGTTTTGGTCTATGGATTGGCTTTCATAATATTTCTCAAAATGATTTTGTTAATATAATTTTTAAGTATTGTGAAAAATTTAAACTTCCTTTTAATGATAAGATTGAAAAAGAAGCAATTAAATGGAGCTTACAAAGAGGTAATAGAACTGGTAGATCAGCATGGCAATTTATTATTAATTATGCAGCTGAAAATAATAAAAAAATAGATATTTAATTTACTCAAAATCAAAATTTATTTTTTCTAAACCTGATACTCCGTCCTTTAAATGATAAATATTTATTTGATTAAGCTGCTCAACAAATCCATTAGCTAAAATTGAAGATATGTCTCCATTTTGGCTAATAAAAATAACTTTCTCTCCTATTTGAACATTTTCTTTATACTTTTCAAAAAAATCTGGAAAAAAATTACCATTTTTATCAAATGCTGTTATCTGTATTGCTCCTGGGATTTTATTTTTACTAGTTATTTGATCTGCATTTCTAATATCTATAATTTTAAAATCATTTGTCATCGCTAATTTTAATTGGTAACCATCTATTTCCTTATATCCAGGTGGAATTACTTTTATTACTTCAATATCAAAAATAAGATTTGATTTTGGTGGAATTAAATTTCCTGCCCCACTTTCTCCATAAGCTAATTGATAAGGAATAAATATTGTTCTTTTTCCACCCTCTCTCATACCAAGTAACCCAGTTTCCCAACCTAGGATTACTTTCCTTACTCCTATTTGAAAATCGAAAAATTGCCCCCTATCGTATGAACTATCAAAAACGGTATTGTCCTCGAGTCTACCGATGTAATGAACAGATAATTTTGAATGATTTTTTACCTCTAAACCATTACCAACGGTTTCATTTAAGACCTTAATTTCGTTAGAAAAAGATTTATAGCTAAAAAAGAAAAGAAATAAAAATAATAAGATTTTATACATTATTTTGCTTCCTTTAATTGTTTTATTTGCGAGGGTAATGAAACAATTCCACTTAAAATTATAAATATTGCTCCAATATAAGCATATAAATTCATATATTCATTAAATATAAATATTCCAACTAAAGATGACCATAAAACCTGGAGGTAAACTAAACTAAATACTGATGCATAATGTTTTTGCGCAATCTTAAAAGCAGTAGTTGCAAAAAACATTGCTGAATTAATAAATAATGCAGCAGTTGAAATTAAAATAAATTCAAAAAGAGTTACTTTTAATGGATTCATAAAAAACAAAGGTATTGAAATAAAGTGAACAAAGAAACCTCCATAAAGAAAATACCCAATATTTGTAGTTACATGATTATATTTATTTACAATAAATGTTGTAATTGTAATTAATAATACCCCAATAAGAACAATTAGATAATAAATATTAAAGCTTTCAAATCCCGGCTGTATAACAAATAGCACACCTAAAAAACCAATGAACAAAGATATGTAAGTTAAAAAATTTAATTTTTCATTTAGTAAAAAAATGGCAAATATTGTTCCCATCAATGGAGCAGTCATATTTAATGTTGTGAATTCTGGAAGTTTAATTTGTTCAAGTGTTATAAAGGCAATAAAAGGCAAAGGGATATTTAAAAACCCTCTGAAAATAGGTGGAAAATAATTAGTGCATTTTATATTTTTTTTTAAAGTTCCATTAAAAAATAAATATAAGGGGAAACATAAAAAAATGGGTATTCCATAAAAGATGAAATGATAAAATTTTACATCTGTTTGGGTTAGGTAGTTTATTATTGCATCATTTGTTACAAAAAAAATTCCAGCAAAAAATAAAAGAATTGAAGAATAAACTATACTTTTTTTCATATAATGAATTGAAGGATTGTATGATAAAAAAAAGTACTTATATTGATACTTTAATGAATACAAATGAAATAAAAACTTATCGACTTATTATTAAAGGAAAAGTTCAGGGAGTGGGCTTTAGACATTGGTTTAGTGATTTAGCAATATCTTTGGGATTAAATGGTTATATTCAAAATAAAGAAAGTAAAGATGAAGTAGAAGCCATAATTCAAGGAGATATGCAAAGTATACTATCTATTACTGAAAAAGCTAAAGATGGTCCCTCACTAGCTCTAGTTGAAGGAGTTATCCCAAATAGTATCATTAGTAACGTTAAGTATTCAGGTTTTATAGTTAAATACGAAACTTAATTAAAAACTTGCTTTATAGTTTTATGAAGAGAGTCAAATATTTCATCAATTTGATTTTTAGTAATTATGAATTGTGGACACAAAACAATTGCAGGACCTAAAGGTCTGCAAATTAATCCATTATCAATTGATAAATTAGCAACTTTATCTCCCATATTAAGATGACCTTCAAATGGTTTTTTTGTATCTTTATTTTTTACCATCTCTAATGCAGCCATAAGACCTATACCTCTAGTTTCTCCAATGTGTTCATAATCATTAAATTCATTTAATCTTTCAAAAAAATAGGGTTCCATCAACTTTACATTATCTAATAAACCTTCATTCATAATTACATCTATAGCTTTCAAAGCAATTGCACATCCAACAGGATGACCACCAGCTGTAAAACCATGTGGAAATTCTTCTGCTTCTTCTGAAACTTCAACAAATTTATCTGAAAATTTTTTATTAACTATAACTGCACCCATAGGAAAGTATCCAGCTGTTAAACATTTAGATGAGATAATTATATCCGGTTTGATATTGTAGGTTTCACAACCCCATAAATTTCCCGTTCTACCAAATCCACAAATTACTTCATCTGCGATAAAAGGAATATTAAATTTTTTTAATATAGGCTGAACTAAATCAAAATACGATTTTGAAGGAGGTATACAACCTCCTGCACCTTGAACAGGTTCTGCAACAAAACCTGCAATAGTTTCTGGATCCTCTTTGATGATTTTTTCTTCTAAATTTTTGGCCATCCTAAGTGAAAATTCTTCTTCCGTTTCATTCTCTAATCCATATTTCCAATAATGAGGACATTCAATATGAATAAATTCATCAGATGGTAAACCAAACTCTTTATTGTATGGTTTGGCAGTCATTGAAGAAGCTCCTAAAGTAACGCCATGGTATCCATTAATTCTTGTTATAATTTTTCGTCTATTTGGCTTTCCAATTCTTGCATTTAACATCCATAACATTTTGACCATGGTGTCATTTGCTTCAGATCCTGAATTACAAAAGAATACACGACCTTGATCAAAAGGTGATACTTCAATTATTTTTTCAGATAGCTGCAACGTTTCTTCAGACAATCTTCCAAATAAAGAATGATAACCAGCAAATTTTTCATACTGTTTTTTTGCAACTTCAATTAATCCAGGATGGTCAAAACCAGCACACTGATTCCATAGACCAGAATTCCCATCTAGATATTTATTACCTTTAGTATCGTAAACATATATTCCTTTTCCATAAGAAATAACTAAAGGGCCTCTTTCATTTAATGACTTCAAGTCAGTAAATCCATATAAGTGGCTGGAAGTATTTCTTTGTAACATATCAGTTAAATATTTTTTTTTATTATGAAAAGCAAGATTTTATTTTCAGTTGGGACGATAGGTGTACTTTTTATGATGGCAGGCCAATTATCATTCTCTATAAATGATAGTTATGTCAAACTTGTTGTAAAAAATATAGGTGATGACAATTCATTATATTCTGTAATTTTTTTAAGAGGTTTAGTTACATCAAGTCTATTAGGTTTATATTTAATTTTTTTCGAAAAAAAGAATTTAATTAAAATACTATCAATCAAAAGTTTTCATATAAGAGGTTTGTATGAAGTTTTAACGGCATTATTTTTTTTGGTTGGATTAATATTACTTCCAATATCTGAGGTTTATACACTTTTAATGACTAATCCTTTCTTTGTCACAATATTTGCTTTTCTTTTTTTGGGAGAGAAAGTTGGTATAAGAAGATGGTGTGCAGTTATCATTGGGTTTTTAGGTGTATTAGTAGTTGTAAATCCACAAAATTTTCAATTTAATTATCTTTTAGTATTACCAATTTTAGCTGCTATTTTTTTAACTATTAGAGATATTGCTACAAAAAGTTTAGCAACTAAATCAAATAGTGTTGAAATTACATTTGTGACAGCATTATTAATTACTGGGTTTGCAGGGTTGGGTTCAATTATTTTTGGTTATCAAGTAAGCAGTGAAGATGTAAATTATATTCTTGCTTCTAGTATATTTGTTTTATTCGGATATTTATTTTCAGTATTAACAGTTTTTTATGCACCACTCTCATTAACCGCCTCTGCAAGATACAGTGTAATTATATTTGGTATGATTTTTGGGTATTTAATACTAGGTGAAACTCCAACTTATAATATGATTATTGGTGCAATAATTATTACATTAAGTGGTTTATTTGTAATCAAAAGAGAAAAAGAAATAGGTAAAATTAAATAAAAATTTACTGATCCTTACAAAAATTATAAACTTCTTCAACATGACCTTTAACTTTAACTTTATTCCAAGAATTTAGAATTTTTCCATTTTTATCGATTACAAATGTAGATCTATCTATCCCAAAATATTTCCTACCATACATAGATTTTTCTATCCAAATACCAAGTTTATCACAATTTTTTCCTTCATCCGAACCAAGTGGGTATTTCAATTTATACTTATCTGAAAATTTTTTATTCCGATCAACAGGATCTTTAGAAGCTCCTATTACATCAAAGCCAATTTTACTAAATTTTGTTAAATATTTCTGAAAATCTGCAACTTCTACTGAGCATCCACCAGTTAACGCTTTAGGGTAAAAGAATAAAACTGTTTTATTCTTTAATTTAGATGAATCAAACTCATTGTCGTTTGTTAATTGTAGTTTTATTTTAGGAATTTTTTTCATAATTATACTACTAGTTTAAGACCATACCCGGCTTTTTTTACTCTTGTTTTAAAATAATTTTTATTAAATTTATTTAAGGTTGGCTTTGTATTTATTTGATTTTCAACTTTAATTCCTGCTTTCTTAATAGAATTTATTTTATTTTTATTATTTGTAATAAGATTAACTTTATTTATTTTTAATAATTTAAGTATTCTAGCTGCAATATTAAAATCTCTTTCATCATCTAAAAAACCAATATTATGATCGGCGTCTATTGTATCCATACCCCTTGCTTGAAGAGAATAGGCTCTCATTTTATTAGCTAATCCTATTCCTCTACCTTCTTGTTCTAAATATAATATAATTCCACCATTATTTCTAACCATGTAATTGATTGATTGATTTAACTGTTCACCGCAATCACATTTTAAAGAATGAAAAATATCACCCGTAAAACAAGCTGAATGTATTCTTAAATTAACAGATTTTTTATTTATTTTTTTTGGATTAACAATTATCGCTACATGTTTATCAGATCCAATATATGATTTGAATATTTTAAAATTAGAATTTTCATTTTTTGGTAGTGGAACTTTTGCACTAGAAACTAATTTGATACTTTCACAAATTAATTCATTTTGCTTCAATAAATCTTTGTAATCAAATATTAAAATTCCATTTTTAAATCCAAATTCATTTATATTTTTGTAATTTTTTTTATTAATTTTTTTAAAAACTAGAGATGGTATCATTTTAGCATTTTTGGAAAGATCAATACAAACATTATGAAAATTTTTAGCTTTGAATTTTTTAATATTGGTAAATTTAATTACTTTATTATTGCTAAGAGGATTAACAAATAAATTTATTATTTGATTTACATCTGTTTTGGGATTTATCTCAAAATAAATATTACTTTTAATATTCTTATTAAAAATTGATTGAGCTTTTTGTTTAGTAATAAGTAAGTATTTTTCATCAACTAAGTGCTTATTGAATTGATTAAAAATTTTACTTTGGGAATGCTCTATATTAAAAAACATCCAATATTCCTTGTTATTCTTAATTATTAAGGGTCTTCCGGTCCTGAATTCGTTAATTGCCCTGTCTATTATAGTTCCTGTATTAGATTTGAAACTCATGAAAACTTTATATAGATATAATTGTAATAAAAACAAATGATTACATCAAAAAATATAGGAATTTTACTAGATTTTATAAAAATTTCTAAAAAGAATAGTGATTTATATTTATTGGTTAAAAAAAATAGTATTTCGTTATCATCAAAAAGAAAAAGTAATTTTTACATAAAAAATAATAATCTGGAATTTAAAATTAATATAAGTAAATATTATCAATCAATCTTAAATATCCTTCTCCCAATATTAAGAAAAAACAAAAAATTAGTTATAGCTCAGATAGGACAAAGTATTGATGGTAGAATTGCATTAAATAATGGTAATTCACATTACATAAATAATCCCAAGAGTATAATTTATCTACATTGTTTAAGAAGTATCAGTGATGCAATTATTGTAGGCTCAAATACCATTAAAAAAGATGATCCACTATTAACAACAAGAAAAATAAAGGGCAAAAATCCAAAAAGAATTATTATCGATGGCAGTCTTTCGCTAAATAACAAATATAAAATATTTAATGACGGTAATGAAAATATAATTTTTACAAAAAGTAATAAAAATATTAGATTGAATAATTCAACAATAATTAGATTAAAAGAAAAAAATTTTACTAAAAACTTAATTACGCAAATAAAAAAACTTAAATATAAAAATATTTTAGTAGAGGGAGGATCAAAAACTATTTCAGAATTAATAAATAATAAATATATTGATATTCTTCAATTTATGATAGCCCCAATATTAATAGGTTCCGGAATTAATTCATTAAATTTAAAAGAAATTTCAAATCTCAATAAAGCTATCAGACCAAAACATAATTTTAATGAATTAGAAAATGAAATTATTGTTAATTTATTTCTTAATAGCTAAAAAATCTGTATTATTTAAAATAAATCTAGAATTTTTTTCTTTAATACATTTTAAACGAAATTTTAACCAATCATCAAAGTTAAGTTTATTTTTTTGAATAATTTCTCTACAAAAATTTAAGAAATAAATTTGAAATTCATAATTTTTATTAACATCCCATGTAGAGTCTAAAACATATGTTTTGTGAGTCCTTTTAAATACTTTATTTATTAATTCAGTACAATCTGGTCCAACGGCCACCTCCCCTATTCCTTTGTCAGATTTTTGATCTTTATTAAAAATATTAAGAATTTTTTTATCATCCTTGTGTTT
>CABYXC010000007.1 GCA_902522865.1 uncultured Alphaproteobacteria bacterium | reverse complement strand
TTGCTTTTACTTGGGGAATTACTGTTACAAATATTCCATGGTTATTTGACAGAGTTGGAATAAAAGAAACTGATTTAGGAATTTGGTTTACAATTTTTGCAGTTCTGCAACTTATATTTAGTCAATTATCAGGAAGAGTAATTGTTCCACTTATTGGAACAACTAAAACTTTAATGTTAGGTCAATTGAGTTTTGCAATATTTCCTTATATATTTATAACAGCTAGCAATATACAAACCTTTTTTTTATCCAGTATTCCATTATCGATAGCTGCAGGTTTAATTTTTCCGACAATTGCAAGTAGTACTAACTTTATTGAAAATAAAACTAAAAGAATTTATCAAACATACCAACAAGCATCATTTAGTTTTGGTTTTATTATTAGTGGCATTTTTGCAAGTTTATTTTTTTATTTAAATTTATACCCACCACATATTTTTATAGGTTTAATATTCTTTTTAACTTTAATTGTTATTCTAACATTTATATTTGGATTATCTTCTGAAAATGATTACTATGAAAAGTTAGCTAAATTTAAAATTCCTGAAAAAAAAGTTTTATTCTTTGGATTAAATTTAGCAATATTCATGGGCACTGTTGGTATTATGCTAGAATGGACACCATTATGGTTAAAAAGAGATCTTAATGCTTCATTGTACGTTGCATCATTATCAATTCTTTGTTGGGGAGGTGGAGAATTTGTAGGAAGAATTTATGGTGAAAAAATTGTTAATGCTTACGGTGTAAAATTTGCAGCAGGGTATTTTGGTTTAGTTGGTTGTTTGATTTTCTTTATTTCTATTTTAACTGCAAATATTTATATTATTATTATAGCGGTATTCTTATTTGCTCTCTCCACTTCAAATTTTTATCCAGTCGTTTTAATGCAAGGATTAAAATATACTAATGAAAGTATATCAATCACTGCTGCAAATATCACAACAATTGCATTCTCTGGCTTTCTAATAGGACCAGCTATAATTGGATTTTCAGCGGAAACATTCGGTTTAACTTTTAATGTTATCGCTCTTTGTTTTATCTGGGCATTTAATGGATTATTGTTTATTTACTTTATTAATCAATTAAAAAAATAATTTTATTTTATTGTAAGAATTTACTATTTCTATACAAATTTATTAATGACAAAAATATATGATTTCATAATAGCTGGTGGTGGAACGTCAGGAATTATTACAGCAACAAAATTAATTGATCACGGTGCTTCTGTTTTAATTTTAGAAGAAGGAATTAAATCAAATAATTTACTTTTATCAATGCCAGCTGGTTGGATTAAAGGTTTAGAAAATAGTCCATTCTTAAAATTTTATGAGTCTATTCCGCAAAAACAATTAAATAACCGTCAGCATTTTATAGCACAAGCCAAAACACTTGGAGGAGGTTCTAAAGTAAATGGCATGGTATATATGCGAGGCAAACCATCAGATTATGATAAATGGGAAGAGGAGAGTGAAGATAGTAATTGGAATTGGAACTCTTTACTTAAACATTTTGTTAAACTTGAAGATAATCAGCGTATTCAAAATGAATATCATGGAAACAAAGGTAACTTAAAAGTTTCTGATCCTGGTTATATCGTAGAAGGGTCAAACTTATATATCAAAACAATGCAAGCCATGGGTTTGCCTTATAATGATGATTTCAATGATGGTGATCAATATGGAGTAGGAACAATGCAATACACCATTGGTAATGGCAAAAGGTGTGATGTGTATAGTGCTTTTTTAAAATCAAAAACTAATAATAAAAATTTAGAAATTAAGACTAGTTCTATTGTAACAAAAGTTATTCTTGATCAAAAAAAAGCAATTGGTGTTGAATGTATATCAAATGGTAAACCAACTAAATATTTTGCGAATGATATAATTTTAACATCAGGAGCATACGTAACACCAAAAATTTTAATGCATTCAGGAATAGGGGAAGAAAAACAATTACAACAATTTAGTATTCCAGTAATTGAAAATTTAAAGGGTGTAGGTAAAAATTTGCAAGATCATCATGAAGTACCCGTTATTTCCAGAGTAAAACCTGGTTATAGTTATTATAAACAAGATGAAGGATGGCGAATGATAAAAAATGGAATTCAGTATTTATTATTTAATTCAGGTCCTGTCCGCTCTCAAGGTGTTGATAGCTGCTCTTTTTTTAATCCAGAAAATTTAGAAGATAAAAAAGATCCTAAAATTAAACTGTATTGCGTGCCTATAATGTATACAGATAGAGATACAACAGGAATAAAACCTGATCACGGTTTAACTCTTACATCTTGTCTAATGAATCCAAAATCAAGAGGAGAGGTTAGAATTCAATCTTCCAACCCATTAGATTTACCTCTTATAGATCCAAATTTCTTAAGTCATGAAGATGATATGAATGTTATGTTAAATGCGGTAAAGCTTGCAAGAAAGGTTATTCAAACAAAACCTTTATCTGATATTGTTTTAGAAGAAACAGTGCCTGGTCAATCTATTAATTCAGATGAAGATCTCATTAATTATTCAAAAAAGATGATTAAAACGAATTGGCACCCTGTAGGAACGTGTAAAATGGGTAAAGATAATGATGATATGGCAGTTTTAAATACAAAACTTGAAGTGAAGGGAATAAAAAATTTAAGGGTTTTTGATGTGTCGATGATGCCAACAATTGTCGGTGCTAATACTAATGCCCCAGCTATGGCAATAGCAGATAAGGCTACTGATATATTATTACAGTCACGATAATTTGTTTAATCTAATATATTTTAAATTTAGAAAATAAATTTTTTACATATTCTTTAGAGCATTATATATAAGCTATTGATGTATAGAATTATATTTTTTCTATTTTTAATTTCATCCAGTGTTTATGCTAAAGATCTACCTAAGAAATTTCTTGATGATAAATATATTTTTAAATTTGAGGAAAATATTAAATATCCGTATGATACTGGATTTTGGGGCCCAATAAAAACACATAATAGAATGCATCAAAACGCTTGGGCTCTTCGATATGATAATAAAATTACAAAAACAAATGAATATTCTTTGCGTTTTGAAAAAAGACTAGATGATTGTGGTGCTGAAGATTGTAATAGAAAAGAAAAAACTTTTATTGGTCGTTCTGAACTTGGTTTCTTTGATCCTATAACTGGTGAAAAAATAAGAGGTCATTTAGGTGAATATTGGTATACTTGGTCTTTCTATATCGATCCTGCATCCGATGGACCAAAAAATATGCGAGATTTTGTTCACATAGGCCAATTTAAAATGGATCTTGAACATGAAAAACTAACAAGGAGTTTGCTTACTACGCAAACAATAGACGAATTTAATGTTGCTTGCCCTGAAATGAGTTTCTTTTTTTCTTGGCGTTATGATGGAATTTATGTGGGCCGATCAGGAGTTTCTGTATGTGATGGTAGTGATTATAAAAGAATAATTCCCCTTAATAATGTGAAGGGTAAATGGCACACTGTCTTATTAAATATTAATTGGACTGATCAAGAAGATGGAAAAATAAAACTTTGGTTAAATGATCAGCTTATTTATCGCTTTGAAGGAAAAACTATATCAAAAATTGTAAAGAACAAAAATGAATATCAAATGGGACCAAAATTTAGATTTGGCTTGTATAGTCAGGGTGAAAATGGTGATCAAGTTATGCACTATGAAGGAATGAAAGCAGAAAAATCATGTAATAAACTTCAATTATTTGATTGTAACTATATTCAAAAACAAGAAATTGATGTTGTTAAAACAAATCCTGCTGACCCAGATGATGGTAATCAAATAGTTGGTCAGTATGAAACAAATGATGATCAAGGTAAACGAGATAGAATTATTAATACTCTTATAAATAAAATTACTAAAGACATTAGTAAAAAATCTAATAGTAATAAAGATGATATCAAAACATGGGTTGCCACCGAAGTAAACAAACTAGATTGGGATAAAGACTTAGATAAAAGTAAGGATAGAAAAAAAATACGTGATCAGTTAACCAAAAAGGGTAAAAAAACTTTTAAGTAGAAAAATGGGGCAAAACTCCCTCAGTGGAGAGGGCTTTATACCCCATAAATATATAGTGTGTTATTTTTTATTTATCTACTCGACCAAGAAAACTAATTCCTGGCTATCTAAATCAACACCAGCATCAGTTCTTAGTTTTGCTAATTCTGGATCTTGCATCGCTGCTTGCATTTTTTCCATCGATTCAATTTCTAAAACTTGATAAATTTTAGTTTCATCATCTTTAGGATGTCCATACGCTAAAACTTTTATTCCATATTTTTCTCTTTGAGCATCAACACTGAGAAAAAGATCTTTCCATTTTGGATATCCTTCATTTATTTTAACATTCATGATTATTTTCATAATACGTCCTTTTTTCTATTACTTTTAGTTTTTTAATTTGCTTCTATAATTACCAAATTTCTCACAACAACATCTTCTTTATTGTCACCTAAATGTGCCAAAGCTTCTTGATAACGAGGATCATTGTAACCATCTATTGCATCTTGTACGCTATTAAATTCAACGACTGCTGAATATAATAAATCAAAATTCTTTTGAACATAGAATTTTGGCTCACTGCTAGCAGTAGGTACAAAATTTCCTGATTTCTTTTCTGCCTCCTCTGCAACAATATTCATAAATTTCTCTAAATATTGTCCCCATTTTTCTTCATTTTTAATTTCTTTTACTTGTCCAACCCAATATCCTTTTTTCATAAATCCTCCTTAAATTAAGTTTAATTACATTTCTGTAGCACCAGTTTCTGTTTTCCAAATTAAACCATCTTTTTTTAGTGAAACTATCATTAGTGCTTCTTTGTCACCAGACTTATATGTATTAAATTGATGAGTAACTAAAATTTCATCATTTTCATAAATACATCTTACTTTATCAGCAGTAATATTATTTAACATTTCAGATGTTTGTTCTTCACTTCCTTCACTTTTTTTAAAAACTTTATTTTGTTTATGACTAATAAATTCATGATCTTCATGGAAAAGAGCTCTGTGAGCTTTTGCATCTTTTTCTTCAAATGCTTTTTGTAATTTTTCAAATAACATAAATCTCCTTTTGTTAGTAAAATCTAAAATTAAAATTTTACAATTTTGTGAATATTCTATTACTGGATAATAATTAAGTTAAGAAAAATAATGTTATTAATTAAAACTAATAAATATTAATGAATAATTGAAAATTCAGATAAATCTCCACGCATTGTAGAAACGGATATTTGAATTTTATTTCCTTCTTTATCAACATCTAAACCTGTAGATATTAAGAGTGGCATTAATTTAGAAATTTTAATAATTCTTCTTTCATATGCATCTGGCAATCTTGTACTTAAATACGTTTTACTGCGATGAAATTCATAGACACCCAAACTTTTCAAAGCCAGAGTTATGCTTAGGAATTTTTTTATTCTTTTTTCAATATCAGGAAATTTTTCTCTAATAAAATAATGCCTTGATATGGATACAACGCTACCATCAATTTTTCTCAATAGTTCACACATAATAATTTTTTTAAAATCTTTTGCTTCTAATAAATTTTTAACAAATATTGGAGGTTTCATTATTTTTGACCTTAAAAAAATAGCAGAGAAATCTCTTTTTTCTAACAAAGCATTTATATGAAATTTACTATTTTTGGAAAGATGGACTCTGTAAATATTTTTAGTGATAAAACTACCTTTTCCTTGATGCGAAATTATAACGTTTTCATTTTCTAATTTTTTAATTGCTTTTCTTACTGAGTATCGTGAAATATTATTTTTTTTTGATAATATATTTTGAGATTCTAGTTTTTGTCCACTTAGTAGTTCTTTATTTAAAATTTTTTCTTTAATTTTAAAATATAATACCTCCCATTGATTTTTATCATCGTTTAAAAGTCCCATATTTATTTTTTACATTTTTTTTGTTTCAATTTTACTACATTTACTTTCTTATTTCACACAGTAATAAAGTTGGTTACAACACAATATTAAAGTTGGAAGATAATTTAAATAAAATTCAATATATTTGTAATTTTTTTTACAAATAATTTTTCTATTACTTTTTTTGTGATAGTTAATTCTGACATAATTTATAAAGGTAACATTCACTGCCACTCAACTAATAGTGATGGTCAATTGTCACCTGAAAAGGTTTGTGAATTTTATAAAAACCTAAATTATGATTTTATTTCTTTAACTGATCATTTTAAAAGTGAATACAATTTTACCATTAGTGATACATCAAATTTCTCCGATGATAAATTTACAACAATAACTGGTGCAGAACTTCACGCTGGTAAAAATAGTAATGGAGACGAATGGCATATCTTATCTGTTGGTATTCCTAAAGATTTCACTTCTCCGACTGAAGATGAATCTGGGCCTGAAATAGCTACAAGAGCTCTAAAAGCTGGAGCTTTTGTTGCTATCGCCCATCCTGAATGGTCAGGTTTAAATCTAAATGATGCATTATCTATGCCCTTAGGCATTCATGCAATTGAAGCATTTAATGGTGTTTGCAAAACTTTTGGAAGAGAAAATGGCTCATATTTAATTGATCAAGTTATGGCTTCGGGTAGAATGATTGGAGCTATTGCAACTGATGATGCTCATTATTACGAAAAAGATGCCAATGCAGGTTGGGTTATGGTTCAAGCAGCATCTAACTCGCATAATGATATATTGGATGCGCTTAAATCTGGAAATTATTATGGATCAACAGGGCCAGAGATAATTAGAAGTGAAATAGTTAGTGAATATTTTCATGTAGAAACTTCTAATGTTGATTATATCGGTTTAGTTGGTCGAGGAGCAAGATTTGAAAAAATTTCAGGTGAAAACCTTAAAGAAGCAAAACTTCCATTAGCAAAGTTCCATAATAGTTGGGCAAGATTAATTTTAAGAACAAATGACGGTAAACAGGCCTGGGGTCATCCGTTTAAGGTTTATTTATAAAAAATGCGGTTCGTAATTATAAGAACTCTAAGAGCTTTTTTAACAATTTGGGGAGTCATTACTCTTACTTTCATTGCTACAAGAATAGCAGGAAATCCGATTGATAATTTTGCACCCGAAGGTTTAAGTAATGAAGAGTATAACTATTTAATGGAGTATTTTGGACTCAATGAGTCATACTTTGTCCAATATATTAGTTATTTTAAAGGAATAATAGAAGGTAATTTTGGTTTTTCTTATTTTTCTTTTCAACCTGTAACAGAAGTTTTTTTTAGTAAATTACCTAATACTTTAGCTTTATTTGGATATGCATTTTTAGTTTCATTAATAATTGGCATTCCTCTTGGAATTTACGCTGCTATTTACCGAAATTCAATTTTAACCACATTCATAATGGCTTTAGCATTTACTGGATATGCTATTCCTAATTACATATTAGCTATATTTGCCATCCTTCTTTTTTCTTTTACGCTTCATTTATTACCAACTGTAGGTTTAGAAACTCCCTATCATTATATTATGCCAGTAGGCTGTTTAGCTATGTCTATGTTGGCCGGTAAAATCCGTTATTCACGCTCAGCAATGCTTGATGTTCTCAATGAAGATTATATTCGTACTGCAAGGTCAAAAGGCTTATCAGAACGTATAGTTATTTTTAAGCATGCATTTAGAAATGCATCAATGCCTATCGTTTCAATTCTTGGATTACAAATTGCAGGTTTTATTGCTGCTGTTGTTTTAGTTGAAGCAGTTTTTGCCATTGATGGAATAGGGAACTTAATTGTTAAAGCTGCGATTTTTAGCAATTATCCAATACTCCAATATGGTGTGATGCTATGGGGTTCAATAGTTGTATTGGCTACTCTCTTAGTTGACCTGACATATGCATTATTAGATCCTAGAATTAGAGTAAACTGATGTTTTCAATTCTTAATAATAGTGAATTAGTTAAAAAATTCAAAAAAAGTGATTTAATCATTAAGGGAGGTTTATTTCTTTTATTCCTTTTAATACTTGTTGCTATCTTTGCACCTATTCTTGCACCTTATGATCCAAATTCGACGAGCTTGTTAGCTAGATTAAGACCTCCTTTAGGTTTTGAAAAATTTAAAGTTGGCTTTTTGCTAGGCACCGATGAACTTGGAAGAGATATGCTTTCAAGATTAATTTATGGTTTAAGATTTACTTTATTTATTGCTTTAGTAGGATCATTAATCTCCATGACGATTGGAACCTTAATAGGTGTCATATCTGGATATGTTGGAGGTATCATAGACAACATTTTTATGATGTTGGTAGATATACAGATTGCATTTCCAGGTACTTTAATGGCTTTATTATTAATATCTGTTTTTGGCTCGAGTATTACAATCCTAATTTTTGTAGTAGGTATTAGTGGTTGGGAAAATTATGCTAGAGTAGTAAGAGGTCAAGTAATACAAATAAAAAATGAACCCTATGTATCTGCTGCGCAAGTTGCAGGGGCGAAACCAAGAAGAATTATTCTTCTTCATATGCTTCCAAATATTGCTTCCCCAATTATCGTCTTATACACTTTTGGTATTTCTAATATAATTTTATTGGAAAGTTCCTTATCGTTCTTGGGCTTAGGTATTCAACCACCAACAGCTACTTTAGGGTCAATGACAGGCTTAGGAAGAGATTTTTTATCTTCCTATCCTCATATTTGTGTTTTGCCAGCGATAGTGATTTTATTAATTGCTTTAGTATTTTTGTTACTGGGTGATTGGTTACGAGATTCTCTTGATGTTCGTTTACAAAGAAAATGATTTCAAGAGATGGTGTTTTATTTTTAATGGTTAAAAATAAAACTAAATTTAACTTTTTAGTTAATGGAGAAAACTATGAAAATAAAAAAATTTGTTAGAAATTTATTTATAATTCTAACATCTATTTCATCATTATCTTTAACTTCTTTTGCGAATGCAGTTGAAATAAAAGTTGGTGTGTTAAATCTATCAGCCACGTTTGCACCAGCACAAAGTCACTCAAACGTTGATTCACAATTTTTTGTAAACATGATGGAACCTTTGATAGGTAAAAATGCAAAAAATATGGATAATGAATTTGGTCCGATGTTTGGTGGATTGGCTGAGTCGTATGAAATTCATCCAAGTAAACAAATTATTGATTTTAAAATTAGAAAAGGTGTAAAATTTCATAATGGTGATGACATGACCATTGAAGATGTTCTTTTTTCTTTACAATCAATGATTAATGTTACCGATCCTATAAGAACAGAAAGATCTAAAGAATTTTTTGGAAATATAGCTAGAGCTGAAGCACTCGATGAAAACACTGTTCGAGTTATTACTAAAAAACCAGATTTTCTAACGGAATTATTTCTATCTTCTCAACAATCAATGATTTATCCTAAGAAATATCTTATGGGTTTGACAGGTGATCCTGATATTGATGAAATATCTGATTATCGTGCTTTCGGATTAGCACCTGTTGGTACTGGTCCTTATAAGGTTACATCATTTAATCCAAGAGTCGAAATTGTTTATGAAAGACATGATGATTATTGGGGTGAAAAAGCACCATATGATAAAATAACTATGGTAAGAATTCCAGAAGCTGCGGCAAGAGTAACTGCTCTTATCAATGGAGAAATTGATTTAGCTACAAATATAGCACCAGATCAGCTTGCAACAATTGATAATGCCCCAGGTTATAAAACCACAGGTGCAGTAACTCCTTTATTTCATGTAATCTATTTTGCTGGTGCTGGCTATGATAGGGAAAGTGATGCTCTCTCTGGTGGATCAAAAACTTTCACTAAAGAACTTCGTCAAGCAATGGTATCAGCTGTAGATAGAGATCTTTTAAATGATGCTTTATGGTTTGGAAAGTCTGTAGTTCCTAGTACGCATTCATATCCTAACTACGGGAAATTTTATACTCCTGATTTTGATACTTTTAGTTACGATATTGAAAAAGCAAAAAAACTTATCAAAGATAATAATTTAGAAGGAACAAAATTAGAATTTTGGACTGATCCATATTATTATACAAATGGTCTTCTAGCTGCTCAGGCAATGACCGAGATGTGGAAAGAAATTGGTATTGATGTAACTATTCGAACAACGGAAACTTGGGCTTCTAAAGGTGAGCCTGGTTCTTGGGGGTACAATGGTCAAATGCAGAATTGGTCAAATCCAATGTATTATGCAGATCCTCATGGCTCATTTGGAAAAATGTGGGCTCCAGGTGGTGCAGGAATGACAAGAGAACTTTGGAATCCATCGATCGGTATGGAAGCATATACTGAATTGTATAATGAGTTTAGATGGGAATTAGACCCTGAAAAACGAAATGCAAAATATGGTGAAATAATGGATCTCGTCAAAGAAGATGCTTTCATGTTAGTTCTATATCAACCATTTGAAAGTTATGGAATGAGAGAAGATCTTCATTGGGATCCTTTCCCTGGACATATACCATACGTTCTTGATTTTAGAGCAGGCATGTTTGAGGATGATAGATTAAATTAAATTATAAAGGAGGGCAGAATAATCTGCCCTCCATGATTAATATTTTATGAAAAAAAAATTATTAGAAGTTAAAAATTTAGAATTATCATTCGGTAATAATGATAGTTATTTTAAAGCTCTAAAAAATATTAGTTTTGATATTTATCCAAATGAAACTGTGTCTATAGTAGGTGAATCAGGATCAGGTAAATCTGTTACTGCAATGGGCGTAATGTCATTAATTCAAAAGGCAGGTGGAAATATTGAAAATGGATCAATCATATTTGATGAAAAATATAATATGGTGAATATCGAAGAAGAGAAGGCAAGAAGCATTCGAGGAAACATGATTTCGATGATTTTTCAAGAACCTATGACTTCTTTAAATCCAGTTTTTACAGTAGGTGAGCAAATTTTAGAAGCCCTAATTACTCATAAAAATGTCTCAAAAGAAAAAGGGAGGCAAATGGTAATAGAGGCAATGAAAGAAGTTAAAATTGCTCAAGCTGAAAAAAGATTTTCCCAATACCCTCACGAATTATCAGGAGGTATGCGACAGAGAATAATGATTGCGATGGCACTTGTTTGTGAACCAAAATTATTAATTGCCGATGAACCTACAACGGCTCTAGATGTAACAATTCAAGCACAAATTTTATGGTTGATAAAACAATTAAAAGAAAATCATGGTACAGCAGTAATGTTTATTACACACGATTTAGGTGTTGTTGCTCAAATTTCAGATAGAGTAGTTGTTATGAAAAGAGGCTCTATTATTGAAACAGGTACCGTTAATCAAATTTATAATAATCCAGGAGATCCATATACCAAAAATTTAATAGAGTCAGTGCCAAAACTTGGGAATGAACATCAAAAATTATACAGAGAGGAAAACAAATTTATTTTAGAATTTAATAATGTTACTGTAAAATATCCTGTAAGAAGGGGTATCTTAAATAATGTTACAACTGAGTTATGTGCTGTAGATAGAGCAAACTTCAAAATTAAAGAAGGTCAAACATTAGGAATTGTTGGAGAGTCAGGTTGTGGAAAATCCACAATTGCTAAAACAGTTGCAGGATTAGTTAAACCAGAATCTGGAGAAATAATTTTAGATGGAACCAACGCATTAGACTTAAAAGGAAGAGATCTTCAAAACTTTAAAAAAAATATAGGTATGATATTTCAAGATCCATTCGCATCTTTGAGCCCAAGAAGAACAGCTGCTCAACAAATTTCAGAACCATTAGAAATTCATAATGCTGGTTCCAGGAAATTTATACAAGAAAGAGTTGAATGGTTAATAAATAAAGTTGGTCTAGATAATTCACATTTGTATAGATATCCTCATGAATTTTCAGGAGGACAAAGGCAAAGGTTAAGTATAGCTAGAGCGTTAGCTCTTGAGCCAAAACTAGTTATTGCTGATGAACCTGTTTCAGCTTTGGATGTTTCTGTTCAAGAAACTGTACTTGGTCTTTTTGAAGATTTACAAAAAGAATTAAAATTAACGTATATTTTTATTTCACATGATCTATCAGTAATTGAAAAAATAAGTGACTGGGTTGCAGTTATGTATTTTGGAAGAATTGTAGAAAGTGGTAAAGTTAAAGATGTGTTAAGAAAAACTAAACATGATTATACAAAAAACTTAATTAAATCAGTTCCTACACCTGATCCAAATATAAAGATGACTCAACCAAAAATGTTTTCTGAAATAAAAAGTGATTTATTATTAAAGAAAGGATATCAATTTGAGGAAGACTTACAATATGATGATAATTTAGAAAATCATAGAATGCTTCTTTCTAGTTAAAATTGTGTACACCGAAAAAACTTATAGAAAAAAATTAGAAAATTTTATCAATAAAAAATACCTTGCAAGTTTTTTAGTTTTATTAAGTGCTCTTACAATTGCAAGTATGATGTCAGCATTTAAAATTTCGAGTCAATATCTATCATTCTATCAAATTATATTTATTAAATCTATTGGCAGCACTCTACTGCTATTTCCAATATTTATTTTTTCAGGTATAAAATTTTTACCAGAAAATGGTTATCAATTATATTTTTTAAGAATATTTCTAATAATTGGGGCTATAGTTTGCTGGATTTATTCAATTGTTAACTTACCTATGGGAACCGCAACTGCTATATCATTTTCTAAAAGCTTTTTTGTACTTTGGTTAGCTTATTTATTTTTATCAGAAAATATTACTTTTCAAAAAATACTAGTCACCTTTATAGGATTTTTAGGCGTATTATTATGCTTAGAATTTTCAAATTCATCGATTTTAATTTCTGGTATTGTTGGAATAATTGGGGCTGTTTTTGCTGCTGGATTGACTATAGTTATTAAAAAGCTCTCCATAAAAGAACCTGTTTTAAGGATAATGCTAATTCCAAATATTGCTATAACATTATTGTTTTTATTACCCGCTATTTATAGTTGGAATGAAATTCCAACTTCAATTTTTTTACCAATTCTAATTATGATCACTTTTGGTTCTATTTCTCAATGGTGTTTTCTTACTGCTTATAAATTAGTTGATGTGTCGTATATAGCTCCATGGGAATATTCTAGATTAGTTGCTGCAATAATTTTTGGATTTATATTTTTCAATGAATTATTAACAATTAATATTATAGTTGGTATAATTTTAATAATTGGCTCAACATATTATTCATTACTTTATATAAAATCTGAAGATAGTTATTCAATAGAGGCAAGAAACTAATGATAAAAATAATTACAATTGCTGATATTCATTATGGAAAGAACACTTTAACTAAAAGAGGTGATACAGCACTTAGCTTACTAGATGAATTTAATCTTTTTGTTGATAATGAAAAACCAGATTTTATTGTTGATTTGGGTGACCGTATAAATGATGTTGATAAAAAAAATGATATTAATTTGCAAAAAAAAATATTTAAGAAATTAAATGAAAATAAAATTAAAACTTATCATATTTGTGGAAACCACGATGTAGTGAATCTTTCTATTAGTGAAAATGAAGAGATATTTAATCAGTCTCTAGAAAATGAAGTTATTCTTTTAAATAATTATAAAATAATATTATGGAGAGCAGATACAAAAATATATCACACAGATAACTTTAGAGGTTTTAAAATTAATGAAATGGATTTTATATGGTTAAATACCGAAGTAATAAATTCCAAGGTTCCAGTTATTATTTTTTCTCATGTACCAATTTCACCTGCATCTCTGATTGGGAACTATTACTTTCAAAACAATCCTTCTTTTGGGTCTTATCCTAATTCTTCTCGTTTAAGAAATAGTTTATGTAAAGCATCAATGCCTGTTTTTTTTCTGTCTGGTCACGTGCACTGGAATTCTTTTGCACAAGAAGATGGAATTACATATCTTACTCAGCAATCCCTCACTGAAAGTTTTTCTAATTATGGAAAACCAGCAAAATCTTGGGGACAAATTTCCCTTGATAATAAATTTTCATGGAAAGTTTATGGCGATGAACCAATAGAAATATCTTTAGATATTAAGAAAAGAAATATTATTACTCCTCTTGGTTCATTTTCAAGTTCAAATCAAGATTTAAGAGCAAAATAAAATGTCTGAAATACAAAGAAAAGATTGGATTTCTATTTTGTCAAAAACAGAAACAATAGATTTAAAAAATTGTATTGAAAATATAAATTATACTAAAGATTATAAAATAATTTACGGACCAAATGTTGGGTCGATCATGATAAGGGCAAGATTAGGAGGTAATGGAGATCCTTATAATCTAGGCGAAGCAACATTAACTAAATGTGTCATAAAATTAGAAGAAGGAACAACTGGTTATTCGTATCATCTAGGTAGAGATAAAATTAGAGCTGAGTATGCAGCAGTTTTAGATGCTTTAATGCAAGATAATAATTATTATTCTAAACTTCAAAGTATGATTTTAGATTTAAAAGATAAAATTAATAAAAAAGAAAATCACATTATTAATGAAAGTAACTCATCAAAAGTTGATTTCTTTACACTAGTGAGAGGTGATGGATAATGGAATATATTGGATACCAAGATCAAACACATTCATCACAAAATATGTTTAGAACAATTTTAAAAGCAACCTCTTTTCCTGGATCTATATTCACAGTTCCAGAAAATCTTGAAACAGATAATGTTCTTTATTCTTCAACAGCTAATATTATTTTTACGTTATTTGATATTGATACTAAAATTTTTATAGATTCTGAAAAGATATCAAAAATACAAAACTTTATAACATTCAACACAAATGCAAATTGTATAGAAAAATCTAATCATTGTGACTTTGCAATTATTCAAAATAAGGAATTTAATATTGAAAATTTTAATCTTGGCTCAGATGAATATCCTGACAACTCATCCACGATAATTATTGAAGTTGAAGATCTGATTAACGGTGAAGAATTAATAATTGAAGGTCCTGGTATTGAAAAAACAAAATCAATATCCCCAACTAATTTACCTAAAAATTTTCAATCTCAATGGCAAAATAATAATTTTATTTTTCCAAGAGGTGTCGACTTAATTCTTACGTGTAAAGATGATTTTTTCTGTCTGCCACGAACATCAAAGGTGTTAAAATAATGTATGTAGCAGTAAAAGGAGGGGAAAAAGCAATCAAAAGCTCATTGAAACTTTTAGAGAAAAAAAGAAAAGAAACTGGCACTAAAAGTATTGAGATAAATCAAATTAAAGAACAACTAAGTTTTGCAGTTGATAGAGTAATTAATGAAGGTTCATTATATGATAAAGATTTATCTGCTTTAGCAATAAAACAATCTCAAGGAGATTTGGTCGAGGCAATTTTTTTATTGAGAGCTTATAGAACCACATTAGAAAGATATGCTTACTCAACTGCTATAGATACAAGCAAAATTATTATAAAAAGAAGAATATCTGCAAGTTTTAAAGATATACCGGGCGGACAAATACTTGGCCCAACATTTGATTATTCTCACAGATTATTAGATTTTTCTCTAATGAAAGAAGATGAGATAAATTCATATGAAAACATCAATAACCAAGAACCTAAAAATAAAGAATTTCCTAGTGTTATTGATTATCTTAATAATGAGAATTTATTAGAGCAGGAAATTAACAATTTAAATGATAATCCATTTGATGTTACGAGAGATCCTATGAAATTTCCTGCATCCAGAGATCAATGGATGCAAATACTAGCTAGGGGTGATGAGGGTTTTCTTCTAGGTTTATCTTATTCTGCTATTAGGGGATTTGGAAGTAAAGGAACTCATCCTTTTGTTGGAGAAATTAAATACGGTATTGTTGATATTTTTATTTCACCAGATGAATTAGGTTTTGAAATTTGTATTGGCGAAATTGAAATCTCTGAATGTCAAATGATAGATCAATTTGCAGGAAATAAAAATACCCCGCCCCAATTTACGAGAGGTTATGGTTTAACATTTGGCTATAATGAAAGAAAATCCATGGCTATTTCTATTGTGGATAGAGCATTAAAGAGTGAAGGGTACGGTGAAGAAATCAAATTCCCAATTCAAGATCAAGAATTTGTTCTCTATCATGCTGACAATGTTGAGGCACAAGGATTTGTAACACATCTAAAACTTCCTCATTATGTTGACTTTCAAGGAGAACTAAACCTTATTCGAAAACTTAGAAATGAAATTCTGCAGGGAAAAAAATTATGAAAACTGGTTTTAATTTTGCGTATTTGGATGAAGCAACTAAAAGAATGATAAGGAGAAAAATTCTAAAAGCTGTTTGCATTCCAGGCTATCAATGTCCATTTGGAGGAAGAGAAATGCCATTAGCATATGGATGGGGAACAGGAGGTATCCAGGTTACAGCTTCTATAATTGGTAAGCAAGATATTCTAAAAGTAATTGATCAGGGTGCTGATGATACTACTAATGCTGTTTCTATTAAAAATTTTTTTAAACGTGTATGCAATATCATGACTACAGATAGAACTGCAGAAGCATCCTTGATACAAACTAGACATCGAATTCCTGAAACAACATTAAATAAAGATCAAATCATTGTTTATCAAGTTCCTCAACCAGAACCACTAAGGAAATTAGAGCCTAAAGAAAAAGAAACTAGAAAACTCCATGCGTATAAAGAATATGCATTAATGCATGTAAAATTATACGAAGAAATTTCTCAATTTGGCTCAGTAATAAAAACTTGGGCTTATCCAGTAGAAACAAATAACAGATATATTACTGATCCAACACCAATACCTAAATTTGATAATCCCAAAATGAATAATATGGAAGCGTTGCAATTATTTGGCGCAGGAAGAGAAAAAAGAATTTACGCAATTCCACCTTACACTAAAGTTAAAAGTCTTGATTTTGATGATCATCCCTTTGAAATACAAACATGGGATGAATGTTGTTCAATATGTGGTTCAACGAAGAGTTACCTAGATGAAATAATTATCAATAATGAGGGAAAGAAAAATTTTATATGTTCAGATACAGATTTTTGTAAAAGCAATCTTGAGAAAAATAAATGAATATTAAAAAAATAATGCATGTGGAAAACCTTACACATTTTTATGGAAACCAAATTGGTTGCAAAGGTATAAATTTTGATTTGTATAAAGGTGAAATTTTAGGCATTGTTGGTGAATCTGGTTCAGGTAAAAGTACACTGTTGAAGTGCTTGTCAGGAGAAATTTCTCCATCTGCAGGAAAAATTAACATATCGCTAGATCAAGGGGGTGTAAAAGACTTTCTTTCTCTACCTGAACAAGAAAAAAGACAATTGATGAGATCCATGTGGGGAATAGTTCATCAAAATCCAAGAGATGGTTTAAATTTAAGAATTAGTGCTGGAGGTAACATTGCAGAGAGACTTCTCAATGTATCTGAAAAAAACTATTCATTTTTAAGAAATACTGGAAAATATTGGATGGAAAAAACTGAGATGGATTCAGATAGAATTGATGAATTTCCTTTAAGTTTTTCAGGCGGAATGCAGCAAAGACTTCAAATATCAAAAATATTATCATCAAACCCGCAGATAGTGTTTATGGATGAGCCAACAGGGGGGTTGGATGTGTCTGTACAAGCTAAAATACTAGATACTATTAAGAGTATTGTAAGAGATATTAATGTTACTATGATTATAGTAACACACGATTTAGCAGTTGTGCGATTTTTAACTGATAAATTGTTGGTTATGAAAGATGGCATAGTTGTAGAAACAGGATTAACAGATAGAGTTTTGGATGATCCTCAACATTCCTACACACAGCTTTTAACTTCATCTATTTTACAAGTTTAATAATGAAAATTATCGAATTAAAAAACGTTAATAAGAAATTTATTCTGCATAATCAGAAGGGCACCGTATTAAATGTTTTAAAAAATATTAATTTAGAAATAAAGACAGGAGAATGTATTGCGCTAGTTGGAAAATCTGGAATTGGTAAATCTACATTTTTAAAAATGTTATATGGAAATTATTTACCATCTTCAGGTGAAATTAATATTTATAATAATAATAAAATCAATATTGCTAATTCATTAGAACATCAAATAATAAATCTTCGTAAATATTTCATTGGATATGTAAGTCAGTTTTTAAGAGTTTTGCCTAGGGTTCCAACAATTGAAATAGTATCTGATACTCTAAAACAACAGTCTTTATTTGATGAACACTCATTAATAAAAATAAAAAAACTTTTATCTGAATTAAATATACAAGAATCTATGTGGAATTTATCACCATTGACTTTTTCTGGAGGTGAACAACAACGAGTAAATTTAGCTAAAACATTAATTGGGAATTATTCTATTCTTTTATTAGATGAGCCAACAGCATCTCTCGATGATATTAATAAATCCATCGTCATTGATATGATTAAATCAAAACTTAAAAAAGATGTAACAATAATAGTTATAGTTCATGATAAAAAAATTAGAAATGAAATATGTACAAGAGAAATTAATTTAGAAAAATACATTCCAAATGATAATTAAAAATGCAAATATAGTTACTTTAAATGATACTTTTATTGGCTCAATAAATTTTAATGAAACAATTTTAAACATTGATAAGGGTAATTTAAATAACTCTAATGCAATTGATTTTGAAGGTGATTATTTATTACCAGGATTTATAGAGCTTCATACAGATAACTTAGAAAAACATTTTATTCCTAGACCAAATGCAATTTGGCCTAATAAAATTGCAGCTGCAATAGCTAATGATAATGAAATTATTTCTTCTGGTATAACAACGGTTTTTGATGCAATATTAGTTGGAAACTATACAAAAATTAGAACAAGTATTTTGGATGATATAATAACTTCGATTACCAGAGGTAAGGATTTAGGTTTATTCAAAGCTGATCACCATCTTCACTATAGATGTGAATTATCTGATCCTGAGCTCTTAGAAACATTAGAAAAATACTATGATAACAAATATATAGCATTAGCTTCTTTAATGGATCATACTCCTGGACAGAGACAATGGAGAAATAAAGAAAAAATGCTAGAATTTTACGGTAAAGGAAGTAATTTTACATCCCATGGTGCATATGATTTTGATGAAAAAATGTTAAGACTAGAGGAAACGGCAAAAGAAGCAGAAAAAAAGAATAGACCAAAAGTATCAACAATATGGAGAGAGAAAAAAATTATTATGGCCTCTCACGATGATACGACAGAAGAACATGTAAATGAAGCAAGCAAAAATGGAATTTATATTAGTGAATTTCCAACTACCTTAGAAGCTGTTAAACAAGCAAAAAAACTCAAAATGAAAACAGTTTTAGGTGCTCCAAATTTTATAAGAAATAAATCACACTCGGATAATGTTTCGGTAAATGATTTAGTGGATAACAACTTTGATTTAGTTGATATATTTTCATCTGATTATGTTCCTTTGAGTCTAATACAATCTGTATTTAAATTATTACATAAAGGTGTGAATTTAAGTGAATCTACTAAATTAGTTTCTTATAATCCAGCAAATTCAGTTGGTTTAGATGACAGGGGTCACATTGAAATTAATAAAAGATCGGATTTTCTTAGAGTTGCCTTTGTAGAAAATACACCGTTAATCAAAGAAGTTTATATTAAAGGCAAAAGAGTAAACTAATCGTAAAATAACATTAACCTTTTTGTAATAAAAATAATTTACCAATTATTTTTTATGCAAATAATAAATCTTTCGAAACATTTTGGTGACAACAAAGCGGTAAATAACATTTCCTTAAATATCAATAAACCTCAAATGATAGGTATTATTGGAAGATCAGGGGCTGGTAAATCTACAATGTTAAGAATCATTAATAGATTAACGGATGCAACTAGTGGAAAAATTATAGTTAAAGATGAAAATATTTTAGATTTTAAAAAAAATAAAAAAAGAGCATGGCAAAAAAATTGTGCAATGATTTTTCAGCAATTTAATCTTATTCCAAGACTTGATGTTTTGACAAATGTAATTCTAGGCACGTTAAATGAACAAAGTTTTTTTAAAAGTTCTTTAAAACTTTTTACTAAAGAAGAGAGAACAGAGGCTCTTATTAATCTTGATAAATTAGGAATGGCAGAAACTGCTTTACAAAGAGCGGAAACTCTTTCAGGCGGTCAACAACAAAGAGTAGCTATTTGCAGAGCCTTAATGCAAAACCCTTCCATGATTCTGGCTGATGAGCCCATAGCATCATTAGATCCCTATAATGCAAGATTAGTAATGGAGTCATTGCAAAAAATACATAAAGAAAAGAATATTACGGTTATATGTAATTTACATACATTGGATACAGCAAAAAAATATTGCGACAGAATAATTGGTATGAAAACAGGAAACATAGTTTTCGATGACCAACCTGAATTACTTAAAGATGAAACTGCAAGAGATATTTACGGCGCCGAAGCTGAAGAAGCTTTTGAAGCCGCTATTACCTCTACGTCTTTGGGTGATAATCAAGAAAGGCTAATTGGTAACAAAAAGGGGGAAGGTCTTGATTGATAAATTAAACTTAAATTTTACTAATATTTAAAGGAGAACGTATGATTAGAAAATTTATATTTACAGTCTTGCTTGGCTTATTTATCTCTTCAAATTCTTTTGCCGGAGGTCATGAAATGCCGAAGTTTGACCTAAGTAAATTTAGACCAGACTTTAGAATTGGAATACTTGGAGGTGAAAATGCCTCTGATCAAATTAGATTACAACAATGCTTTGCAGATTATGCAACCGAATCTTTAAATGTACCTGCAAAAATTTTTACATTCAAAGATTACGCTGGTACCATGCAATCAATAATTGGTAGAAACTTAGATATGGCAGGATTTGGAGCTTCTTCTTACGCTGGTGTATATATTGAAGATCCTACTGCAATCGTACCAATATCAACTTGGATGAATCCCGCCGGAGCTACTGGTTATTATTCTGTCTTAGTAGCTAGAAAAGATTCTGGATTAAAATCCCTAGAAGATATGGCTGGAAAGAAATTAGGTTATGCGGATCCGAATTCAACATCTGGCTTTCTAATACCATCTACTGAACTTGCAAGTATGGGTATTAATGAAGATTTCTTTGAATCAGTTAACTTTATGGGTGGACATGAGCCAGGAGTCTTAGGCGTTTTAAATGGCGATGTTGATGCATCTTTTACTTGGGTATCTGGTGTAGGTAAATGGGAAGAAGGTTACTCAAATGGAAATTTAAGAAGAATGGTTGATAAAGGTATTCTTAATATGGATGATCTAGTTCAATTATGGTCTTCTTCACTTATTCCTGAGGGCCCTCAATCATTAAGCACTGATTTGCCAATCGCTATGATTGAACATATGAGAAATTTATTAGAATGGATTCATGCAAATGATAAAGAATGTTCTAAAAATATAGCTTATGGTGAAATTAAGCAATATGTTGACGTTGATCATTCATTCTACGAAGGTATCGTTGCTGCAAGATTAGCTAAAATTGGAGGTTAATCTTCTAAAGTATCAAAGCGAGTATAAGCTCGCTTTGATTTCCTTTTATTTTATATTATGAATAATAAAGAGCTACCTAATCACTTAAAATATCTTGAAGATAATCTTAACAAGATGGCTAGAACGAGAATGCTTTATTCTGTAATCTCTATAGCAGCTATTATTTTAATTTTAGCAACGGGAACATATGTTGCAGAAGAATCTAATGCTGGAAGTTTTGTAAGAGGAATAGATAATTTTTTTGATTATCCCATTGCTTTATTTGCTAAAACTTTTGATGCTGGTTTTAGTTGGTTTGGATACGTCTTAGATTACGTTCCTGATCTTCTTTATACTTTTAATATGGCTTTATTTTCTACAATTGTTGGTGCAATATTAGCCTTAATTCTTAGTGTATTTGCAAGTGGAAATTTAATTAAAAATAAAACTATTGTTTGGACTGCAAGAAGGATTATGGATATTTGTCGTGCTTTTCCTGAATTGGTTCTTGCTATAACCTTACTTTATTTACTAGGTCGATCTCCGATACCAGCCGTTATAGCAATAATTATTCATACAGCGGGTGCTTTGGGAAAGTTATTTTCTGAAGCTATTGAAAATGCAGATAATAAACAGATTGAAGGATTAGAGTCTGTTGGGTCATCCTGGTTGTCTAGAATAAGATTTGGTGTTTTGCCACAAGTAATGCCTATTTTACTAAGTTATGGTTTATTAAGAGCAGAAATAAATGTTCGAGCATCAACAATACTCGGGTTTGTTGGAGCCGGAGGAATTGGTGAACAGCTTAACACTTTAATTCAATGGAATTTTGGAGCCAAAATCACTGCTGTAATGTTTTTACTAATTTTGACTATTACGTTACTTGATTATTTTTCAACTTTTACCCGGCAGAAATTAATTGGTGGAAGCTTTATTATTCCGAAAGATAAATAATGGATAAGGTTAGTAAAGAATTTTTAGAAAAACACAGTGATGTCATAAATATTAAATTTTCTAAATACTTAAGAAGCTTTTTTTATTTATTCTTAATTATTTCATACTCTATTTTTGCATTTTACTCTCTTGGTTTTAACAAGCTAACAGATCAATTTAAGCCTGATTTTGCAGCTAAATTGATTCAAGATTCATACTCTTACAAAGATCATATCAATACAAAATGGAGTGATACAAGCGATGTTACTATAAGCTATGAAGGAGGGGCATTTACTAAATATGATCCTAAAGATTTCCCAGAATGGTTCCTTTCAGATACTAATAAACATTCAGTAATATTTAATAATCAAGGAATAATCGATATTTTTAAAGACAGAATTGAAATGAAAGGATTTGGCGATGAGGAAGAAAAAAAACTCCTGCTAACTTTTAAACTTTTAAATGGAAAACCTACAGTTGAAGGGTATACATTTGATGATCCAAAATTACCTAAATGGATTAGGGTTACTGAAAACAAAGTTGAGGTTAGGCCAAGTTTATTTGAAAGATTGCAAGTTTATTCGGAAAAAATTGAAATACATAGATTCCAATTTGGTTGGAAATATTTCTTTTTTGATTTTGCAAGCCCTTTTAATAAGTATTCATCATCAGAATTATTTTTATTATTTTTTTCGTCAAATAGATTAGATCCAGAAATATCAAATGCTCGCTTTATGTTTAATGAATTTCTGTCTAATGAGCAGTGGTTTCATGGATTGGTTTTTTCTTCATTAAGGGATACCATTTTTATGGCTGTGATAGGAACATTATTTGCTACTATATTTGGTCTTCTCTTAGCATTTTTAGCAGCAATAAACATAACTCCTTTTAATTTTGTTAGGTTTTTTATAAGAAGATTTTTTGACTCCTTAAGAGGAATTGATTTTTTAATTTGGAGTTTGATTTTTTTAAGAGCTTTTGGACCTGGTCTTTATACGGGTATTCTAGCAATTGCATTCACAGATACAGGTACCTTAGGAAAAATAATGTCTGAAGCAATTGAGAATATTGAAAAAAATCAAAATGAAGGAGTTGAATCAACAGGCGCAACAAGAAATCAACAACACAGGTTTGGAATAATACCGCAAATTCTTCCAGTTTTTGTTTCTCAATCACTTTACTATTTTGAGTCCAACACAAGAAGTGCTGTCATTTTAGGTGCAATGGGTGCGGGAGGTATTGGTTTGTTATTTCTTGACTCGATAATGACAGGTGCTAATTTTGAAAACGTTGCTTATATGTCAATTTTAATTTTAATTGTTGTTTTTTTGATGGATACATTTTCACAATGGTTGAGAAGGAAATTAATTGGTAACGTATTTGTTGCTATAGTGAAGTAAATTTTTTTTTTAAGAGATAATTAAAAATTTACCAGAACTTCCACCAAGGTTTTTTATCCTGATTAGTCTCATCTTTTTTTGAATCTTGAAGTTCTGATCCGGTAAAAAAACTATCACTGTCCTTTAGATACTCTTCACCGGCAGCTTCTGCTTTGGTAAAGCCTTCAGTGAGTTTATTTTTTGCAAAAAAAGTTTTACCTTCATTACATAGGTTGACACCTTCATTTCTGATATCATTTATTTCTTTTTTCTTTTCTTCAGCTATTCTTCCTAGAGCATTTTCTAATCTAGCATTGAGATTTAAAATTTCAGGATCATTACAATTATAAAAGTATTCTTTAAAATACGCTTCTGGATCCTCAATTTTACCTGCACCACTTTCAATGGGAATATAGACTTTATGATTATCAGCTTGAACGTAAAAAGATATTGCTAATAAACCTATAAAAACTGATTTATTCATAATTTCGAAAAATATACTTTTTTGATGAATTTTTTATTAAAATTTTCTTTTAATTATTATTTTCTGTGAAATTTGATGTTTTTATGAACAGCATTCGTTGGTTCGAAAATTATTAATAAAGCAAACATCAAAGTCATTATTATTTTAATTACAAGCATAGATGTAAACATCAAATACCCACTATAAAAATATAAAAATGAACCAAGACTTGGGCCAATAGCCATTGCTATATTGCTTGTAGATGCAATTAAACTTTTTGCCTGACCATAAATCTTTGCATCAAAGTAAAGATTAGTAACAAATCCAAATGTAACAGTTATGACACCGTGACCCATCCCAAATAAGATCATTGATAAAATTGAAAAGTATATATTATCAAATTGAACTAAAATAAGACTAATTGCAGTAATAATGCATCCAATCGTTCCCGTTATTCTTGCGTCAAATTTTGATCCAAAAAACATCTCGATTAATCTTCCAATAGTTTGGAAGGGGCCATAAATGCTTGCTAATATTATTGCTAAGCTTGGGTTTTCATAAATTTCTGAAAACCAATTTATCCAAAAAAGTGTTAGTGATGCAAATACCAAGACATTTAAGAAATTTGATATACTTAATATTAGAAAAATTAATCTTTGTTTTATATCCAATTTAAGGAAATTGAATTTTTTAAATTTATTTTTTTGTATATTTAAATGCGTATGATTTTTAATTTCATAATTAATAATCAATGAATAAATTAATAATAAACTACTTATTATGAGACAAGAAATTAATAGATTATAAATATCTATTAGTGGGAAAATACATAACCAGGTTATAGTACTTGCAATTCCTCCATAAAAAGTAATTATAGAAATATTTTTCCTAGAATTTTTTTCATCTAATTGTATGACTGTACTAAATGAACATTCATAACCACACATAGAAAGACTCGTTGATATTAAAATAAGACATAACGATAACCAAAAAAAATTTTGAAAATATATATAATTCAATTCAATTAAACCCAAACAACAAATACCTATACTGCCAATAATAAAACCTATCCTCATCACCTTTAATCCACCAAATTTGTCAATATATTTACCAATGATAGGCATTATTGCTGCTTGAATTAGTAAATTGATAGTTAAAATTAAAAGGATGGAAGTCTCTGAAGTTTCTAAAAAATTAGACAAATAAGGTTTTACTGGTGCAAATAAATAAAAAAGAAAACCATAAGAAAAAATCGAGCCTATACCAAGTTTATGAACAGGAACTTTATGTAACATTATGACTACTTTACTAAGAATATAAAATTAAAAAAGTTTTTTTTCTTAACATTATTTTAATAAATATAACCTACTTGAAAATTTATGAATAAGGTTGGATTTTCAATTACTGGAACATCTGTAAACAATAATAGTAGTAGTAATTTAGAAATTCTAGAAGAAGAACTTACTCAATTTAAATTATTAGAAGTAGATTCAATAGAATTACCAATTTATGCTTTAGATATAATTGTGGGGAAAAAAATTTTTAAACCCGAAATAGATAAACTAAAAAAAATTATTTCTACTTTTGACTTTAATTATACTGTTCACGGAGAACTTTCAGTAAACTTAATGGATGAAGAATTTTTTAGTGATCATAAAGAGGTTTTAAAAAAAAATATTGAAGTATCAGGTGAATTAGGTGCTTCGCATTTAGTGACCCATTTTGGATATACAAACAAAAAAATATTTGAAGATAAAAATCATTACAGTGATTTATTACAAAAGCAAAACGAGTGTTATGAAGAATTATCGAGTTTAGCTGATTCTTGTAACGTTACTCTAGCTATTGAGTGCTTATTTCCATTTAATATGGAGGCTTACGCTCCTTTGCCAAGTGAAATTGCGCATAATTTAAATCAAATCAATCATAATAGAATTAAAGCATGTTTAGATTTTTCTCACGCTTATATTAACTGTAATTATAATAATGCTGATTATATAAGTGAAATAAAAACAATGGCTCCATTAAGTGAGCATCTCCACATGCACGACTCTTTTGGATTATTGCAAAAAATGCCAACGTTTTATAAATCTGAAGCAGTTAGTTATGGTTTGGGTGATATTCATTTGCCATTAGGATGGGGTAATATCCCCTTTGATGAAATATTTGATGAATTGCAATTTCCTAAAAATACTAATTTTAATTTTGAATTATTACCTAAACATTACCCTTATTTTGAAGAAAATATTAAAATAGCAAAAGAATTAATTAATAAAATTAGTGCTTAAATTTATAATTATTAAATTGAAAGGAGATTATTAAATGTCAATTTTTATATCATTAGGTATTTATTCCCAAAAAGGTGCAGATGGTATCATTAATGGAGACTCAGACAGAAAAGCAGCTATGGAAAAAATGGTTAGCAGTGTTGGAGGCAAATTAATTGATTATCATATAACAAGAGGGCAGTATGATTTTGTCATGATTACTGAAGCAGACTCATTTGAAAGTATGGCTGCATGTGCATTAAAAGCAAAAGCAGCAGGAACTCTTACCGAGGCAGTTACTTTAGAGTCTGTTGATTTAAACAAAGTTAGAGAAATGGGAAATAAAGTTGATTTTTCTCCTCCTACTGCATAATTCATGAAGCACTCTATTAGGGTGCTTTTAATTAAGAAGCGTATTAATAAATTAAATAACTTAGTATAAAAGATCAATTTAAATGAAACTTTTTTTATTTTTTCTTTTAATATTTCCTTCTTTAATTCATGCTAAATCAAATGAAGTAAATAAATTACTTACTGATTTAGTGACGAATAATATTAAAGCTGAGCAACTAACAGATGATCAATTATGTGAGTCTCTTCAACATTTAGATTTAATAAGTACTTTTAATGAACATAACAAAAGAAATTTAAATTGTTTAGGAATTACTAAACCTCAAAAAGGGTGGTTTTTACCTTCTGAAAAAAAAGCTTTCACATTCTTAAAAAAGTATCAAAAAAGATACAAAGTACAAATCCCAAAATACGATTTAAATAAAGCTTCTTTTTTATTCACCTCAATCGATGATACACAAAAAATATATGAATATTTAAATGAAGATTTTCGCGAACAAATTTTTAAAAATAGACATAATGAAAGAGTAAATTTTTGTTTAGACTGGTATGGGCAAGTAAATTATATAGCTGAAAATCAATCTAAAAATTTAGATGGTACTCAAAGTTGGTCTAAGGGCAGTCAAAGAGATGGCTTTGTTATATGTTCTAGTGGATTTAATATAATTTATTTAAGAGCGCTATATGAAGAAGAAATGCGTGAACAAATTAAGAGTATGATTAAAAATTGGATAAAAAATGATTCACCTAAAAGAGATATTATATTCCAAAAAGAAGATAGAAATTTATTTACCTATATAATTGATCTAAATAAAATTTTAATTGCAATCGAATTACTTCATTCTTCATTTAATTGGACTGAAGACGAATATAATGAGCTTAATTCATGGATGAAAAATAGAGCTCTCGAATTATTTCCAGCAGATAGAACGGGTAAAGGCATAAGAACATATTGTCCTACAAAAATTCTTTCTTACAAAGATAAAAGAGAGGCTTGTAAAAATGGAGGAATTTTAAGAGCACAAACACTTTTAAGAATAGGGATTTGGACTAAAGAAGAATTATACATTGATATGGCTTATCTTGCCTTTCACCGTTACATGAGTGGTATAAGAGAAGATGGTAGTAATATTGGAGACTCATCAAGAGGATGTACTGCAGCAGATTATAATATTTGGGCAAGTCAGTTTATGAGTGATTTTTTATTTCACTGGGACAGAATAGGAGATTCTCAATGGGATTTAAGTGTCAACAATTCTGGTACTCCATCCGATGCAATAGAATACAGCTTATCCCTTTTTGAAAATTTTGAAAAAATTAATATTTATACAAATGAAAAAGAATGGGAAAATTGCCTTGAGTATAAGGAGGATAAAACTCAAGAAGCATCCAAAAGACAAAAGGAAGAAAATTATTATCCGAGAATAAGTTTTGCACCTTATTTTTTTCATAAAAATCAAATGGTAGATGAACTTTTAAATTATGATCGACAAAATTATGGCCACTACACACATCAAAGTGGGGCAAATTATGAAATAGCACTTCTTTTAAATAATAAAAAATTTTTTAATGAATTTGAAAAATTAAGAGATCAAAAAAAGAATGATGATGAAAAGAAAAAACAATTAGCACTAAAAAAACAAGAAGAGGAAAGAATAGAAAAAGAAAAACAACTTGTTGCACTTAATCAAAAAAGATTAAAAGATAATGCTAAAAGATTAAAATTAAAAAAACAACAAGAACTGGAAGAGCAAATAAAACAATTTAATGAATTAATTTTACTCTCTAAATATAAAAAGGAAGATACATTCTTAGTCATTCCTCACAATAAACTAGACTTTATCTCTACGCAAAACCCAATTATTAATGAAAATAGAGAATTTGAATTTAAATCAGCAAGAATAAGAGGGGAATTGCTGTACGATAATCAAAATTTAAAAAATATGAATAGGGATAAAACGAATATTCTGTATCATTTTGATAATCTCGATTTTAAAACAGCTGTTTTAAAAGATGGAGAAACGGAAGCTGTTGGGTTTTTCATAGCTGATCCTCCTTTTGATCAATTTTTATTGGAAACAAATAAATCTATTGTTGAAAAATGTGGAAGATTATTCAAATCAGAGAAATGGTTAGTCATTTTAACAAAAACGAATAGGGATAATAAAAAAATCATTAATCAGCAAAAGTGTACAAGAAAATTATATTTGAAAGAAGATGAAGAAACGCAAATAATCTTTTCAATAATTTCAAAATCTGCAAAACCAATTCAATATTACTTAGAAAATAATATATAAAACAATATTTTATTTAATCGTATTTTAAATAAATTTTTCTTTTCTTATGTAGCCAACTTCTGTTGTTTTAAAGTGCTTGAAGGGTACATTTAGAGCTTCAATGGCTTTAATAGTCTCATCAGTAATATTTCCGTAAACTTCTATTTCAAATTTATTGGCTATTTCTTGATGTTTTTCTACATAAGATACAACAGGAGGGTTATTAATGTGATGAACCATTGCTTCACTGGTGCGGTAGACTTCACTCCAGGTAAATTCTAATGGATCTGTTGGATCTTGATCAAAAGTATGGATTAGCATATCTGGTTCTGAATCATTAACGGCGTCATCAGCTTCTTTTGCTATCTTAAGATACTCATCAACCTTACCTTCTTTTACGCGTATTCTAGCTATTAAAATAAAAGGATTAGACATATTATAATATTAATTTCCACCTTCTAACATAATGAATGTTTGAGTTTCAAGATCTACTCCTGCTTCTGTTCTTAATTTTACCATTGAAGGTAAATTGAGCATTTCTTGCATTCGCTCCATAGATTCAACCTGAAGAACTGTATAAATTTCATCTTTATTATCTTTGGGATGTCCATAAGCTAATACAGTAACCCCATATTCTTGTCTTAAACTATCATTTTCATCAAACGCTTGTTTCCAATGCTCATAACCTTTAGTTATTTTTGCGTGTGATATGATTTTCATAATTAAACTCCTTTCTTAAAATTGAAATATGTATTCTTTTAAAAACATTTGAGGGGAGTTAATCCCCTCTAATGAAATTTTTATAAAATCTATTTTTTCATTGCATTAAACATACTTAAAGTATCATCATAAGCGATAAACTTTGACAACTTATCATCTTTTACTTCCATATAGTGTCCAAAAATTGTATCCATGCCTTCAGCAGTTGCTTTTGCATTTACAAAAACTTTATCACCTTCGCTGATCATTGATTCTATTGTAACTTTAAAATTGGTCCAGAGTTCAGGAGTTTTCATTAATTGTTGTTGAAAACCCTCTTTATTATGAGTTCCAGAAAATGGATGCTTATCACCTGGATATACCCAAATAAAATCATCATGTACTATATTCATAAAACCTTCCATGTCACCTTTTCCAAAGAGATCGTAACATTGTTCTACTAATGCTTTTGAGTCCATAATTTTTTCCTTTCTTTTGCAATAACTTTAACACCTTTTTGTTACATATTTTTTACTCTTAGATAAATGCTTTGGAAGCAATATAGACATGATATATTTCTATAGCAGAGTCTATTAACAATCTTCTTAGTTGGTGTTAAGTTAATCCATAATAATTAAATTGAAAGGATACAAAATGTTATATCACTTAAAGTATGTTGTATATGAAGATAAGAAATTAGCAGCACAAGAGTTATTTAAAAATATGACTCAAGAAGAAAGAGATGCTGAATTTCCTGAAGGAGTAACTAAAATTGCTAGAGTTCATAATTCAGCAAGTGGCTATGGTTATGTAATCGTAGATGCAGAAAGCCATGAAAAACTTCACGGTTTCATGATGAGTTGGGCGCCAATGTGTACTTTTCCTCAAGTTGAAGCAATGATTGATGATGAGGATTTATTAAAAGTTCTGTAATGAAATTATTATGGATTATGAAATTTTTATATCTAAATAAAAATTCATTAAACTATAAAAACAAAAGAGGAATAATATGAAAAATAAATTATTACTAATCTTGATGTCTTCCATTTTTTTAATGTTTGGCTCTGCATTTGCTGTTGAAAAATATGAATTTACTGGAACCGCATATAATACAAGTGGCTTTGAAGCACCGATAGTAACAGCTAGTGAAGCTCAAATTTGGAACTGGAGCAATGATTCTTTTTGGATTTATGATGATGCTCCAGAAGGATGGCCTAAAGAAGTTATGGCAGACTGTAAGGGTAAAGGTATTGCAAATAAAGATGGCATACCTCTAGCAGGATTTTTTATGTGTACAGTTCATGATACTGATGGAGATCTTTTTCTAACAAGTGGAAATTGGGAGCCTGCTAAAGGTGGAGGAGATTGGACATTTATTTCAGGAACAGGTAAGTTTGAAGGAGTGACTGGTGGAGGTAGCTATTTAAATGGTGTTCAATTTATGGGTGGTGATACCTTAAACTTTGTTACGTCAATAGAAATGCCAAACTAAATTATTTAGAAAGGAGAAATATGGTTAGAATACAATGGATTATGAAACCTTTCCCTGGTCAAAACGATCTGGCAATGGAAAATGTTAAAAAATTTGCAAAGTTATGGAAAGATCAAGGTGCTAACAAATGCACAATAGCAATTATGTCTGGAAATATGTGGGGTCATATTTCTTTTAATTGTAATTTTGATAATTTTGAACATTTAGGCAAAACGAGAGACTTAGTTAGAAGTCATTCAGACTTAAAACTTATGATTAATGATGGAAGTAAGCTAGGTGAAATAGTTCAAGAAAACAGCTACAGTATAGTTGAAAATTACTAAAACTTTAAATAAAAAATTATAAAGGAGTTATAAAATGTCATTAATGGTTTGGATCAAAGTTCATATTAAAGAAGGTAAAATGGATGAATATATAAATTTACATAACTTACCAAATGGAAGAGCTTACACTTTATCGCAAGAAGGGTGCAAAAGTATTATTAGATCCATAGATACAGAAAATAAAAATGTTTTACTTTTAACCGAGGAATGGAGTAGTATGGATGATTGGGATAAATATATAGCTAAAAGAGAAAGTGGTGAAGAAGACGATAATTTTTTAAAGAAGATAGAAAATCTTCTTACCGACAAAGGTCTCGAAATCACTTTTTCAGAAATAACTAAATAAAATGGCAATCCCTATAAAGTTAAACTGCCAAAAAATGACCCTGGTGGAGAACACGACTAATTCTTTTAAATAACTACCAAACTTATCGTGAAGAAAATTAATGAATATTAGATTTTATATAAAGATTATAGTTTGTTTATTGATTGTTAAATTTGCTTTTGCAGAAGTTATAGATGTCGATGATCAAGAAATGATAAAATTATCAAACGATAATATTCCAATTGTAGATGTAAGAAGTAGTTCTGAGTGGGATCAAACCGGCGTTATTCCAAATAGTATTTTACTAACTTTTTTCGATGAAGAGGGGAATTATAATTTTGATGAATGGTACGCAAAATTACAACTAGAAATAAATGTAACCGATCCAATAATCTTAATTTGTAGATCAGGAAAAAGATCTAAGGTAGTCGCTAATATGATAGATGAGAAATTTAATACTATTATTTACAATGCACAAAGTGGAATAAACTCTTGGATTAGTAAAAAATTCATAACTGTTGAGCCTCAAACAAATTAGAAAAAGGGTAAGCGATAGGCCTTACCACTCACCCAGTTGACCTATACGCTAATTATATAGGAGAGTCCTTAACAATCACCTTAGTTGGTATGGATATTATTAAGACGATTATGATTGTTATATTTGATTTCTCTACTTGAGAATGACAGTAATTATAAAAAATAAAGTAATAAAATCCTAAAACATTGATTAATCCATGTAACTATTAATATTTAATATTTAATTCATAATAAATTTGTAATTAATTACTTTGATATTAATTATCGATACTAATAAAATGGCTCAAGAGATAAATTATAACAAATTTTTTCTCGCCGCTTATACTCATGGTGCTATAAGCATGTTTTTAGTAAGTGCCTATTTTGTTTATACACCAATAGTTTTAGATAGTTTAAAAATCACTGAAACTGAATTTGCTTTAGGTATAACTATATTTGCATTCACAAATATAACTATTAATCAAATAGCTACAAGATTTTTACTTCCTAAGATAGGAACAAGCAATTGTTTGATAATTGCAAGATTAGTGTATGCACTTATTCCATTTCTAATTTTTTATATACCTAAATATGAAATATATATTCTTTTGCATATTTTTTGGGGGGTGGCGCATGGTCTTCAAGGCCCAAGTATTTTTACACAAATTGCTATATTAGAATCAAAAACAAAAAAAATATTAAATCCAATATTTAAATCTTGTTTTTCAACAGGAGCTATATTCGGAGCATTACTAGCAAGTTTTTGTTTAGGTCTTGAAGTTGATTCGAAATTATTATTTGCTTTTATTGGCGTTTTCATTTTTCTATCTTCTATTTCTATGTATTTTTTTGGATTACCAAAAAAACTTGATTATGTAGATAAATCTCCACGTTTTTCTTTACCATCTAAAACTATTTTTTTGTTCGGTTTAATTAATATGATAGGTTTTGCTGCATTCGGTATAATTCTCAATTGGTCTTCTCTATGGTTTATAAACGATTTAATGGGACCAATATATTTAGCTGGTTTTATTTTAGTATTTTTTAATATTGGTGAAATATCTGCTAACATCATAGCTTCAAAGCTTATTAAAATTTTTAATGAAAAATTTGTAGGTCCTTATATGACTATCATTGGATCATTAATATTAATTTTTACAATAGTTACTCAAAATATTTACTTAATTTTAATTGGTATTACAATATTTGGTTTTTCATCGTCTAATTTAGGACCAATTGTTTTTAGACAAGCAATTAAGTATTCTAAAGATTCAATCCCTAAAACTATGTCTCATGTATCTAGTATTGGTATGTCTGGTTTTATTTTTGGTCCTGCAATAGTTGGTTTTTCTGCTGAAAGATTTGGACTTACGTTTAACATGTATGTTTTGTGTTTCGTTTTTATTTCAATATCAATTCTAATGACATTTCTTATGAATCAGAAAAAAGCAGAAGGATCAGTGAAAAAGGCTAAATAATCTAAATAAATACAATATAAATTTTAAGTTTTTACAAATGCATTAAAAGAAAAACATCTTCGCTCGCCATCTTTACGAAAAGGATGAACATCATGCATTAAAAAAGCAGGGAATATATACATATCACCGACACGAGGTTTAAAGGTAATACGATGCTTTACCAAAGGAGGACTATTGCGTGGCATGGAGACACGACCATCAAAAAAAGAAAGTCTTCCAGCAAAAGCAATCTCTTTGTTATATTTAATAGAATTTGGAACTTCAAGATAACAAACTCCACTAACATTCCCTCTATGAATATGTGGTGGGTTAAAATCACCAGCAAATTGTCTAACAATCCACGCGCGATCAATTTTAATGGAGGAGGGCTTAACTTGAATGACGTTTTTGTAATAAGATTCAATAATGCGGTTAAGTTGTTTTTCTAAACCGCTAGTAAAAAGAAAATCTTTTGTTAAGCGAAATTGTTGTTGAACATTTCCAACTAATCTATGTGAGTGATCCAATACTTTACTTTTGTGTTTATTTTCAATTATTTTATTTGCAAATGAATTAACTTTACCAATCATTGTATGTGATAAATTATATTTACCTATTGTTGGTCCAAAGGGCTTATAGTAAGTTTCTTTCATAGAATATGTTTTTTATTAATGAATTTTAATTGGTAAATATATTTTTTGTGTTAATTAATTATATAATAATACTTTTTTTAAAGTCCAAAAAATTCTATTTTATGAGAATCAGATAAGAATCTAAATTTTATTAAAAATTATTATTAATATTTGTTTAATATTAATTTAATAAAATGTTTTATTGTAAAATTATGATTAAATATTTTTTATCAACACTTTTATTATTATCTTTTAGTTGTAATGCTATAGAAATAACGTCACCAGCATTTGGAGATGGAGAGAGTATTCCAAAAAAGTATGCATGTGAGAAAAGAGGTGGTGAGAATACATCTATTCCAATAAATATCTCTAATGTTCCTGAAAATGCTAAATCAATTGTATTAATAATGGATGATCCAGATGCAATGAGCCTGGCAGGTAAAATTTGGGTTCATTGGGTATTATTTGATATCCCAACTGACGTGAACGAATTGCCTGCAATGAAAGATGGTAAAATTGGTATTGGCAAGAGTGGCCAAAACAGTAATTATAAAGAAAATTATGATGGACCATGTCCACCGCACGGAATGCATGTATATAATATTAAAGCTTATGCTCTAAATATAGAAATAAAAGAAAGCTTTGGAGCATTGCCACAAATTGAATTTGAAAAAAAATATAATGATGCAATACTCAGTTCTTCAGTCTTATCTGGAAAATATGCCATCTTACATATATTAAAAAAATAGGTTCACTCAAATTAATTGTGTTTCGTAGAAGAATTTTTTAAATCGTTAAAAATTATAAAAACGAAAAATCATCAAGAGGGGACATGTGTCCATTTTCAATCTCATCAAGTGTTTGTTGACTTCTTTCCACAAGTTTCATAGCATTATTTAAGGCCCAAATTTGCTTTGTAGCTATGTGTACATCAAAAATTTTATTTCCTAAATCAATTTGCTTTTGATCTTCTTGAATTTTATTGATTATATATTCTGCAGCACTGATTGCATTGAAGGAAACATTAGTGAGCTTAGATGCTTTTCCCATAAATTCCTTTCTCATCTTTATTGTTTCTTTTAGATCAATTCTTTCTTTTCTTTTTGTCAGCCACCCTTCGTTTGCTGCTTGTTTTCTTAGTGTTGATAAAGAATAATTGAATTCTGTAGCGATATCTTGAAGAGTAGGGTACTCATTTCTCTCTCCTTTTATGTAATAATTACGCGCTTCAGTGTAATCAGGACGTTTTCTTGTCATAAAAACATTAATGCGAATGATTCTTTATAAAGAAAGTTCTAGAAAAAATTTATTGTTTAAAAAAATATAATAATGTGAATAAATTAGTTTTTTAAATTTTTTAAAAGTAAATTTTTAAATTCCTCAACAGCAACTGTAGCAGGTTTATGAATGGCAAAATCAAATTGATCTTGATTACTTGATGGCTCAAGATTTAATTCAATTGTTGGTTTGCGCATATCTTTAAACATCGAAACGAAACCGGCAGCAGGGTAGACTTGTCCTGAAGTGCCTATAGAAACAAATAGACTAGATCGTTCAGCTAAATCATGAATTTCATCCATTTGCATAGGCATTTCACCAAACCATACAATGTGAGGTCTCATTTGAGAGCCGCATTTAGGGCATTTATGGGTCTCATTTAAGTCTTTTAGCCATTCAAATACGTGATTATCATTCATAATACATCTAGCTTTATTTAGCTCACCGTGCATGTGAATTATTGATGATGATCCTCCGATCTCATGCAAATTATCGATATTTTGTGTAACTATATGAATTTTATATGTTTTTTCTAATTCATGAAGAAGTATATGGGCCCTATTTGGCTTAATTCCTGAATTTAGTTCTTTTCGACGTTTATTATAAAAATCATAGACAAGAGTAGGGTTTCTATGGAATCCTTCCGGACTCGCAACATCCTCAATTCTATGATTATTCCATAGTCCATCAGAGTCTCTAAATGTTTCAATCCCAGACTCTTTACTTATACCAGCACCCGTTAATACAAAGATCTGGGAATCAGCTGAAATCTGCGGTAATTGTTCCATTTGATACACTATATACAGTATTTTATTACACGTGAAAATCTATATCTAGTTTGTAATATTAGAAATAGATTTAAATAATATATATAAAATACTGATTTATAGTTATAATATTTATTACTTGACTATTATTTACGATAACTGTAATTATCGTAATATAATATTATGGTCAAAATTACAATTAATGATAAAGTACATAAACTAAGGGAAAAATCTAAGGCCAAAAACACTCAAGATAAATATCAAGGAGATTGGTTAAAATTCATCGATTATTGCAAAAATAAATATAATTGCAGTCCTTTAGATGTTGATGATCTAGATAGTGCTTATGCATTAACAGCAAATTATATGGATTGGCTTCACGAAGATCCAGAGGCAAAAATACTCAAAGGATCGAGTAACATGCCGGGTAGAGAAAATGTAAATAATAACCCCTACTCTTCTACTGCTTACAAAGCTTCCACTATACAAAGAATTTTAGCATCTATTACTTATAAATATAGAGTTAACGGATTTCAATTTGATAGAAAAAACCCAAATATTTCTGAAACAATTAGTGCAATTGTTAGAGATGAAAAAAATAGTAAATCTGGTCAAGCAAGAGAGTTATTAAAAGCAGATATTGAAAAAATTATTGATAAAATTCCAAATGATAATGAAGATTATAGAAACATAAGAGATAGAGCGCTTATATTGATTGGTTTTTATAGTTTTTGCAGAAGATCTGAGCTTCTAGGCATGAAATATGAACATCTAAATTTTGAAGAAGATGGCGTTCAAGTACTAATACCTTTTTCTAAAACTGATCAAAAAGGTGAAGGGAGAATGATATATCTTCCGAAAACTGAAAATGATTACTGTCCAGTAAAAGCTTTAAAGGATTGGTTAGAAGTTGCTTTAATTGATCAAGGCCCCCTGTTCTATAAAATAAATAAAGCTAATAATATTGAGAAATATATTCTTAATAATAAAAATCAAAAAGTAAGTTTGACTGACACAAGTTTTGTTTTGATTTTAAAGAAGAGAGCTGAGAAAGCTGGTATTGAAAATTGCAATGAAATATCCGGGCATAGCCTAAGAATAGGATCAATAACACAAGCTAGAATGAATGGTGTACCCACTCATGAAATCATGGCGCAAAGTGGTCATAAAACTACACAAATGATAGACAGGTATACAAAATTAACAAATATAAAAGAAACAAGTGCTGCAAAAAAATTATAAATTAACTAAAAGCAATTGCTGCTGTAATTAAAATTATTAGTAACAGCCCTCTTCCACTCATTGTAGCTATTTTCATTATGGTTTTATTAGGTGGTATATTATTTTTAGAGGAATTAAAAACATGAAAATTAATAAAAGCAGATAGCCCTAAAAGTAAGCCTGCCGCAACAATTTTTATTGTAAATGCGCTATTAATAATAAAGCCTCCATATAGATTAATTGATAATATAATTCCTGATATCCATAATATAACCAGAGATATTAGTCCTATATAGCCAAGTAATTTTAATATTTTTGCTGTAATTGAATCAGGAACTTGATTAGCTTTTGTATAAACAGATTGAATTACACCACCACCTACTAGCACTCCACCAGAGAAGACTATAGCTAGGTAATGAACAAACTTAACAAAAACAAGAGTCATACAAAAACTTATAGCAAACTTAAGAAAAATTTATAGATATTTAACAATTAAATATTATAAAAAAAAATATGAGAAATATGGACTTGTTGAGAAGTTATTCGGTTGACGCAATTCTTATTCCATTTTATTTGGTACGAGTTTTCTATACCCCTTACCATTTACTTAGATATAAATCTAAAAAAATTAAAGATTATAAAATCACTAGTAATATTAATTTTGGCAGCAAAGATGCTAATGATTACATCACTAAAAAGCTTAAAGTATCAAACATATTTTTTGAATATGGATCTGGATCGTCTACTCTATTAGCGAAGAAATTAAATATTCAAAGTTATTCAGTTGAAACAGATTTATCATTTTATCGATATATGAAAACTCATAAGATAAAAAATTATTATTTAAATAATTTGGGTGTTGTTTATTTTTTTTCGACACCAGTTTTTTCTTTCATTAGAAAATATTATTTAAATGGTAGAGCAAAAAAATTTGCTAATAGTATATTTAAAATATTTAATAAGAATATTTTTCCCGATACTATACTTGTTGACTCTCGCTATAGAGTTTTATGCTGCTTATATATTTTTAAATTTTGCAAAATTCATGATATTCGTCCGAAAATTATTCTTGATGATTTTAAATTTAGAAGACATTATCAAGTTTTAAAAAATCTCTATAAAATAAAGTTAATTGGGCGATTAGGAATTCTTGAGTTGAAAGAGGATAAGATAAATATCGATATAATGATTAAAAAATATCAATATGACACAAGATAAACATCTTTCTCAATCTTAAATTACAATAAAAATTTAATATTTATGTAATTAATTGCGTATAAGTTAACATAAATTAAAAAGTAAATAATGAAGATAAAAAAAGGTGATAAAATTGATGAAATTACTCTGCCAACACAAGATGGTTCAGTATTTAATTTTTCAGAAACAAAGGGTAAGAAAGTTTTACTTACTTTTTACAGAGTTGCTGGGTGTACATTTTGTAATTTAAGATTATTAGAATTCAACAAAAGATATAATGAATTTGGACCAAATTTTACTCACGTAGGAATTTTTCATTCTAGTGTGAGTTTATTAAAATCAAATATGAAAAAGCATGGCCCTACTCCATTCACTGTATTAGCTGATGAAAATTTTAAATATTTCGAAAGATATGAAATTGAAAGATCCTGGAGTAAATTATTGTTAGCAGTTTTATATAAGACTTTTGCAATTCTTCCTGCATTAATTAGAGGATTTATGCCTATTCCTCTTGGAGGTTATTTTAATACTGGAGTTACTGATATAATGATTAATGAAGAAGGTATTGTGGAAGAAGTTTTATATGCAAAAAAACATGCTGCGGATCATTTTGCATTTAATAAAGTAAAAGAATTTTCTTTAAATTGATAAAAGCTGGGAATTGAATCCCAGCTTTTAGTTACATATAAATTATATCTGACATATTATAAATAAGATATATTGATACAAATAAAAATACATGCCCTATTACTTCATCAGCGAAATCACTTTTTGCATCCGGGTCTATAAATTTTAATCTTTGGGCCCAACTTAAAATCACTTGAGCAAAAGAAAGTAAAAATCCGTTTACAAAAAATATCCAGCAAGATTGAGGTCCATTTTCTCTAAATAATATCCAAATTCCAATTATTACTATTGGCACAATAAATGTCCCTATGATTCTTACAATTGGCAAAGCTTTTTCTCCTAAATCATATCTTGTAACAAGTGAATTTGGTGAAAATACAGTTAGGAAACCATAGTAAGATATACCTAATAAATTAAGTAAAAATAAAACTAGATTTAAAGTACCTCCAAAATTTTCAACCATAATTACTCCTTTTAAAATTATTATAGATAAATTTTATCAGATAAACCATAAATTATAATTAAGTTTAATACTAGAACTACTGCTGATACAATTGGCTGTTCTATTGTCGAATTAACCTTATCTCTTCCGAATAGGAAAGCTATTTTAAAATGAAAACAAAAATTGTAGACAGTTGCCATTGCAAAGACAATAACGTTAATTATAAAGAAAGGCCAAGTACCTTCAGGTCCAGTAAATAAAATATAAAGACCAACAAAGAAAAAGGCAGTAACCCAAAAAATTCCAAAATTCGCTGCAGGTGCAGCACTTGAGTCAGTGTTATATTTTGCAAATTCTTTTTCTTTATTAAATAAAAATGTAAATGAGTAATAACCAGCTAACGCAATGTTAATTATGTATAAAATTAAATAAAAAATTCCATTAAAACTCTCAACCATAAAAGCCTCCTATAAAAATTGTTTAAATATATATATTTGTTTTTTAAGATTCTGTGACAATAGTTACCAAATTTGGCTGGTATTTTAAAAAAAATTTAGTTAAAAAAAACATATGAATTCTGAAAGAAAATTAGCAACCATTCTTGCTACCGACTGTGTAAATTTTAGTAAACACATGGAGGAGAGCGAAGAGCTTACACTCACCAACCTTAACGAATGCAGAAAAATAATTGATGAAGTTATAGCTAAATTTGGTGGTAAAATTTTTTCAACTGCTGGTGACTCTGTTGTTGCTGAATTCCCAAGTCCTGTACAGTGCGTAAAAGCTGCTATTGAATTCCAGGATAAATTATATGAAAGAAATGAACATTCTTTAACTAAGTTACAATTAAACTGGAGAGTTGGTATTCATGTTGATGATGTGATTGTAGAAAATAATAATATTATGGGCTCAGGAGTCAATATTGCTGCAAGACTAGAAAGTCAAAGTGAGCCAGGTAAAATTCTTGTTTCAAAAATTGTCAAAGATCAAGTTGATAAAAGAATTGATTATTCAATAGAAGCTGATGGTACAAGAAAACTAAAAAATATAAGCGATGAGTTCGAAGTTTTCAAAGTAAAAGGTTTAAAAATTGATGAAGATGATTTTTTCTCTGAAGAAGTTAATGAGGAAAAGAATGAAGATGAAAATAATAAAAAAGATGATAATGTAACTATTTCACGAAATTCTTCACAACCAAAAATAGCAATACTTACATTTAAGAATGTGAGTAAAAATGATGATAGTGAATTTTTGGTAGAGGCTATTACAGGTGATTTAATTATAGAGTTTTCCAGAATGAAAGAATTTGATGTTGTATCAAAAAAAACATGTGACGATCATGATAAAAGTAATGAAGACGCACTTACATTTGCAAAAAAACATAAAATAGACTTTTTAGTTGGTGGAAATATTAGATCAGCTGGTAATAGATTAAGAGTAGCAGTAGATTTAACTAATGCAAAAGATGGTTCCATTATATGGGGAGATCGATATGATAGAGTTCTTGAAGACATTTTTGATATTCAAGATGAAATTGTACAAAAGATATCAAAAGAATTATTAGGTAATATAGAACTTACAAATTTACAAAATATAAAAAGAAAACCTACTGATAATTTAAATTCATATGAAAATTTAGTTATTGGAAGATATCATTGGCTTAGACAATCATCAGCAAAAGAACATAATGATAAGGCTTTATTTCACTTTGATAAAGCTATCGAACAAGATGAAACAAATGCAAGAGCACACTCCCTTAAAGCTTGTACAATTGGTGGTGGCCTAGGTAAACAATATTATGAAGATAATGATAAAATGATGAAAATGATTTTTCATCATATTGAGAAAAGTTTAGAGCATGATGAGAACGATTATGAAGTAAGAAGAATTAGCTCAGCTATTTCCTTAATGCAAAAAAAATATGAGGAATCAGAAGAACACGGAAAGATTGCCTACTCTATGAATCCAAATGATCCAAGAGTACTTGCAGTTTACGGTGAAATATTAGTAAGAAATAAAAAAATTGATCAAGGATTAGAATTACTTCATAAAGCACTTGAATTAGATCCTATACCTGCCGGTCAAAAAACATCAGATAACAGATATAGAGATCTTGTCTTAGGTTATTTTTGTAAAAAGGATTATGATGTTTGTATAACTCAAGCTCAAAAAATTAAAGAGTTGGAACCACGATCTTGGGTATTTCTCTTATTTTCATTGAAAGAAAAAGATAATGAAATTAATTTAAAAGAAAATGAATATTTTGTTAACAAATATGATGACTATTCAAAACTAGATTGGAAAGAGACAATTAAAAGTTTTCATCTACCAGATGAAGAAATGAATAAAAATTTAGAAAATTTTACAAATCAGGTTATTAATTAATCTTTATTTTTTCTATCTGTAAAAGCACTTGCTAATATACCAGCTGGTAAAGCAACTGCTCCAATTCCAAACAATGCAGTGCATACTGCTGCAAATCTACCTAAAAATGTAATAGGTGTATAATCACCATAACCTGTTGATAGTAAGGCTGCAGAACTTACCCATAAAGCTCTTGGGATTGATCCAAAAGCTTCAGGTTGCAAATCTCCCTCTACAACATAAAGTAAAGTAGCAGACAATAACATCAAACTTAGAGTAAGTAGTAATGAAAAAATTAATTCGTGTCTCCTGTCATATATTGCATGAAGTATAAAATCTACTGACTCACTAAAACGTCCAAATCTTAAAATACTAAATATTCTTATAGCTCTTAATAATCTTACTAAAAAACCTTCATTTATACCTATTAAAAATAATGGGATAAGTGCAATTGCATCAATTAGAGCAGGTAATGTAAAAATATACTTAAACTTACCTTTAAAACCTTTAAATTTGTCAATTTGATCTACTGCAATTAATCTACAAATATACTCAATTAGAAATACTATACCAAAAAAAAATTTTGCTGAGTCAAAGAGTTGATAATATTGCTCATAAATCAATTTTTCTGACTCAATAACAACAAAAACACAGTTCAATACAATAAGAAAGAATATAATTTTTTCAATTAATGTAAAATCCTTCTCTTCTAAACCAAAATGTAAGTGTTCGAATAAATACTTTGAAAATGAATTCATTTTTATATAAATTCTTTATAGCAAAAATTACAAAATGAAAATTAACATTTTTTACCTACTGTCTAAGATTAGTATAATTTTAATAAGCTTGTTATGTATTTTATCTATTCTATTAATTTATAATAATGCGGTTACTTTAAATTCTTTATATATACTCATTTCTGTATTTATTATTGGCTCCGTAATACAGCTTAACAAATTAAAGAAATTTACACGAGTACTATTTACTATCATTATTCTTCCCATTTTATCATATCTAATGGTAAATTTTTCCTATGATATAGTTATTCAAAAAGAATTTTTGTTTATTAATGAAACTATAAGTAACGTTACAGATAAAATCTTACTGATAACTTTATATTTTATTCCATCAATATTCATAATGATGTTTTATAAATACGAAGTATTATCACTAAATGATAAATCAGGAACAACAATACCTGAGATAATAACATTTCTTTTTCAGTTTTTATTATTTGCGATACCTGCATTTTTAGTTTTATCCTTTGTTTTTAATTTAGAACTTACAAGTATTCTTGCTGCAGGTGGTATAGTTTTTGCTGCCATTGCTCTTTCCCTGCAGTCAAGTTTATCAGATTTAATTAAAGGAATTTTTGTAAATATTGAAAGACCATTTGCAATAAATGACTGGATTACGGTTGATGATAAAACAGGTTATGTAGAAAACATTACCTGGAGAAGTACAAGAATAAGGACATTTCAAAATACCGAAGTAATCATTCCAAATGAAATCGTTGCAGATTCAATTTTAACTAATTGGAGCAAACAAGATAAAGAAAAAATGAGTGAAGGATTTCATATTTTTAATAAATTATATTTTCATCCATCTCATGACCCAGAAAATATCTCTAAGTTACTCTATAATGCTCTTAAAAAAGCGAAACCGGTTGATGGTAGAGAGCAATTAAATTTACAGTGGGTTCGTTTTATAGGTGCTAATGAGTTTGGATTAGAATTTGTAGTTGCTTTTGATTGCACAAAAAGGATTTTAAAAAATTCGATGCAAGATAGTGTGATGATGGAAATACATAAAACTTTAAGACATGCAGGTGTTCAAATGTCTGCTGGAAAACTTTATGGAAAACTTGAAGAAGATACAGGGCTACATGCTCTTGACACGCACAGAAGTCGAGAGGATTTTGAAAAAAGACAGGTTAGTGAATTTAATCCTTATAATGAGTCAGTAAAAAATAGGGTCCTACTCCAAAAAATTCCTATTTTTATGTCATTAAATTCTGAAGATTTAGATGAGATTGCTGAAAATGCAGAAAGACTCCATTTTGAAAAAGACGATTACATTATTAAACAAAATGATTCTGGTGATTCTCTATACGTTATAAATGACGGGGTAGTATCTGTTTACTTAGATAATGAAAATAAAGATAAAGTATTTTTAGCTAAACTTGGTGTTGGGGACTTTGTTGGTGAAGGAAGTCTTCTAACTGGTGAACCAAGATCTGCTAATGTTATAGCTGAAACTCCTTGCATAGTTATAAAAGTAAGCAAGGATATAATAAAAGATATATTTTCTAAAAATCCTAATGTGTATGATTATGTTGCAAATATTTTAGCACAAAGAAAGTTAAAACTTGATAAGAAAAAAAATGAAAGTCAATTAACTAAAGATGAAAATAAAAATCTTGTTAATGATATTAAGAATGCAATAATAAATTTTTTAAAATAGAATAAATCCCCTACTCTTCGTCAATTTCTTTACTAAAATCTTCTTGTAATTTTTTCAATTCTTTCATTGCAGCTTTCATATCAGAACTATCAAATATTTGAATATCCACGTGGTTACCTTTTTTCGAATATGATTTTTTTGTTTTGCTATTTTTCTTATTTTTAAAATCAATTACCTTGTAAGTTTTAACAGGTCTTACAAAACCTTTAGGAGTTATTTCTTCATACTCTTCGCAGTTTATTTGATTTTTAACTAAATTATATGTTGTATCAGAAATAATAATTTCATTTTCAGGAGCAATAGATTGCAATCTAGAAGCTAAATTTACAGAAGAACCTATTGCTGTATAATCACTCATTACGCTAGATCCAAAATCACCAACATTTGCAAAACCTGAAGAGATTCCATATCTTACCTTTAATCCACCTTTAACACCCTGTCTGATCCAGAAAGATTGCAGCTCTTTAACTCGTTCTTTCATTTCTAAAGCCATGCTTATACAATTAATAGCATCATTCTCATCTCCTAGTGTTTCAGGAGCTCCATGAAAGGAAAGAATTGCATCTCCAATAAATTTATCAATTGTAGCATTTGAATTTATTGCAATTAAACTCATTTCACTTAGATAATTATTTAATATTAGAGCAAGTTTTTCTGCTTCTAACGCATCAGATAAATCAGTAAAATTTACAATATCAGAGAAAAAAATTGTTAAATTTTTTCTTACGTAGCTTTCTTTTGTTTTTTTACCTGACTCTTCTTCATCAAAAATAGACTTATATACTTGAGGTGAAAGATATTTTGATAACCTATTAGCAATATTTTCTAATCTTCTCGTTTTTTCTTCAATCAATTCTCTATCTTTTAATTTTTGATCAAGTAATTCTTCCTTCTCCCTTCGAAGATTATATTCATCTGTTCGATCAACAAATTGTCCTTGAATACCATTTAAAAAAGGGAAATCTTTGTTTTCAGTATAAGCAGAAAGTAAAGAATATACTTTAATTTCATCACCAATTTTGATTTCTATTTTAGGAATAATAACAAAACCATTTTTTTCTAAATTTTGTTTAAAATTTTTAATATATTCATCACCAACTCCAAGCTGTTCTAAAATACTAGTAAAGGGAATATTATTGACAGTTTTAAGTATTGGAAAAAATTTTTTAAAATTTTTATTTACTCGCAAAACTTCTAAGTTACGGTTGGCAAAATAAGCTGCTGTGACAGCATTAGAGAAATTAAAAAAACTTAAATCTATGACAGTTTTTTCATCAAAAAACTTATCAAGTTTCATTTATAATTTTATTATGGGTGATGTTTAGTAATTCCGCTAATATAATCCATTATTGCTATAACTAATCCTGATAAAATAAATACAGCATGAATAAATATCATTAAGTAAATTTCTTCTGATGTTTTTGATCCAACATCAATAAAAGCTTCTAGCAAACCGATACTTGAGATAGCAACGATTGAGGCAATAAGTTTTAATTTTAAACCTGAAAAATCTAGTTTACCCATCCACTCTGGTTTATCTTCAGACTGATTTGCGATATCTATTTTAGACACGAAATTCTCGTATCCGGCAAAAATTACCATTAAAACTAAATTTCCTACAAGAGCTAAGTCAACAATATGTAATACAAATACAAGAAGTTCGTTTAACGTTAATTCACTTAAGTGTGTGATTTCATAAATGAATAACGCAATAACTTTGTATGTAATAACTAGTAGAGTAAGACATAGAGCAACATAAACAGGAGCTAAAGCCCATCTGCTTGAAAACATTGCTCTTTCAAGAAGACCTTCAAAAAAATTACGCACAAATTATAACTAATTTTTAAATAATATTTGTCAATTAAATTTTATTATTTACCCCATTTATAGCTAAGTAAATCATATCTTTTTGCAAAATTGAGTAATAAATTTTTTGTATCCAAATCTAACGGCTTAATAGGATCTCTACAAAAATCTGATTTTATTACCCCACCTTCTTTCATTACTGTTTTAGTTGCTCTGAAACCACATTGTCTATTTTCAAAATTTATTAAAGGCAAAATATTATTATATATTTCTTCAGCTTTATCTTTTTCATTATTCCAAAAATGATCGATTACTGGAGCTATTTTTTCGGGAAGCAAGGCTGAACTCATACTTCCAGAAATTCCAGCTTCTAAGTCCGCATATAAAGTAATACTTTCCTCACCATCAAATGGTGCATCTAGTCTTTCACTACAATTTTTAATAAGCGCTCTTATTTTTAAAGCAGCGTTAGCACTTTCAATTTTAAAACAGGTTAAATTCTCAATCTCATTTATCATCTTTGTCAGTAAGGGAACTGAAAGTTCAATACCGGATAAAGGCGCATCTTGAATCATAATAGGAATACCCACGTTTGAAATTTCATTAAATTGTTCATAAATTTGATCTGAACTTCCCTTTAATAAAGCCCCATGATAAGGAGGCATCATCATTATAATATCAGCATCAAGTGATTTTGCTAATTCTGCTCTTGGTCTAACAATATCAGTAGCAAAATGACTAACTGTTACGATTGTTTTAACTCTACCATCAATTTTTTTCATACAGAGTTTTGTTAATTTTTCTCTTTCATCATCAGAAAGTAAAAATTGTTCGGAATAATTAGCAAGAATACATATACCTTGAACTTTTTGATCAACCATGCAATCTATAACTCTTTCCATCCCATCATAGTCAACTTCACCATTATCGTGAAAAGGCGTTGGAGCCACTGGCCACATTCCATAAAATTTGTATTTTTTGTTATTCATATTTATATTTTAGAAAAAAATTATAGTTAATTAAAGTGTTATTTTATTGAATATAACCTTTTTTAAGTTTTAAAGACATATCTTTAAAAATATTGCTTAGTTTTTTAACATTAAATTTATTAGTTCTATCATATAGATAAACACCATTTGTTTCTTGTTCAACATCAGTTAGTTGAGTGTAGCAGAAACCTTGTATGTGTTTTGTTTTTAAAACTACCTCGGTAAGTTTTTCCATTCTTTCGTAAACTTCTTGAATAGTTTTGGGCCTTACTTTGTCACCATGTCCCCAAGATTTAATTTTTTTTCTTAAATTTATTGGTAACCACCAAACACCTCCATATTCATCAATAATATAAGGCTCATTTTTATAACTTGTTTCAAATTGTGGAAAATTTCTGTAAACACCTTTTTTTGGATTAAGAGCTTTATTTAGAATTTCAGGAACTGGTTCATAGTGATGAACTGTCCAGATATCTGTTTTTTGATGTTGATAACCACTGGTTTCATTTACAGGCCTTGTTGGGTCTAGTTTTTTTGTTATACTATAAGCCTTTCTCATTAAACTTTTATGTTGAGAATTACATTCTAATGTATTTGTTTCATTAAAAGGTGTCCAAGTAATAATTGAAGGATGATTTTTTAAATAATTTACTATACGAGGCCACTCTTTCATAAAAGATATCTCTGAACCTTTAGCATTTTCATTTAATCCCCAGTTAGGAAACTCCGCCCATGTTAAATAACCAAGTTTATCAGCCCAATAATGAAAACGATCTTCAAATACTTTTTCATGTAATCTGGCACCATTAAATCCAGCTTTCATTGATAATACAATATCATTTTTTAAATCTTTATCTGATGGTGCAGTCCAGATCCCCTTTGGATAGAAGCCTTGATCTAAAACAAGTCTTTGATAAAGAGGTTTTCCATTTAAATAAATTTTATTTTTTTTAACTTCTATAGATCGCATCCCTCCATAACTTTCAACGACATCAAGAATTTTTTTATCTTTATTTAATAATGTAAATGTGAAATTATAAAGATTTGGTTTACCAATAGACCACAACTTAGGTTTAGAAATTTTGATAGAAAATTTTTTACTAGAAGTTGGTTGAATTGTTGAAATTATTTTTTTATTATTAAAAGTAACATCAATTTTTAAATTACAAGATAAATTTCTTGAGTATTCCGGAATAAAAATAAAACTTGATGATTTAAAATTTGACTGAATTGTTATATTCTTAATATTGTCTTTATTTACAGCTTCCAACCAAACGGTCTGCCATATTCCTGTAGTTCTGGTATAATAACATCCCCAAGAATGTTGATGAGGTGACTGCTTCCCTCTTGGTTGTATTCTTTTTTTATTAAGAACCCACTTTTTAATTAATTTAGCATTATCAAAAGTACCGTCACCAAAATACCATGGTGTAGGTCCTAAGCTACCTTGACATCTTTTATCTATAACATGTAATTTTAAATCATTAGATTTATTTTCCACAATTGCATTAGTAATATCAAAACTAAACGGTGTAGAACCGCCTATATTTGACCCAACTTTCTTTTTATTAACAAAAACTGAAGTCTGATAGTCGACTCCGCCAAAATGTAGAAGTATTTTTTTATTTTTCCATGATTTAGGAATAACAAAAGATTTTTGATAATACATCTCTTGAATAAAATCAGTATGCCCAATTCCTGATAATTTACTTTCAGGACAAAAAGGTACATTAATTTTTTTTGAAAATTGTTTTTTATTTAATTTTGTTTTTGAGAAACCTTTAATATCTTTTGAAAATTCACAAGACCACTTACCATTTAAATTCAACCAGTCTTTACGGTAGAATATAGGTCTTGGGTGTTCTTTTCGCATAAAATTAATTAAGTTTTAATCTAATAAACAAATATGATAATTTAGGTATATCAGTTGATAACTTATTATCTTTAAGTTTAACTATAGATGTCTCTTTAGGTTTAATTACATGAGGATTGTCTTTAGTGTTAGCTGCATACATATCTTCATTATTAATTATCTGTTGATCAATAATACTATCCACATTGAAATCTTTTAAATCAAAATCAATGTTACAATTATCATTTTCTGATCTATTAACGATAAAAAAAGATACTTCATTTTTTTCTTTATTCAAAACAGCAGAAGCATCAATATACTTAACATCATCTGCTATTTCTGAAGAATATTTAGGGCAATCTACTTTGAGTTGTAAAGAATCTCCTCTTCCATACAATGATGCAAAATATAATGGATAATAAATACTTTGGGGCCAGCTAATACCTTGTTTTACAGTTGAAATAGCAGGTATTACGTTGACTAATTGAGCCATACAACCAATTTTTACTATGTGAGAATTATTAATGAATGTATTTAAAACTGTTCCAACTAACAATGTATCTAATATATTATACATATCTTCATACAAAGGTGGTGCCTTAGGCCAATCAGATAAGTTTTTATCTAAATAATTTTGAGTTTGCATGTCTCTAGTGTGATACCAAGGATTCCACTCATCAAAACTTATGTTAATTTGTTTTTTTGACCTTTTTTTTGCTTTTACGTAATTAATTGTACCTTCAACAGTTGATATATATTCTTGTAAAGGAACACTACTTGATAAATATGAATTAGTATTTTTTTCATAATTAGTCCAATATTTATGAAGCGCTATATAATCAATTGAATCATAACTATGTTCTAATATTTCTCTTTCCCAGTCCGGGTAAGTAGGCATTGCCTCATTTGAACTCCCAGCAATAATTAACTCTAAAGAAGAATCAAATTTTCTCATAGATTTAGCAACTTCATGGACCAATCTGCCATATTCAGTAGCAGTTTTGTGACCAACTTGCCACTCACCATCCATTTCATTTCCTAAACACCACATTTTAATATCATGCGGGTCCTTGTATCCATGCTTAATTCTTAAATCACTCCAATAAGAACCACTTGGATGATTACAATATTCTAATATGTTCCTAGCAGCATCAATACCACGCGTACCAAGATTGATAGTATACATTGGTTCAATATTTGTTTTTCTGCACCAAGTAATAAATTCATTTAACCCAAACTCATTTGTTTCTCTAGTCTTCCACGCAAGATCAAGTCTTGTAGGTCTTTCTTCTATTGGACCAATTGAATCTTCCCAGTTAAATGATGATATATAATTTCCACCAGGATATCGTACAGTTGGCATATTTAAATCTGTGATTAATTTCATTACATCTTTTCTAAAACCATTTTCATCAGCTTCTGGATGATCAGGTTCATAAATACCCTGGTATATTGCTCTTCCTAAATGCTCCAAAAAGGAGCCATAAATTCTTTTATCTATAGTAGAAATAGTAAAATCTTTTAGAGCTGTAATATTTGCTTTCATTACTAACCTTTAATTCCAGAAGTTAACATTATTGCTTGAGTAACGCGTTTTTGGAAAATTAAGAAAAATGCCGTAACGGGTAGAGCGGCAAGAATGGCAACTGCCATATCTCTCGCTAAAAATATTCCGTAAGCATCACTAACAGATGTTATTGCTACAGGAACAGTGAACATTTCAGCTTTAGTTGTCATTATAAACGGCCAAAAGAAATTATTCCATGCTCCAATAAATGTGACTAATGCTAAAGCAGTTGTGATGCCCCAGTTTAAGGGCATATACACTTTAATTAAAATTTGAAATTCAGTCGCTCCATCAATTATACTTGCCTCTCTCAATTCTTTAGGAACTTGATCAAAAAATTGTTTGTAAACTATGACACAAACTGGTGAGAGAACTTGAGGTAGTATAACTCCAGACCAAGTATTGATCATATTAAAATCTGAAATGAGAACAAATAGAGCAATAACTAATGCTGTTCCAGGAACCATTATGCTTACTACTACTGCTAAAAGAATAATTTTTCTTCCTACAAAATCTATTTGAGATAAAGCATAACCACATGGCATACTAATCAAAATAACTAAAAGTGTAATTCCTACTGAAGTTGCAATGGAATTTATATACCAAGTACCAATTGCAGATTTTGTTAATACATCAAGATATGCTGCTAATGATAAAATTCTTGGAAAGATAGACCAGTTAGGATCTATAACTTCTGTTTCTTGTTTTAGTGAAGTAACTGCAGCCCAATATAATGGAAACATAAAAATTAATGCAACTATCAAAGAAAGAATTGTTAAGACTGTCCAAGATATTGTAATTTTTTTTGTCATTATTTATCTTTTTCCTTATCTCTCAAAACATAATATTGCATTATAGACACAACTATAATTATTAAGAAAAGTACCATAGCTATAGCGGAAGCATAACCTCCTCTATTCATTTGAAAACCTTGTTTGTAAACTAATTGTAAAACAACTAATGTTGAATTAAATGGACCGCCTGCAGTTAATAAATACATTTGATCAAAAATTTTAAGTTGAAAAATTAATTGCAATGTTAAAACAAGAGCTGTGATAGGCCAAATTAAAGGCCAAGTTATATATCTGAACTTAGCCCAAGAATTTGCTCCATCCAAATCGGATGCTTCGTAAATTTCTGGATTAATCGATTTTAGACCAGCAATAAATAATAAAATATTAAAACCTACGGTCCACCAAATTGTTACAATTGCTACAGCTGGCATTGCAAATTGTTTTTTCTTGAAAAAAGCAATTTTTGCATAACCCAAAAATTCTAAGAATTCTTGAATAATTCCGTATTGTTTAGATAACATCCAAGACCAAACTTGAGTTACTACCGTAACAGGTAAAATGTGTGGTATAAAGAAACAAGCTAAAAGAAATGCTGCAATATAAGGATTTTTAAGTCTATTGATCATCATTGCACACATCAGACCAATTAAAGTATTTGGCACAACTGTCCAAAAAACAAAAACAAATGTATTTTTTAATGATTTAAGAAAAAGTTTATCATTAAAAAGCTTAATATAATTTTCTAAACCTACCCACTTACCCCATCCAATTAAAGGAGAGTCAGTGAAACTGAATAATAAAGTATAAATTGTAGGATAAAGTAAAAATAGAACATAAAAAAATATAAAAGGGAAAGCAAGCAAGAGGCCCCAAAAATTTGAATTACTATATTTTTTCATATTTTAAATTTAAGCTGCAGTAAAGTACTGCAGCTTAGTTTTATAAAAAGATCTTAACTCTACATTAGAGCTTCAAGATCATCTCTCATCATTTGAATTGCTTCTTCAGCACTTAATTCACCATTAACTGCCGGAGCAATATAGTTACTAAAAGCATCATAAGTTGGTGAAGCAACACCTGCGATAGGTAAGAATGGATCTACAACCATATTTTCACCAATATTAGCATAAGTGCTATTTGGCTGCATATTTTTATAGAATACACTATCTACAACTTCTGTATTCGCAGGTATATGACCAGCTGTTCCCCAGAAGAGACTATTATCACTCATCCAACCCATAACTTTTAAAACTGCTTCCAGTTTCTCATCGGATATTGGATTTTTATCACTGTGAGGAATAGCAAATGCATGCGAATCAGACCACGTAGCCATTTTAGGACCAACTTGAGGCATATCTACAACACCAAATTTGAAACCTAATTCATTATTTCGCATTAAATCAACCATAGTAGGAACTTCCCATACGCCGTTGATGTGAATTGCCGACTCACCACTTATAAACATACCTTTTGCAGATTGGTAATCGACGTTACTTGGCATATATCCTTTTTCAACAAGATCGATTAAAATTTGTAAAGATTTTTCACATTTATCTCCAGGACAAATACTACTTCCGTCTACAAAATCTCCTTCCATCATGTTAAGGATCGAATACCACCATCTCCAAATCATACCTCCATTATCAGAAGCGAAACCAATTGGAAATTCCATCATTTCATCTAGTTTAGCTAGACCATTCATAAAATTGTCTACACCGTCTAATAATGTTGGATGACCATTTTCATCAAGTAAACCAGCTTCACCTAATACTTCTGCATTAAAATACATAACGTTAGCATGAATATCTAGTGGAACACCATGCGTTGCACCTCCAAAGTTAGCTGCTTCCCAGTTAGCAGGAAAAAATCTATCAGCTGTAATTCCAACACTTGCTAGTTCTTCAGCACTTATTGGTCTCAACACTCCAGTAGGTACTGCTAGAGGGAATCTTGATAAATGATAAGTCATAATATCAGGTTGCTCTCCAACAGCTGCAGATGTTTGAACTTTAGTATAAAATGGAACACCCCATTCTAAAGTTGTAGCATTAATTTGGATATCAGGATGAGCTTCATTGAAATTATCAATCATTTGTTTCATTCTAACACCATCTCCACCACCTAGAAAATCCCACCAAACAACTTCAGTAACTGCAGAAGCACCAAATGAGTAAATGGAAATTACTATTCCAGCGAAGAAAGAAATAATTTTATTTTTCATAATACCTCCCAAAATTATTTAATAATAAAATTTAATACCATTTAATTATCTTTTTCAAGTGTAATCAGATTGAAAAATTTATTATTTTTCAATAAGTTAATTGTTTTATTTTTTTATAATAATTTTTACTATAATTTTTATAAAATATGACAAAATTACCTGATATCGATAGTTATTATAACTTAGAAAAAGAAAAAATTGATTTTTTTTGGCAAAATGGGTTTGTAGTTTTAAAAAATGTTTTATCAAAGAATGAAATTTCTAAATATAGAGATGAAATAAAAAAAGTAGCAGAAAAAAGAAATAAAAATAAAGATAAAGAATTTGGTGGTGCTTTTTATCAAGCACTTAATATTCGCTATGATTCAAAAGGCGTTGAAAAATTTTGTTTATCAAAACGTTTAGGGAAAATTGCTGCTGATTTAATGAAGGTTAATGCTGTTCGAATTTTTCATGAACAAGCAATTTTTAAACATCCAGGAGATACAAAATCCTACTGGCATCAGGATCAATTTTTTTGGCCACTCGATACAAATCTTCATATTGGATTATGGATGCCTTTAATTGATTGTAATAAAGACATGGGTATTATGCGATTTGTAAAACAGTCACACAACATGGGTGATTTAATGGGTATATCAATAACTGAAAAATCAGAAGATCATTATGATAAAATAATTGAAGAAAAAAAATTAGAAGTTGTCGAATTAAATTCAATAGATGCTGGTGATTGTACTTTTCATTTTGGATGGACTATTCACGGAGCTGGATTAAATAAATCAAATAAAATTCGTGAAGCAATGGTTGTTACTTACTATGCAGATGGATCTCGTGTCGGTAAACTTGATACAAAAGATAGAAAAGGTGATGCTGAATTATTTCTTGGTGGAAGAAAGGCTGGAGAAATTGCTGATCATCCTATGAATACAATTGTATATAAATCATAATATTTTTATGAAGAATTTCTTTCTATTAAATCACAATCAACAAATATTTTGAAATTTTCATCATAATTTTTATCATCTAATATATGATAAATAGCCTTTGAAGTCATTTCTGGAATAGGTAACATAATTGAAGATAGTGATGGTTTAAGATTAATTGCTGTTGTACTATTATCATAACCTATTATTGAAAAATTTTTAGGTATATTTAATTTATTCTCTTTCGCTGCCTGATAACAACCCATTGCTAAAAAATCATTCATTGCAAATATTGCATTTATTTTTACTTTATTTTTTATTAATCTATTTAAAGATTCATATCCAATTTCAGAATCAGATTTATATTTTTTATTTTTAATAGGACGGCATATTAATTTAGAATTGATTTTAACATTTTTTTCAAAATGAGCATCTCTCCAACCTGACAATCTATCTTCATAACCTTGCCAAAAATAATTTTCTGCGAGTATTATTGCTATATTTTTTTTGTTGGCATCTAATAAAGATTTAATAACTTTTTTTGTACTATTATAATCAGATGGTAAAATTGATATACCGTTGAATTTGTCTGCATAACAATTTAATAGAACTACCTTAGAAGTTTTATACTTTAAGATATCAAATTCAATTTTTCTGGTTCTTCCTGTAGATATGATAATACCATCAGGGTTATATTTTTCATAAATTTTATTCAAATTATCTAAATTTTCAGAAATTGCATTAAATAAAAAAATAAACTCATTTTTATACAAAGTATCATTATCAATGCCTTGAAGAAATCTAGTTGTAGCTAAATGTGTGCTACTTTCTAAACAAAATACTATTCTCTTTAGTTGTTTTGATGATTTATTTTTTTTATAACCATATTTTTTTAGAATATTTTCAATTTTAAACCATGTAGTTTCGGAAATACCTTTTCGATTTTTATTATTAATAACAAAAGAAACAGTTGATGTGCTAACTTTACATTTTTTAGCAATTTCTTTTAATGTAATTTTTTTTTTCAAAATTTATACTTCAATGCTTTTCTTTAATTTAAAGGACTTTATACACGCTAAAGCTAATTGCAATGCACGTTTTCCTTTATATGCATGAATGGGAGGCTCTTTACCATTTGAAAAATTTTTAATTACTAATTTATAATGCTCATCAAAAGTTCGTAAAAACTCTCTCTCATAGTCATTAAAAAAACCAGCTTTCCACACTTCAGCGGTTTCACTATTCTTTTTATTAAATGTATATTTTTGTACTTGATCTTCTATTAAAATTCTTCCCTTCGAACCGTTTATTTCAACATAATGAGAATTAGGATATTGATAGGATGTATCATATGATCCAAGCAAGCTTCCAATTGACTTATTTTTGAAATTCATTGATACAACCATCGTACTAAAGCCTTTTTTTGTTTTATCTGTCATAAATGAATGAACTGATTTTATTGGTCCATTTAAATATTCAAGCATATCAAATCCATGGCATTGAGTTTCAATTAAGTTTCCATTAGGATCTAAATTCTTTCCACCTCCTCCCCCACCAAATCTCCATGTAATAAAATTAATTTCTCCTAACTGATTATTTTTAATTGCTTTAATTGCTTTTTTTACTGGTGTAGAATAATGCCAATTAAAATTAATTCCAAAAAAGAGATTTCTTTTTTTAGCTTCGGATAACAATTTATTTGCCTCACTCATTTTAAAAACAAGAGGCTTCTCAACAAATAAAGGAGTATTAGATTTAATCACTTTCATTGTCATGTCGTAATGATGTTCATTTGGAAGGCTTATATTTATTAAATCAGGTTTTTGATTTTTTATTAGTTCGTTAAAATCAATATAATATGGAACATCATAAAGTTTGGCTCTTTTTTTTGTTCTTTCTTTATTTCTTCCTAAAATACCACAGAATTCTACTTGAGGGCTTTGTGAAAGAATACGACAATGTTGTAAACACCAATTACCTGTTCCAATAAGTGCAACTTTAATTTTTTTCATAAATTAATTATGAACAACTGCTATTTTACCTGCATCAGATTCAGTAGAGAAAAAATGTTCGTAAGATTTTTGAACATCTTCAATATTGTATTGATGTGTAATTATTTGAGATAAATATTGTTGATTATTTTTAAGTAATTCATGATTTGCTTCCATCTCATTGTAAGAAAAATATTCACTACCAAGAATGCTTCTTTCAGGACCTCCCATATCTGGATATTGTTCAAATTCCAAACCTTCACCATTACCAACCATAACTAACACACCCCTTTTAGCTAAAGCTTGAAGAGCATTTTTTCTAGCCACAGCTTTACCTGTTGCATCAATAGCAACATCAGGATTTTTAATTCCGTGTTGCTCCATACCCTCTTCTAAAGATTGTTTTGATAAGTCTATAGGTAACCCACCCATCTTTTCTGCTAATGGCAATCTAGATGATTTAACATCATTTATTAAAACAGGTAAATCTTTTGCAAAAGTTAATTTACTCATTGCTAAAAGTCCAAGACCGATAGGTCCTGCGCCGTTTATTAGTACTGATTGAATATCTTTATGAATTAATTGTGCTCTTTTTGTAGCATGACCACCAGTACCCATCACGTCTAAAAGCAATGTTGCATTGATTACATCAACACTTTCATCAACAGGAAAAAAAACATAATCATTTACAAGGTAATATTCACAAAAAGCACCATCAACATTAAAGCCATAATCGCAGTTTTTATGCAAACATTGATTAGTTAATCCTAATTGGCAACTTCGACATTTATGGCAATAATCATATAAGTATACAGCGCCTTTCATACCAATATCAAATTTAGCTTTTTTTCCTTTATCTACAATTACTCCAGCTCCTTCATGACCTGGAATACATTGAGGGCTTCCATTGTAAAATTGATTTCTATCAGATCCACATAATAAATTTGCTTTTGCCTGAATTAAAAGCTGATTGTCACCTGGTGTAGGTATTTTTCTTTCTTCAAAATGTACTTTACCTTCTCCAGTAAAGATTGGAACATTCATAAATTCATTTTTCATATTAAGTTGATGAAATTATACTCTTAAAATAAAATTTTTGAAGTAAAATGAAAATAATCATGAAAGGTAAGTAAGAAATTACATATCCGGCATATGGATAAATTGACCTAAAACCTATTTTGGAAAGAGTAACATTTAACATTTGCATATCAGCAGAGTTCATAATTATAAATGCAAGTAAATAATCTGTCCAAGAAACATAAATAGCAAATATAATTAGCGTAATTAAGCCAGGGATAGCTAATGGAATCATAATTAAAAAAAGAATTTTAATTTCTGAACTATCATTTAATATTGCCACTTCACGTAAAGATTTTGGAATACTATTAAAAGAATTGAACATTAAAAAAAATCCAATTGGAAGAACATAAATAGTATAAATAATAATTAAACCTAAATAATTATCATTTAGATTAAGTTTATAGAGCAAAATATATAAAGGAATAATAATTGAATAAACTGGAATTAAAAATGGTAAAATTAATAAAATAAATATAAAATTTTTATAAGGTATTTTTAGTAATGAAATGGCATAACCAGCTAAAACATTAATAATTAATGATAATACTACAGTACCACTTGTTACAACTAGACTATTAAACAAAGATTGTTTGAAAGTATTTTTATTAGTTCTTATTTCTAAATCCCAAATAGAAAAAAAATTATTAAAAGTAAATTGACTAAAAAAATTCTCAAACCTAATTTCAGTTGTAGTTTTAAAAGAAAGTATTAATATTATTAGAATAGGAAATAATATTAAAATAGATAAAACAGTATTAATCGTGTAGTACCAAAACTTATCTCTATAAATAAAAGACATTACTTTTATTCTTTAACAGCACTTCCTGTAATACCTCTAATAAAGTACCTTTGTAAAATTGAATAAATAATAATAATTGGTATAAAACTTATAATAGAACCTGCTGTTAAATTACCCCATTTCATTTCAAATTTAGCACCTCCAAGTGCTATTTTTGCAAGTGTAGTATTAAGCATAATATTTTCAGGACTATTTATATAAATGAAAGCCAAGATGTAATCATTCCATGAAATATATAAGGCAAAAACCATTACGGTTAATAATCCTGGCACTGCCAGAGGTATCATTATTGTAGTCATGATTCTTAATTCTGAAGTTCCCTCCAACAAAGCAACTTCTCTCAATGATGAAGGAATACTACTAAAAGCATTTCTCATCATAAAAACACCAATAGGAAGCATACCTGTTGCGTGTAAAAATATTAATCCAATATGAGTATCGGTTAAACCAACAGACTTTAATAATTTATAAATTGGTATAATCAATGAAACTGCAGGAATTAATATAGGTAAAATTAATGCAATAAATATTGCTTCTTTAAATGGTATCCTAAAAAAGGTTAAAGAATAACCTGCCAGTGTTGAAACAATTAAAGATAGAACAATAGTTCCTAATGTGACTATACCACTATTGAAAAAAGCTCTTTCAATACCTGCTGTTATTGTTGTACTTCCGGATATTTTTTTTTGTAACTTAGTACGCATTTCATCATCAAAGTTCCATGTGGTATCATAATACTCCCATGTCCAATTATGAGGATAGAAAGTTGGATTACTTGTAATTAATTCATCCGGAACCTTAACAGAAGAAATAAAAGTCCAGTAAATAGGGAATAATATTATAACTACTAAAGCATAGTTAATAACATAATACCAATACCAATCAGATGAATACCTTTTCATGTTACTCTTTTACAGCACTCCCAGTTACTCCTCTAACAAAGTATTGCTGAAGAAAAATATAGAATATTATAATTGGTACAAAACTTATTATTGCTCCAGCATTTAAAAGCCCCCAAAAAGTATCAAATTGAGATCCTGCAAATGTTAATTTCATTAGGAAGACATTCAACATTTCCATATCGATAGTATTTACAAAGAGAAAAGCTAAAATAAAATCATTCCATGAACCATAAAGAGCAAAAACCATAAGCGTTAAAAGACCTGGTATGGCTAATGGCAACATAACAGTAAACATAATACGTAACTCATTAGAACCTTCTAACAAAGCTACTTCACGTAAAGATGTTGGTATACTCATAAAAGCATTTCTCATTAAAAAAACTCCTAATGTCAGCATACCTGTGGAGTGTATAAGGATTAAGCCTAAATATGAGTTCATTAATCCAAGCTCTTTTACTAATTTATAAAGAGGTATTAAGAGAGAAATTCCAGGTATTAAAATTGGCATAATTATAAGTAAAAAAATAAAATATCTAAATGGAGTTCTTAAAATAGTAAGAGCATATGCAGCCAAGGTAGAAACAATTGATGACAGCACTACAGTTCCAATTGATACAATTGCACTATTTGTAAATGCAGATCTTACATTACCCATAGAGCTAGTAGGTTTTAAGTTCCAAATTCTTTCATAACTTTCAAATGTTGGATTTATTGGAAAGAATGTTGGAGTACTCGTTATTAGTTCATTGGGTGGTTTTATTGAAGAAACAAATGCCCAATAAATAGGAAAAGAAACAAGAATTATTAAAGTAATATTTATAAGATAATATAAATACCAATCTGATTTATATTTCTTCATAAATGTAATTAGAATAAATTAATTTTCATTAACCCAAACTAACATTTCATTTTCACCTCTGTTAGACCAACAATAATATGGAATAAATTTAAGAGATGTTTCCGTTATGTCTGGTTTATCCTTTAGATATAGATCTTTAGAATCTTTAAATTTAAATCCATTTGCTGTTAAAGAAATAATATTTTCTGAACTTATTTTTTCATCTTTTTCATCAAAATTATTATTTGTATTTAAAATTAATTTATTAAGATCTTTGCCATTATCTTTTTCTTCTAAACAATAAAGAAGTGGGCCTCTAAATAAGCATGCTCTTCTTACGTTGTATCGAACATTTGGATTGGTTCGAACATATCTTGGTGAAAAATCAAAAGATAAATCAATTACATCTCCTTTTTGCCAATTTTTTTTAATTTTGGCATAACCATTTTCAACTTCATAATCAATTTCTGATCCATTAAGTTTAATCTTCATATTTTTATCCCATGAAGGAATCCTAAAACAAATTGTAGTTTCGTTATTTTTTGATTCTATTACTTCAATTTTAGAGTATCCTTTATGAGGAAAATCACTTGTTTGATTAATTTTGATACCTTGAATTTTATTCATTAAATCAATTTCAGAAGAAATATATTGATCAACAATTAATGAATCTTGATGTAAATTATAAATATACATATCCATACTTGCAAACAGGCGAGTTATATTTGGTGGGCAACAGGAACAGATATGATATTTATCTCTAACACCATGACGTCTACCTTGTGAATGAAGATATCCAGGAACACATTCTAAATAATTATCATAAAAGAAGCCTTCACCATCTAAAGAAGTGCTTGCTAAAAGTAAATTATATAAACTATTTTCAATAATATCACCGTACTCACTATTTAATTCCATCTTTGACATTCTGTTTGCAAAATAAATAAGAGCTATAGTTGCACATGTTTCAGCATATGCCATATCATTGGGTAAATCATAATCATATGTAAATCTTTCTCCAATGTGTGCGCTGCCAACTCCGCTATGAACATACATTCTCTTGTCAACGATGTTTCTCCATAGGGTCTTACATGCATTTAACAATTTACTATCGTTATTTAATCTTGCTAAATCAGCCATAGCCGTAAACATATAAAGTGCCCTCACAGAATGTCCTTCTGCTGTTTTTTGATCAACAGGTCTTTCATGAGCCTGCCAATAATGAAGATCTCTAAAAGTTTTACCCATGAAATCAGCATCAAACGCCATGAAATCTCTCATATTAGATGGTAGTTTTGACACGTCTATGTCTCCTTCTTTTTCCATCAATTTCTTTTTTTCTTTTACAAAATAATGATCCTCAGCTTTAGAGTGTGTTCCACGTTCATCGATAAAATAAGTGGCTAAATCGAGAAATTTTTTATCATTTGTGTGTTCGTATGCCTTAACGAGAGCAAGTTCTATTTCTTGATGACCTGGATAGCCCCTCATCTTACCCTCTTCTCTTCCAAATTTAGTAATTATATGATCTACATATCTTTCCATTGCATCAAAAAATTTAGAATTACCTGTAGCTTTGTGATGTTCAATTGCAGACTCAAGCAAATGGCCAGCACAATATAATTCATGCCTATCTCTTAAATTAGTAAATTTATTATCTGGTTCATGTCGTGAAAAAAAATAATTTAAATATCCATCCTCTTCCTGGTTAGCGATAATTTTATCAATTATAGAATCCATTTTTTTTTCTAAATCTTCATCTTTTTCTTGTTGCATGGAGAAAAAAGCACCTTCCATTAATTTAGCTAAATCTGATTCCCAAAAAATGTGTGATCTTTGTTTCACAGGATCATTATCGCCAGTCATTGCTTTAACTCTTCCAGTATCTTCAAAGGATTTCATAACTGCAAATAATGAAGTATTTTTATTTAATTCTTTTCTTTTTTTCCAAAAACCGCCATTTATTTTTGTATCTATGATATTCATATTCTTAACCTTTCTTCACTATTAATATCAAAAAAGTAACAGTCTTCCTTATTGAAGTTTAATTTTAAAACAGAATCAATATCATAATGTGTATTTTTATCAGTTTTAACAATTAGATTTTGATTATTTGATTTAAATGTTACTAGATTTGCTTCACCAGTTAATTCAACAGAATAAACTTTAGCAGATCCATTATTTGTATCAGTATCACTGACTATTTGAATTTTATCAGGTCTAACTCCAAGAATAATATCACCTTCATAATCAATATCAAAAGATGTTGTTAGACTATCAGAAATAAATTTTTTATTTTCAACACGACCATCAATTAAATTCATTGCAGGTGAACCAATAAAGCCAGCAACAAATTTAGAAGATGGATCATCAAATATTACTTGGGGTTTATCAAATTGCAAAAGTTTACCATGGTTCATGACAGCAATTCTATTTGCAAGTGTCATCGCTTCTACTTGATCATGAGTTACATATATTGTCGTTACACCAAGTCGGTGATGAAGATTTTTTAATTCTGCTCTCGTTGTAACTCTTAATATAGCATCAAGATTTGAAAGAGGTTCATCCATTAAAAAAACACGTGGTTGACGTACTATTGCTCTTGCTAAAGCAACACGTTGCCTTTGACCACCTGATAGTTCGGCTGGTTTACGGTGTAATAAATCTTGCAATTCAACAAGAGTAGAAACTTCTTTAATGAGTTTATCGTGTTCTGAACTTGGAATTTTTTTCATTTTTAGAGGATAAGCGATATTATTCCTAACAGTCATGTGGGGGAAAAGACTATAATTTTGAAATACCATTGATACATCTCTTTTTCTTGGGTCAACATCATTTACAACTTCATCACCAATTTTGATCTCACCATCAGTTATATCTTCTAATCCAGCAACAAGACGCATTGTAGTTGTTTTACCACATCCTGATGGCCCTAAAAGTACAACGAATTCACCTTCATTAATATGAAGATTTACTTCATCGACAGCAGTAACATCTCCCCATCTTTTTGTTACATTTTTTAAATCTACAGAATACATATAATCCCCCTATTCTTTAACTGCACTACCTGTAACTCCTCTAACAAAATATTGCTGAAGAAAAGTATAAAAAATTATTATTGGAAGAAAACTAACAATTGAACCTGCTGTTAGACTTCCCCATTTCATTTCAAATTGAGATCCACCTAATGCAATTTTCATTAATGATATATTTAACATTGTATTTTCTGGTGAATTTATAAATATAAAAGCATAAATGTAATCATTCCAAGAAACATACATCGCGAAAACCATTACTGTTAAAAGACCGGGAATTGCTAGCGGTAGCATAACAGAAGTAATAATTTTTAATTCACTTGAGCCTTCAAGCATTGCTACCTCTCTTAATGAGGAAGGAATGCTATTAAACGCATTTCTCATCATAAAGATTCCTAAAGGTAACATTCCACAAGTATGAATTAAGATTAAACCTAAATGAGTATTAGTAAGTCCGAGGTCTTTTAATAATTTATAGAGAGGAATTATTAGAGAAATACCTGGAATTAAAATTGGTAATATTACTAATAAGAAAAAAAAATTTTTTAAAGGAGTATTTAAAACAGTAAGTGCATATCCACCTAAGGTACAAACAATAATAGTTAGTATAATTGTTCCAGCTGAAACTATTGCACTATTCATAAAAGGTCTTTTAACTCCTTCACCATCAAGTCGAAATTTACTCTCAATTTCAACACCAGATGATTCTGAATCTTCTGACTCAGTATCTTGAAGTCTTTTAAGTCTATCAAAATTCCAAATTTGATCATAATACTGCAAAGTTAAATCATGAGGGTAAAAAGTAGGCTCGCTAGTAATTAGTTCACTAGGCTTTTTAAATGATGAAATAAGTGTCCAATAAATTGGAAAAATAATAATAATAACTAGTGTATAATTAATTGCATAATACCAATACCAATCCGATGAGTAACGTCTCACTTAGTAATTCTTTCTAAATAAACGTAATTGAATTACAGTAAGTACAAAAAGTATTATCATTATAATTACGCCAAGAGAGGCTGCGGGACCTAATTTGAAATAATCAAATCCCATATCAACAGTATGCATAACAAGTGTTTTAGTAGAATTTGAAGGACCTCCTCTTGTCATGATTACAAATTGTTCATATGCTTGGATTGAACCTGCTATAGATAAAATTAAAGCAAGGGCAATTGAAGGTCGAAGAAGAGGAAGTGTTACATTCCAAATTGTTTGCCATCGTGAAGCTCCCATTAATTTAGATGCTTCATAATAATCATCTCTTATAGCTTGTAATCCGGCTATTAAAATAATCATTTGGATACCAGAAAACTTCCATGTGACCATAGCATTAACGGCCCACATTGAAGATGTTCCTGTTTTCCAAACATTAAGATTTTTATTTTCTCCACCAAAACCAAAAAATTCTAATGCATAAACGATAACCCCATACATTTCACTGTAGAGCCATAACCAGACATAACTAGCCGTGGCAAAAGACATAACTACAGGTAAAAAATAAATACTTCTAAAAAAAGTCGTTCCCCAAGCTTTTGCATTACATAATAGTGCAGTTCCAATAGCAACAACAAATAGCATTGGTGTAACAGTTAAAGTATAAACAAAAGTAAATTTCAAAGATTCCCAGAAACGTTCATCCTGGAACATAAAAATATAATTATCAAGACCTACCCACTTAGGTTTTCCAAAAAGTGGCCATTTGTGGAATGACATATAAAAAGAATTTACAAGAGGATAAAGAAAAAAGACTGCAAGTAAAATTAATGCAGGCGAAACCATTAAAAGACCAACGAGTTGTTCTTTTCGTAATCTACTCATAAGTTTCGCCTACAATGTTTTATCTATTAATGACCAGCATCAATGATTTTTTGCATGATTGCATTTTGTTCATCAAGAACTGTCTGCACATCTTCACCAGCAAAAATTCGTTGATTTGCTACTTGCCATGGATCCATTAACTCCTGATAAACAGTTGTATAAGGAACATCTCCAACAGTAGATGCATTAGCAAATACCATATGATCATCAGTTAAGTATGGATTGCCTTCAAATAGATCTGCTCGAATTGGTATACCACCATTTTTAGTATATACTTCGATTTGACCTGCCTCAGATAACACATATTCAATGTATTCAAGAGCTGCTTCTTTAGCACCAGTAGTAACTGGGATTGCAATTAAGTCACCTCCGATAAATGCTGAATTACTTGAACCGTCACTACCCATAAATGCTGTAAATCCAGCATCTACTTTTTCTGTGTGATCTTTAACAACATTAATCATGAAGTTTCCTGTACCAATCATCGCAATATCACCTGCTAGGAAACCATCTTGTTTATCTGGCCAATCCCAAACATCAACGTTTTCTGGCACACAACCAATGTTAATTAAATTTTGGTAATGCTTAAACCATTCAACTGTTTTTGGATGATTTAACTCAGCTGTTTTACCATCTTTACTTACCCAAGAACCACCATTTGCCCAAGCAACTGGCATACCTGTAAAGATCATACCACCATAACTTTTTGAAGGCCAAGCCATCATTAGTTGTCCTTTAGCAGCAAAGTCTTCACACATACTTGTCATTTCTGCCCAATCTTTTGGAGGAGTTGGCATAAGTTTTTTATTATAAACATAACCAGACACATCAGCAGCATTTGGTGCTGCAAAGTGTGTTCCATCATAAGTTCCTAAAGCAAGCATTGGAGCATTTAATTGATCATAATATGGCTGTGATTTTAAAAAGTCAGTCATATCTTCTAATGCACCTATTGCAGCATAGTAAGGAACGTTAATTAAGTCTATGTTTGCAACATCAACTCTTTCACCTGCAGCTAGTGCGGCAGTAAATTTTACCTGAAAGTCAGCATGACCAATAAGGTTGTTAATAGCAACTATATCTTTTCCTTCGTCAGCCATTTTTTTATTAAACCCTTCAACCATCCAGTCTGACCATCCACCCCTACTCCAAATAATTAATTCTTCAGCAGAAGTTGTTTTAGCGAATGGAAGTATAGTTAAAGAAATTAAAAATAATTTTACTAGTAATTTCATATTACCTCCCAATAATATAATATTTTAGTTAATTTTTACTAAAATTATTATCGGATTTCAATAGTTACTAGGAACTTTATTAACTATTGATTGAATTAATTTTATTATTTTCTTTATTATCTTTTTTGTCTTTTTCCTTATAAGTTATTATTAGTACTGAAGAAAAAACAACAATTCCACCAATCCATGTCCATAAATCTGGAATTTCATTAAATATAAAATAACCAAATGCGGATCCAAAAATTAAGCCACTAAACCATATTGGTTGGGTAACAGATAGATCAGCATACTTATAAGCTAAGTTTAGTGATAAATGCAAAATTGTCCCTGAAATCGCAGCACAAAAAACATAAATTATTGAATTTATTGATGGCATTTGCCAAAAATAAATTGCTAATGGTAAAGCAAATATAGTCATTAAAGTATATTGGTATGTAACCATTGTTATAGGTGAATCATCTTTTGAAACAAATTTTGATAAAATAATTATGAAAGACCAAAAAGTTAATGAAACAAGAATCATAATTGTTCCAATATTAAAATCTACAAATCCTGGTCTTACAATAATAAGCATTCCAACAAAACCAACTATTAATGCTAGAATACGAAACATATAAATTTTCTCTCTAAAAATTATAAAGCTTAGTAAAACTACAATTATTGGACTTAAGAAATGCATAGCTTTGAATTGCTCAAAAGGTACATAAACTAAAGCGCCAAAACCTAAAATCATCACTGGGATATTGCAAGCGCCTCGTACTAAGTAGAATTTTAAATTCTTTGTCTTATAAGTAGTAAAATTATTTTTTATTAAATAGGGAAAAATAATCACTAAACCAAAAAAAAATCTCAAGAAGCCAATGGTATAAACATTTGAATCATATTGAGCTGCACGAACTAAAGCTTCCATTAACACAGCAAAAAAAGATCCAGAAATAGTTAATAAAATTGCTCTGACGTTATTGTTCATATGATATTAAAGTTTAACTGGTATTGATTGCTTTGCTATATCCTTTTTAAGATAATTTTCTCTATATGTAATAATAAGTATTGAAGAGAATATTATTAAACCACCAATTATTGTCCAAATATCAGGCACTTCATCGAAGATTAAAAAACCAAATAAAGATGCAATTAATAATCGTGAAAAATTGACTGGTTGTAATACTGATAAATCAGTCAATTTATAAGCAGTGTTGATACATAGGTGAACAATTGTTCCTGCTATTCCTGCAAAGACTAAATATATTAAAGTTTCTGATGATGGCGATTGCCAAAAATATAAAGCAATAGGAAAAGATAAAAAAGTAACAAGAGTATACTGATAAGATAAAATCGTAAAAGCACTATCAAACCTTGCAGCAAATTTTGTAATAATAACAACTACTGACCAGATAGAACAAGAACATAAAACTAAATAAGCCCCTACATTTATTGGCACGATACCCGGTCTCAAAATAACAAAGATCCCAATTAGACCAATAAGCAAAGCACCAATACGAATTAAATAAATTTTTTCTTTCAAAAAAATTACACTTAAAACTACCACAATAATAGGAGTAACAAAGGAAATTGCTTTAATCTGTTCTAAAGGTATAAATTGAAGTGCAGAAAATCCAAGTAACATCATTGGAATATTTAAAATACCTCTTGTTAAATGAATTTTTAGATTTGGTGTCTTGTAATTTTGAAATTTATTATAAAATATAAAAGGAAGAATTAAAATAAAACCAAAAAGAAATCTTAAAAATCCAGCAGTAAATACATTTATATCTTGAAGCGAAAATTTTATAAGAACATTCATTGTTACTCCTGATACAGAAGCAACTAAAGCTAAAATAATAGCTTTTAAATTATTATTCATAAATTATACGAATGGAATATCGCAAATTTCTCCCTTGTAATTTTTGTTATCAATAATGATATCAAATTTATCTTTAGATATAAAGTAAGGCTTATTTATCATTGCAATTCCAATAACCATTTTGAATGTAGGCGAATAAACTGCAGATCTTATTTCACCAATTATTTTACCATCTATAGTTAAATGAATTGCTGATCTTAAATTAATACTATCTATATTAATTTTAACACCCATTAATTTTTTATTAATTCCATTTTCCTTAATTTTTATTAATTTTTCTTTTCCAAGAAATTCAATATCATTTTCTAGATTTACAAATTTTTCTAATCCACATTCAAAGGGATTATCATTTATGTCCATATCATTTCCATAAGAGAGTAAAGCACCTTCAATTCTTTCAATTAAATGAGGACAGCCTGGTTTTACGTTAAACTCTTTACCTTTTTGAAACAATAAGTCATATAACTCTAGTCCAGATTTGGTATCTTCAACATAAATTTCTACACCGCCCTGTTTTGACCAACCAGATCTAGCAATTAAATGTTTAGAATTTTTAAAATTAAAATATTTAAAATTATAAAATTTTAAATCTAAAATTTCTTTTCCAAAAACTTTTTCTAGTAAATTAAAAGCCTTAGGACCTTGTATTGCCATAATATTAACATCAGGTTCAGAAATAGAAACTTCTAATTTTTTTCCTATTGCAAGACCTTTGGCAAATAACATAACATCTGAGTCAGCAATTGAAATCCACCATTTTTCATTATTGAATTTAAGTACAACAGGATCATTAATCATGCCTCCAGTTTCATCAATAATTGGACAATAATAACATTTTCCTTCTTTTGCCTTACTTAAATTTCTGCATGTCATTAATTGAACTAATTGATACGCATCCTTGCCTTTTATTTCTATTTGTCTCTCTGCAGCTACATCCCATATTTGAACATGATTTTTTAAATGGTTATATGTTTCTTCAAGACTTCCTTCAAAACCTGCCGGAAGTAACATATGATTGTAAATAGTATAAGAAGTAACCCCCTGCTTTTCAATTCTTGAAGAATAAATAGTACTTCTTAATCTTCTTGATTTAGCTACAAAATGATTGGGCATGAATTGCTCGTATAAATATTTAGATTAAGTTAGTCTACATTTAAATAAATTAAATTCCTTTAATGAATCAAAGAAAATAATTGTAGGCAAAGTAAAAAGATAAAACAACTAATACAATAGCTACCCAAATAGATAAGTTAGTAAAAAAAATTTTAAAATTACTGTTAGAGCTTAAGAATGAAGGTAGAACTAATAATAGTACCCCAATCATGTAAATAATTGGAACTAGCTTATCCATCTATTAATATTTTTCCTTATTAATTAATTCACTAACAAGTAAATTACCATATCCTTTTTTTTGATGCTTGTTTATAAAATGATTTTGCTATTTTTGAAAGTTTATTAGCATTAGGTAAATCTGTAACTAGATCATTAATATAATTTAAATCTTTATATGTATTATCTACAGAAAAAACATATCCTTTGTAATCACCTTTTATGGCTTTATCTGCAATTCTATCTAAAGCTCCAGAATTTCCAGAACCCAATCTAGCAACATCACATAGGAGCTTAATATTAATATCTAGTTTTTTTGCAGATTTAAAAAATTCAATGACACTAGTGGTAGTCATTAATGATAAAAAGTTAGATAATAATTTTGCTGAAGATGCCTTTGACACATCACCAAAATTAAAAACAGACTTACAAAATGAATTAAGGTACTTTTTACATTTTAAAAAATTACTTTTTTTACCACCATAAATACCGCCTAATATACCTTGATCACTTTGAACAGGACCCCCCATTACTCCACAAAAATTATAACTTATATTTTTTAATTTAAAAATTTTATCCATTTTTAAAGCGCCATTTTTGTTATGCGTTGTTAAATCTATTACAAGAGTTTTACTATCGAGTTGTTGTTTAATTTTTTTCGCAACACTTAATGCAACAGGTGTATTTGTTACACATATCATTAAACAATCAAGTTTATGTTTTTTTATTTCATTGTATGATTTTAACTCTTTGGCACCAATCTTTTTTAATTTATTTATGGGTTTTCTATTTTTATGAGCAAATATATATACATTATGTTTTTTTAGTAAATTTTTAGCCATACCATAGCCCATATAGCCTACACCTATAAATCCTACATTGCTCATTAAAATAACTATAGTGAAAATATTAATATTTAAAAGTGAATTATCAAATTTAATTATGTCTAGCTGCAAACATGGAGACAATTAAAACAATTATTAAAAGTGGAACACATAATAGATTTATAACGGCCCAATTTGAAAAATATAAAAGAAAACCAGCAGATAATGATCCTATACCTTGAGTAGAAAAAACAATAAAATCATTTAAACCTTGTGCTGTAAATTTATCCTTTTCTTCATAAGAAACAACCAACAAACTTGAACCTGAAACAAATAAAAAATTCCATCCAATACCAAGAAGTATTAAGCCTAATATATAAGAATAATAAAAATCAAAGAATGTATTAGTGAATATACTTAAAAACAAAATACCTACTCCTGCATATATAATATTCGTATTTCCAAACCTTTTTATTAAATCTCCAGAAAATAGAGAGGGTAAAAACATACCAATAACGTGAAGTTGAATTACTATACTTGTTTCAAATAAAGTAAATTTATTAACAAGATGCATATGTAAAGGGGTGGCAGTCATAATTATTGCCATTGTAAAATAACCAAGACCAGCGCTAACAATTGATTGTATAATTTTAATATTTTTTAAAAGTTTAAAAATAGTTTCAATTTCAAATTTACTTTTATTATCAGACGTTTTTGTTTCCTTGTAGAAGAGAAGAACAAAGAAAGGAATGATTGCTGTAAACGATAAGAAAATATAACTACCAAGAAATAAATTATTTGGAAAAAAATCTTTAAAATATTCAGCAAAATTAGATGAAAGTAATGCTGATACTATACCTAATAATAAAATAATTGAAATAGATCTTGGAATAAATTCTTTTGTAACTGACTCAGATGCAGCAAAACGATACTGATGAATAAAAGCTTGTGAAGAACCAATTAAAAAATTACCAAGAGCAAAAATAAAAAAATTTTCTAAGTAAATTGCAAATGAACAAAGAATTAATGCTAAACAACTTAGTAATGATGAGAATAAAAATCCTTTCTGTCTTCCCCAAATACTCATAAACCTAGAAGCTAAAGGTGCACTTATTGCTATACCTATAATCATTAATGTCATCGGCACTGTTGCTAATGAATCTTTCATCATTATCTGGGATGTTATAATTCCACCTAATAAAACTACAGCCATAGGTGGGAAAGCCGCAATTGTAGAAGAAATACAAATAACAATAAAATTTTTATTAAACATTACAAAAGATAATTACTAATTGGTTATATTAATTTGATCACATGTCACTCTTTGATTTGCAATAAAAGTTAATAAGATTATTAAGTAGACAATATTTGCTATTAAGATAAAAATAATAATGGTTTCAAGTCATGATTTTGTAAATGATAAAAGAAATAAAAATATTAAAATTTATATCAACGGAAAATTTTATAAAAGAAAAGATGCCAAAATATCAGTTTTTGATTCGTCCACAATGCTTGGTGATGGTATCTGGGATTCGTTAAGATATCATAATAATAATTTCATTTTTCTAAAAGAACATCTAGATAGATTATATAAAGATGCAAAGCTTATTGACTTAAAAATACATTTGACACGTAAAAAACTTTCAGAAGCACTAATAAAGACTATCAAAATAAATAAAATGAAAACAGATGTTCATTTAAGAATAATTGTTTCTAGGGGCATTAAATCAACACCCTATCAATCACCTAAAGTTACAATATCTAAACCAACTATAATCATAATCCCTGAATATAAAAAACCAGATATTAAAGCATACAAGAAAGGATTAAAATTAGTTACAGTAAAAACTATTAGAGGACCAATCAATGTTCAAAATCCACAAATAAATTCACTTAGTAAATTAAATTGTATACTAGCATGTATTGAAGCTAATAAAAAAAATGCTGATGAAGCACTAATGTTTGATATTAATGGAAATGTTGCTACAAATAATAGTACGCATTTCTTCTTTGTTAAAAATAAGACAGTCTTTACTTCAACGGGGAAATATTGTGTTACAGGAATTACAAGACAAAAAATTATAGATCTATGTAAAAAAAATAAAATAAAAGTAAAAGAAAAAAATTTTAAATTAAATGAAGTATTAAATGCTGATGAAGCATTTTGTACCGGATCTTTCGCAGGAATTGTCCCAGTAAATCAAATAAATAAAAAAAAATACTCATTAAAGAAGAATCCTATTACTCAAGAATTAACTAATTTTTATAATAACTTATTTTAAATGATTAATTTATTTGTTTGGTCTGGGCCTAGAAATATTAGTACTGCATTGATGCGATCTTTTGAAAATAGAAAGGACACAAAGGTTTATGATGAACCTTTTTATGCATATTATTTAAAAAAAACTAACTTAAATCATCCAATGAAAGATGAAATTATAAATCACTATCAGACTGATGAAGATGAGATAATTAAATTAATTACTACAGATGATAGAAGTTATAAAATATTTTACCAGAAACATATGACTCACCATATTTTAGATGAAACACGCTTAGATTGGATCAATAGAGGTATAAATTGTTTTTTAATCCGTGATCCTGCTAAAGTAATTGTCTCATATTTAAAAAAAAATACTTTACAATCAATTCAAGATGTAGGCTTTAAAAAACTATATGAAATTTTTAAATTATTAAATTCAAAAGAACCTATAATAATAAACTCAGATTATTTATTAGCAAATCCTGAAAAGTATTTAAAAATTTTGTGTCAAAAATTAAATTTAGATTTTGATCAAAACATGCTGAATTGGCCAAAAGGCTATAGAGATACTGATGGTATTTGGTCTAAAGTTTGGTATCAAGATGTAATTTCCTCTACTACTTTTAATACCAAAAATTCTAAAGAATATATTGTACCTAAAACTTATGAAAATATTTATAAAGAATGTTTAGACATATATGAAGAAATTAATAAGTACGCAATTCAAGTATGAATAAAGAAGATATTCAAGAAGCATCAAAAATTTTATTTGAACATAGATTGAATAAAACTGGCTTAAGTTCTTTAAAAAATCTAGAACCTCAAACAATTGATGAAGCTTATGCAATTCAAGATAATTTAAAACTTAGATACTTAGAACTAAAAGATAATATTTGTATTGGAAAAAAAATTGGAGCCACATCTCTAACAGCACAAGAAGTTTTAAATATGAACGAACCTTTTTATGGAAATTTATACAGCAGATACAGTTTAGTTAATGCAAAAAAATTACATTCTAAAAATTTTTTTGAACCATATGCAGAACCAGAAATAAGTTTTAGAGTTAAAGAAGACATTGATATCTCAAAAGCACCCTACACTATAGACGACATAGATTTATTATTAGACGGATTAGTATGCTCAATTGAAATAAACGATTTTAGATTTGCAAAACCATTACCCGAAATTGGTGCAAGAAATGTTATCTCAACAAATGGAGCATCTGAATATTGGTTACGTAATAAAAAAATATTTAACATTAATGATGTCAATCTCAATGACCTTAAAGTTACTTTAATTATAGATAACAAAATAATGGACTCAGGAAACACAAAAAATGTTTTAAATAATCCTTTAAATGCCGCTTTATGGTTAATCAATAATCTTACAAAAAAAGGTGAAACATTACTTAAAGGTCAATTTATTTCATCTGGCTCATGTACAAAACCATCAAAAATTTACTCTGGCAACCATATAAAAGCTCAATTTGAGCAATTAGAGGATATTGAATTTCAATTTATTTAAATTATTTTTCTTTTATGACTACTAAAGTTTATTTTAATAATTCATGCAGTATTTGTAGATTTGAAATAAATCATTACAAAAAACTAGAAAATAATCTTGAATGGATTGATATAAGTACTGAGAAAAAATCAAAAGAAGATACCGCCAAAAATGCTAAAGAATTATTAAGACGTTTACACACTGTAAAAAATAACAAGGTTTATAGTGGGGTCGATGCATTTATTGAAATGTGGTCAGAAATACCACGATATAGTTTTTTGGCTAAAATAATAAGAAAACCTCTAATTTATCAAGTTTCTTGGTTTTTATATGAAGTTTTTGCCCTAATTCTATTTTACAAAAACAAGAATCAACTAAATAAAATAGAAAGAATTTAAATGAATAATTATTTTGAGCTATTAGAGAAAATAGTACTGTCTGTACTTATTATTTGTACAATCATAGCGATTGGAATGGAAATACAAGGTATGATTGCAGTTTACAAAGTCACACTTGCAGACATTCTTTTGCTGTTTATTTACATTGAAATTATTGGAATGATTAAAGAATACTGGGTCTCTAAAATGATAAGAATGAGTTACCCGCTTTTCATTGCAATGACAGCTCTAGCCAGAATGATAATTATGCAAAGAAAAGATGTAGATCCATCCGCTTATGTTTATGAGTCTGTAGCAATATTAATATTAGCAATTGCAATTGTGGTATTAAGAGTGCGTCATATGGAAATACTTAATAGACGCTCTAAAAAATTACCTGACGATTAATTAATACTAAAATGTTTAAATCAAATATCAGCTTTGCTGAAGAGCAATTACTGTCTTATTTGCCTAAAACAGGAAAATATTATGAAGCAAATAGAAATTACAGTGAAGACAGTTCAAATAATAACACTACGTCTCTATTATCTCCCTTCATAAGATACAGGCTAATTTCTGAAGAACAAGTCCTGGAAAAAGTATTAAAAAAATATGAACTTAGAGAATGTGAAAAATTTATCCAAGAAATTTATTGGAGAACTTATTGGAAAGGTTGGCTTGAACATAGACCATCGGTCTATACTGATTATTTAGAAGATAGAAATAAATTGATTGAACAATTTTCTAATAAAAAATTTTATTTAAATGCAATTTCTGGAAATACAAATCTCTCTTTTTTTAATAATTGGATAAATAATCTAAAAGAAAATGGGTACTTGCATAATCATGTAAGAATGTGGTTTGCCTCAATTTGGATTTTTACTCTTAATTTACCTTGGCAACTTGGTGCAGATTTTTTTATGCAGCATTTATTGGATGGCGATCCAGCTTCAAATACATTATCTTGGAGATGGGTTGCGGGTATACAGACTAAGGGTAAAAATTATTTGGCAAGAAAAAGTAATATAGAAAAATATAGTAATATTAAAATATCAAGTAATGAAATTTTAAATGAAAATGCTTATCCTTTAATTGAAGAAAAAATTTATAATGTAAATGAACTACACTTAAATTCTGATTATAATTTAGAGGAAATAAAATATATTTTAATACCAACTGATGAATTAAATATTCTAAAAGATTTAAATCATAAAAAAGTAAATGTTTTTACAGGTTTACCACTAGAAGATTATAATGATCATAATTTCTCTGAAAAAATAATTAAACATATAAGAGGTATTTGTATTTCATGTTTTAATGATGATGATTTTTATAAAAATATTAAAATTGATATTGAATTTGAAAATTATTATGAAGATTTAGATAAATGGATAAAGAAATTTCAAATTCAAGAAATATATTTACCCTATGTTACTAAAGGAAATTGGAAAAAAATTTATAAAAAAATAATTACAAAATATCCATCAGTTAATTTTATAATTTTTAATAGAAAATATGATGTTAATAGTTGGATTTTTTCAAAAAAAGGTTATTTCAAATTTAAACAAAATATTCCAAATCTGATAACAAAAATTTAAATTATGAAGAATATACTTGAGATAAATAATGTAACTAAATTTTATAAAAATTCAGTTAAAGCATTAGAAAATGTAAATCTCAATATTAAAGAAGGAGAAATATTTGCTCTACTTGGACCAAATGGTGCAGGAAAATCAACACTGATAAACTCAATTTGTGGAATAGTAAATTTCAATACTGGAACAATAAAAATTAATAATATGGATATTGTAAAAAATTATCGAACTACTAGAAAAATAACGGGTATTGTTCCTCAAGAATTAAATCTTGAATCTTTTGAAACTGTCTGGAACAATGTTAATTATTCTAGAGGTCTTTTTGGTAAGAAGCCTGATCACAATTATATAGAAAAGCTTTTAAAACAACTATCCTTATGGGATAAAAAAGATAATAAAATTAAAGAACTATCGGGTGGAATGAAAAGAAGGGTTCTAATAGCTAAAGCTTTATCTCACCAACCTAAATTATTATTTTTAGATGAACCAACAGCTAGTGTGGATGTGGAATTACGCAAAGACATGTGGGATGTTGTTAAACAATTAAATAAAGATGGAGTAACAATTATTTTAACAACACATTATATTGAAGAAGCGGAAGAGTTAAGTGATAGAGTAGCAGTTATAAATGATGGTAAAATAATTTTAGTGGATGAGAAAGATAAATTAATTAAAAAACTTGGAGAAAAAACAATTAAAATTGAATTATTTGAATCTGTAAAAAAAATAAATGGTAATTTATCAAAATATAATTTTACTTTAGATCAAACAAATAAAATTATCTCACATACCTATAATTTAAACTCAAACACAACTGATATTGCTGAGCTATTAAATGATGTAAAAAAAGATGGTTATAAAATAAAAGACATTAATACTGAACAAAGTTCACTGGAAGAGATTTTTATTAAACTTATACAGGAAAATAATAATGAATTGGTACGGAATTAAAGCAATATATATTCATGAAATGGAAAGGTTTAGAAGAACCTTATTTCAAAGTCTTGCCTCACCAATAATTACAACTTCTCTTTACTTTGTAGTTTTTGGATCTGCAATTGGTTCAAGAATTACAGAAATAGATGGAATTAATTATGGCTCTTATATTGTACCGGGAATGATTATGTTAACAATCTTAACTCAATCAATTTCTAATGCTTCTTTTGCTTTTTATTTTCCAAGATTTACAAATACCATATATGAAATACTTGCAGCACCATTATCTTCGTTTGAGATAGTGCTTGGTTTTGTAGGAGCGGCAGCATCCAAATCATTAATAATTGGATGTGTGATTATATTAACTGCTAATTTTTTTGTAGATGTAAGAATAGATCACCCTCTTCTAATGATGTTTTTTTTAATTCTAACATCCATTACTTTTGCTTTATTTGGTTTTATAATTGGAATGTATGCAGAGGGTTTTGAAGGACTACAGATTATTCCAATTCTAATAATTACACCGTTAGTTTTTTTTAGGAGGAAGTTTTTACTCTATTAATATGCTTCCAGAATTTTGGCAGAAAATATCATTACTTAATCCTGTTTTATATTTAATAAGTGGTTTCAGATATAGTTTTTATGAAGTTTCTGATGTTTCATTACTTACAAGTACATTAACTATCCTAACAATTTTAATTGGATGCATAATATTTATCACATATACATTTTCAAAAGGATATAGAATTAAAGATTAAATGATTGAAAAAAATATTAGTAATGAATTTCAGAATAATGGAGTTGTATTACTAAAAAGAATTATTGATCAAAAATGGATTGAAGAACTAAGAAAGGGTGTTGAGCATAATTTTCAAAACCCAAGTAAATATAAATGTGTTTATGAAGAAGTAAATAATCAAGAGGTATTTTATGATGATTATTGTAATTGGCAAAGAATAAAAGAGTATAAAAATTTTATTTTTAATTCTAATATTGCGAAAATTGCTGGCTCATTAATGAAATCTAAAAAAGTAAATTTATTTCATGAGCATGTTTTAATAAAAGAAAAAGGATCTAAAAAAAGAACACCGTGGCATCAAGATCAGGGGTATTACTGTGTACAAGGAAGAGATAATGTAAGTATTTGGATACCACTTGATAAAATTGATATTAATTCATCAATGGAATTCATACTAGGTTCACATAAATGGAATAAAATATTTTTACCTACAAAATTTAAAGGTTATGATTATGATCATAAAGATAAAGATTATGAAATTTTATCCTATGAATGTGAGCTAGGGGATGCCATAGCATTTAACTATGCAACAATTCATGCTGCATATGGTAATAATTCAAATAATAGAAGAAGAGCTTTTTCAGTTAGATT
>CABYXC010000006.1 GCA_902522865.1 uncultured Alphaproteobacteria bacterium | reverse complement strand
TTTTAAATATCTCATCATTTCTGTTTCAGAATGATATATATTAAATACAGGATGAGTTAATATTTTGTCTCTTCTATCTAAATCACTTTTGAAAATCGAATCTTCAATTTTACTTTCAATTTCTTCTGCATATATTTCATTATTGTTTTCATTAAAAAATTTAATTAAATTATCTACATCTTGTAGCGATGTAGTTTCATCTAAGGAAATAGAAAAATGATCGTCATTTACAAATCTAAAATTTATACCATTGTCTATAGATTTATTTACCCAGTATTTAGATTTTGTATCTTTTATTAATAAGGTATCAAAATAATTTGTAGATTTTACTTCAAAATTTAATATCTCTAATGATTTCTTAAGATATCTAGACTTATAATGAATGTCCTCAGCAATATTTTTTAATCTAGTTGGACCATGATATATTGCATATGAAGCAGATATAATTGCTAATAAAGCTTGTGCAGTACATATATTACTTGTAGCTTTTTCCCTTCTAATGTGTTGCTCACGTGTTTGAAGAGCCATTCTGTAAGATCTTTTATTAGTACGATCAACTGATACACCAATTAGTCTTCCAGGTATCATTCTTTTATAATCATCTAATGTTGCAAAATATGCTGCGTGTGGACCTCCTAGACCCATTGGAACTCCAAACCTTTGAGTACTTCCAACAACTATATCAGCTCCAAAATCTTTTGGTGATTTCATAATTACCAAACTCATTATATCAGCTGCTATGATTGATAACGCATCGTGAGACTTATTTATATTTATTAAATCGTTGAGATTTGCAATTTCTCCGTATGTATCTGGATTTTGAATTAAACAACCAAATGTATCATCATCTGGATTGTCAAAAATAATTTTTATACCTAGGGGTTTAGCTCTTGTTTTTAAAACAGATAGAGTTTGTGGATGGCATTTATTTTGAATACAAAAAGTAAACTTTGCACTTTTTTTAATTTTAAAAGCCATCATCATTGCCTCAGCTGCCGCAGTACTTTCATCAAGTAAAGATGCATTGGCAATATCCATACCGGTCAAATCAATTATCATTTGTTGAAAATTCATTAACATTTCTAACCTGCCCTGACTTACTTCTGGTTGATAAGGTGTGTAAGCAGTGTACCATCCTGGATTTTCAAGAATATTTCTTAAAATAACACTAGGGGTAATAGTGTTGTAATAACCCATTCCAATATAAGTTTTTTTGAAATTATTTTTTAAAGATAAAAGTTGAGTATTAATTTTATTAAACTCCTCAGACATACCAGGTCTAAATTTAAGTTTATCTTTAAAAATGATATGATTTGGTACAGTTTTTTCAATTAATTCATCTAATGAAGAGCAATTTATTAATTTGAGCATTTCACCAATATCTTCATTTCTAGGTCCTATATGTCTGCTAACAAATTTATCTATTTCAATCATCTATTGTTCCAAAAATTGTTTATACTCATCTTCTGACATAAGTTTTGAATATTGATTTGAATCAGAAATTTTCATTTTAAAAATCCATCCCTCGTTCTCTGCATCTTGATTAATAATCGCAGCATCGTTTTCTAAATTATTATTCACTTCAATTATTTCACCATCTATTGGAGCATAAATATCAGAAGCTGCTTTTACAGATTCAACGACGCATATTTCATCTTTTGCTTTTACTGAATTTCCAACTGATGGTAATTCAATAAATACAATATCGCCAAGAGATTCTTGGGCATGATTACTAATACCAATTGTAGCAATTTCATTTTCAATTGAAACCCATTCATGATCTTTTGTGTATTTTTTTTCACTCATATACGCTCCCATATTTTTTATAATTTTTTTTTACAAAAGGTAGATTATTAATTTTTACTAATTCTAATTTTTTTCTGATTTCACAAAAAATTGGATTATCAGTATTAAATTCAGATATTATATAGCCAATAGCAATAGATTTGTTTAGATTAGGAGAAAAACAACCACTTGTAATTTTGCCAATTTCGTTATTATTATTATCGAATAATGTCATTCCATCTCTTAGCATTGATTTACTAGTAGAAATTAAACCTATTTTTTTATTAGATAGTTTATTTTTTAATTGATCAGATAAAACTTTATTTCCATTTAAATTTTCATCTTCTAATCTTTCTTTATCTAAAGCCCAAGATAAACCAGCTTCAATTGGTGTAATTTTTTCATTTAATTCATGACCATATAAACTTAATCCTGCCTCGAGTCTTAATGAATCTCTAGAACCTAACCCACAAAGCATTGTATTTTCATTTTTAAGTAAATGAGTAATGAAATTTTCTGCACTTTCATTTGGAATAGAAAGTTCAAAACCATCTTCACCAGTATAACCTGATCTACTTATTATTATTTCATTGTTATTGTATTTACTTATTAAAATATCAAAAAAATTCATATTATCTGGAATTTCAATAACATTTTTTAAAACATTCATAGAATCAGGCCCTTGAATTGCGAATAAACAATTTTTTATATAAATTTTTTCTGCATTAGGAGCACAAGAAATAAATATTTCTTCGTCTTCTTTTTTTCGAGATGCATTATAAACAATATATAAATATGACTTATCTTTAATATCAATATTTGAAATAATTAGATCATCAATAACACCGCCATCTTTATTGAGCAAAAATGAATAATGCGATCTATTTTTAATTAATTTTTTTAATTGTAATGGAATATAATTTTCTAATTTATGTAAATAAGATTCATTATTTTCAATTAAAATTTGCCCCATATGACTAACATCAAAAATACCAGAATGATTTCTAACATTTTTGTGTTCATTAATTATTCCAGTTTTATAATTAATAGGCATATTAAAGCCTGCAAATGGCAATATCTTTGCACCATTATTTTGATGAAAATTTTTCAGCGGAATGTCTATTGGTAACTGGTTCAAATAAATTCTCCAAGCTACCCCTCTGTCTTTTTACCTGAGAGCTTTTCACCTTCGGTAGAGCTAAATGCTCTTTTCCAGAGTTTTTTATTAACGGTCCATTGTGCCTGAGAGTTTCCGGGTCGTTGCTCCTTCGGCTCTGAAATTTCAGTATCTCCCGTTAATTATCTGTATACTTATTTTTATAATTTAACAATTAATTTAGGGGAATTTTATTATCAATTTTTGATTTTTGATAAATTTCTGACATTTTTTGGTACTCTTCTTTGATCTGATATATTTTATCTGATAATGAGTCCTTTATGCCTAATCTTTTAATTTCCGATAAAATTGAGAAACTCTCCCAATAATCATTATTAATATTATATTTACCATCTTTGATCTTAAATACCTCCGTCAAAATTTTAAGATCGTGTGGAATATGAAAACCTTCTTTTGTATCGGTATAGGAAAAAAAATAGTAAAAATTATCAAATCCAGCCCAGGTTATAGCTGATAAACACATAGAACAAGGCTGATGTGTACTTATGAAGTAATAATCTTTTGTATTAAACAGTTTTTTTTCAAATAAATTAAAAAGAGTTGAAATTTCTCCGTGAAATAAAGGATTTTTGATTTCCTGGTTTGTACCTAGACAAACAAGACTTAGGTCAGATTTTTTAACAATAAATCCGCCAAATATTTTATTTCCTTCATTAATTGAAATTTTTGTTAATGGGATTAGATCATCTAAAATAACATCTAAAATTCTTTCATAATTTGTAATCATTATGAAATGTCTGATACTTTATTTATTAGATTTGTCCATAAAACAAAAAAAAGGACCCAGCAAGCTAGGTCCTTTTTGTGTATCGTGCATTTCCTCCCGATACAATTTAATAATCGTTTCCTTTTATTAAATTGATTATTACCTTTGCGTGTAATAATTAAAAATAATTTATCTATTTGTTATTTATCAATCAATAAAAAAATGTATTTTTAAAAGTAAATAATCTTTTTTTGTTGATATGTTTGTTAATAAAATGTGCAAAATTAAATTTGATTAAAAATGAGTAAGAATTCAAAACTTAATGTCTTAGGAGTTATGACAGGCACATCAATGGATGGCGTTGATATCAGTTTGATTAATACAAATGGGACTGACTTTGTAAAAATTAAATATGAAAAATCATATAAATTTGATAAAAATTATCAAAATACAATAAACAATCTAATATCAAATAAACCAAAAACTAATAATAAAATTAAAGAATATTTTTTAAAAAAAGATGATTTCGTTACAGATATTTTAGAAAAAAAAATAATTTTATTTCTGAAACAAAAAAAAATTAATAAAAAAAATATCGATTTAATATCAATTAGTGGACAGACTGTTTACCACGACCCATCGAATAAAATATCTATACAATTAGGAAATGGAAACAAAATTGCAAAAAAACTTAAAGTTAAAACTATAAGTAATTTAAGAGATAATGATATTAAAAATGGTGGTCAGGGAGCACCAATTGGATCATATTATCATAAGTTTTTAATAAAAAAATTTAAGGAAAAAGCGATTATAGTAAATCTTGGAGGTATAGCAAATTTTTCAACTGTAGTTTCTAGAACATTATTATCATCGGATATAGGACCTGCAAATTGCTTAAGTGATGATCTTTGCAATTATTTTTTTAAAAAAAAATTTGATAATGATGGAAATTATGCAAGAAAAGGTAAGATTGATAATAAATTAATCGAAAAATTCAAAAAAGATAAATTCTTTAAGAAAAAGTTCCCAAAATCATTAGATAGAAATTATTTTAGAAATTATTTTAATAAGCTAATTAAATTGAACAAATATGATGCGCTAATGACTGCTAACTACATGACTTATATTGGATTTAAAGAATTATTAAAAAATAAAAAATTTAAGATTGAAAGAATTTTACTTACTGGAGGAGGAAGAAAAAATAAATTACTCAAAGAAATATTAATGAATAAACTGAATAAAAAAATTGAACTTATTGATAAATATAAAATAAATGGTGATTTAGTAGAAGCTCAAATGTTTGCGTATATTGGCATGAGATCATTTAAAAATTTAGAGATAAGTAATAAAAATACCACAGGTGTGAAAAAAAATTTAAGTGGTGGTATTTTATATTTTCCAGATTAATTAGTTAAATCTGACCATGTTTTTTTATCAATATTTGAGCCACACAATATCACCATTGTATTTTTGCCAATAAGCTTATTATTGATTTTATATTTTAAAGCAGCAAGACCAGCAACACATGCGGGCTCAAGAAATAACTTAAATTTATTATAACAAAAAACCATAAATTTTTTCATTTCATCATCAGAAACAGTTACCATTTCATCGATTACTTCTTTTGCTACATCAAAAGAATATTGCATATGCAAAGGTGCTGAAAGACTATCAGCAATACTATTTACATTAACATTATTTAGTGGTTTGTTAGCTCTTAAACTTTGATTTAAACCATTAGCATTTTCAGGTTCAACACCAGTAATTTTAATCTTAGGATAAAATTGTTTTATATACGATGAAACACCACTTATTAATCCCCCTCCTCCAACTGAAATTAGTAAATTATCAATTTTAGTATTAATTAATTTTAAATATTCTACAATTTCTAATCCCAAGGTGGCACTACCTTGTAATGTCAATGGGCCGTCAAAAGGGTGAATAAAATAATAACCTTCATTTTTAGCATTTTCAGCATCAAGAAAAGCTTGTTTTGGATTTGTAAAGATAATGTTAGCACCATAATTTTTACAGGTTTGAACTCTATATTTATTTGCACTTTCGTATAAGAAAATTTTATTTTTCAATTTAAATTGATTGGCAACAAATGAAGCAGCAATTGCATGATTTCCAGCACTAACTGCTGTAATTCCTTTATTAAATTTATTCTGATCTTGAGAAATTATATTATTAATAGCACCTCTTGCCTTAAATGAACCAGATTTTTGTAAAAATTCGCATTTAAAAAATAAATTAGTAGAAAAATAATTATCAATATCATCTGGACACTTTAAAAAAGGGGTTTGATTAATAAATGGTCTAATTTTTTTATAAATTTTACTAATATTATCGACAGATAAATCTTTAGGTATCAAGAAATTCCTCTAATTTCTTTAATTTTATCATAAGCAATATTAATAGCCGCTAATTCTTTATTAGATTGTTTAATAAATTCTTTAGGCATACCTTTGGCAATTAAATTATCTGGGTGATGTTCTTTATTTAATTTTATCCATTTTTTTCTTATCTCATTATCAGTGCTTGATCTATTCACACCCAATATTTTGTAAGGATCAGATTCACTATTTTTTAAATTTGCTTGAAAAATTCTTTGAAAATCTTTTTCACTAAATTTAAACGATTTAGAAATTGATCTTAAAAAATCTATTTCACTAATAGATACCTTTCCATCAGATGCAGCAATATAAAATAAATTATTTAATAATTCTTCCAATAAAATTTTATTAGCTGAAAATAAATCTCCTACTTGATTTGCTATTTGTTTATAGCCATACGCATCTTTTTTTGCTTCATTGAATATTTTTGCAACTTTAGGAATTTCAGATTTTGGAACTTTAAATTTTTCTTTAAATGCTCTGATTTCATCATCCGATACAATGCCATCAGATTTAGCTAATTTTGCAGCTAGAATAATAAAACTTAATGTAAAAATTTGTTGTTTTTGATTATTATTTATTCGATTGAAGTTAAAAGATGATTTTGATTTAGATCTTCTGTCAAAAGCACCACCAGCCATTACACCTAAAATAGCCCCTATAGGTCCTCCTAAAGCAAATCCTGCTGCTCCGCCTATAACTCTTCCCCAAATACTCATCTTAAAGTTTCAATTATGCCTTTTAATTCATTTATCTCATTTTGAGAAATTTTATTATCTTGATTCAGATCTATAATTTGAAAGAGTAAATTTAATGATTGTTCAATTTCTTCATAGGAAATAACTCCATCATTATTTAAATCAACAAAATTAAAGTACATTTCTTCTTCTTCATTTAATTCAGAAGAATATGCAATTGAAGAATATAAAAGTAAAAATAAAAAAAATATTTTTATCCAAACCATCTATACATTCCTATAATACCTGCACCAGCGTAGAAAAATTGTAAAAACAATATTCCATTGTGTTTTAATTTATAGGCCCAGATTCCAATTAACACTGCTGATAACAATAATAATGAAAAGCCAATAAATTCTAATCCAATGTTAAATGCAACTAGTAGGGAATAAAGGATAGCTGTAGTTACGCCAATCCATTCTAAAAGTTTGTTTGAATTCAATTAAATATTATTTTTTCTTAATATTAATAGCGTTTTCTTTTCCACGGTTTTCACCGATTTCAAATTCAACTGGCATACCTTCTTCTAAAGTATCAATACCAGCAGCTTCTAGAGCTGAGACATGAAGAAAAACATCTTTTCCTCCATCATCATTTTCTATAAATCCATAACCTTTGGTCGGATTAAACCATTTAATTTTACCACTTGGCATATTGTATTCTCCTTATTTATTATTGGGGGATTAAATTTATTTAACTTATATAAATATTGTATATTGATTAATTTAATACTTTAAATAACTAATAAGAAATTAATTTCAACAATTTTTTTTATTTTTATGCTTAGCTATAAACACGGATATCATGCTGGAAATCATGCAGATGTTATGAAGCACATTATAGTACTTTACTTATATAATCTTGAAAAAAAAGTAAATAATTCAATAAGTTATGTTGATACTCATTCTGGTAATGGAATTTATAAATATATATCAAAGTATATGGATAAAAATAAAGAGTATAAAGAAGGAATTAAAAAGATACAAAATTACAAAGGTAATAACATTTTAATTAGAAATTATCTTTCAACTATTTCTAAAATTACTGGAAAAAATAATTTTTATCCTGGATCACCTATATTTATTTCGTCCATAGCTAATGAAAAAGATAAATTATTTTTTTGTGAACTACACAATAATGAATATGAATTATTAAAAAAAAACTTAAACAAATATACCAATGCTAAAATTTTAAATGCTGATGGATTTAACTTTATTTTTAATAAAGTTAATAAAGAGAAGAATTATTTTGTATTTATAGATCCATCATATGAAATAAAAGATGATTTTGAAAAAGTAGAAGAGATACTAAATAATATTGATAATTTATTTTCAAATTCCAAAATCATAATATGGTATCCAGTTTTGAATATTTTGGAAAATGACTCCTTTATTCAGAATATTAGAAAAAAAGGTATAAGTAATATTATCAATGTTGAAGTTCCTATTATGAAATATGGAGACAATGTTGGAATGCAAGGAAGTGGCTTATTATTAATAAATTTTTCAAATAGATCTATAATGAAAAACCTCAAGGAGGTAATACACGAAATTCAAAACATTTTAAAACAAGAGGAAAATAGTACTAGGTTTAAATTAAGATATTTATAAATATGAAAAAAATTAATTTACTTGATGAAGATATCTATAAGTTATTTATAAAAATTGCTTTGCCAGCCTCAATTGGAACTATATTTAATAATCTCTATTCTTTAGTTGATACTATTTTTGCAGGTAGAATGATTTCTGAAACTGCTTTAGCAGCTATTGGCCAAACATTTCCTGTATATTTTATAATTATTGCACTTGGAATAGGACTGAGCATAGCTACAACAAGTAATGTTGCTAATTCTTTAGGAGAAAAAAATATTAAAAAAGCAAGTCATGCATTTTCACAATCTTTTGTTGTAACAATTTTAGTAGGCTTAGGTATAACTGTTTTTGGACTTTATTTTGGGAACATAATTTTAGAATCTATAAATGATGATCCAAAAACCCTTAAACTTTCATCATTGTATATGAACGTAATTTATTTAGGATCAGTCATAATTCTTTTACTCATGGTATGTAATTCTTGTTTATCAGCTCAAGGGGATACCAAAAGTTATAGAAATGTTTTAATTTTTAGTTTTTTTTTAAATATAATTTTAAATCCAATATTAATTACAGGAAAAATAATTAATTTTGAATTATTTGCGCCAATGGGTATAACTGGAATAGCAATAGCTACTATACTCTCTCAAATAATTGGTCTGTTATATTTATTATATAAAATTTATAGAACAGAGATTTTTGAAAACTTTAAAAATAATTATTTAATTCCTAAATTAAGTTTAATTAAGGAAATTTCATTTCAGGCTATTCCAGCGGCATTAGGATTAATGATGATTGCTCTTGGATCATATATATTATTATTTTTTGTAAGTCGCTTTGGTAATGATGCAATTGCAGGTTTTTCCTCAGCTGGAAGATATGAGCAATTACTTTTCTTACCATTATTAGGATTAAGTACAGCAGTAACCGCAATTGTGGGTCAGAATTTTGGCGCTAAAAACTATGAAAGAATTTTAGAAACTTACAACAAAGCTATGATTACTGGTGTAATAATATTAACTATAGCAGGATTAATTTTATTTATAACTGCAGAAGATTCAATGAGATTATTTACTGATGATAAAGAAGTAATACACTATGGATCAATATACCTTAAAATATACGCACTTGGTTTTCCAGCTTTTCCATTCTTCTTTATTTCTAATGCTTCATTCCAAGGGCTAAAAAAAGCAATAATAGTAATGTATATGGCCATACTTAGGTTTGTATTAGTGCCTATAATTGTAATATTATTTGTAAATAATTTTATAGAAGAAAACTATATCTATATGTTTATTGGGTTAACTCTTGTTCATTGGATAATTGGTATCTTATATTATTTTTATTCTTCAAATAAAATTCGAAATATTCAAAGTAGCTATACTACACCTTGAAGATTTGGAACAAATAAAACATCATCATATTCTTCAGAAATAATTTTATTATTTTGTTTTTTATATTTTACAAGTATTTGCTTGTTATTTTTAACAACAGGACAGACAATAATTCCTTCGTTTTCAATATGTGAAAAAATTTCATTATTTATTTGTTTTGATGCTGCGGTAAATATTATTCTATCAAAAGGTATTTGTTCAATCCAACCATTATTACCATCATCGTATTTTGAAACAATATTTGTTAATTTTAATTTCTCAAAAATATTATTAGAACTTTCATGTAAATTTTTAATTCTTTCAATTGTGTATACACGCCTTGCCAAGATTGATAATACTGCACACTGATATCCGCTACCAGTTCCTATTTCTAATACCTTATGGTTACTTTTAACATCTAGTAATTCAGTCATCCTTGCTACAACGTAGGGCTGACTAATTGTTTGATTATTTTCAATTGGTAAAGCTATATTTTCATAAGCTTGATTTCTGTAAGCTTCACTAATAAACTTTTCTCTTGGAATTTTTTCAATTGCAGAAAGAACTTCAGCATTACTAATACCTGACTCTCGTAAGTCGAGTATCAATCTTATTTTTCGTACATCAAGCACTAGATAAGAGTATCAGAATTATTGAAATATTTTTTCAAAACTTCTGGAATTTTAATATTTCCATCTTTCATTTGATAATTTTCAAGAATAGCTATTAGTGTTCTTCCTACTGCTAAACCGGATCCATTCAGTGTATGAACAAAAATATTTTTATTTTCTAATTTATATCTTGTATTCATTCTTCTGGCTTGAAAATCATTGCAATTAGAACAGCTTGAAATTTCTCTATAAGTATTTTCACCTGGAAGCCACACTTCAATATCGTATGTTTTTGATGCTGAAAAGCCCATATCACCAGTACATAAAGTCATAATCCTATAATGAATATTTAAATCTTGAAGAATACTCTCAGCGCTTTCAAGCATTCTTTCTAATTCATCTTGTGAATGCTGCGGCTCTACTATTGAAACTAATTCAACTTTAGTAAATTGATGCTGTCTTAACATACCGCGAGTATCCTTACCAGCAGCACCAGCCTCTGATCTAAAACAAGGAGTATAAGAAGTTACTCTCATGGGTAATTGATTTTGGTTAAGTATTTCCTCTCTAACCATGTTTGTTAAAGGAACTTCAGCAGTTGGTATTAACCAATGATCTTCTCCGGCAGTAAATAAATCTTCACCAAATTTAGGTAATTGTCCTGTTCCAAAAAGAGCAGAATCTTTAACCAAAAAAGGTAAATTATATTCAATATAGCCATTTTCATTCGTATGCTTATCTAACATAAAATTTGCTATTGCTCTTTCCAGTTTAGAAAGTTGATTTTTTAATAAAACAAATCTAGATCCTGATAATTTAGATGCAGTTTCAAAATTCATTAAACCTAAATTTTCCCCTAATTCAAAATGTGTTTTAGGCTTAAATTCAAATACTGGTTTTTCACCCCATTCTCTATATTTTGTATTGTCTGCTTCATTGCCTCCTATGGGTACAGTCTTATCAGCTATATTTGGAAGTCTAGAGAGGATAGTTTTTAACTCTTCGTCCTTAATTGTCTCAAGTTCTTTTAAATTATTAATTTTATTTTTAATTTCATCAACTTTATTCATTTCTACTGAAGCATCTTTATTTTCACTTTTGAGTTTACCAATATTTTTAGAAATAGAGTTTCTTTCAGCTAAAAGGTTCTGAAGAACAGTCTGAGTTTCTCTTTTAACTTTATCTAATTCTAATATTTTATTTGATATTGGATGCTCACCTCTTTGTTTCATATAATTATCAAACTCTATTGGATTTTCTCTGATAAAATTAATATTATGCATTACTTATCTTTATTTTTTTGTATTAGTTTTGCAATATAAATTGAAACTTCATATAAAAATATAATTGGCAGAGCTAAACTTATTTGACTAAATGGATCAGGTGGAGTTAAGAATGCTGCCGATAAAAATGCTAATACAATTGCATATTTTCTAAATTTTTTAAGTGATTCATAAGTGACCATCCCTACTCTCGCCATTAAAGATAAAACAACAGGAAGCTGAAATGCTAAACCAAAAGCAAAAATAAATCGCATCATAAGGGATAAATATTCTCCCATCTTAGCCTCTAATCGAATAGGAACTCCACTAGAACCAAGGTTTTGATAAGATAGGAAAAAAGACCATGCCAATGGTGCAATAATATAATAAACCATTGATCCGCCTGCGAAAAATAAAATTGGTGTCGCAACTAAATAGGGTAAAAAAGCTCTCTTTTCCTTTTTGTATAATCCCGGTGCAATAAATCTCCATATTTGTATTGCAATTAATGGGAATGAAAAAAATAAAGCAAAGAAAAAAGCTATTTTTAATTCTGTAAAAAAAGCTTCTTGTAAAGCTGTATAAATAAAACCTTGACCATTATCTTTATCAAATAGCTCTACTAGAGGACTAGCTAAAAAGGCAAATAATTCATCTGCAAAGTAAAAACAAACAATGAAAATTAATAAAATATATAAAAAACTCCATAGTAGTCTTTTTCGTAACTCAGTGAGATGCCCTATTAGAGACATTTCTTCAAATTTTTCTTCAACCATTACAAAAATAATAAATTAATTTTTTTTTGAAAATTCATTCTCTGCTATTTTTACTGTTTCTTGAACTTCTTTAATCTCATTTTCAAAATTTTTTTTGATATTAATGCCGTCTTTTATTTTTTTTACTTCTTTAACTGATTTAGCTAATTCTTTGATTTCATCCTCCTCAGCAATTTCATTTATAGATGACTTAAATTCAGAAGACATTTTTTTAATATATTTAGTAAAAGATCCAACTTGTTTAATAAATTTTGGAAGATCTTTGGGGCCAATAACAACAACAACTATTATCCCAATCAAGAAAATTTCACTCCAACCAAAAGTAAACATTATATTTACTTTTCTTCGTCGTTTTTATTCTCTAAATTTTTATCTTCTTTTTTTTCTTCGTCAGACATTCCTCTCTTGAATGATTTGATTCCTTTAGCCATATCACCCATAAGTTGAGGTATTTTACCTCTACCGAAAAGAAGTAGAACAATAACAAGTACGATTAATAATTGCCAAATACTAGGTGTCATAAGGGGCTTATACGGAAACTATAGGAAAAAACAAGAAGTAATAAGTTAACTAAGTATTTTGAATAAAATCATCAATATTATTTTCATCATCCTGTTCTAAATTATCATTACTTTGTAAATTTTCATCATTTTTAGCAAGATCACTTATAGTTGCAATCGCAGCACGTTTATCTAGAAAGCCGCTTGCCTTGAGCTCCTCTTTATTAGGTAAATCGGATAAACTATTCAATCCAAAATGTTCAACAAACAAATCTGTAGTAGACCATAAAGTAGGTTTGCCAGGTATACTTTTTCTACCTGAAGGATGTATCCATCCTATTTCCATCAAATGATCTAAAGAACCTCTACCCATTTGAACACCTCTAATATTTTCAATTTCTGATCTTGTTATTGGTTGTTGGTAAGCAATTATAGATAATGTTTCTAGTGCTGCTCTCGATAATTTTCTTTTCTGTGTTTTAAAAATAGTTAATTCATCAATGAGATCTTCAGCTGTTCTAAAAGACCATTTGTTGCCGGTTTTGATTAAATTAATACCTCTATTTTGATAAAAATCTTTAATTTCTAGTAATAAATTACTTATATTATTTTTATCTTTAATTTTTTCTTTTAATTCATTTTCATCAAGTGGCTCTCCTGATGCAAATAATATTGCTTCTAAAGTTTTAATATCTTTATTATCCATTTTGATTAAATTTTATATAAATATTACCAAAACTTTCATCTTGTTTTAAATCTATAAAGCCATTTTTTGATAATTCTAAAGAAGCAACAAAGTTAGATGAGATAATTGATTTATTAATTGTTTTATTAGCTTTAATTAAATTTGGAATTAAATTTAAAAAATTAGTCCATTCTGTAATATTTCCAAAGATACCTTTTAATCTTTTAACTGCTTGATCAACTGAATAAAGTTCTGAATACTCAATAGTTAATTGTTTTACCTGTTCATTCGATTTAAGTATTTGACTATATGATTTTAGTAAGTCATATAAATTAGAAGTATAATTTATATTATATTTTAGTTTGAGACCTTCAGATGACCCCCCATAAAATACATCTCTATTAACAAGAGGTCTTGAATATATGATTTTAGAAATATTTTGGAAAGCCTCTAGTCTCTGTAATTGATATTTTAAAGCCTCTTCTAACTCATCGGCTGTATATTCATCTGATTTTTCTTCTTTTGGTAATAGTAATCTTGATTTCAAATACGTCAGCCATGCTGCCATCACTAAATAATCTGCAGCGATTTCAATATGAATATTTCTATATTGATTAATAAAATTAATATATTGATCAGCTAATTCGGATATAGATATATCAGATAAATCAACCTTCTGTGATCTAGCCAAAACCAACAAAAGGTCTATGGGACCCTCAAAATTGTCTAATAATAGGTTAAATTGACCTTCTTTTATTTCTGTATCTGGAACATTTAACACAATTTTTTATATAAAATTATCGAGATTCTCTCAATATTATTAATTTTGTAAATTAAGTATTATGCAACTCTTAACAATAGTCAATAAATCACAAGCTTCAGAAGCATTATTCTTAGAGATATAATTTTTATATGTAATAAAATATTGAGTACCTATCTCAGTTTTTTTATAAAAAACAGAAATATCTTCATGATCTATAATTTCTTTTTTATTTTCTAATAAATTGTTCAAGTATTTATAAATAATTTCAAAATTATCATTGCTATATAATTGAATTGTAAAATCAAGCTCGTCTATATTTTTAAAATCAAAATCTTGAATTTCATTATCTATGTTATTTAAACTTTTCTTGTCTAAATAATCAACAACCTCACCTTCTTTATTAGTAGGAATAACAAAATATTTATCAGTAAATTTAGGAATGACAAAATACTCCCTATTACTAAAATAATAAAATGAGATTAGATAAAGAATAATAATAAATAGTAATAATAATAAAGAATATTTTAAAATGTAATTATTTTTTCTTTTAAAAATAATTCTTTTTATCATTACATTGTTTCAGGTGCGCTTATATCAATAATTGAAAATATATCTTTTAAAACAACTCTAAATGACTCTAACCAAAATATTTTTGAAATTGTCTTTTCTGCATTTTTTTCATCTATAAAACGTAGTGATTCATTATCCTTACCTTTATTCCAAATTGAATGGAAATCAGAGGATATTTCTTCTAAGTAATTGATTAGTCTATGTGGTTCATTATAATATGATGATTGATACAACAAATAAGGATAACAAATTAACTTTTTGATTAATTTTACCTCCTCATCAGATAGATTTTGTATTGCAGAAAAATTATAATCATTTTTAATTTTTATACCTAATTCGTTTGCTTTATTAATTACTGATGAAGCTCTAGCGTGTGCGTATTGACAATAAAAAACTTTATTATCTTTATTTTTTTCAACAACAGCATCTAAATCAAAGTCAATTGCTGTCTCATTTTTAGTAGAAATCATGTAGTACCTTATAGGATCTTTTCCAACCTTAAAATGAACATTAGCTAATGTCACAAAATTTCCAGATCTTTTTGACATTTTAATTTTTTGTTTATTTTGAATTAAACTTACAATCTGACAAGTTAAAATGTTTAAATAAGTTTCATCATCTTTAATAGCTTTAATTAGCGAATTCATTCTTGGAATATAGCCAATATGATCAGACCCCCAAATATTTACTAATCTATCAAAATTTCTTTTACATTTATCTAAATGATATGCTGCATCATTAGCAAAATATGTCCATTCACCATTTGATTTTTTTAATGCTCGATCTTCATTGTCTAATAATTTAGAGGATCTAAATAATAATTGCTCTCTTGGCTCCCAATCAGAATCATCACCTTTTGGCTTTTCTAAAATACCTTCATATAGTAATTTTTTTTCATCTAAGATTGAAAAAAGTTCATCAATAATTTTACTTTTTTCTATTTCAGTTTCGTGAGTAAATTTATCAAATCTTATATTTATTAATTCTAAATCTGATTTTATGCTTAAAAGTATATTTTTTAATGCAAAATTTTTAAAATATTTAATAGTTTCTTTTTGCTGAAAGTTTAACCACTTATCACCATCTTCATTTTTAATTTTTTTTGCAATATCTATTAGGTATTCACCAGGATACTCATCTTCTTCTAATTCAATTTTTTTATCAAACAATTGTAAATATCGTTTCAAAAGAGAGTTTGATAATTTATCAATTTGAGAACCTGCATCATTTACGTAATACTCTCTGATAACATCAAAACCTGTTTTAGTATAAAGAGAGCTTAATACATCTCCAAATACAGCACCTCTTATATGGGCTATATGCAATGGTCCAGTTGGATTAGCTGAAACAAATTCAACATTTATTTTTTTACCTGCACCATAATTAATATAATTTAAAAAATTTTTACTATAAATTTCCTTTAAACTTCTTAATACAAATGTATCTTTAAGAAAAAAATTTATAAAACCATTTTTTGAAACCACAAAATGATCGATAAATTCAATTGATTTAATTCTATCATTTAATTCTTTTTCAATATTAAAATTTTCATTAATAATTTTTCTTTTAACTATTAAGTAAAAGTTCGTCGCTAAATCACCTTGTTTATTATTTGAAGAATAATCGATACTAATTTGTTTTTTATTGATTGGAGATATGAATTTATTACTTTCTAAAAAATCTGTAAAATCAAATAAAAAATCTGAAAGGTCTTTTATAAAATTATTCACTAATCTCCTTATACAAATTTAGAGCAAATCTATCCGTCATTCCTGAAATATAATCACAAATTAATCTTTCAATTTCAATATTTTGATTTCTCCAATCTAATGGTAGTTTATTATTATTTTTTTCGAAATAAGTAAATAAAGTAGATATTACATTTTTTGAATACTGTCTCTTATCTGATAAATGACTGTGATTATAAACTTTATCAAATAAGAATTTTTTAATTATGTCACAATTTTTCTTCATTTCATTTGAAAATGAAACAACAAAATTATTTTTTTTACGTATATCATCAATAGAATTGATATTATTTTCAATTAAATTTTTTTTTGTAGTTTCATATATATCATTTATCATATTAGATATGGAGTTTCTTAAAACTTGATACACTAGAAGTTTATTTGGAATATCTTTATAGTGATCCTTTAAATTAATTATAATTTTTTCAAAAAAACTTAACTCTGCAATATCATCCAATGATATTAAGTTTGCTCTAATAGCATCCTCTACATCGTGATTATTATAAGCAATATCATCAGATATACTTGCTATCTGTGATTCTAAATAAGGTTGATCAGTTAGATTTAGATTATGTAATTTTGAATAATTATCTAAGTGATAAGGTAAATGATCACTCAAAATTCCATTATGTTTTATTATCCCCTCTAAGCTCTCCCATGTTAGATTTAATCCATCAAAATCAGGGTGTCTTTTTTCTATAAATGTTAAAACTCTCAGGGTTTGATCATTATGATTAAAACCTCCAAACTTTTTCATTGAATTATCCAGTGCATCTTCTCCAATATGACCAAAAGGAGGATGACCTAAATCATGTGCTAGAGCAACTGTTTCACCTAGATCTTCATCTAATTCAAGTAATCTGCAAATTGATCTTGATATTTGGGCAACTTCCAAAGAATGAGTTAGTCTAGTCCTAAAATAATCACTTTCACTTTCAATAAAAACTTGGGTTTTGTGTTTTAATTTTCTAAAAGAATTAGAGTGAATTACTCTAGCTCTATCTCTTTCAAATGGATTTCTCAAATCCTCGTCTAGCTCATTATATAATCTTCCATTTGAATTATCTGGATTGGAAGCTAAATGTTTGAACATAAGAAAATTTATATTATAGTTGTAAAAAAATAACTAATAACAATATTTAGATAAATGGACAATATAATTGAAGTAACTGAAAGTGCTCAGAATCATATCAACAAGATACTTCTCTCTGAAAAATCTAACTATTTCAGAATTACCGTATTAGGTGGTGGTTGTGCTGGATTTCAATATAAATTTGATTTTTCTGATAAACCAAATGATGATGATTTAATCTTTAATTATAAAAATGCTGATGTATTGATAGATAAAACTTCAATTGAATTAATAAAAGGATCTAAAATTGATTATGTTAATGAATTGATTGGATCGTCATTTAAAATTTCTAATCCACTAGCATCTTCATCATGTGGGTGTGGTACTTCTTTTTCAATATAAATGAAAATTACTACATGGAATGTAAATTCAGTTAATGCAAGAATAGAACATTTAATAAAATTTATAAAAAAAGATCAATCAGATTTATATTTAATTCAAGAATTAAAATGCACAAATGAAAGTTTTCCTAAAAAGGAATTAGAAAATATTAATTATAAATGTTATGTAAATGGACAAAAAGCGTGGAATGGGGTGGCCATACTCAGTAAAGAAAATATAAAAATTTCAAACTTAAAAATTCCTAATTACCAAGATGTAAATTCCAGATTTATTGAAACAGAAATATCCTTAAAAAATATAAAAAATAAAATTAAATTAATAAATATTTATCTTCCAAATGGAAATCCAATTGAAACAGAAAAATTTGATTACAAAATTGATTGGATGATTAATTTTAATAAATATATCAAAGAATTAATTGATAATAATCAACCAGTAATTATAGGTGGAGATTTTAATGTGATACCAGGTGATGAAGACGTTTATTCACCAGAAAATTTTAAAAATGATGCTTGTGCTCATCCATTAACAAGAGAAAAATTTAGAAATCTTATAAATCTAGGTTTTGTTGATACAGTTAAATACTTTGTTGATGGAAATACAAACTGGACTTTTTGGGGATATAGAGGTGGAAATTGGCAAAAAGGTAATGGTCTTAGAATTGATCATTTTCTTACTACTCCAGAAGTAACTGATTTAATTAAATCAGTTAATGTTAATCGTGAACCAAGAGGTTGGGAAAAAGCTTCTGATCACATTCCAGTTACGATTGAATTAGTTAATTAATATTAAATATCAGCGTATGTATGAGTTTCGTCTTTTGCGCCTGGTTGAGTAACAGCACCTTCATAAGCTGGACCAACAGTTTGGGAATATTTCCATATGGATCCAGAATTATGGTTAGTTTTTCTTGGTTTCCAATCATTTTTTCTCTTTTCTATTTCATCATCTGAAAGTGTAACATTGATTTCTCCTTTAACAGCATCAATAATAATTTCATCCCCATCTTTAAGTAAACCTATCATACCTCCTACTGCTGCTTCTGGTCCTACATGCCCAATACAAAATCCTCTTGTACCGCCTGAAAATCTTCCATCTGTAATTAATGCAACAGTTTCACCTAGCCCTTGACCATATATTGCGCCTGTTGTTGAAAGCATTTCACGCATGCCAGGTCCTCCCTTAGGACCTTCATATCTAATTATTACCGCATCACCTGCTTTAATTTCATTTTTTAAAACTGCAGTTAAAGCATCTTCTTCTGAGTCAAAACATTTAGCTTTTCCTTTAAAAGTTAAATTTTTTAAACCTGCTATTTTTGATATACATCCATCTGGAGCAAGATTACCCCACAACCCTAGGACTGAACTATTTTCACTAATTGGATTATCACATTTATAAACAACATCTTGATTTGTGGGGAATATTACTTCTTTATGATTTTCAGCTATAGTTTTTCCTGTAACAGTTATGCAGTCTCCATTTATATAACCACCATCTAATAAAGATTTAATAACAATTGGCACACCTCCTACATCATATAAATCTTTAGCAACGTACTTTCCTCCAGGTTGCATATCTCCGATATAAGGAGTCGAATTATAAATTTCTACAACATCTCTTAATGTAAATTTTAAACCTGCTTCATTCGCTATCGCAGGAAGATGAAGTGCTGCATTTGTTGAACCTCCAGTAGCTGCAACTACTCTTGCAGCGTTTACTAATGAATCAATAGTTACTATATCCCTTGGTCTTATATTCTTTTCTAATAAATTCATTATAGCTTTACCACTCTTTTCACCATAAGCTTTTCTTTCTTCAGTATTTACTGCTGGTGGCATAGCCGAATTTGTTAGAGCTAAACCAACTGCTTCAGAAATACATGCCATTGTATTTGCTGTAAACTGACCTCCACACGATCCAGCAGATGGGCAAGCAACTTGTTCAATATCTTTTAAATCTTGATCTGAGATAGTTCCAGCGGCATGTTTTCCTACTGCTTCAAAAACATCAATAACAGTAACATCTTTACCCTTGTATTTTCCAGGTAATATTGACCCCCCATAAATGAATACAGATGGCACATTTAATCTAACCATAGCCATCATTAAACCTGGCAAAGATTTATCACAGCCAGCAAGTCCTACTATTGCGTCATAACAGTGACCTCTCACAGATAATTCAATGGAGTCTGCAATAACTTCTCTACTAATAAGAGAAGATTTCATTGCCTCATGGCCCATGGCAATTCCATCTGTTACTGTTATAGTTGTAAATTCTCTTGGTGTTCCTCCAGCATCTTTTACACCTGTTTTCACATGTTGCGCTTGATCCTGAAGAGTAATGTTGCAAGGAGCTGATTCATTCCAGGTGCTAACAACACCAACAAATGGTTGATAAATTTCATGTTCTTTCAAACCCATAGCATAATAATAAGATCTATGAGGCGCACTTTTAGGCCCTACACTAACATATCTACTAGGTAGATTAGATTTTCTATTTGAACCCTTATCTTCCATTCTATTTGATAGTATTTATTATTTGATCAATTTTTTCAATAGAAGATTTATAAATATTGGCCTCATTTTTAAATTTATTAATAATTTCTTTTGAAGCTTTATTCATGAAGTTATCATTTTTTAATTTATCATTAACTTTATTAAATTTTTCTTGCTCTACTTGCTTTTTCTTATTTAATTTTTTTAGTTCTGCTTCTGAGTCAATAATACCATCTAAAGGTATTAAAACTGATAATGATGTTAATACAACTAAAGCTGAATTCTTATTAGGTTGAATTTTATCAAAACTAATATCTTTGGTTTTTAAAAAATTACTTATTTCCTTTTTATAGGCAATTAGAAAGTTATTAAGTTCTTCATTTTTTGCTTCTATGGAGATATTAATTAATTGTTTATAGGGTATATTTAGCTCTGATCTCAAATTTCTTATAGATGTTATGAATTCAATAAATATTTCGAAGTTTTTTTTAGAATTATTAAAAGAATTATTTGTTGAATAATTTTGAAAAACTTGGTTCATTAAATATGATTTATCATCAACTAAAGATCTCCATAATTTTTCACTTATAAATGGCATAATGGGATGTATTATCTTTAAAACTTGAATAAATGTCCATCCAGAAACTTTTTTAATTTCATCAGCAAATTTTTCATTTTCAAAATTTTGTTTAATAATTTCAATGTACCAATCACAATAAGTATGCCATACAAAATGATAAATTTTATTGGCTATTTCATGAAACAAATACCTTTTAGTTAATTGATCAAGTTGAGTGTTTAAATCATTCAATTCTTTTATTATCCATTTGTTTGCATCAAAAATAATTGAATCAATTGAAATATCATCTATAAAAATTGAATTATTCAATTGTAAAAATTTTCCAGCATTCCAAATTTTATTTGTGAATGATTTATATCCTTTAACTCTAGCTTCAGATAATTTTACATCTCGTCCAGGATTTAATAGTGCTGTTAGTGTAAATCTTAATGTATCAGCGCCATATTTATCTAATAAATCTAAAGGATCAATTATGTTCCCTTTTGATTTAGACATTTTTTGTCCTTTTTCATCACGTATTAAAGGATGAATATAAATATCTTTAAATGGAGTTTCCTTCATAAAATAAGAACCCATCATCATCATCCGTGCAACCCAAAAAAATATGATATCAAAACCAGTAACTAAGACGTTGCTAGGATAAAATCTATCTAATTCATAGGTTTTATTTGGCCAATCCAAAGTAGAGAATGTCCATAGAGCAGAAGAAAACCAAGTATCTAGAACGTCATCATCTTGTCTAAGCTCAACATCCTTTCCATAAAATTCTTTTGCTTGATTTTGTGCCCCTTCTAGAGTTTCACTAACAAAATATTTATTATCAGGGCCATACCATGCAGGAATTTGATGTCCCCACCATAACTGTCTCGAAATACACCAAGGTTGAATATTTTCCATCCAATTATAAAATGTATTTTCCCATTGTTTGGGAATAAATTTAGAACTATTATCTTTAACAGCTGATATTGGATCAATTGATAATTTTTTAGCATCACAAAACCATTGGTCTGTCAGCCATGGCTCAATAACAACACCTGATCTATCGCCATAGGGTATAACCATTTGCTGCTTTTCTTCTTTAATTAATAAATTCATTTCATCTAATTTTTTTAAAATTAGTTTTCTGGCTTCAAATCGATCTAAATTTTGAAATTCTTCAGGCACATTTGAGTTCAGTTTAGCATTTTCATCAAAAATATTAATAAATTCTAAATTATGTCTCTTTCCTACCTCAAAATCATTAAAGTCATGCGCAGGTGTAATTTTTACAGCTCCAGAACCTTTTTCAGGATCTGCATATTCATCAGCAATGATTGGTATTTTCTTATTTGAAATTGGTAAGTTACAAAATTTGCCAATTAGATTTTTATATTTTTCATCATCTGGATGAACGGCAACTGCAGTATCACCTAACATTGTCTCAGGTCTTGTTGTTGCAACAATAATATGATTATTTTCATCTATAGGATATTTAATATGCCATAAACTTCCTTCAGTATCTCTTTGTTCTACTTCTAGATCAGAAATAGCTGTTAAAAGTTTTGGATCCCAATTCACCAATCTCTTATCTTTATAAATAATTCCATCTTTAAATAAATTAACAAAAACTTTCTTAACTGCATTAGAAAGTCCTTCATCCATAGTAAATCTTTCTCTTGACCAATCTGCAGAAGCACCAAGTCTTCTTAATTGATTACTTATTTGACCACCCGACTCTTTTTTCCATTCCCATACTTTTTCAATAAACTTTTCTCTACCTAGAGATCGTCGATCTAAGTTTGATTCACTTAATTTTCTTTCAACGACCATCTGAGTAGCTATTCCTGCATGATCTGTCCCTGCTTGCCACAATACTTCCATACCCTTCATTCTATGGTATCTGATTAATATATCTTGAATAGTGAAGGTTAAAGCATGACCCATATGTAAGCTACCTGTAACATTAGGTGGTGGCATCATTATAGAATAAGGTTCACCTCCTTTTTGTGGTTTAAAACAATTTGATTGCTCCCATTGGGAATAAAGATTTTTTTCATCTTTTAAAAAATCAAAAAATTTATCAAGCTGCATCGTAACTATTTTGAATCGAAATAATTTTTTAGTAATTTTGGGATTTTCTCATCAAGTATTTTTTCAATTTTATTTTCTACAAGATAGGAAAGTTTTTGGTCTATAATATCATTAATTTCACTATTTATCTCTTCGTCTTTTTGAAGTAATTTTATTGTACCATCACTGTTAACCTTTTGATTAAGTATTAAAATGTTAGATGAAGAATGTTTATTTGAATCTTTTTTTTCATCTTCAAGTGCTCTTCGTATGACTTCAAGAGATTCATTGATAGAATTTTTTGTATTCATATAAGTATTATAAATGTTTAATTAAATTAATAAAACTCTAATTATAGCTAGGAAGATACTCCTCAAATAATTTAATCAGTGAGCCATCTAAAGCTAGTAAATTAAAATAATTAATCAGATAGTTTTTATTTGCATTAAAATATTCAACATTTACGTTTAAAAGATTAGTTTCTGCTTCTATTAGATCAGTGATAGATTTTGTCCCAAGGTTGTATTCCTCTTGAGTACTTTCTAGAAGAGTATTTGCATATTCTATAGTTAATAGAGATGTATTTAAATCTGATTTACTAACTAAATAGTTTTTATAATAGTTTGATACCTCAATATTTAAACTTTCTTTAAGATCCTCTAACTCAATTTCAGTTTGTAAAATTTGAGAATTTATTTTTCTAATGTCTGATTTGTCAATGTTTTGCTGAAATATAGGAATTGTTAAAGTTAACCCTAATGATGCATTGGTATTTTCACTTCCTGCATCTATTCGTGAACCATCCGAATACTCAGTAGAAGCTGTTATATCTAAGGTAGGTCTATTAGAACTTTTTTCTTTTGAGAGATCAAGTTCTTTAATTTTAATACTATTTTGAGCAATTAAAATATTAAAATTATTCTTCAAAACATCAGAAAGTATATTATCAAAATTCAAATCGTCTTCTATATTCACATAATCTTCTAAATTAATAGCTTCTTTACCAACAATTGATTTAAATGTTTTTAAGCTAACTTTGTAGTTTTGTTCGGCTGAAAAAAGATTTGATTCTGCAATTGAAAAAGCACTCTCAGCATTTTTCAATTCAGTTATGGTTGCTGAGCCCAATTCATATTTTAATTTTACTTCTTCTAAAAATCTTGAAACAGAATCAAAATTCTTTTCGGAAGCCTCTAATGATTTTTCATAATTTATTACGGTTAAATAACCTTCTACAGCTGTTAATGATAGATCTTGAACTGTTTTATAAAAGTTTATAACTGCATTTTCGTAAATAATTTTTGATCTTTCAATTTCTAAACTTTTTACACCACCATCATATAAATTTTGAGTAATACTAATTTTATATTTATCTGTAAAAGTCTCTGGTGTTGTTGATACACCAGCTGCTGATGTTGTATCACTATTACTATATGTACCAGAAATTGTGCCAGTAACTGTAGGAAGTTTTTTGCCTATAGCTACCTCAATAGTTTCTTTGCTTTCATTCAGTTTTTCAAAAGCAATTTTTACCTTCAAATTATTTGCAATCGTACTTTTAACAGAATCATCAATCGACAGAGCAAATATAGATTTAGAATAAATAAGTAATAACAATAATATAAATGATCTCATTTAAAATTTAAAATCCTCTTGTTGTTCTTGGATTTGATAACTACTCATTACATCAAATAAATACTCAGATGAATACAAATCTTCATTTCTTATAATTTTATAAGCTTTACCCAAATTATCATATATTTTTTTAATATATATTAACCTTCCTCCATTCATTGCTAGTTGCTTTTTTAACTTATCAGTTATTTTAAATATAGGTCCGTCAATAATAATTAAGTTGAATGGAGCTTCATGAGGTAATCCATCTAATAAATTATGATTAAATAAACTAATATTAGTATTTTCAGTATTGTTAATATTATGTTCTAGTAATTTAAATAGTTCTCTATTTTCTTCTACAACATGAAGTTCTCTACATAGTGAGCTAATTAGAGCGGAAAAGTAGCCCGTTAAGCCACCTATATGCAATACCTTATCATTAGGTAAAATTTTTGAATATTTTATAATTTGAGCTAGGTGTAAATTTTTAAGATATCCTCTTTTGTCAGTTATATCTAAATTATTATCTAAGTAACAATTCTTACCTAAGCTGACATCCAAATATTTTTCTTTAGGAGTTTTTTCAAATATTTGTAATATATTTTCTTCATTAATTTTGTTTGGTCTCAACTGATTAACAACCATATTTTTTCTTGCAATTTCAAATGTTTCACTCATTTCTTAAAGGATGCTTTATATAAACCTATTATATAATCAATTATTTAAATTATATTATTAATCTTTAGAATTTTTTTTCATTAATTGACTAGAAATAATATAGTGATAATTGTCATTTTTTTTAGGCTCGGTGGCAGAGTGGTGATGTAGGGGCCTGCAAAGCCTTGCACAGCGGTTCGATTCCGCTCCGAGCCTCCAAATTTTTCTTGTTTTTTAATTTTTTTTTATTATCAACAAAATTGTGTTCCTCGGTAGCTCAGTGGTAGAGCAATCGGCTGTTAACCGATCGGTCGCTGGTTCGAGCCCGGCCCGGGGAGCCAATTAATTTGTGATTTTGTCTATTGAAACAAATTTGTTTTCTAAGTCAAAAATGAACTCAACTTTATCACCTCTTCTAACTCGTATTGAAGTAAAAAAATTGCTATTAGAATAAATAGTATTGTTAGTTGTATAAACCATAACGTCTCTTAAATTTATACATTCAAATTCGCTATTTGATCCAATAATGTCTAAAATTGAAGATTTTATAAAAAATTTGCAAAATGATATAGTATAAGGAGCTGGCTGTAAAATTACTTTAAATTTTTTATCCGCCCAAGAAGTTTCATAGTTGCTTTTATATTTTTTATTTAAATCATCCCTTTGGTTTTGAAACTCAATAATTTGAAATGGAGATAGATAAACATTTGCTAAAGTAAATATATTTTTAGCAATATTTTTAAAAAGAGGATTATTCTTAAGATAAACTAATATAGAACTATTCAATTCATAATCACATTCAATTGCAAATTCTGAGATGTCTTCAACAAACATACGATTATTATGATTAATAATATAATTTACTAAATTTTGTTCTAATTTTGATAATTTTTCAGTTTCAATATTATCAAAATATAAATAATTATCATCAAAATTATAATCACCTTTTTGCAAATATTCTATTAGAATTTTTTTTGAGGGTATATGCCTTCTATAATGTCTATTTATTTGAGAATATAAATCATTGATAGAAAATTTATCATTAATTATATTTTTAATTTTAGAGATATTATGCCTAATAAAATGATGTGATTTATAATAAAAAACTACTTTTTTTTGCACATCAATTAATAGATCATCAAATTGTTCTAAAAAATAAATAATATTAACTTTTGCAAAGAAATCTTTATATTTTTTTAGTAATACATCAAACGATGTAAATTGTTTATTTAGACCATCAGTTCTTTTAATAAATAAAATTATCTTTTGTGCATCACTGTAAAATTTTTTATTTTTAAAATAAAAATATTTATCTTCTAATTTATCCACCAAAAAAGATTTTTCATTATTTAAAGAAATATCATTATGAAATTCGTTCAAATATACATAGTTAAAATCATACTTTAATAAATTTTTTTTTTGTAATTCATCTAAAGTAATAAAATTAAAAGATTCAATTTTTTTATAAAAAATTTCTAATAATGATTTAAGTTGTGGTGTTTTTTTTATTCTTGATATTGACTTACTTTGAATTTGCCTGATTCTTTCTCTTGAAATATTGTAAAATTCACCAATTGCTTGCAGTGTAAGTTTTTTGTGACCTCTAAGACCATATCTAGAACAAACGATTTTTATTTCTCTTATTTTATCTTTTGATCCTGAATTTTCAATATTTTTGAAAAAAAATTCATCAATATAATTTGTTTTTAAATTTAAAGATAATTCAAATTTATTAATTTCGTCATTGTGATCTTTCATGAATTGAATCACATCAATAGAAATTAAGTTTTTATATATTTCTATATCATTGAGATTTTTTTCTAAAAAAAATTTCTCTATTATTTGCAATGAACCTCTACCGATATTAGGAAGTTTATTTTTATTTGTTGATTTTATTAAAATAAATAATTCGTATACAAATGTAATATTTAATTCATTACAAAAATTTTCTATTCTTGCAGGAAATTGATATTGATAAATGGAAGTAAATAAAGTTAAATTATCTAATAGTATGCTATCAGATTTACTAGTCAAAAATTTATAGGGATCGTTTAATTTTAATTCCTGATAAATTTCTGAAGTGTTTAATTTATTAACTTTAAAAAAATTAATTAATAAATTGATTGTTCCTTTCCCTAATGCGGGAATAGACATCATATTATTTTCTTTGTAAAATATTAGTAATTCAAAAACATATTTAATATTATTTTCATCTGCAAAATTTTTAATTCTTATTGGCAAATCATTTTCACTTATAAGAGAAAAAAGAATTATATTTTCTTTATAAATATTAATATTGTTACTGAAATTTAATTCACTATTTAAAAGTTCAGCTTTACCCTTATCAGTAATAAAAAAGCAGTTGTTATGAAATCTAGCATATCCTAAATTTTCTAGAGTTTTGTGAGACTTTAAGTTTCTAACTTTTTGTGAAAATTTATCATCATTTCTATTTTCTAATATCTTTAAATCTTCTCCAGTTGGTTTAAGATTTTGTCTCAATAGTTCTAAAAGATCAGAAGTTGTAATTCCATTTTTATTTTCATATATAATTTTTAATGATGGAATGATTAAATCGTGTTCTTTAATCGTCATCTAATATAATATTTTGTCTTGAAAAATCATCAATAAATTCCTGATAATAAAAAAAAGCATCCATAGGGTTTGTAACTATTTTTTCATCCATATATTGCCTTACTATAGCATACACAAATTCTGAAAATGCCAGGTCTTGTATAAAAAATCTAAAAAATTTATCTTCTGAACCGTATTTAATTCTTAAATTTTTAATTTGTTCATGACCAGTATTAATATAAATAGTACTTCTATCCGGTCTCCATAAACATCTATTTTCTTCGTTACCTAAATCTTTAATAACAACAGAATAACGTGATTTAGAATTAATATTTTTGTTAATAGATTTAGAGTTCTTTTCACTATTTTCGTCTTCTTTTCTATTTTTATAGTTATTTTTTTTATTTTTATCTTTAATTTTCTTATCTGTTAACAGCCTTAGATCATTATTTTCTTCTAAAGTTGTTGATTTTTCATCACCCTTTACAAGCATATCTCTTTGAATTTTGGAAATTATATTAGCCTTACCTTTACTCATACCGGCTAATTGATTTTCAGGTTTTGTTTGAAGATTATTCCAAAATTTATTTATTTTATTTTCTATTTCTTCAGAAAATTTATCAAGTTTCTTGTCTTCTTCTTTCTTTTTTTTATCTTTTTGGTTATCTTGTATTTTTTTTATAATGTTTTCGACAGATTGTCCTATAAAATTGATTAAATTTTTTACCAAAGGATGATTTTTATTTAGACCGTCCCTGTTATTATTGAATAGTTCTCCTTCATTATAATTACTAAGTTCATCTATACTGATTTCACCAAAGATAAATTTTGAATATTGATTATTATCTAATCCTCCTAAAGTTTTGTCTAAATGAACAGTTTTTGAATATATATTTATACCCATTTCATCATTATCTAAAAACGATTTTGAAACATTAATTACAAGGTTTGTATTTTTAATAATTTTTTTTAATTCTTCATTTTGATCTGTTGGAAATTTTTCATAGAAATCAATTTCTGGATCTTTTATTTCAACTAAATTATTTTGTATGAATACTTTTGTATCTTTTTTATTTCTAATAATTTTTTTAGTTAAGGAGGTAATTTGAGCAACTAAATTTTTATTTTTTTTGACATGATTTTTAAGCTCTTTACATTCAATTAATGTACCATCTTCCAAATCAGTAACAATATCAGTTTTTATTGAAGTTACAGGTATATCTTCAGTTCCTTTAATGCCTTTAATCTCTTTCCTACTAATTATAAAATGATTAAATTTACCTTTTTGTGCTGTCTTTACTTCTAAAATATTTGCAATACCTAAAAAAGCACATTTCCCAGTACCAAACATACCATCAGTGGGATTATTTTTTTTTCTATCTTGGTTTTCACCATGCATTACGAGAAACTGATCGTTAATTTCTGAGTTACTCATTCCTCTTCCATTATCAGAGATTGATATTACATCATTTGTAATATCTATTTTTACATTTACCTCTGCATTTAGAGCTGGTTTTTTATAATTATATCCATTTTTAATATATTCTAATATAGCCTTGGGAGGGTGATAAAAATATTCACCATTTTGAATTAAATCTCTACCTACGTGAGTTTTTACTTTTCTATTCATTATTTAATATCCTTTTTTTAATTGTCTTTAAAAATTTATTTATCTCTTCATTGTCTTTCAGTAATCGGATTAAGTTTGTTACTGCTTTACGTTTTTCAATTTCAGATGCGTATTTATCAATTTTAAAAATTTTTTTTATTTCGGGGATTGTAATTTTTTCATCAATACAATATTTTTTGTAAATATTGCTTGTTAAAACTCTATTGGATTCAAATATTATTTTATTCTTATCAAATTTACTTAACCTTTCTAGTCTTTGACCACTATATGATATTTTATTTTTTAACTCGTTAATAATTTTAATTCCTTTTTTTGTTAAATACCATCCATCTTTTCCACCATTAACTATTTTTACTCTCTCTCTTGAATTAGCCAAAAGGGATTTTACCAATGATAAATCAATATATTTTTTATACTTTTTCCATCTAAACTTTTTCTTAACTAATTTATCAGCTGATACAGCAATATCCTCAACATCTGCCAAACCATCTTCTCCAGCCTCTTTATAAAGCGCTAGAAGAATTATATACTCATTACTTAATGATCTTATGTCTATTTTGTTTTTCATTTATAATTCAAAATCCGTATCTTCCCTTCCGCCTTTGGGATTGTTAAATTTATTTTTTATTAAATTTAATTCTTTTTGAAGAGCATCGATAATTTTTTTTGCCTTTTTATCATCATAAGAATAATGACTTTTATTAGATAGGTTACCAATTAGTCTGATTAATTTTATAGCTTTATTGACCCTTATATTTGCTAATTTTATAAATTTATCTTCATTTTTATTGATCATAATACTTATATTACAATATTTTTGTAATATTACAATATTAATTGTGTATTATTACATTTATAATTATGTATAATTACAATATTTTCATTTTATCAATGTTTTGCTACTTGATTTTTTACCAGTTGGGGCCTTGCTCGGGGTAGTCATTTTTATCTAAGCCTTAACCTCCACCAATTCTTCAAAACGTGTTGTGTAACATGGGGATACGTTTTCTCTTTTCATCTTCCATATTTTTTCTATACCTTCAGAGGCTATCTTTAAAGTTGAACTTCCATATCTAGAATTAATATTATCAATAGTATTCATTATTCTATCTGATGTATCACGGTCATAATCAAGCAATCCTCTAGTTACATTTTGCCTGCTAAGACCATATAATATAATTCCAGCTTTTTTATAACGAAATCCTGGTCGATATATTTTTCTAATTCCTTCAAGAGCTCTTTTAACAATTTTTATGCTATTATTTGTTGGAAAAGGTAAATGTAGTTTTATTGAATTTGAATATTGTTTCTCCCTTCTATTAAAATGATTAGTTAAAACAAAAACACTCATTGATTCAGCCACTAACCCCTCTTCCCTTATTTTCTCTGATACTCTTGATCCATAAGTTGATATTGATTCCTCCAAATCAAATAATTTTTCTATTGGCTGACTAAATGATCTTGAAACACAACAACTTTGTTTATCACTTGGAACCAAATCAAGCTCTAAACACGATACGCTATTTAATTCTAAGTATGTCTTCTCTCCCACTACACCCATATTTTTTCTTATCCATCCTCTGTCCATTTGTGAAAATTGATAAGCATTATGAATATTATATTTTTTCAGGAAAAGAGATAATCTTCTTCCAATGCCCCATACTTCTTCAATAGATGTGAATTCTAATGCTTTTTTTATTTCTATTTTGTTTTTTAGTATGCACACACCTTTATAGTCTGATTGTTTTTTTGCTAGATGATTAGCTATTTTGGATAGTGTTTTTGTTGGCCCCACTCCAATACTAACTGGAATACCAACCCACCTATTAATCGTTTGCCTAATATGTCTGCAATAAGTGTTTAGCTCATAGTTCTCAAAACCATTTAAACCAAGAAATGCTTCATCTATAGAGTAGATTTCTACCTCTGAAGAGAAACTTGATAAAGTCTCCATTACTCTCTGAGAAATATCACCATACAGAGAATAATTAGATGAAAAAACTTTAACATCATTTTTTTCAATAATATTTTTTGCTTTAAAATAAGGCTCACCCATTTTTATCCCTAATTTTTTTGCTTCTTTTGATCGCGCAATGATACAACCATCATTATTCGAAAGTACGACAATTGGTTTTCCTATAAGTTTTGGATTAAATATTCTTTCACATGACGCATAAAAATTATTGCAATCTATCAATGCTATAGATTGATTTACTGAGTTATGATTTCTACTAAGTAGTTTTGTGTATGACATATGTCACTACCCCCCATATAAAACACTCCATTTCCTCTTTAACTTGAATACTAGGATACTCACTATTGGCAGAAATTAAAAATAGTGACTGATCTTTCTTTTTCAGTTTTTTAACTGTTAGATCACCAAAGATAGAGGCTATAACAATATTGTCGTTACGAGGTGTAATACTTCTATCAACAATAAGTAAATCACCTGATAATATGCCTGCATCGGTCATAGAAGGGCCATTAGCTTTAACGATATAGGTTGCTGTTGGACGTTGAACCAAATATTCATTAAGATCAAGTTTGTTTTCCATATAATCAGTAGCTGGAGATGGAAAACCTGCAGATACTGTATCAAGAAAATAAGGTGTTATTTGATCTCCTTTGGATTCAGCTTTAAATATTAAGTTTTCTATTTTTTTAGACATAATATTAGAAAAAATATTTAAATAATTGATAAATAATAATTATATTATTTATAAAATTATTTGTTCTACTTTTGTTCTAATTTATTCAGAATGAGAAAAAAGTCAATATAATATTTTTAAAATACTGTTAAAAAACGCTATGACAAAATTATTTGAAGATGATGCATACCTTAGAGAATTTAAAGCAAAAATTACAGGTATTGTGAAAGAAGAAAATCGTATTGAGTTAGATAAGACAGCATTTTATGCAAAAAGTGGTGGTCAACCTGGGGACACAGGTGCAATAGAAGCTGAAAGTATAAAAATAGAAGTTTTAGATACTATTAAAGAAAATAATAAAATAATAAATATTGTAGATGATCTCAAAGATCTTGAAGAGAATGCTGACATAATTGGAAAAATAAATTGGGATTTACGATACAAGCATATGAGAATGCATACTGCACTGCACTTGTTGTGTTCTATAGTCCCTTTAGGAGTAACTGGCGGTCAAATTGGTTATGAAAAAAGTCGATTAGATTTTAATGATCCAGATAAACAAATAAATAAAGAAGAATTAGAAGAAAAAATAAATTTGTTGGTTGAAGATAATCATACCGTTACTAGTGAAGTAATTGAAAGTAGTATATTGGAAGAAAAACCTGAACTAGTCAGAACTATGTCAGTAAAACCTCCGCAAGTAGATGGTAAAATAAGATTAATTAGAATTGGTGATATTGATTTACAACCTTGTGGTGGTACACATGTGAAATCAACTAATGAGATAGGTAAAATTCAAATCGGCAAAATAGAAAACAAAGGTAAAATGAATAGAAGAGTTAATTTATTGTTATCTTCTTAAATTACTGATGAAGAATTTGACTTAAGAATAACTTTGTACGATCACTCTCTGGATTATTGAAAAACTTATCTGGGCTAGCTTCCTCAACAATTTTACCTTCATCCATAAACACCATTCTATCAGCAACTGTTTTAGCAAAACCCATTTCGTGAGTAACAACAATCATAGTCATTCCACCGTTTGCCAAATCAACCATAACATCTAAAACTTCTTTTATCATTTCAGGATCTAGAGCTGAAGTTGGTTCATCAAAAAGCATGATGTTAGGATTCATTGCAAGAGATCTAGCAATTGCTACTCTTTGTTGTTGACCACCAGATAATTGACCAGGATACTTGTTGGCTTGTTCAGGAATTTTTACTATTTCTAACTGCCTCATAGCCAGTTCCTCTGCTTCCGCCTTTGGCATTTTTTTAACCCAAATTGGTGCTAACGTTATATTTTCTTTTACAGATAAATGAGGGAATAAATTAAATTGCTGGAATACCATCCCAACTTCTTTTCTAACATTATCAATATTTTTTAAATTTCCTGTTAACTCAATTCCATCAACAATAATTGAACCTTCTTGGTGCTCTTCCAATCTATTAATACATCTGATCATTGTGGATTTACCAGAACCAGAAGGACCACAAACTACAATTCTTTCTTTCTTCTTAACTTCAAGATTTACATCTTGTAATACATGAAAATCCCCAAACCACTTATTAACATTTTTTAATGAAATTATAGATTTTTCACTCATTTTAATCAGCCCCCATATTAATACCTGTTTTTAATTTCTTTTCCAAATACAAACTGTATCTAGACATTCCAAATGTGAATATAAAAAATACCAAACTTACAAAAAAGTAAATTTCATAAGATAAACCTAACCAATTGGTATCCGCTAAAGTACCTCTTCCAATTCCTAATAAATCCAATATTCCTACAATAATTACTAAAGTTGTGTCCTTAAATAAACCTATAGATGTGTTGACAATTGGTGGTATAGAAATTCTAATAGCTTGAGGAAGAATTATTAATAAATTCATTCTCCAATAAGACATCCCAAGTGATTTAGCAGCTTCATATTGGCCAGGAGGTATTGCCTGTAGTCCTCCTCTTATAACTTCTGCCATATAAGCGGATTGAAATAAAGTAACGGCAACAAGAACTCTTACCAAACCATCCATGTCTATTCCTTCTGGTAAAAAAAGAGGAAGCATTACCATTCCAAAGAATAATAAAGTTATAAGAGGAACACCTCTAATAAACTCAATAAACAATGTACACATCATACTTATAACTGGTAACTTAGATCTTCTTCCTAAAGCCAACATAATTCCAATAGGAAAGGCTAATGCAATTCCAGTACAGCCTAGGACAAGTGTTACTAGAAGACCGCCCCATTTGTTAGTAGAGACTTCAGTAAATCCCAAGCCACCATTAAGTAAAAAATAAGCAATAACAGGAAAAATGTATGTAAAATATAAGAAGTACTTTCTATACGGAAGTTTTGCATACAAAAGAGGTAGCAGCGCAAAAGCTAACATCACATACGCTAAATTAACTCTCCAAACTTCAACCCTTGGATAAAATCCATAAATAAATTGATAAAACCTTACATATATAACTGCCCAACAAGCTCCACCATTTTCAGGATCTAAATTTCGTGAACACATTTCTTGGTTAGTAATTTGTTCACCAAGATAATTATATTTGAAGTCAGCTGAGAATATTGTCCAATCTAAAATCCAAGGGATAAACTGATACAAACAATAAATAACAAATAAAGTTATTAATGAGTTTGTCCAATTGAAGAATAAATTTATTCGTAACCAACCAATAATACCTGTTGTTGCAACTGGTGGTTTTCTAACTTCATTCATTTCGTTCATTACTTTTCCTTAAATTGTATACTTCTATTATAAATGTTCATAAAGAAAGATATTGTCAGACTAATTGACAAATAAGTTGCCATAACAATTGCCATACATTCAATAGCTTGGCCAGTTTGATTTAAACTTATTCCTCCAAAACCGTGAACAAGGTCAGCGTATCCGACAGCAATTCCTAAAGAAGAATTTTTAGTTAAGTTTAAATACTGACTTGTTAGTGGAGGGACAATCACTCTAAGAGCTTGGGGTATAATGATTAGTCTCATTATCCATGTTTGTTTTAAACCTATAGCAGCAGATGCCTCTCTTTGTCCTTTTGAGACAGACATTATTCCTGCTCTAACTATTTCAGAAATGAAAGCTGCTGTGTAAATTGATAATGCTAAAAACATTGCTATAAATTCAGGTCTAATAACTAGACCGCCTTTAAAGTTAAAACCTTTTAATTCTGGATGCTCAAAAGACAAAGGTGAACCAAGAATAAAAAATAAAATTAATGGAATAATAAATATTAATCCGATTGAACTTGAGAATACTGGGAATTGTTGACCTGTCTTATCTTGTCTTTTTTTTGCCCATCTATTTATTAAGAAACTTGAAATTAAAGCCAATACAATTGCAATTAATACATATGAAAATCCACTTTCAAATATTGGTCTTGGAGAATACAATCCTCTGTTTGAAATATAAAATACATCAAGAACTTGTAATGATTGCTTAACACGAGGAAGTTGAATTAAAATACTATACCATAAAATTATTTGAAGAAGTAAGGGTACATTTCTTGAAAATTCAACGTAAATATAAACTAGTCGACTTAATAACCAATTTGAAGATAGTCTTACTATGCCCAATATAAAACCTAAAATTGTTGCAGCTATACAACCTGTTATTGACACCAAAAGAGTATTTAAGACTCCTACAAAATAAACTTTTAAATGTGTATCGGTTGATTTAAATTCTAAGAAGGGGGAAAAACTTATATCAAAGCCAGCTGGATTTTGAAGAAAACTCCAACCAGTTGCGATATTTCTTTTTTCTAAGTTGTAAGAAGTTGTACTTATTACAAAAAATAACCCTAGGGCAAATAAACCTACAACTAAAGTTTGAAAAAAAATGGATCTAAATTTTTCATCAGAAAAGAAACCTAAGTTAGATCGCATCGCTAGTATATACAAAAAAAATGGGGGGTTTAAAACCCCCCGTTTTAAATTTAATTAAGATTTATCTGAATGGAGGTGCGTATAAAATACCACCTTGAGTCCATAGAGCATTTAAACCTCTTGCAATTTCTAGAGGTGTGTCTGGACCTACGTTTGCTTCGTATGATTCTGAGTAGTTACCAATTTGTTTGATAATTTGGTAAGCCCAATCATTACTTAGCTCAAGCATTTCTCCATAGTTACCTTCAACACCAAGAAGTCTTAGTACTTCAGGAACATTAGAGCTAGTTTGAGCATCAACGTTTTCAGATGTAATACCTAGTTCTTCAGCAATAATCATTGCATTTAAAGACCAACGAACTACGTCACCCCACTGGTGGTCACCATGTCTTACAAGTGGACCAAGTGGTTCTTTTGAAATAATTTCTGGTAATACAACCCATTTATCTGGATTAGAAGCAGCAGCTCTTGTTGAAGAAAGACCTGATGCGTCAGTTGTGTATACGTCACATCTTCCAGCAAATAAGTTTTCTTTACCTTCATCATTAGTTTCAATTGGAAGTGCTTCGTAGCTAATTCCATTTAATCTAAAGAAGTCAGCAAGGTTTAACTCTGTAGTAGTACCAGTTTGGATACATACAGTAGCACCATCAAGCTCAGTTGCACTTGATACACCAAGAGCAGATGGAACCATGAAACCTTGTCCATCGTAGAAGTTTACACCTACGAACTCAAAACCAAGATTAACATCACGGCTAATTGTCCAAGTTGTGTTTCTCGCTAACATATCAACTTCACCAGAAGCTAATGTTGGGAAACGAGATTTACCTGTAGTAGTAATAAATTCTACTTTTGAACGGTCTCCAAAAACAGCTACAGCAACTGCACGACACATATCTGCATCTAGACCAGCCCATTCACCGCTATCATCTGGAGCAGCAAAACCAGCAAGACCAGTTGTTACTCCACATTTTAGAAAACCTCTATTTTTAACATCATCAAGAGTTCCAGCATGTGCTGAAAAAGCAAACGCTACAACTGCAAAGATAGATAATAGTTTTTTCATATTATTTTCTCCGTTTAAATAATTATTTAAATATCTTTTTTCAAAGATTGCTTCCCTATAACAAATTAATAAGTTAATCCCAATAATAGATTTGTTAAGCTTAGAATTGCCTACTACAATTTGTGTATAAAGATTTAGGCTTATACAATATTTAGTTGTTTATGAAAATAAAAACAAAATTAACCAAAATAGGCAGAAATCCTCTTAAACAAAAAGGGTTTATCAACCCTGGTACCTATAAGGGCTCTACAATGATCTTTAATACTTTTAAAGATTACTTAAATGATATTAAAAATTTTGACGATAGAACAACATTTTATGGAATAAATAAAAATCCATTTCATAAGCAGTTAGAAGACAGTATTTCTTTTTTATATAACTGCAATGATACTGTACTATCACCATCAGGATTAGCCTCTATAGTAATTCCTTTTTTTACCTTTTTAAAATCTGGTGATGAGGTTTTAATAAATGATAGTGTTTATAGTCCTACTAGAACTTTTTGTGAAAAGATCCTTAAACAATATAATGTTAAAATAAAATATTTTCATCCAACAAAAAATATTAAAAATTTTCGGAAATTAATCAACAGTAAAACAAAACTAATTTATTTAGAGTCGCCAGGAACAGCAACTTTTGATATTATTGATATACCTTTCATTACAAAAATTGCTAAAAAAAATAAAATACCAACTGTTATGGATAATACTTGGGCTTCACCGTTATTTTGTAATCCAATTAAATTAGGTATTGATATTATTATAGATGCCGGAACAAAATATATAAATGGTCACTCGGATGTATTAATCGGTTTCGTTTCATCTAATAAAAAATATTCCAAAAAAATAAGATCATCCTCAAAAACTTTAGGTATATGTCCTGGTTCAGAAGAAGTTTATTTAGCAATTAGAGGATTGCCTACACTTGAAATTCGAATGAGAGAAATTGAAAAAAATGCATTATTAATGGCGAAATATTTATTACAACATGATCTTGTATCTGATGTTTTTCATCCAGCATTACCGCATACAAAAAATCATAAAATATGGAAAAGAGATTTCTCTGGTAGTACTGGTTTATTTTCATTTATGCTTAAAAAGAAATATTCAAATAATCAAATTGAAAAATTTTTTAATAAACTTAAAATATTTAAATTGGGATACAGTTGGGGTGGATTTGATAGTCTTATTACTTTTCCTCCACTAGATAAAAGAGAGTTTAAAAATAGAAATACTGGAACTTTAATTAGATTGTATTGTGGATTGGAAGATGTTGATGATCAAATAAAAGATATAAAAAGTGGATTAAAAATTTTTAATTAAATGGACTTATATTTTTATATTTTTGCGTCTTTGGGAGTTTTTGTATTTGGTTTATCTAAAGGTGGTGTACCTGGACCTATAGCAATGTTAGCTGTGCCAGTTATGTCATTTGCAATGAGTCCTTTACAAGCTGCAGGAATATTGTTGCCACTTTTAATAATAATGGATTTTTCAGCAATTTATTTGTATTGGAAAAAATGGATAAATAGTATTTTAAAAATTGTAATCCCAGCATCAATAATTGGAATTTTATTTGGAACTTTAACTTTTGAGTTTACAAACGAAGATCAGATAAGAATAATGGTTGGTATTATATCAATTATTTTTGTTCTAGTTTCATTTATTCAGAAAAATAATTATTTACTAAAACCAACAAAACTTAAAGGATACTTTTGGTCATCTGTTGCTGGATATACAAGTTTTTTAATTCATGCAGGAAATCCGCCAATTAATTTTTATATGTTGCCTTTAAAGCTAGATAAAATTTCATTTATTGGAACAATGACCTTAGCATTTATGGTTATAAATCTTGTTAAATTAGTTCCATATTATTTTGTGGGATTATTAGCGCCTTCAAATCTTATGATTTCTCTCTATTTACTGCCTCTAGCTTTTATTAGTGTTTTACTTGGGTACTTTCTACAAAAAAGAATTCCAGAAAAATTATTTTTTAATATTGTCTATGTTTTACTTTTTTTGAGTGGATATAAGTTAATATACGATGGAACAATTTAATTTTTATTAATAATTATATTTTTGTTTTATAATCAGCTCTTTTAGTTTTTCTAAAACCAAAAGGTCCAGGAATAAATAATGTCATTGTGTTTGTATTTGGTTTTAAGTCAACTCTGTGCAAATGGTCAGCGGACCTAAAACCAATATATCCAGGGGATCTCCAAAATTTTCCTTTTTTTGTTGTTTCCCAATAACCACCTTTTAAAATAATTGTTATATAAGGACAAAGATGATTATGAACTCCTTCACCATGATCATCATCTAACATTTTATGTATAAGGATGTTAAATGGAAACCATTTTGGTCTTTTTCTAAATAATAGGTAGTATCTTTCCATCCATGGTTTTGCTTTATGAAATTCTGGATGAGATGGTCCTCTATCTAGAACAATTTTCTTTCTTCCAATTTTTTCTAAAAATTTTAATAACACCTATCTTAAACTAGCCTCAATATTACCGCCATCAACAGTAATAATATTCCCGGTTGTTTTTTCAAAGGATAACTGAGCAAAAAATGCTTCAGCAACATCTTCTGCAGTTACTTGCTTTTGAAGTAAATTATTATTTAAATATTCAGTTGAAGACATATTTCTAGCTTTTGCTCTCTCTTTAATAAACTGATCAGTTAATAAACCACTTTTTATACGATCAGCATTAATTCCATTAACTCGAATATTATATTTTCCAAATTCTAAAGCATATTGTTTCATAGAAAATAACGAACTAGCTTTTGCGATACCATATGGTCCAAAATCCTTACCAGGATTTATAGATTGTTTTGACAAATTAAGAGAAATGGAACCTCCAAAACCTTGTGATACCATAATATTTGCAATTTTTTGGACTATATTATGATGACTATAAAAATTTACCTCTAAACTTTTTTCCAAAATATCTTTTTTTACATTTAGCATACTGCCTTGAAATGCAGCACCAGAGTTTGCTATTAGAATATCTATACCACCGAATAATTTTAATATCTTATTTAATGCTTTATTAATTTGAGAATTATTAGTTAAATCACATGCAATACATAGGCATTTCTTTTTGATATTTACATCAAGATTTTTAAAATTTTTATCTAAAAGTATAACTTCAATATTTTCATTTATAAATTTATTTGCAATCGCGCTTCCAATTTTTCCAGCTCCACCTGTAATTACTGCAACATTTCCACTAAATTTTTTTGTATTTTGATTATTCAATTTTGCTCTTTCTAATGGCCAGTATTCCATTTTAAAAATATCTGTATTGTTAATTGATTTAAATTTCGAAACTAAATTTGCTTTAATTATAACTTTTTTCATTGCATCAAATATATCATAGGAAACTTGCATTTCTTTTTTATTAAGACCTATTGATAGAAAACCTATTCCTTCTAAAATAATGATTCTTGGTAAAGGATCAGCAATTTTGGAATTTGTAATATTTTTTTTATATTTTTTAAAATAATTTTTATATTTTTTAATATATGCGTTAATATTATTAGATATCATTTTGCTAGATGATAAATGTTTATTGGGTATTATTAATGGTTCTGATTTTATTCTAATAACATGATCAGGCGTAACAGGTCCTTTATTAAATAAATTAAATAAATCTTTTCGATTTGTAAATTTTACATCTTCAACCTTATTATTAAATTTTATTATCCATTTTTTATTTGTAAAGAAATGATATAAATTTCTAATACATAGCTGAACATCGGTAATATTTATTTTTTTGTTATTAATATTATATTTTATTAATTTTTTTTTCTTGTTTAAATAATTTTCAGCTAATGTTACAAGCTTAATCATTCTATCATAACTTTGTTTTGCTGAACTGCCAAAAGTGAAAATGCCATGATTTAAAAGTATTAATCCTTCAACTTTATGATTTTTTGAAATTACCATATGACATAATTTAGCAAGTTCAAATCCTGGCATTACATAGGGAACTATTGCAATTTTATCTTTATAAATTTTATTTAATATCTCTTTTGAATTATCTAGATTGACTAAACTTAAAATCGCATTTGAATGTGTATGATCTACATATTTAAATGGCAAATAAGCATGTAAAAGAGTTTCAATTGATGGATTAGGAGAACTTGAGTCAAGTAAGTTTGATCTCAAATAATTAACCATCTTTTCATCACTCATTTTTTTTAAGGATAAAGTTTTAAGTAAAGGATCAAGATACAGACCTGGTAATCCTCTTTCATTTAGGTTTGACATATCCCATCCACTTCCTTTTACAAAAAGCACATCGTTATCTTTTCCAAATAAATTTTTTTTATTTGATTTTACAGATGTATTTCCTCCTCCATGTAAAACAAGTTCTGGATTATTACCTAATAAATGCGTTGAATATATTCTTAATGCTAAATCTGTGCTGACTTTCTTTAACTTATATTCTTTGATATATTTTTTAGCTAAACTTTCTTTCCATTCATTTTTCATATTAATTTTTTAGTCCACCTATAGATTCTTCATTACTATCTACAACTCCTTTTTCTGTAATCAATTTAGTAATATATTTTGCTGGAGTTATATCGAAGGCATAGTTTTTACAGTTTGAACCTTCAGGTATAATTTTAATTTTCTTTCTATTATTATTTTCGTCAATACCTTCAATAATGGATACTTCTTCTGGGTCTCTTTCTTCTATAGGTATTTCTTTTACTCCATTTTTAATATTAAAATCTATACTAGAAATTGGTGCTGCAACGTAAAAAGGAATATCATTATCTTTTGCTGCTAACGCCTTTAAATATGTGCCAATTTTATTACAAACATCACCATTTAAAGAGGTTCTGTCTGTTCCAGTTATACAAAGATCTATCATGCCATTTTGCATTAAATGACCGCCGACGTTGTCTACGATTAATGAATTTTCTATCTTTTCATTCATTAATTCCCAAGCTGTAAGACTGAAACCTTGATTTCTAGGTCTGGTTTCATCAATCCAAACATGTATTGGGATTTTTTTTTGATTTGCAATAAATATAGGTGCTAAAGCAGTTCCCCAATCAACAGCAGCTAACCACCCAGCATTACAGTGAGTCAAAACATTTACTTTTTTTTGTGTTTTTTTGTAAACATTTTCAATAAGTTTAGATCCATTTTCACCTATAGCTTTACAATTAATTATATCTTGATCTCTGATCTCATTAGCAATTGAAAGAATTATTTCCTGTAAGTTAGATTTTTCCATATCTTTAATCTCAGTAATAATTTTATCTACTGCCCAGGATAAATTAACTGCTGTAGGTCTTGTTGACTTAAGACTATAACCTGCTTTTTCTAATTCTGAAAAATTTTTAGTATTTTTAGATGCTACATACATTCCATATGCAGCAGTTACACCTATTAAGGGTGCACCCCTCACTTGCATTTCTTTAATAGCAAAACAAAAATCTTCTAGTGTTTTTAATTCTACAATCTTTAATTCAAATGGTAGAAGCCTTTGATCTATTATTTTTACAACTTCTTTAGCTTTATCATACCAAATAGTTGTTAAATGTTTATCATTTACTAGCATTAGAATTTTTCTTATATCTTTTTAATATATTGGATAAATTATTCTCTAAGTCTTTATCCCAAAATTCTTTTTTTGTAATTATAGATGTATCTAAAATATTGGATGTTTTATCATTTTCAAAAGATACACCTTCATAGTATTTTGAGCTAAAATTTTTAATAAAATTTTTTGAATTATCAACATTATCATTTAAGGTTTTTATAATCATACTTAAATCTACTTTATCATGATCTGGATGCCAGCAATCATAATCTGTAACCATGGAGATAGAACAATATCTAATTTCCGCTTCTCTTGCTAATTTTGCTTCTGGCATATTTGTCATTCCTATAACATCACAACCCCAATCAATATAAAGATTTGACTCAGCATAAGTTGAAAACTGAGGTCCTTCCATTGCAAGATATGTTCCACCAAATGAATAATTGATTTTAATATTTTCACATATATTTTTTGATAAATTCATCAAAACTTCACATGTTGGATGAGCCATAGGAACATGAGCAACTATTCCTTTATCAAAAAAACTTTTTTTTCTGTTTATTGTTCTATCTATAAATTGATCAACAATAACAAATGTACCTGGTTTTAAATTATCTTTTAAAGAACCTACGGCTGAAAGAGATATCAAATCGGTTACACCAACTTGTTTTAAACAATCAATATTGGCGCAATAATTTATGGAAGATGGTGAAAAAGTATGACCTTCTCCATGACGTGATAAAAAATATACTGTGTTATTATCTATTTTACCTTCAATAATTGGACCTGAGGGATCGCCAAATGAAGATTTAATTTTATGTTCTTTTATGTTAGTTAAAAATTCTAGTTTATAAATTCCACTTCCACCAATAAAGCCCAAGACATTCATTTTATTGGCCCAATATTTTTTATTATTTTCTTTGTATGTTTTTTTAATTCAATTATTGAAGGCTTTATTATTTCTATTTTATCAAAACTTGATTTTTTTTTATTATAACTTTTTCTTAAGCTTTTACATGCTGTTATTCTTAATTCGGTGCCTATGTTAAATTTAGCTACTTTCGTGTTTCTTGCTATTTTTTTTCTCATATTAGAATTTATACCACTACTACCATGCAAAACTAAAGGTAGTTTGGATATTTTTTGAATTTTTAAGATTTTATTATAATCTATTCTTGCTATCTTTGATTGTTGCAAATGTGTATTACCAACTGATATTGCCATAGCATCTACTCCACTCTCTAAACTATATTTTTTTGCTTCCTCAATATCTGTTCCAAAAGATGTATTGCCATTATGATAACCTACTATACCTACTTCACCTTCAACTGAAATATTATGTTTATGAGCAATATTTGATATTTGTGAACTAATTTTGATATTTTTATTTAAAGGAAGTTTTGATCCATCAAACATTACTGATGTAAAACCAGATTCGATTCCTTCGATACATTCATCATATGAAAATCCATGATCTAAATGACAACAAATAGGCGTTTTTGTTTGTTCAGCAAGATGTCTAAACATTTTTCCCAAAATAGAAACAGGAGTATATTGTCTACAAGAAGGTCCTGCTTGTAGAATGATTGGAATTTTTGTTTCATGTGCAGCCTCTGTGTAAGCAATAGCATCTTCCCAACTAATTACGACTAATCCAGCTACAGAATAATTATTACGATTAGCTTTAGTTAGTAAAGTTTTTAAATTTACTGCTGTCATTTATATTTAGCAATCATATCTTTAATACCAGGAATGGTTTCAACTTGATATGCATGTTCAGGTTGAAAAAATTGCACAAGAGATCTTTGGGATAGTCCCCCAAGAATTGTGAAATAATACATCTCATATCCAGGTGCAACAACACAAGGATGATAGCCCGTTCTAATCATGATGGTTGAGCCATTAATTATATGCTCAGCTTTCCCAACTTTATCATCAACTTGTTGAAACATCTGAAAACCAAATCCATTATTAGGTTTAAATCTGTAATTATACGTTTCATCATGTCTAGTTTCATCAGGTAGACGATCTGTATCATGCTTATGAGGTGGGAACCCCGACCAACCTCCCTGCCCAACGGTATAAAGTTCATTACAAAGCAATCTTCCAACTTTATCATGATGCTTAGCGCCTAAAATATGTTTAATTTTTCTATGAGTTTTGGTATCATCAGAGCCGTACTGAACTAAATCAATTTCATTTGTTCTAACAGCAAATGGTTCTAGGGTTTTATCATACTTTGCGCCAGCAATAAAAATTTCTGAATTATTTACTAAAGATGTAAATTGAGCTTTTGTATTAGACGGAACATAAACACCTTCTGGCTCTCCATCCCACACATCAACTATTCTAGTGCCTAATGCCTCAACTTTTATTCCTTCAATTTCTACATTAATTGTTCCAGTAGCAGGTACTATACATGTTTCATAACCAGGTGTTTGATATTCAAAAGATTGATCTTTATTTAATTTTACTATGTTAAAATAATTTAAAGGAACTCTACTGTCTTCAATATCTACAATTGGCTTGTTTTTATTATCAAATGGTGGAATATGCATATTATTCTCCTTCATTAATTTTATTATATTTCATAAACTCTAAAATTTCATTTAAATTTGGCATTGCTGGAGCACAACCAACTTTTGTTACTACAATGGCTGCTGCGGCTGAACCAATTTCTATAGATTTTTCTAAATCATTAGCTTTTAACATTGATCCAATTAATGAACCCATAAATGCATCACCAGCTCCAGTTGGTTTCAAAGGTTTAACAGGAAATATTCCCTTTTTAATTACTTTGTTCATTGCAAAAGTTATAGAGCCTTTTTCACCTTTTTTATAAATAATTAAGCTTATATTTTTAGCTAATTGTCTAGCATGATCCAAACCATTGTTGTAATCACCAGCTAATACTCCAAACTCATCATCATTTCCAATTACACCACTACATTTATTTGCTGCCAAATTATAAACTTCTTTTGCTTTTTTTGATGACTCCCAAGTATATGGTCTATAATCAATGTCCATAATTACAGGAATATTATTTTTATTTGCTATTTCCAAAGCATATAAAGTGGCACTTCTCGAAGGCTCAGCTGCTAAAGAAGTTCCAGTAATTAATAAAAAATCAAAATTTTGTATATTGGCATTTTCAATATCATCTTTGTTTAAAAATAAATCAGAAGCTTTATGCCTATAAATTATTGATTGATGATCTTTAACTGTAGTTTCAACTATAGCGAAAGAAATTCTTGACTCATTTTTTTCAAATTTTACTAATTTGTTTTTAACCCCATAATAATTTAGTTGGTTAATAGCCAATCTACCTAAAGCATCATCAGATACTCTCGACAGTAAATTACAATTACCTCCAAATAATGTTAATTGGACACCCATATTTGCAGAGGATCCTCCAAGATGAGTAACAAAGGATTTGGCATTCTCAGTTTTAGTCCCTGGTGGGTCAGGATAAATATCAATTCCTGCTCTACCTATGAGTAAAAAATTATTTTTTTGAATTTTCGAAACTAAAAATTCAAATGACATAAAATTATTTATTTTTCATATCAATAATGTCAGCTTCATACTTAAAAGGATCAATTTCATCTATACATCCAATATTTATAGCTGCTCCATTTGGGTCACTTCTCCTATGATGATGAGTATAGATACCACAAGTTTTACAAAAAAAATGTTCGGCAATCATTGTATTAAATTTGTAAGAGGTTAAGTTTTCTTTTCCTTTAAGAATGTTTATTGCTTCTTTAGGGATCATACACATTTTAGCATTTTTTCTTATACAAATAGAACAGTTACACTGTTTTATGACCTCTAAGTCTGTTGAAACTTCTATTTGAACAGCACCGCAATGACAATTTAAATTATATTTCATTTTATTTAAGTATATTATAAAGTTTAATATAATTAAAGTTAATAAAAAATGAACGAGAATATGATTCAAGGACAAATTATAAGACCGTTTTCTCCAGCTATCGGTAAATATAAATTACATGAAGATACAATCAATATAATTAACAATCATATTGATGAAATATTGAAAGATGAAAATAAAATTGATGAATTGTATCATGGTAAACAATTAGCTGGAGAAATTAAATATGAAATTAGACTAACAAAAGAATTTCTCGATCGGCATTTAAAAGATACTATTTATAAATTCGTATTTAATTTTGTAAAATCAACATTACAAAAAGAAATTAAGAAATTTGATTTAAAATCTAGTTGGGCTGTTTGTCAATTTGAGAGTGATTATAATCCAATTCATTGGCATGATGGTCATCTGTCAGGAGTTATGTATACAAAAATGCCAAATGACTTGGGGTCATCATACAAAGATCAAAATAACAACGGAAAAATAGCATTTGTACATGGGTCAACACAACTTTTAGTTTCTTCCGTGTATGATGTTAAGCCTGAGGTTGGAGATTTATTTATATTTCCTAGTTATATGATGCATACAGTGTACCCATTCTTTTCTGATGAAGAAAGAAGGTCAGTTTCTTTTAATGCGTTTATAGATGAGGATGTGGCAAAAATTTAATATTTGGCGCGCCCGAAATGATTCGAACATTTGACCTACCGCTTAGAAGGCGGTTGCTCTATCCACTGAGCTACGGGCGCATAGTTTTCATTTATCATAGTCTAAAAAATAAAGAAAGAAATTATACTTAATGTGTCCAAGGCTCTTTTCTATTTGTATCAAAATTTGAAGCATAACTTTTTGGTTTAATTTTTCTTTGCTTTGGTTCTTCGACAAAATATTGATAATTATTTTTTTTTGCCCATTCAATAGCTTGCTCTTTCGTATCAAAAAAAAGTTTAATCTGAGATTTGGTGTCTAATGAACTATTCCATCCCATTAAAGAATCTTTTACTTTTTCTACGTTAGAAATATATTCTGCTAGCCACAATTTGGTTTTTTTAAAACCTGACTGCATGGAAGATTTAGAAGGTTTATAAATTTTTATAGTCATTAGATTGCTGTTTCAAAATATTTATCATTATAATCATTATAGTATTTTCCACCAGATTTTATATTTTGACAAAGAACTTGAGTTTCACTTAATAATTTAGTTAAAAAGAAGTTACCAGTTTCAATTTTAGATTTATAAAAACTTTCATCTTGCTTTTCTAATTTTGTTAATGAAATTTCTATATATTGTAGCCAAATATAACCTAGAGAAATCAAAGATGATAAATTTAAAAATTCTACAGCATGAGAATTAATTTCATTTTCATCATTTAACAATTTAATATATTCAAAAATACTTTTATAAGAATCATATGAAGGCATAAATAAATCAATATATTTTTTCATATCTTGATTATTAGAAATTTTAACTTGATAATTATCAATCATCGTAAAAAATTCATTAAATAATGCACCATTATCAGTTTGTAATTTTCTTCCTATCAAATCTAGAGCTTGAATTCCGTTCGTTCCTTCATAGATTGTTGTAATTCTAGCATCTCTTACTAATTGTTCCATTCCATGGTCAGTAATAAAACCATGACCTCCGTAGATTTGCATCGCTCGATTTGTATTTTCTACAGATTTGTCTGAAGCATATGATTTAATAATTGGCGTCATAAGTGCTATAAAATTTTCAGATAATTTCTTTTCTTTATCATCTGAAGAATTTTCAATATTATCAAAATGATTTCCAGCCAATAAAGTTAAACCTCTAACTGCTTCATTAATGGATTTTATATACAATAAGTTTTTTCTTATTTCAGGATGAACAATTATAGGATCAGCTACTTGATTGCTGGAAGATAATTTTCCTTGTAAACGCTCTTTCGAATAATAAAGTGCTGATTGATAAGCAGTTTCTGATAAACCTAAACCTTGTATGCCTACAAATAAACGAGCTCCATTCATCATTATAAACATAGCTCTCATTCCTTTATTAATATCGCCTACTAACCACCCCTTAGCTTCATTGTAATGCATTACGCAGGTTGGACTAGCATGAATGCCCATCTTTTTTTCTATTGATCCACATTCAACTTTATTTCTTTCAACAAAATCACCACTTCCATTAGGTAAAAATTTAGGAACCAAGAATAAACTTATACCTTTTATACCAGGGGGCGCATTAGGTGTTCTTGCTAGTACTAAATGAATTATATTTTCACTTAGATCATGTTCTCCACAGGTAATAAAAATTTTGGTACCAGTAATGCTATAACTTCCATCATCTAAAGGTGTTGCCATTGTTTTACTTAATCCAAGATCTGTTCCACATTGAGGCTCAGTTAAATTCATTGTTCCTGTCCACTTACCACTAGTTAAATTTGGTAAATAAGTATTTTTCAAATCTTCATTAGCACTCTTTTCAATTGCATCGATTGCATTTGCTGTAAGACCAGGATAAAGACCAAATGACATATTAGTGGAGCTTATCATTTCATCTAAAATCATATTCATAATATAAGGTAGGTTTTGGCCACCAAATTCTTCTTTTACTTTCAGTCCCTGCCAACCATTTTCAGAAAAAGTTTTATAAGCTTCTTTAAATCCTTCTGGTGCAGTCACAACTCCATTATTAAATGAACATCCTTCACTATCTCCACTTTGATTAAGCGGGAGTAAGGTTTCTTCACATAGTTTTGCTGCTTCTTCAATAATAAGCATTAGATCGCTTGTTTCTAAATCTAATTTTTTTAATGTTTGACTTTCCTTAAGATTTAAAAAATCTTCAATTAGAAATTTAAACTCACGTAGTGGTGTTTTATAAATTTGCATATTATTTAATTAATATTTTCTAACACAGTTGCAATACCTTGACCTAAACCTATACATTGTGTCGCTAATCCATACTTTTTATTATTATTTTGCAATAAAGTTGCAAGTTTACCTGTAATTCTTGCTCCAGTAGCACCTAAAGGGTGGCCTAATGCTATTGCTCCACCATGTATATTTACTTTATTTATGTCCATCTTTAATTCTTTAATACATGCTAAAGATTGAGAAGCAAATGCCTCATTTAGTTCCACAATATTAATATCAGAAATAGATAAATTAGCTCTTTTTAAAGCTTTTTTAGATGCATTAATTGGGCCAAGACCCATTAATTCTGGTGGACAACCAACTACAGCTGTAGATTTAATACGAGCTAAAATATTTAGATTATTTTTTTTTGCATATTCTTCCTCACAAACAATTACTGCTGATGCTCCATCTGTTAATGGTGAGGCTGTACCAGCTGTAACTGTTCCATTTTCGTCAAAAGCAAGTTTTAACCCATCTAAAATTTCATGTGAGGTGTTAGGTCGAATTCCACCATCTTTATTAATTTTCTCGTCATTATTTATTATAGAAACTATTTCATTGTCGAACAAATTTGATTCTCTAGCTAAATTAGCTTTAGAATGGCTGCTAATAGCAAAATCTTGTTGTTCTTTTCGAGAAATATTAAATTTTTTTGCAACATTTTCAGCTGTAATACCCATAGACATATATACATTTGGATTATCTTTATTTAATTGAGGATGAGGATCGTATGTTAAACCATTCATAGGTATAAATGTCATACTTTCTACACCACAACATAAAAAAACGTCTCCAGAGTTAATTGCAATCGCACCAGTTGCATCATGAATAGCTTGCATTGAAGAACCGCACCATCTGTTGACTGTCATACCTGCTACATGTTCTGGCATATCTGTCATGAAAGAAACAATTTTAGCAATATTATTACCTTGCGCTCCTTCTGGATACGCACAGCCAGTAATAATGTCCTCAATGTCATTTTTATTAATTTGAATTTCATTAAGTAATTGATTTATTGTTTGTGATAGAATGTCTTCTGGTCTTATATTAGCCATCTCACCTTTACGGGCAAAAGTGAAGGGTGATCTTTTGTAACCCACAATAACTGCATTTCTCATTTAAAACTCCATTAAAGAATGTATCTCAATTCCTTTTTTATTTAGTTTTTTATCACCACTTAAATCTGGTAAATTTATTATAAAACCTGCACCAACAATATTTTTGTCTTCAAACTTTTTAATTAACTCTACCGCCGCAAGTGCGGTTCCACCTGTTGCTAAAAGATCATCAATAATTAGTAAATCTTTATGACCATCTAAGGCATCTGTATGAATGTGCATTTCAGTTGATCCGTATTCTAAGTCGTATGAGGTTTTGAAAGTATCAAATGGAAGTTTATGAGGCTTTCTCAAAGGAACAAATGCTGCATTTAAAAAATAAGCTATTGCGCCTGCCATAATGAATCCACGAGACTCTATGCTTAAAACTGCATCTATTTTTTTATTTTGCCATGGTTTTACCATGTCATCAATGACTTGCTTAAAATGTCCTGCATTTTGCAACAATGTTGTAATATCTCTGAATTGAATTCCTTCAACAGGATAATCAGCAATTGTTCGAACGTATTCTTTCATTAGTTTTTTTCAATGTCTTTTATATCAAATAAAGTAACAGGTGCAAAATTTGAAGAACAATCGTATGTTTTAGTATAAGGGAATTTTAAAAATGATTTTGAGATTTGATTGCTAACATTTAATTTCTTTTCAAAGTGATTTATCAATAATTTATTTGGGTTTGCATGAGGTGCAAGATTACGAATATATTTAATTGTATTTTCGATATTAGTTTTGTTTTCTCTACATAGTAAATAAGTAGCTGTTGCCATTGATCTTGAGACACCACACCAACAATGAATAACAATATCTTCATCATAAGCATAAGTAGAAGTAAAATTAGCTATTGAATTTACATGCTCTTCAGCAGGTAGAATTTGTGGTATTTCATCAGTATTCAGTCGAAATATTTTATTATTGCTACTAATTTCAATAATATCGTCAAATCCTAGCTTTAAATGATTTTTTACACCCTTAGGTGTTTCTGGTGCATATCCTGGATCAATTACTGATACAAGATATTTGGGCTGTATGCTTTCACACACATGAGGTAAATCATTAAGAGAACAAACAATTATCATAAAAAAGGGTGGTATAAACCACCCTTAATAAAAGTAAAATAATTAAACTACTCTGCAGTTGCATCAGCTAATATTGCATTAGCATCTTCATTTAATTGATTTAATGTTGAAATGATATCATCACCATTAATGATTGCTGCATAAGCTTTTTCAACCTCACCTCTAACTGAATAATAGCCAGGCACAGATGGCTCACCTTTTCCGTATTGAACCATTGTTAATGATTTATCATATTGAGGTAATTCAGCTCTTTTTTCAGCAATTAATGGATGATCTGCAGAAGAAGTTCTAACAAAACCATATCCACTTTCAGTTGACCAAACTGCTGAGTTCTCAGTATTAGAAATATATTTCATCCACTGATATGCCGCTACCATTCTATCAGCATCTCCTGAATTTCCCATAATTAAACCACCGCCATATAAATTAAGCACTGGTTCACTAGTGGTGTATGATAATGGAGCTACATCCCAATTACCATTGTAACCCTCTTCAATGGCTTTCTGGAAATAAGTGATACCAGAAGTAGATCCTGCAGCAAATAAAACAGAACCTTGTCCTAAGTATTGCTGGTCAGTGTATTTACCTCTTGCAACTATTGCGCATCCTTTCTTAGCCATTCCTTGAATGAATTCCATAGCTTCAATGGCTTTAGGTCCATTGTAAATATACTGACCATTATCATAGTCAAATACATCACCTCCATGAGCAAATACCCATGCTGCAAAGTTACTTGCATCAGTATCTATTTCATATCCATAACTTGGAACATCTTCACCCATCTTACCACTGTAATCTTGATTGGTCGCAGCACATGCTGCTTCCGCAAAATCAGCAGGAGTTTTAGGAGCATCTAAACCTAGTTCCTTTAACCAATCTGCATTGTAGTAAAGGACCTCTATTGATTTTCCAACTTCATGTAAGAGTTTTGGATTTCCATCAAAATATGGTGAAAAGCCAACAGTCCAGTTTGCACCCCAATCTGCTATATCATCTTGAGAAACACCCCATTTTTTACTATTTGCTAAAATATTTTGATCAATTGAAGCACCAATTAAGTACATATCTGCAGCAGCATTACCATAACCTCTTGCAACGTCTGCTATATCTTTTGTTCCTGCAGCAGACATCATAGCAGATTGAACTTTTCCATAATGCCCTTTGTGAACAACATTAACTTTTATTCCTGTTTCAGCTTCAAATCTTTCAGCTCTTGCCATCATTGCATCTAATCTTTCATCTGAATATTGAACCCAGAATTCAACAGTTTGACCTGAAGGATCTGCATTTTCAATATCTTGTGCAGTTATTGCGAATGATTGCGAGGAGATAAAAAATAAAGAAGCTAAAAAGAAATTTAAAATATATTTATAAAATTTCATAATCACCCCGTAAAATATTAATTAATATAGAGGTAAAATTAAAGTTTTGTTACAAAAAAATTACTGATTTATTCTTTTAATCCAAAGTTTGATATACTTTCTATGAATAACTTCTGAGTAAAAAAGTATAATACTAAAATTGGAAAAATTGCAATTAAGCAAGCTGCCATCAATAAATTAAAATTAGGTCCCACTTCTCTCACAAAACTATAGATAGAAACTGTTACAGGATACCAATCATCTCTAGTTAATATAAGTAAAGGCCAAGCAAAACTATTCCACGCTATAATAAAAGTAAATAAAGAGACTGTCACAATAATAGGTTTGCTCATTGGGATTACTACCTTGAGTAAAAAATTTAAATGAGAAGATCCATCAAGCCTTGCAGCATCCCAGAGCTCATTTGGTATCTTTTTAAAATATTGTCTTAATAAGAAAATTACAAATATATTTCCCATAAATGGAACTGTTAAACCTTGAAGACTATTCATCCAAGAAGGTCCAAATGGCAATGGAATAATTTCCCCTCTAATAATTAATAAATGAGGTAATAATGTAATGATTTCAGGAATCATTAATGAAAGTAACAACATATAGAATATTATATTTTTAAATGGGAATTCTATTTTAGCAAAAGAGTATGCTGCTGGAATACTAGTTAATAAAACACCAATGACAATTATTGAACTTATTATTAAACTATTAAATGTATAACGTTGGAATCTATTAGATGTCCAAACTTCATAATAATTTTCAAACATCAATTTTTTTGGAAATAAATATTGATTTGATGCTTCTCCAGCTGTCATTAATGATGTTGATATCATGTAAAAAAATGGGTAAATTGAAATAATAAAAACTATTAATAAAATTAAATAAGGTATCCTTGTTTCAGCATTAATAATTCTAGTCATAACTTAACCTTTTTCTAAAAATTACATATTGTGATATTGCTAAAATATTTAGAAGTATAAATAAAATTACTCCTTCAGCTGCAGCATAACCATATTTCACCCTACCCCAAAAATGATCAAAAATTTCTATTGTAACAACATCCATTGTATCTCCAGCAGAAGAAGTTTGCATAACAAAAATACTATTGAAAGCTTGAAAGGTATTTATAAAACCAGTCAACATTAGAAAAAATATAATAGGCATTAATAGTGGTATGGTAATTTTAATAAATGTTTGCCATCGACTAGCTCCCTCTGCTTTAGCTGCCTCATATAAGTCAGATGGTATTATTGATAAACCCGCAAGTAAAATTATTGCATAGTAGCCAGTATAAGACCATATTCCATATATGATTGATGACATTAGAGCCAAACTTGGTCCAGCTAGTAAACCTTCTATTTTTATTCCAAATAAAACTTCGGTAATAGGTCTTTTATCAAATAACCACATTTGAGGCTCAAAACCAAATACTCCTATTAGCTGATTTAAAAAAGAATTTTCAGCTTTACCAAATATTAAAAAAAAGACTGCAGCACCCATTACTGCAGGAGTAATGTAAGGAAATAGTAAAATCATTTGAAAGAATTGTTTACCAGCTAGTTTTTGGTACAGAGCAAATGCTATGACTAACCCTAATCCAACCTCAAAAATTATAGTGAAAAATGAATAATAAAAAGTATAAATAAGAGAGTAAAGATAGTCTTCATCACCGGTTAAAATCATTTTTTCCCAGTTGATATTAATTAAAATTATTCCAATAAATAATATTACTATAGATAAAATTGCTAAATAAATTTTATTTTTAACTTTATTTTTTAATTCACTCCACAATCCATAACTCAATATCAATAATAATAATCCTAAAACAAATAACCAAAAAGCTGGTATGTCTCCAAGTATTCTTTGATAATTCTCAAATCCTAAAAATCTCCCTTTAAAAACTTTCCACTTGTGTACACTCATGTACATTCCAAAAAAAACGGGAAAAATTCCAAATAGGCTGATTATTAAAACAGCAGGAAGAATTAATAGATATCCTGTAAGTTTTTCTGAATGATTTAATAAGAATTTATTCATTAATTTTTATAAGATCACCTTTATTTATTTTACCATCATTTAAAGGATCTAAATATATTCCTAAATTTATATGGTTGTATATTTTTTTTAAATTAAAAGGAATATTAAGATTTATATCAGAAGTTTTGGGTTTTATATTGGTTGCTGAACATCTGGGAATTTCTTTAATTACTTTAAATTTTAAATCATTAATTGATAAAACATTACCTACTAGCTTTCTTTCTTCCCATTTATCTAAATCCTCTACATATATATTTCCTCTAAAACGCTCATGTTCAATTTGATGATTAGATAGTTTTTCAAAATCTTTAATACTGTTTAAATTTATTAATGATATTGATTTATTTGGCATAGTATCAAAAAAAGGATTCATATTATCTTTTAACAAATTGATATTATTTATATTTGGTAAAATATCTTCAAGTTTACTACATAAGATTTTTACTTCATGTTGATTATCAATATCTGTCTTTAAAATTATATTATTTTTAAATTCTAGTATTAAAAAATTATTTTCTAATAAAAAATTATATTCATTTAATTCAGGATATTTTTTTAATGATAAGAATTTATAAATTTCTCTTTTTAAAGGATCATTTTTTATTAATTCTATATTTTCAAAATTAAGATTATTAGTGAAAGCAAATATTCGATCATTTTTTATACCAATATTTTTAATTATTTCTAAAGCATCTACATTATTAAAAGAAAGAGATTTTACAGGTGAAAAATATAGGTTTTTAATTTTCACTTATATTAGCATTTAAGTTTTTTTTAAAAAATACTGATCTAAAAATGAATCTAACCAATTTGATATATTTTTATTATATTTGTAACGATAATAAAGTTGAACAAATATATTTTGAGCACCCTTAGCAAATAATTTTTTTGGATTTTTTAATAACACTAAATACAACCATCTAATATGAAGTTTAAAATTTACTTCTGGATGAAATTGGAGAGCATAACAATTTTGATATTTAAAAGCTTGATTATTAAAAATTTCACCCCTTGCTAATAACTCACAGCCTGTAGGAAGAGAAAAACCTTCAGAATGAAATTGAAAAAAAATCTTTTGAGAATTAAAAAGATTTTTTGCATTTTCAGTTGGCTCAATTTTATAAAAACCAATTTCTGAAAGCCCGTCTTTATTAGTTGTTATTTCTGAACCTAAACATTTAGCTAATAATTGCGCACCAAAACATATTCCAAGATAAGGAATTTCAGTTTTTATAACTCTGTTTATCCATTCTAATTCTTTACTTATATATTCATCTTCATCGTTAATACTTCCTGGTGCACCAAATACAACTATAGCTGAATATTGGTTAATATTAGAAGGAAGTTCTTCACCTAAAGGCGGTCTACATATTTCAGCAACATATCCCCTATCTCTAAATTTATTTCCTACATCTCCTGGAACGGAAGTTTTTTGATGTAATACAAACAAAACCTTATTCATACTAAATTATTAATAATAAATATTTTATTAATATGAAAATATTATTTCATAAAAATTATAACTATTTTGTATATTAATATAGGTTGATACTTATGTGACAAAATAATCAATATCTAAGATCTTTATGTAAAACATAAGAGTAAAATAACCAAAATTCATCATTACAACGAAACTGATAAGCATATTGATTGATTTTGGAAGTGAATTTCCTAAAAAATCATCCCAAAAAACCTTTTCTAAATATAGAGCTAATTCAAAGTATATAAGTGTAATGATTGCAGCGTTGAAGATTATTAAAGAAGTCAATCCATTAAGACCCAATAAATAATTAATTAAAATTAATGTCAAAAAAGAAAAAAAATAAATAAATAAATTTAATAAGATTTTTTTATTTTTTGAAAATTTTTTGAAAAAAATAATGTATCTTGTGTTTAAAAATAAAGAAATCAATATCGAGCTAAAAAAAGAAATAATTAATATTTTTGTTATTTGATATTCCATTTATATGTATTTTTTATATAACTAAAAAATATATAAGAAAAATAAGAAAATGAAATTTGATAATGAAACTAGTATTATTCAACAAAAAATAGCGAATGGTTATGCTGGAGTTTCACGAAGATTAGCTATTGTAAATGCCTTAAATTTAGAGACTAATGAAACTGTTATTGATATTGGATGTGGTGGTGGTCATTTAGTCGAAGAAATTTCATTATCTGTTGGAGAGCAAGGCAAAGTAATAGGAATTGATCCAAGTCAAGATCAATTAGATGTTGCAAGCAATAAATGTAAAGATCAAAATAATGTGGAACTTATTTGTACGACTGCTGATGATATCAATATAGATGATGCATCATGTGATAAAATTACAGCTACACAAACATTAGAATATATTGAAGATATAGATACATCCTTAAAGGAAATAAAAAGAATTTCTAAAACTAATTCTAAATTTGTTAATGTCTCAATTCTTTGGGACTATTTTAGATTTTATGGACCAGAAAAAGAAATTAATGATCTCATTCATGAAGCATTTAGAGCGCATTGTTTTCACCAAATGCTTCCACTTGATTTAAATGGTAAATTAAAAAAACTTGGATATAAAAATATAAGTTCTCAAAATTTATCGTATTTAATTACAAATAGAGATAATAATTCACCTGCAATTTTTTATGAAACCATGTTAAGTAAATTTGCTTTAAGCCAAGGTGTTTCAGAAGACAAAGTAGATGATTGGAGAAAACAATTAAATAAATCTGAAAAGATAGGTAATTTTGGATTTACAAGTTTTCCGGTATTAACTGCAGCATATTTAGGTTAATTTTGAAAATGAAATTAAAAGTTTACTTATCTGGTGAAATTCATACTAATTGGCGAGATGAGATTATAGATAAATGTAAATCAAAAAATTTAGAAATACAGTTTTCAAGCCCAACTACCAATCATGAATTATCAGATGATGTTGGGGTAAAAATACTTGGCGATGAAGAAAAAAAATTTTGGCACGATAACAAAGGAGCCAAAATAAATGCCATACGAACTAGAAATTCAATTCAAAAAGCAGATATAGTTATAGTGCGTTTTGGTGATAAATATAAACAATGGAATGCTGCTTTTGATGCAGGATATGCATCAGCCTTGAATAAATCTATTATAATAATGCATAGTGATGAACATCAACATGCTTTAAAAGAAGTAGATGCAGCAGCTCTTGCTGTTACAAAAAACGTTGATGAGATTGTAAATATTTTACAGTATTCTGTTGAAGGATCATTAGAGTTTTAATTATTTACCAAAAATTCCTAATTTAACACCGTAGTCAACAGCTATTCCATAGTCAGGATCATCATCACTATCAACTATCAATTGACCTGTTTTTCTTAAAAGGCTGTGGCAATCCTTTGTAAGATGTCTTAACTTTACTTGTTTTCCTAATTTGGAATATCTTTCTGCAATATCCTCAATTGCTTTTAAAGCAGATTGATCAATAACTTTTGAATTTGCAAAATCTATTATTACTAAATCAGGATCTTCGGAAGGCTTAAAAATTTCTAAAAAACTATTAGTGGAACTAAAAAAGAGAGGTCCTTCAATTTCATATACCTTAGCACCCTTTTCTGTTCTTGATTGTCTCTCAATTGCTCTAATTCTTGAAGCAGATTTCCACGCAAATACTAGTGCATTAATAATAACACCAGCAACTACAGCAACTGCTAAATCTTCTAATACAGTTATTAAAGTAACTAAAACAATTACCAATGCATCCGAACGAGGAACAACAAATAATAATTTTAGTGAATTCCAAGCAAATGTTCCAATTACAACCATAAACATAACCCCTACCAATGATGCAATAGGAATAAGTTCAATTAAATTTGAAGTATAAAGAATGAAAATTAGTAAAAAAATTGCTGCCGATATGCCAGCAATTCTTGTTCTGCCTCCTGATTTTACATTTATCATCGATTGTCCAATCATAGCGCAACCACCCATACCACCAAAAAAGCCTGTTATACCATTAGCAACACCTTGAGCTAAACATTCTTGTCTTGTCCCACCCTTTTTATTTGTTATTTCTCCTACTAGATTAAGAGTTAGAAGACTTTCAATTAATCCAATTGCTGCCAAAATAATTGCATAAGGAAAAATAATGAAAAAGGTATCTAAATTAAGTGGAACTGTTGGAATAGAAAAATTTGGAAACCCTCCTGCTACACTTGCTAAATCCCCTACTCTTGGAACAGGTAAATCTAAAAATAAAACTAGAAAAGTAACAAGAAGAATTGCAGCTAATGTAGATGGTATGAATTTAGTAACCCTAGGCAAGTACCATATGATTAACATGGTTAATAAAACTAATACTAAAGAATATGTAAGCACTTCTCCTGACATCCATGTAAATGTTCCATCAAAGTTATATATTTGAAATTGATGTAATTGGGATAAACCAATTACTATAGCTAAACCGTTTACAAAACCTAGCATTACAGGTTGAGGAACCATTCTCATAAATTTTCCTAATTTAAAAATTCCTGCAAGAAATTGTAAAATTCCCATCAGGATTACAGTTGCAAATAAGTATTGGACTCCATGTTCCGATACTAATGAAACCATAACAACAGCCAATGCTCCTGTTGCTCCCGAAATCATTCCAGGTCTCCCGCCAAAAATTGCAGTTACTAATCCTACAATAAAAGCTGCGTACAATCCTGAAAGAGGTGCTACACCTGCTACAAAAGCGAATGCAATTGCTTCTGGAACAAGGGCGATTGCAACAGTTAATCCAGATAGAATTTCAATTTTAAACAGTGAAAAGGAAGCTCTGCCCTCTGGAATATATTCATCTTTGTTTAACCCAAGAGAATTTGCAAATTGATTAACAGTTGATTTTATCATTAAGGTCTAATTTATTTAAATAGGTAAATTAAGTTATAAGTAAACAAAATCTACCAAACAGATTTGTATATATTAAAGGCGTCAGATTCTTCAATTTTACGTGGATTATTAACTAATAATCTAGTTTGTTTCATTGCTTCATTAGCCATCAATTGGCAAGCTTCCTCAGGAATTTCTAAATCTCTTAGCCTATAAGGTAATTTAAGTTCCTTAGACAAACTTTCTAAACTATCTATAAAATTGTTACACACAATCTCATCACTTTTGCTATTATCTAAATCTTTAAATACAAATGGTGCAAGATTAGCGTAATTTTTTTTTGTTTCTTTGTTTATGGAATTAAATTTCATAACACTTGGAAGAACTAAAGAGTTTGAAAGTCCATGAGATATATTAAAGAGACCTCCTATAGGATATGCCAAAGCATGTACTGCTGCTACTGGAGAATTTGCAAAAGCTTTACCTGCTAGCATTGATCCAAATAGCATATTTGATCTGGCATTTATATTATGCCCCTCAAATACAGCAGTTTTAATTGATGATCCGAGAAACTTGAGTGCTTCTATAGATAACATTTTTGAAATAGGATTGTTGTTAGGATTTATAGAAGTATAAGCTTCGATTGCATGAACCATAGCATCTATTCCAGTTGATGCAGTTATATTTGGAGGTAGATTAATAGTTAATGATGGATCTAAAATAGCAAGATCAGGTAAAATAAGTTTTGAAGAAACAGCTTTTTTTTCTTTGTCATCCATCGTAATTATTGAAATTGGTGTAACTTCTGAACCAGTTCCTGCTGTTGTAGGAATTAGTACAAGTGGTATTCTTGGACCTTTTGCATTATTAACCCCCCATATCGTATCGATATTCTGATTAGACCCAAGAAGTAAAGATATAAGTTTTGCAACATCCATAGATGAACCGCCTCCAAAACCTAAAACTCCAGTTGATTTGAAATCTGCTGCTTCATCAAATGCTTTTAATAAAGTAGATTTTGAAGGATCAGATTCAACTTTATCAAATATATTTATATTTGAGTTTGATTGAAGTTTTTTAATTGTTTTATCGTACAATCCTAATTCTGTTAATCCTTCATCAGTTATTACAAAAATATTTTTTCCTAACAAATTTACAATTTGATCACTTGAATTAATTGCTGTTTCATTACCAAAAATCAAGCTAGCTGTTGAATGAAAGTTAAACATTTATCTATGGTCGGGGAGAAAGGATTCGAACCTTCGACCCCCTGGTCCCAAACCAGGTGCGCTACCAGGCTGCGCTACTCCCCGAAAAAATTTGTTATATTCATAAATAACCTAAAAACAATCTTTTATGTTTGTTTTATAAAATAATATTTATTATAATTAAATATGGGGTGCTTAAATGCTGAGATTTATACCCTTTTAACCTGATCTGGATAATGCCAGCGGAGGAAACATGAAAACAAAACTAATTTTTTTAACTACGTTATTTATTTCTTTCTCAATCTATGCAGAGAAACTAACTATTTATACATACGACTCTTTTGTATCAGAATGGGGTCCAGGACCCATAATTGAAAAAATATTTGAAGAAAAACATAATGCTGATGTAGAATTTGTTGCTGTAGACAGTGCAGCAACATTATTGAATAAAGTTATTTTAGAAGGTGATACGTCCAAGGCAGATATAGTTTTAGGTCTTGATATGAATTTATTTGATTTAGCCGAACAATCTGAGCTTTTTACAACTCATAATATCAATGACATAAACAACGTAATTAATTTACCATTAAAATGGGAAAGTAATAAATTTGTTCCATATAATTATGGATACTTTTCCTTTGTGTATAATGAAGCAAATTTAGCAACACCTCCAAAATCAATGGATGAGTTGATTAATTCTACTAATGCTAGAATTGTAATTCAAGACCCGAGAACCTCTACCCCTGGTTTAGGATTATTAACTTGGATGAAAGCATTATATGGAGATAAAGCTGGGGATGAATGGAAAAAATTAAATAAAAAAATTATTTCCGTTACCAAAGGATGGACAGATGCCTATTATAATTTTTTTATGGCAGGAGAAGCTGACATGGTTTTAAGTTATACAACATCTCCAGCCGCACATATAATGTTTGAAGAAAGGTATGATATTCTTGCTACAACTTTTGAAGAGGGAAATTATATAACAATTGAATTTGCAGGCATTTTAAATAATTCAAAAAATAAAGATTTAGCAAATAAATTTCTTAACTTTATGTTATCAGAAGAATTTCAATCAGTCATACCTTCAACAAATATTATGTATCCTATTACAAATATAAAAGATTTACCTGAAGCATTTGATAAACTAGATGTTCCTAACTTTATTCAAATGAATCCAAAAGATATTAATAAAAATAAAGAAAAATGGATTGATGAGTGGCTTAATGCCTCGTAAATAAATTGTATAATAAATATAATTTTTCAGTATTATTTATTTTTGGATTAATTATTCTATTACCTTTCATAGGTATTTTTTCAAAAATTAACTTTGATTTGGGCAATATTTATAATTTTTTTCAAAATTCATATACACATCGTTTAATTTATTTTTCATTATATCAAGCTTTTCTTTCAGCATTATTAAGTTGTTTTTTAGCTATTCCATTCGCATTAGCATTAAATAGACATAGGAATTTAAAAATTATTAAATTTATCATTTCTCTTTGTGGTTTTTGCTTTGTGATACCGACAATCTTAATTGTGTTTGCAGTTATTAAACTCTTTGGAAATAATGGTTTTTATAACTCATATTTTAATTTGTACGAGAATTTATCAATAGAGACAATTTTTGGAATAAAAGCAATTTTAATTGCCCATATACTTCTAAATACACCATTTGCTACTCGATTATTTTTTCAATCGTTAAATAGTATTCCTTTAAAATATTATGAAATATCTAGCTCTCTAAACATTACTTTTTTTGGCAATCTTCTAAAATTAGAGATTCCTTATATAAGACAAAATTTTTTTACTGTGTTCTCAATAATATTCTCTCTTTGTTTTTTAAGTTTTGCAATAGTAATGGCGTTAGGTGGTGGACCTATATATTCTACAATTGAGGTGGCAATTTATCAATATGCACTTTTTGAACTAAATTTTAATAAAGCAATATTACTTAGTTTTTTACAAATTTTTATCTGTTTATTTTTTTTATTTATTGGTTTTTACAAATTAAAAGGTTCAAATTTTTTTGAAATAGATCAAATTAATTTTATTCATCCTCATCAAAAATACAAAGCTATAAAAATTATAGATTTTTTAATAATTGTATTTTTTTCGATATTTCTTTTTTCTCCAATAATTTCTGTAATTTATCATTTTATAAAAAATGGTATTTATTTATCTTTAATTAATGAAAAATTTTTAGGATCTTTTTTTAACTCTCTTATTATTTCAGTTACTACAGGAATAATTGTTAGTATATCTGGGTTTATAATTTCATCTATACTTGTAATAAACTATAAAAATATGATTTTTCAGCAATCAATTTTTTTAATAAGCTCTTCAATAATAATTATTTCTCCAATTATATTTAGTCTTGGTTATTTTATTATATTAGGTGAATTAAGATATGTGCAATTTTTTAAATATTTTGTGATAGTTTTGATAAATTGTCTATTCTTATTACCTTTTTGTATATTAATACTGTTTAATAACCTGAAAAATATTTTTTTAAATTTTGAAAATTTTCAGCAAACTTTCCGAATAAGCATAAGAAATTATTTTATTATTTTACTGCCAATGATTAAGAAAAATATAATTTTTGTTTTTGCATTTTCGACGGTTATTACTTTTGGTGATTTTACAATAATATCATTTTTTAAAGATCAAAACTTTGATACCTTGCCATCTTACTTATATAAATTGATTAGTGTCTATAAATTTAACGAAGCTTCTTTTGTTGCTGGTATAATTTTAATACTAAGTATGATCATTTTTTTATTAATTGATAATTTAAATTACCAAGGCAAATCAGCCATTAAAACGTGAAGATAAATACTTGCTACATAACCAATAAATATAACTGGAGTCCATTTTAAATGTCCAAAAAAAGTGTAATACCCTCTCGCTTGTCCCATAAGTGCTACACCTGCAGCTGAACCAATTGACAATAGGCTACCACCAACTCCTGTTGTTAATGTAACGAGTAACCACTGATCAATTGACATTTCCGGTCTCATAGTAATTACAGCAAACATCACTGGTATATTATCTACGATAGCTGAAAGAACGCCTACTATAGAATTTGCCATTGTTGGGCCAAGACCAATATATAAGAATTCTGAAACAACAGTTAAGTAACCTATAAACCCTAAGCCACCTACACTTAAAATAACTCCAAAGAAGAATAATAAAGTGTCCCATTCAGCTCTTGAAACTTTTCTAAAGAAATCAAATTTTTCGTCTTCAACAGATGGGTCATGTGTAATTTGTAAATAAAAAGAATATAACCCAAGAAGACCAAGACCAAACATCATGCCAAGCATTGGAGGCAAGTGAAGAATATTATGGAAGTTTACAGCACTAAAAATTGTAAGCAAACCTAAAAAGATAATTACTCGTCCACCTCTTTTCATATATTCTCTATCAGAACTAATTTGTGGTTTTTCATTTGGAATAAAGAAATACATAACTGCTGCAGGAATTATGTAATTAACCACAGAAGGAAAAAATATTTTAAAAAATGTAAAAAATTCAACAATACCAGCCTGCCATACCATTAAGGTAGTTATATCTCCAAATGGACTGAAAGCACCACCTGCATTTGCTGCGACAACTATATTAATACAACCAATAGATATAAATTTTGTATTACCTTTACCACAGGCCATTACTACAGAGCACATGACTAGTGCAGTTGTTAAGTTATCAGCTATAGGAGATAAGAAAAAAGTAATTATACCTGTGAATATAAACAATTGTCTAAAGCTAAATCCCCTTGATGTTAGTTGGTATCTGACTACATCAAAAACTTTTCTTTCTTCTAAAGCATTGATGTAAGTCATAGCAACGAGAAGAAATAGGAAAAGTTCTGCAAATTCTAAGATATTATGCTCTAAAGCATACTCAATTTCTTTGGCATATTGCTTATCAGAAGAAAAATGGAAAGCTATAATGGCCCATATTACAGCAGCTGAAATAATAACTGGTTTAGATTTTCTTAAATGGCTAAATTCTTCAGCCATTACAACAGCATATGCAAGAACAAATACAATAAGGCTTAAAATGCCTACATATGAAGTTGTTAGATCTATTTCCATAGTTTTAAATTAAAGCCAATTACGTCTTTTTCAATCCCGAAATCATATAGATTATTGTGTATTGCTTCGTCAATAAAAACACTCTTTTTTATAACTTTTGCTTTATCATAAAGCTTGATACTGTGGTCATGTGGTACAATTTCATCCCTTTTTCCACTAATGATAAGCAATGGAGATGTTATTTTATCAATTTTGCTGAAGTTATCGAATTTATCCTTAACTAAATATTTTGTTGGAAATATTTTATATCTTTTTTTTGCAATATCATTGATAGACGTAAATGGCGCTTCTAAAACAATAGATAAAAATTCGTATTTTGTACCTATTTCTACTGCAGCGCCAGATCCGAGTGATTCTCCATAAACCACTAATTCTTTGAAATTAAATTCAGTATTATTTTTAACCCATTTTAATACTGCTTCTGCATCTTTATATAAATTTTTTTCTGTTGGATTTCCTTCATTACCACCAAAACCTCTCCAGGAAACTAAAAGTACGCTCCAATTCTTTTCAATATACCTCTGGATTCTGTAGGCCCTATCTCCGATATGAAAAGAATTTCCATGAAAATAAACTAGTAAGGGGAGTGAATTATTCCCTTTATGATACCATGATAACAGCTCTAAGTTATCCTCAGTTTTAATGTAAACTTCTTCTGTATTATCTAAGTTATAATCCTTTGGTTTGCCTGGATGCCCTGATTTGTTAAAAACGATGCGTCTTTGAAAGATATATAAAAGGAAACCTAAAAAAAAATATAGAAAAATTGCAGAAAAAATGTAATTCATTATTTATTATAATATTATGAGAGCAGAAAACAAAGTAATTGATCCTCTAAGTCAGTACAGCCGTGCACTGAAAAAAATAGAGGAAAGTGGTATTAGACCTACAAAACAAAGAAGGATTTTAGCTAAGTTAATTTTTGAAAAAGGTGACAGACATATATCTGCTGAAAATCTTTTTGATGAAGTAAAAAATGAAGATAGAAAAATTTCAATGGCTACAATTTATAATACTTTAAAACAATTCACCTCATTAGGATTGATAAGAGAAATAGTTGTTGATCAAAACAAATCACTCTATTGCAATAATAATAAATCTCATTATCATCTATATATTGAAGATGAAGGCAAAATACATGATATCCCTACAAAAAATATTAATCTCGATATACCTTCTATACCAGCTTGTCTTTCATTACATAATATTGATGTAATTGTAAGAGTCAGATCTCTTAAAGAAGACGAAAAAAAGAATTAATTTATTATGCACAACATAAAGTTGTGGTCTCCAAATAATAAAAAAACAAACCTCCACAAGTTTATCAATCAACTAGATAAAGATTTAAACATAAAAAATTATGATGACTTGCATAATTGGAGCATAAAAAATAAAAATGAATTTTGGAGCAATGTGTGGGATTTTACAAATTTTGTTGGTGAAAAAAAAGGTAAAATTTTTAAATCAGCACCTGAATTTACTAAAAATAAATTTTTTGACGAATGTGAAATAAATTATGCTGAAAATTGTTTAACAAGAAAAGATGATGATGATTCAATAATATTTCACTCTGAAAAAAAAATTAAAAGAAACTACTCTTGGAGAGAGCTTAGAAGTGCAGTTTTTAAATTTTCAAATTATTTAAAAAATAATAAAATTGAAAAAAATGATAGGGTAGCTGCTATACTTCCTAATATACCTGAAACTGTAATTTCATTTTTATCTACAGCACAATTAGGTGCTATTTGGTCATCATGTTCATCAGATTTTGGTAAAAAAGCAATTATAGATAGATTTAAACAAATTGAACCAAAAGTATTATTATTTTCAGATTATTATTTTTATAATAATAAAAAAGTTGATACGACAAAAGTTATAGAAGATGTAATATATAATATTCCAAGTATAGAAAAAATTATTTTAATACCATATGAATTTAATGAAACAGATTATCAACTAGATTTTGAATACGATAATTTATACAATATTTTACAACAAGAAATTGAATATAGTAAATTTGAAAAATTTAATTTTAATCACCCACTGTATATTCTTTATTCAAGTGGAACTACAGGAGTACCAAAATGTATTGTTCACAGTTCTGGCGGAGCGCTAATACAACACAAAAAAGAACATGTGCTTCATTGTGATATTAAGGAAAAAAATAGAGTTTTTTATTTTACTACTTGTGGTTGGATGATGTGGAATTGGTTAGTTTCTGCTTTAGCATCAAAAGCGACTATAATTTTATATGATGGATCGCCTTTTACCCCCAACAATAAACATCTTTTTGAAATAGCAGAAGAAGAAGACATTAATTTTTTTGGCACTGGTGCAAAATTTTTAGATACTTTAAAAAATAATAAAATTAAAATTAAGGAAAGTTTTAAATTAAATAGTTTAAATACACTAGCTTCAACAGGATCTCCTTTAGTTAATGAATCATTTGAATACGTTTATGAAAACATAAAATCAAATATCCATCTTGAATCTATAAGTGGTGGCACTGATTTAGTTTCGTGTTTTGTTACCGGTAATCCATTAATGAATGTCTATAGTGGAGAAATTCAGTGTAAAGCTCTTGGAATGGATGTTGATGTATTTGATGAAAAAGGAAATTCAATCGAAAATCAAAAGGGAGAACTAGTATGTAAGTCATCTTTTCCATCAATGCCATTATATTTTTGGAACGATCCTGGTAATAAAAAATATTTTAATTCTTATTTTAGTAAATATGAAAACATTTGGTATCATGGAGATTATATTAAAAAAACTATAAATGGTGGTTATGTAATTTATGGTCGATCAGATGCAACTCTAAATTCTGGAGGAGTAAGAATAGGTACTGCAGAAATTTATAGAGTAATTGAAAATATTAGAGAAGTTCAGGAAGCAGTTGCAGTGGAATATAAATTAAAAAATGATACACAAATTATATTGTTTGTTGTTTTGAATAATAATTATGAATTTAATGAAAATTTAAGATCTAAAATAATAGATGAAATAAAAATTAATCTTTCTTTCAAGCATATACCCTCACAAATATATGCTGTTAGTGAAATACCTAGAACTAGAAGTGGTAAAATAGTTGAAATTTTAATTAAAAAATTAATTAATGGTGAAAGTATTGAAAATGAAGAATCATTGGCAAATCCAGAATGTTTAAAAGAATTCGAATTAGTATATAAAAACTTAAATAATAATTATGCCAAATAGAATTATAGTCACTAAACTAGGTGGTCCAGAAGTCTTAAAATACGAAAACTATGACTTACCTAAAAATGTTGAAGAAAATATGGTCAGAATTAACCAAACTTCAATTGGTATTAACTACATAGATACGTATCATAGAACAGGAATATACCCGTTACCTGTAGAAATCCCTTTTTGTTTAGGAGTAGAAGCAGCAGGAGATGTAATAGAAATTGGAGATAATGTATCGAACTTAAAAGTTGGTGATAGAGTGGCGTACTCCTTCAGTCCTCCAATTGGTGCTTATTGCGAAGTTAGAGATTTTGATGCTCAAAGAGTTGTCAAATTACCAGAATATATTTCAAATGATGAAGCTGCTTCAATATTATTGCAGGGAATGACGGTCGAATACCTTTTTGAAAGGTTATATAAATTACAAAAAGATGAAGTTTTTTTATTTCATGCAGCTGCTGGAGGTGTAGGATTAATTGCTAGTCAATGGGCAAAATCCATAGGAGCTAAAATGATAGGAACTGTTAGTACTGATGAAAAAGCATCATTAGCAAAAGAAAACGGATGTGAATTCACTATTAATTATAAACAAGAGGATGTTCATAGCAATGTTTTAAAATTAACTAACAATGAGGGAGTTAATGTTGTTTATGATGGAGTAGGCAAAGATACTTTTGATATCTCTTTAAAATGCTTAAAATTTAGAGGGCTAATGGTATCTTTTGGACAATCTTCCGGAATGGTAGATGATGTCAATCTTCATAGTACATTTAATCCTAAAAGTTTATATTATACTAGACCAACATTAATGCATTATATTCGTAATTCAGAAGAGCTAGAAGAATGTAGTAATAAATTGTTTTCAAAAATTAAAAATAAAGAAATTAAGCCTAATATATTCAAAAAATTTAAATTATCTGAAGCTAATGAGGCTCATAAGTTAATTCAATCAAGAAATTCGGTAGGGTCAATAATCCTATGCCCCTAAATTAGTGGCATCCCCTAGGAGAGTCGAACTCCTCTTTTCAGGATGAAAACCTGATGTCCTAACCGATAGACGAAGGGGACACGTTGTTGGTATATAGTAGATATTTTGATTTTTTTCAAATTATTTAATTGATTACTTTCACATCATGGATCAGTATTTGGGGCATCTGATTACTTGAGAAGTTATCTTTTTTAATAGAACACAAAATATGAAATTTAAATTTATTAAACTTCAGAAGATAATCACCAATAAGGGTATTCATACTGTTGAATGATATACCTTTTAAATTTTCACCTACATCATTTTTAAAAAAAATTAAAATATGTTTATTTTTTATATTTTTAACCTGATCAATTACTATATCTTTGATTAAAAATTGAGGTTCTTCATTACCTTTGCCGTGAGGTTCTAATAGTTCTAAATTATCTAAAAAATATTTGTTTATTTGATTTACAGAAATTTCACTGTCATAAAACATTTTTTTTTCAAAAAAATTATCATGATATGAATCAAATTTTTTAACTAAAAATTCATCTATTTTATCTAATTTTTTTTTATTTATTTTTAAACCTACTGCCATTTTATGACCACCCCCATCTTCTATTAAATTATTTGCCTTAAGTTCAAGAACAATACTACCAATATCAATTTGATCTATAGATCTGCCTGAGCCAGATCCAACATTATTAATAAAAGAAAATACAAATGTCGGTTTGTTATAAAGAGCGACTATTTTACTGGCAACTATACCTAAAACACCTTGGTGCCAATTCTCTTTATAAACAATAATAAATTTTTTATTTTCTTTATCTTTTATTTGCTCAATTGCTTCATTGAATATATTTTGTTCAATTAATTTTCTCTTTTCATTAATTAAAAATAGTTTTCTAGAAATAGTTTCTATTTCAGAATCATCATTTGATATCAGAAGTTTGGAGGATAAAGAAGAGTCATCAATTCTACTCGCAGCGTTAATTTGTGGCCCTAAGACAAAACCAATATCTTTAGCTAAAGGTTCATGACTGATATTAGAGTTATCTAATATTTTTGATATTGATTTATTTTTTCGACTTCTAATTAGTTCCAAACCTTTACTAACAATTGATCTATTGTAATTGTTAATATTAACAATATCGCAAATTGTTCCAACAGCAACTAAGTCTAAATGTGACATCAAATTTGGTTCTTTTATATTTGAAAATAATTTTAATTCTCTAATTTGCTTTCTTAAACCCATTAAAAAAAGAAAAGTTACTGCCACTGCAGCAAAATCTTTATAATTATTATTGCTTTCATCAAAACGATTTGGATTAATTACCGAATGGACTTTTGGAAGTTTAAATTCACTTAAATGATGATCTATTACTATAACCTCAATACTTCTGAAATCAGGCAAATCAATTGAGTTAAATGCTGATGTACCACAATCCAGTGTAAACAATAGTGTAATTTTTTCATTAAGCATTTCATTCATAAGCCTTACATTTGGACCATAGCCCTCGGATAATCTATGCGGTATTTTACAAACAAGATTGTTGGTATAATTATTTAAAAATTTATATAAAATTGAAGCAGAAGTTGATCCATCAACATCATAATCAGCGATTATTCCAATCTTTTCATTATTTTTTAAAGCCTCAATGCATCTTTCAATTCCTTTTTTCATATCTTTAAGTTCAAAAGGATCCGGAAGATTATTTAAAAGATTGGGATTTATATAATTATCATAATTATCTTCGAAAACACCTCTTGAAATTAGAAGTTTTGAAAAAATTTCAGAAATTGATTTTTTTTGTGAAAGAGCTTGAATGTGCTTAAAGTCTATTTGCTTTTCTGCCCAAAAGTTATCGGATAGTGATTTTTCAATATTCACATTAATTAATTATCATGAATAGCAAGTACAGTAATTTTTTCTTTTACAAATTCTAAACCTTCAATTTTATTAATTACATTACTTAATTTTTCTTTCTGAATATTATGAGTAGTTATTATAATAGGTATAGGTTTATCTGCTTCAGAACTCTCGGGAAGTTGAAGTATTTTTTTTACAGATATATCAAAATCACTAAAATAATTAGTAATTGATGAAAGAACGCCAGGTTTGTCTTCTGTCATTATTCTTAGGTAATAACTATTAATTATATTTTCTACTGAATATTTTTCAAAACTTTGTAAATTATCAATTTTAAAACCCAAATTATTAAATTTTTCATTCTGAGATATATCATATAAATCAGACAAGACAGAACTGGCAGTTGGCTTCCCCCCTGCTCCTTCACCCTCTAAAAATAAATTTTCTAGATGAATAGTTTCAATATTAATCGCATTAAGAGCATTATCAACACTTGCTAAGGGATTATCCATTGAAACTAATTTTGGTGAAGTAAAGTTTGAAATTTTTCCTTCAATTATGGAGGCTTCAGATATTAACTTTATCTTGTATCCTAATTTTTTAGCAAAATTAATATCTTCAATTTTAATATTTGATATTCCTTCAATATAATTATTATTAAAGTTTAAATTTGATTTAAAACATAAAGTTGATAGTATTGTTAACTTGTGAGCTGCATCATACCCACCAATATCTAATTTTGATTCCTGATCAGAAGTAAATCCTTTATCTTTAGCAATTTTAAGAACTTCATCAAAGGATAAATTATCTTGTTGCATTTTGGTTAAAATGTAATTTGTAGTTCCATTTAAAATTCCAGAAATTTTATTAATTCTATCTAAACTAATTGAATTTTTTATTGTTTTTATTACTGGTATGCCACCTGCAACAGCAGCTTCATACGATAAGGCTAGTGAATGTATATTAGCTAATTCAAATAATTCTTTTCCATGATTAGCTATTAAAGCTTTATTACCTGTTACAACATGTTTTTTATTTTTTAATGCTGTTTCAATTATTTCATAGCTAATTCCTTTTTCTTCACCAATCAATTCAACAATTACATCACAATTATCATCTTTAGACATTTCTCTTGGATCATCATACCAAGTGTAATTTGATACATTAAAATACCTTTTTTTATTTTTTGTCTTGGCAGATATTCCAACTATGTTCAATTCTACATCATTTTTTTCAAGGAAATAATTTTTATTCTCTTCTATTGTTTCAACTAGTGCTGACCCAACATTTCCCAATCCCGCTATACCAATATTAAGCTTATTCATAATAATATTTAGCTTTTATAATCATTAATACATTTATCTATATCTTTTTTATCAGTATGAGAAATACTACAATAATCTAATAATTCTTCATCAGTTAATTTTGCATCTTTAAAATCAGGAACATTATCAATATCAGGATATCCACATGAAAAGATAAAAAGGGAAAGAAGGAAGGCTGTAAAGTATTTAATCATACTAAAGATAGTGTTTCTTCAATATTTTCTGCTATATTAAAACATTGTACTGCTTGACCAGCAGCACCCTTGATTAAATTATCTATTGCACTGACTATAATCAATTTATCTTCACTATAATGATCAAAAGTTTTTATTTTACAATAATTAGAGTTTTGAATAGAAAAAAAATCAAGCACTTCATCATTATCGATATACTTTATAAAAGGATTTATTTTTTGTAAGTTCTGGAATAAATTTATAATATCAGTTTTTTTAATCCCATTATTTAGATCACAATAGATTGTAGAAATCATACCTCTAAAATTTGGGAGAATGTGAGGATTAAATGAAAACTTTACTTCATTTTCAGAGTTATGCTTATCAAGTTCTTGTTTGATTTCTGCAATATGCCTGTGATTATTTGTATTATAATTATAAAAATTATAATCATTTTTTGATTTCATTTGATTGAAATCAAATTTCTTTCCTGCTCCACTATAGCCTGATTTCGAATCTATTATTATATTCTCGGTATTAATTAGTTTATTTTTTACTAAAGGTATTAATGGTAATAAAATAGAAGTTGGGTAGCAACCAGGTACTGCTATATTTTTTGAATCTAATATTTTTTCTCTGTTAATCTCAACAAGACCATAAATAAAGTTTTTTAAATACTCTTTGCACTCATGTTCGTTGCCATAATTTTTTTTATAAACATCAAAATTATCTAATCTAAAGTCTGCAGATAAATCTATAATATTAATTTTATTAAAATATTTTTTTACATATTTATTAGATACTGCATGAGGTAAAGCTAAGAATACATAATCACTTTCTTCAGCATTAAAACTATCATTAGGTTTTAATAGAGGAAGTTGGTTATATTCTTTTGTGTTTTCAATATTATTTAGATAACTATCATGAATAGTTTCTGATCCTAAAAAGTTTATATCTACGTAATAATGATTTGATAGAATTTTTACTAACTCCATACCAACATAGCCAGTAGAGCCTAAAACGGCTACTTTAATCTTATCTTTCATGAAAATTTATCTCTTAGAGAATTGATAACTTCTTCTGGCTTTTGCTAAACCAGCTTTTTTTCTTTCAACAACTCTTGGATCTCTTGTAAGAAAACCAACTTTTTTTAGAGGTGGTCTATTTGACTGATCATAAAGACTTAGCGCTTTGCTAATACCATGCCTTATTGCACCTGCCTGACCAGAAAGCCCTCCACCTTTAACAGAAGCCATAATCTCATATGAATTATCAGCTTTCACAACATCTAAAGGCTGGTTAACTATCATTTGTAGAACAGGTCTTGAAAAGTATTTCTCAAGAGGTTTTCCGTTAATCTTTATTTCTCCAGTACCTCTTTTTAACCAAACTCTAGCAATAGAATTTTTTCTTTTTCCAGTTGCGTAAGCTCTTTCTTTATTATCTAAAATATTTTCAGTTTGATTTTCTTGATTTTCCATGGTTAAATTTTATTTTTAAGATTCATTGATGTAATATCAATTGTTTGAGGGTTTTGAGCTTCATGCTTATGATTTTGATCTCTATATATCTTGCAGTTAGACAATTGTTGTCTACCTAATGGACCTTTTGGGATCATTCTTTTTATTGCAAGTTTAATCATTTCATCAGATTTATTTTTTTCTTTCATTTTGTTAGGAGTTGTTTCTTTTATTCCTCCAGGATATCCAGTATGTCTGTAATAAATTTTATTATCAGCTTTTTTGCCTTTTAAATGAATTTTATCAGAATTAATTATTATCAGATTGTCGCCACAGTCCTGATTAGGGGTATATTCAGGCTTATTTTTACCTCTTAGGATATTTGCAGAAATTACAGCTAGTCTACCTAAAACTGCATCTTTAGCATCAATTAAGACCCACTTTTTCTTAATATTATTTTTTTTAAGAGAGAATGTTTTCATCGCGTGCCCAAATACATATATTGAAAAATTAAGTCAATAATTTAATAAAAAAAACCCTCTAAATAGAGGGTTTTTTTAAATATTATTTAGATATTTAATTATGCAGTTGCTGAGTCTTTAGCAGCAGCGTTCCAGATAATTAAACCGAATAAGATTTTATTAATAAAATCTGCAAGGTTATAAATCCAGTTTAAAGTGTCAGCATCAACCGAACCCATCATTAAACCGAATACATATCCAAGAGGATAGATAGCCCATCCAACTAATACAATTAATCTCATTGCATTAAATGCAGACGTTACTGATTCTTTAGTTGTAGCAGCTTGACTTGCTTCACCTCGGAAAATTTCCCAAATGATTACAGCCCAACCAATCATACCAATGATGAAGCCAAGTAATACCGAAATATGACCTGCTTCCCCAAGATATCCACCAACAATCATAACCAGTGTACCAATGAGCAATCTGTAGAATGCACCACTAGATACAGCTGCGCCGGCAGCAACTAGAATTAAAAAGAATTCAACCATTTGAAGTGGTACAGTTAGTATCCAGTCAATATATCTATATACTGTTGGTGACTCACCTGTAGCAACCCAAAAGTCTCTCATATACATGTAATGTACAGCAGCTATAAAAGTAATAAGCCCTGCAACAACCATTGAAGTTCTCCATTTAGAAGAAACTCTCATACCTTCATAAAAAAAGAAAATAGTAGATGCCCACATTCCAATTGAAACAATCCAGAACGTAATACCTACAAAATCACCTTCACCTAGGAAAGTATCGGCAGCAAATGCTGGAACTGCAATAAAAGCTATAGTTGCAGCAATGATACCTAATAGACTAGTCTTATTTAACATAAAAACTCCTTATAGTTTGTTTCCTTACTAATAAGATGAGCTTCATATATTTTAATTGACGGACAAATAAAACATTAAAAATAATTTTTTTTTTCTTATTTTTTGTATAAATATTTGATTTAAATTATTGAAATATATGTATTTTTTTTTTATAAATTATTTAATACTATCTTTTTTCAACAATATTCTCATTTTATTAAGAATCTGACTAATTTTTTTGTCATTATATGAATTCATAGAATTGTTTAAATTTTTATTAATTTGTAAAGGTAATTTATTATCAGAAGATAATATCTTCTCAGCTAATTTTATAGAATGATTATGAGAGTTCCCATCATATAAAATATTCTTTAGTTTTTGTAATTTTTTAATATTTTCTTTATTAAAATATCTTGTGCCACCCTTACTTTTAGTTGAAATACCCTCAACTCTAAATTTATTTGTTTTTGGGTCAGGAGAATCCCAATATCTAATTTTATGTTCTTCAATTTGAAGTAATTTAGAAACTTCTGAAATATTTAGATATTTTTTGTAAGTCATTTATTCATCAATGTTTCCATTAATGTATCTTAATAATATTTTACTAGCTTTAAAAGAAATTACGTTTCTACTAGAAATCTTGTATTCTTCTTTAGTTTTAGGATTTCTTCCTATTCTACTATTTTTATAAGTAAGTTTAAATGTTCCAAAGTTATGAATTTTTACCTTTTTATCTGACTGAAGACCATCAATTATTATATGTAATATATCATTAACAATATCCAAGCAAAGTCTTCTATTGAAACCAAATTCATTTTTCATTGCTTCAGCAATTTCATCTCTAGATATATTTTGTTTGTTAATCATATATTTTTAATAGATTTTATAATTTGTTTATTAAGGTCATTAGTAATAAAATTATGACACTGTTTCAATGCATAACTAAATGCAATAGGGTTGGCATTACCATGACTTTTAACAGATATACCATTTAAACCTATTAAGGTTGCTCCATTATAAATGTCTGGATTAACTTGATCTTTCAATTTTTTTAAGTCTTTTTCAATTAATTTATAAGAAATTTTATTAATTAATGATTTATTAAACATATCTCTTAAATTTGAAGTAATAAAGTTTGAAATACCCTCTGCAGATTTAAGCATAATATTTCCAGTATAACCGTCAGAAACAATTATATCACAATCTCCGGATGTAATTTTATTTGGTTCTACAAAACCTATAAAATGTTCTTTTAAAAAACTTGATTGAATTAAATCTGCTGCCTCTTGAAGAAATTCTAAACCTTTATTATTCTCTGTTCCAATGTTCAAAATACCTATCTTTGGTTTAGTATTTTTATTTATTATTGAATAGTAACAAAAACCCATCAACGCAAATTGTAATAAATTGGCACCAGTAACTATCACATTTGCTCCTAAATCTAACATTAGTGAAAAGTTTATTTTATTTGGAACTAAAGAACAAATTGCAGGTCTATCAATACCTTTGATCATCCCCATATGCAACCTAGATAGTACCATTATCGCAGCTGTACTTCCAGATGATACAAAACCAGAGTTTTCATTATTTTTTGCAAATTCCAACCCTTTGTAAATACTACTATTCTTTTTTGATCTTAATATTGTGTTTACATTATCATCATCTAAAATAGTATCTTGCGTATTTTTAATTTCATAATTGAAAATTTTAATATTATTTTTTTTTATAATTTTCTTTATTAGTTTTTCATCACCAAAAAAAACAATTTTAGTATTTTTTTCTATCTTTTGAAATATTTCAGCCCCCTTTAAAACTTTATAGGGGCTATTTTCTCCACCCATTGCATCTATGGCAATTACTACTTGCCTTTCAGACATGATTTTATTTATTTTCTTGTGTTTTCTTTTTTAGAATTTGTCGACCTTTATACATACCAGTTGATAAATCGATCTGATGCGGTAGCCTTGGTTCTCCAGAATCTTTGTCCAAAATAACGTTAAGTTTTTTTATAGAGTCATGAGATCTTCTCATATTTCTTTTTGAAACACTTGTTTTTCTTTTAGGAACTGCCATTTTTTTCCCAAATATTAGTTTTTAAAATTAATTCAAGATAAATATTCAATAATTTATGAAAAATTAAAAATGTTAATATGTACAATTTATAAATTCCTCAAATTTATCATTAAATTTTCTGGAAATATTAATATAATCATCATTATTTATTAAATTTGTAATTCTAAGATATTCAATAAAATATTCATTTTTATGTAGGTTATTGTCATTTGGAAATTTACTTATCCTAAAATAAAATTTTTTAACATATGATTTAACATACTTACCAATTGACATATCTCCAATTCCTTTTTCTCTTAAAGACTCATCAAGATCTAAAATGAATAATGATACTAATTCTTCATTAACTTTGAGATATTTTTTTCTATTATCTTTTAGCAAGTTTTTGCGAATAAACATAATTATGAAGATTGAAACAATTTCAAAAGATGTCTTAAAATCTTTTGATTTGAAGAAATCATTATCTTTTAAAAATTTAGTACTTTCAGATAAAATTTTTTTATACTGTTTAGTTGCAATGATTTGCTCTTTATTTTCTTTTTTTTTTAAGTATTGTAATATCATCTAATGAGAAAGTTAATAATATATATATGTTTCTTTTTTGTTTTAGCAAACTGCACAAATAAAACAACTTATTCCGGCAAAGTTTTGAGTCAAAATAATTTTAAAAAAATAAATTATGTGAATAAAGAAAAGTTAATTAATGAATTAGGTTATCCAAGTTATATTGATCCAATAGAAAATAAATTTTTTTATTTTTCTGAAAAAAGTCAAAGAAAATCAATTTTTAATAAGGAAACAAATTATAGTTATGTTTTTGTGTTTAAGATAAACGCAAATGGTCAAATAATTGAATCCAAAGTTTTTGATACTAAAGATATTGCTAACATTAAGTTAGCAGATGATAAAACTTCAAATGAAATTATCAAAAGAGGTTTGTTAGAAAAAATATTCGGAGGAGTTGGAACACAACAAGAGTTACCAACTACTCCATAAATTTTTATAAAGATATCGCAGCTAAAAGTAGAAGTGCTACAATATTTGTTATTTTAATCATAGGGTTTACCGCTGGACCTGCTGTATCTTTATAAGGATCACCTACAGTGTCACCTGTAACTGCAGCTTTATGAGCTTCACTTCCTTTTCCTCCATGATTACCATCTTCAATGTATTTTTTTGCATTATCCCAAGCACCACCTCCTGCAGTCATACTAATGGCAACAAATAAACCTGTGATAATTACACCAAGCAATAATGCGCCCAAACAAGATAAGGCAGCTGATTGACCGGCGATGAATAAAATAACAAAATATACAACAATAGGTGATAGTACCGGTAGCATAGATGGCACAATCATCTCTTTTATTGCTGATTTAGTAAGAATGTCTACACAAGTACCATATTCTGGCTTACCTTTACCTTCCATAATACCAGGAATTTCTTTAAATTGTCTTCTTACCTCTAATACAACTGAACCAGCTGCTCTTCCAACTGCTGTCATACTTAAAGCTCCAAATAAGAAAGGTAATAAACCGCCTAAAAGCAATCCAACAACTACATAGGGATTAGATAAATCAAAAGAAACTTCTATACCATATAAAGGACTACTTGGATCTTTGGCAAAATGATCGAGATCTTCAGTGTATGCTGCAAATAAAACAAGCGCTCCCAATCCTGCAGAGCCGATTGCATACCCTTTGGTTACAGCTTTAGTTGTATTCCCAACTGCATCAAGTGCGTCAGTGGTTTTTCTAACACTTTCTTCTAAGTTCGACATTTCGGCTATACCACCTGCATTATCAGTAACTGGGCCATACGCATCTAAAGCAACTACCATTCCAGCTAAGGCTAACATGGTAGTAACAGCAATCGCAATACCAAATAAACCAGCTAGAGAATAAGTTGCAATAATTCCCGCAACAATAATTAGTGCAGGTAGTGCAGTTGCTTCTAAACTAATTGCAAGACCTTGAATTACGTTTGTTCCATGTCCTGTTGTTGAAGATTGAGCAATACTTTGAACAGGTCTATAATTAGTACCAGTATAATATTCGGTTACCCATATAATTAAGCCTGTAATTATTAATCCCAGAAGACCACATATAAAAAGTGACATTCCAGTAAACTGAGTGGATGTTCCTTCAACTAGCAAAACATTATTTAAACCAACGATATAATCTGTAACAAAATATAATAGCACAGCAGAAAGGATAGCAGAGACTGCAAATCCTCTGTAGAGAGCAGCCATAATATTATTATTTTTACCAAGTCTTACAAAGTATGTACCAATTATGCTTGTAAGTGCGCAAACACCTGCAATTGCCAATGGGAACATCATCATTGTATAAGAGTTTTCAATAAAAAATATAGAAGCTAAAACCATTGTTGCTACTACTGTAACTACATAAGTCTCAAATAGATCAGCAGCCATTCCTGCACAATCACCAACGTTATCTCCAACATTATCTGCAATAACAGCAGGATTTCTTGGATCATCCTCTGGAATACCAGCTTCAACTTTACCAACTAAATCGGCTCCAACGTCCGCACCTTTGGTAAAAATACCGCCACCCAACCTTGCAAAAATTGAAATTAATGAAGCTCCAAAACCTAATGATACTAAAGGTGCTACAATTTCTCTTCCTGGAAATGAACCAGAATTATGTAAAACAAAATAGAAAATAGCAATTGAAAGAAGAGCAAAACCTGCAACTAACATTCCAGTTACTGCACCAGCCTTAAAAGAAACAGACAAACCTTCAGCTAAACTTTTACTTGCTGCATGTGTTGTGCGAACATTTGATCTTACAGATATATTCATTCCAACATAACCTGCAGCACCAGAAAAAAAAGCACCTATTAGAAAGCCAATCCCTGAAGCCAAATCAAATACTATCCATATGAGAGCAAAAATAACAACACCCACAATTGCTATTGTCATATACTGTCTATTTAAATAAGCCCTAGCCCCCTCTTGAATTGCACCAGCAATTTCCTGCATTTTATCATTTCCAGAACCAAGCGATAAAATTTGTCTAGATGTCACTAGACCATAAAGAACGGCAGCTAGACCGCATAAAACAATTAATATTTGCAGTGTTGTCATTTAAAACTCCTTAAAATTTTGGGTGATATGTCAGAAACTATAGAAAAAATCAAGTTTTTAGGAGAAATGATCAAATTTATTGAAGTTCTTCACGTCTAAATGTGAATCGAAATGAATTCCTTTTTCTTTAATAATTTTCCCAATACATGAAATTTTAACTTTATTTTTTTTTG